>NZ_DATGQG010000025.1:0-13790 GCF_035304305.1 Ferrovibrio sp.
CTGGCGGGATGGGCAGCCGCGAAATTGGCGCTGCTCTGGCGCAACCCGAGCGTTACCTGCATTTCGGCGTATTTCACCGCCGTGACCAGGGGATTGATGACCGGCACGTCCATCGCTGCCTGGATCTTGGCGGCAACGGGAGACATGCAGGTGCAGCCGAGCAGTATGGCTGCAGCGCCGTCGGCCACGGCGTCGCGGCAAGCACGGATAACGCGCCCCAGCACGTCGGAATCGCCGCCCTGCATGCGCGCGATGTAGTCCTGTTCCTCACCCAGCCCGGCCTGCTCCTCGTCGGTGCCGACATGGAGCACGGCGCTGCAGGCGTCTTCGAGGCCGGTTTCCCGAAGGAGCTTGCGATACAGGAAGGCGGTCGTCGCGGGCCAGATGGTGACTACGGCAAATGGCCGTCCGATGCCCGCGGCGACCCGCAGCCCCGCTTCGCCGGCGCCCACCGCAACCTTCCTGGTCGCCGACTTCAGCGCCGCCAGGCCGTAGTCGCCCACCGAGTTGATGACCACCGCATCGCATCCGTCACCCGCGGCGGTGATGCCCGCATCGAGATACCCCATCTCCTGGATGGCGAGATCGAGGGGATTGTTCGGAAACATGCTCAGGCGCGGCGGATAGATGCGGATCTCCGTCGCAGCCACCAGAACATCCTGAAGCTCCGGAGGGATGGCGGTGGGGTTGTCCCGCCGGAACGCCGTCCCAATCAGACCGATTCGCATCGCGCGCCTCTCAGCGTATGGGGGAAAAGCTCGTCGGATTCAGAATTGAATTCTGCATCCGCTCGATCAGTGGGAGGATCTTCGGCGTAAAGGCAATCCAGGCCGCATCGGCATTCAGCCTGGCCCGCCGCTTCGCCCGGTCCTCAAGGTCGGCATAGCCCCAGAGATGGACGACCTGGTTCAGCTCGCCGATTTCGGATGTGAAGTAGCCCAGGAGATTTCCGAGAATGGGCTGGATGATCGGCAGGCCTTCGGCCTCGTAATGCTTCAGGAAGACCGGCAAACCGCCCGGACGGATGGTGTAGGTGCGCATTTCGACAATCATGCTGCACCCAGCTTCGCTTCCCGGCGCGCCCGGTCCGACGTGAACCAGGGGGTGATCCTTCCGCCGACGGCGCTGCCGAGCAGCTCACCGGCCAGTTCCGCCGCCTTTATCAGCCCCTCAACAGACAGACCGGTTTCGTACCCGCTCTGCTCCAGCATCAGCGTGAGGTCTTCGGTCGCCAGATTGCCTGACGCCCCCGGGGCAAACGGACATCCGCCCAGACCGCCGATGGAGGCATCGAATTTGCGGATACCGGCCTTGAGCGCCACCCAGCTGAGCGTCAGCCCCATGGCGCGTGTATCGTGGAAGTGGGCGGCAATCCGCTCGGCGCCGAAACGCTCTGCCGCAGCACCGAAGAGCGCCTCCACCTGGGCAGGGTTTCCGGCCCCGATGGTATCGGCCAGCGCGATCTCGTCGGCGCCGGCCAGCAGCATCCGGTGCGCCAGATCGAGGACGACATTCCGGTCGGTCCGTCCCTCATAGGGGCAGGCGCAGGCCGCGGCGATGTAGGCCCGCGTGAACACGCCATCGCGTTTGGCCTCCTCGATAACCGCGACGCATTCCGCCGTCGCGGTTTCCAGGGACATGCCGATATTCTTCTGGTTCAGGGTTTCCGTCGCCGAAAGGACGACGGCGATCCCGCCGACGCCGACCTCCCGGGCCCGCGCATAGCCGCGCCGGTTCGGGACCAGCGCCGTGATCGTGACGCCGGGCTCCCGGGGCACCGCAAGTACGAGTTCCGCGGCATCCGCCATGGCGGGGACGGCACGCGGACTGACAAAGCTGGTCAGCTCGAAATTCGACACGCCCGCCGCGCGCAGCGCGGTGAACAGCTTCACTTTCCCGGCGACCGGAAGATGTGTCGGATGGTTCTGCAGCCCGTCCCGCAGACCGACTTCGTTGATGATTACCCGGTTATCCACGATGCCCTTCCATCCTCTCGGTCAAGCAACGATGCCCTGCTGCCTGAGCCGGGCTATGTCGGCCTCGGAAAAGCCCCCGAGCCTCGCAAGAACATCGTCGGTATCGGCACCAAGCCGGGGAGGCGGCGTAAATTCCTCGCTGGCGTAATCGCTCATCTTCACCGGATTGCCCGGCATGTCGACGACCGTACCAGAAGGCAGGCCGACCGACACGACCATATTCCGGGCCCGGACCTGCTCGTCGCTGAGCGCGTGCGACAGTTCGTTTACCGGCGCGCACGGAATCCGGCGCGCCTCCAGCTTCTCCAGCCAGTATTCACAGGGTTTGGTCAGAAAATGCTGCTGCAGGCGCTCGTCGATGAAGGCCCTGTCCGCCAGCCGTCCGGGCTGGCCCGCATATTTCTCCTGCGCCAGATCGGGGTCGCCCAGCAGTTCGACCAGCGACGCCCAGAAATTGTCGGTGATGACGGCGATGATCAGGTCCCGGCTGGCGGTCCGGAAAGTATCGTAAGGGACATGGACGAAATGCCCGTTGCCGGCCCGCCCGGGGCTGCGGCCCGAGAGCAGGTACATTGTGGCCATGTAGTTGAGCATGGAAATCTGTGCATCCAGCATGGAGATGTCGACATGCTGGCCCTTGCCGGTGACAGACCTGGCATGCACCGCCGACAGGATGCCGATGGCGCCCATCAGGCCGCCCCCGAGATCCCCGATCGGAATCCCTGCCCGCAGGGGCCGGCCATCAGCCTCGCCGGTCAGGGACATTCCGCCGCCCATGCCCTGCGCCACCATGTCGAATGCCGGACGGTTCATGCCCGGCCCGTCATTGCCGAAGCCGCTGATCGAGCAGGTGATGATCCGGGGATTGATGGCGGAGACGGTCTTGTAGTCGATGCCGATCCGGCGGGCGACGCCGGGGCTGAAATTCTCGACGATCACGTCCGCACGCTCGACCAGGCGATAGAACACCGCCCGGCCCTCTTCCGATTTCATGTCGATGCAGACACTGCGCTTGTTCCGGGCAAGCGTGAGGAAATAGGCGCCCATGCCGTCCCGCGAGTGTTCGGGATCCGTGGCCAGCAGTTTCCGTGTCCCCTCTCCTGTTCCGGGCGGCTCGATCTTGATCGTCTGCGCACCAAGATCGGCCAGCAGCATGGTGCCGTACGGCCCCGAGAGCATGTGGGTAAAATCCAGGACTACCAGGTCAGACAGGGGTTTCATCGACTCACTCGGAAAATGGAAACTGTTCAGGCGGTGGCGACAAGCGGCGTATCGGATTCGCGCGCCCTCTGGGCGGCGACGAGGGCGTGCTTGGCGGAAAGGACATGCGCCTTCATGACGGATTCAGCCCAAACGGCGTCCCTCGCCTCGAACGCGGCGACGAGTTCGACATGATGTCCCAGGCTCCGGCGCAGCTCTTCCTCGGAATAGCAATTGAATGTGCGGAGGACGATGGGAAGCTCCACCAGCTGCGCCATCATCCGGCTCAGCCGCGGGCTGTCCGCAGCGGCAAGAATCCCCTTGTGGAAGCTGTCGTTCAGTTCGGCAATCCGCTCCAGGAAATGCGGCCCGCCTTCGCGCATCGTCACTTCCATGGTCCGCGCCAGCGTGCGGAGGGTTGCCAGTGTGGCACTGTCCATTCTCTCGGCAGCGAGCGACGCAACCGAGCCCTCGAGGGTGGCGCGAAGGTCGAAAAGCTGAACCAGGTCGTCGACGGACCATTTCGCCACCAGCGCACCGGAATTGGGCCGCAGTTCCACCATGCCTTCCTGTGCGAGGCGGCGAACCGCTTCGCGGACGGGGGTGCGGCTCACGCCGATCTCGAGCGCGAGATCCTCTTCCTTCAGCCTCGCGCCCTGGGGCAGATGCCCGCTGATGATGCGCGCCCTGATCTCGGAATAGGCTTTCTCTACGGCGCTGCTGGCAACCCGTGGCGATCGCTGGCGGAACATCCCGTCCTCCTTCCCGGCTGCTTCAGTGGCGCGCCAGCAGACTCCCCCAGCCTTCAAGACGGTCGGGGATTCCACTGGAGCGCAACGCTTCCCAGTATATTGCCGTGTTGATCGCGATGACCGGCTTTCCGAGCCACGACTCGGCGATCCCCGCGAGCCTCGCCATGGCGAGGTTGGTCCCGACCTGAATGATCGCGTCGACACCCGGCTGGTTTACTTCGAGGATCGCATCCTTCAGCCTGGCCTCGCTGACATGCGCGATCTTGACCGGACTCTCGCATTTGAGGCCGACAATCTTGACGACGCTGTATCCGCATTCCTCGAAGAACCGGACAACATTGCGGTCGCCGACGGGCTGATATGGCGTGATGACACCCAGCTTCTTGGCGCCAAAGAGGTCCAGTGCCCGGCGGCAGGCGTCGGATCCCATGGAGACCGGGAGGCCCGTATGCTTCTCCAGGCTTTCCTTGAGCGCGAGCGAGGCCTTGTAGCCGTCCCAGAAGGTCTCGGCCGAGATTCCGAGGACGATCCGGTCCGGCTCGCAGGACATGACCGAATCGACGGCCTGAATCTGCGCGGCCTGGATGAGCTCTATGAGGCGATTGAAGTCATCGTCGTTGTTGAGCGCGATATTCGGGATGGCGATCCGGCTGATGTGGTTGGTGACCCCGGGGACCCGCATCGAGTCGAATTCCGGCTGCACACTGGTGTTCGTCGAAGGGACGAGCACTCCGAACTTGGCCCGCCAACCGAGACTGTCAGTCATGTTTCCTCACGACCAGAGAACGAGATCTTTGTTCGGCATGCGGCCGATGAACGAGCCGATCGAGATGCGGTTGCGACCGGGCCCGGCGACACCGCCTGCAATCTCGTGGGGGTTCCGGGTGTTGAAGATCACGACATCCCCCTTATTCGGGGTAAAGGTGTATTTCGGCGCTCCCTCGACGATTGAATGGTCGAGCCCGTAGCTCTTCGGAATCTCTCCCGGCTTGCATTCGGGATTCCACGGCGCGTTATGGACCGTGGTTTCGCCGCCGCTGATCAGTTCTTCGGCATAGAAATTCCAGCCCAGCTGGGCATCGATCTGCCCGATGTCATAGGACGGCGAATTCAGCGGCGCCCAGTCGGCATGAAGATCGACGCCTTCTCCGGCCACCCGCGCGATGCCGGCATAGTAGCGGCCGAGTCCGGCTTCTTCGGCAATCTTCACCTTGCCGTCCGTATAGGGCTGAAGCAGGTCGATCAGGCGCTGCACCGCGTCGAAGGATCGCGTGATCAGTTCCCGCTGCTGCCCGTAAGCCGTTTCGGCGTCGCGGAAATAATCAGTCTTGGGGCGATCCCAGCGATATTCATACTGCGCCAGGCCGATATAGCCGATCTTCCTCGCGACACTGTAGAACTTGTATCCCACGGCCTCGACCGCGGCCGCGAAGGCCGCGCATTCGTCATCGTTGGCGAAATTCCGGACCCGTACCGCCGGGATCTCGTTGTTCAGCACGGCCAGGAGGCTTTCCCGGGTCAGGGGAGCCTCTTCCATTTTCTTCCAGGTACCCGTCGCAGGCATCACTGACACTCCGGAGTTTAAGGAAACGAGTTTGCCGATCGTTACTTCCAGGTCTTGCGGGGAGGCGACTTGATCTCGATCTGGAGGCAATCCTCCAGAGCCTCGCTGTAATGGTCGACGCCGACCGGATGCATCCACGAGGTACCCGGCTCGGCGATGAATTCCTGGCCGCCGATGATCAGCTTCAGTCGCCCTTTGATCAGGTAGCCCATGGACTCGTGGTCCATATGCTTGTGAACGGGGTCGATGAGCCCCTTCTTCCGCTCCACCTCGAGAAGCAGGATCTCGTCGCCGACCATGAGTTTCCGGACCACCACATGCCCCTGTTCCAGAACGCCCTCCACCGAGGTGATCCGCTCAGGCGGCACATCGGCTGAACGCACGAAATAACGGTCGGTTTTTTCCATCTGGCGGTCGGCAACGGTCATGGTGGCTCCTCCTTAATCTCAAGAATTGTATACAAGTATTCACGAGTGGATCAACCCGGTTCCCAGTGCCATTCAATCGAAAAAATCAGCGCCAGCGGAAATGTCCCATTTTTAGCGAAAAACCCTATTATTCAGGGTAAGCCATCCTTGACGACCTGTTTAGGGAGCCTACCCGTTTGCTTTCTAGTTGCCCGCCTCAGGAAGGATTGTATACACTCTCTGCCGGGCTGCACCTGAGGAGGAGAAACAACATGCGCACCCTTTTACTTGGACTGGGGTTTTCGGCTGCCCTGATCGGGGCAGCTGCGGCCCAGGAGTTGCCGGCAACGCAGCTCAAGCTGATCGGCGGAATCAGCGTGACCACCCAGAGCCGCCTGCTCGAGCGGCCGTTCTGGACGGAAAAGGTCCCCCAGCTTTCGAATGGCAGCATCAAGATCGACTTCAAGCCGTTCAATGAGATCGGCCTCAAGGGGCCCGAGGTGCTGCGGCTCGTCCAGCGCGATGTCGCGGACGGCTCGACTCCCTTCCTCGGTCACATGGCTGGCGACGTTCCGATCAACGAAGGCGTCGACCTTGCCGGCCTGAGCCCGAGCTTCGAGCTCTTCCGCAAGGTATCGGAGACGTTCCGCCCGGTGATCGCGGAGCATTACGAGAAGGAACTGGGCCTGAAGCTGCTCGGGCTGTGGTCCTACCAGGCCCAGGTGCTGTTCTGCCGCGAGCCGCTGAACGGGCTCGCCGATCTGAAGGGACGCAAGATCCGCACCTCGAGCGCCACCCAGGCCGATTTCGTGGGCTATTTCGGCGCGTCGGGCATTCCGATGCCGATCGGCGAGACCCAGCAGGCGCTTGTCACCGGCGTGATCGACTGCGGCATCGTCGGCACCCTGGGTGCATACCAGCTGAAATGGGGCGAAGGAGCGAAGTCGGTCTACTCGCTGCCCGTGACCTGGGGCAGCATCGCCTTCGTGATGAGCAAGAAGAAGTGGGATTCCCTCGATCCGAAGGTGCAGGGCTTCCTCACGACGAACCTGAAGAAGCTGGAGGACGACATCTGGGCCCTGAACGACAAGGAGCACCAGGTCGGCATCGAGTGCAACACCAATGGTCCCTGCAGCGAAGGCAAGCCTGCCGGCATGAAGCTGACCACACCGACCCCGGCGGACGAGGCCCTGCGCCGCGAAGCGATGCTGAAGGCGGTTCTCCCGGCCTGGGCGAAACGCTGCGGCGCGCAATGCGTCTCCGCCTGGAACGGCTCGGTCGGCAAGCTGGTTGACCTGACCGCTTCGGCAAACTGACCCCGTTCACACGGAACCATGACCAGGGGGCCTTCATCTGAAGGCCCCTTTTTCTTTCTGGCGATGCCTGGACGCCTGATCGCCAGTACAGCATGCCGCAGGACATCTCGACGCCGAGGTTGATCTGGCGCAATGAGAGTCATTCGCAATAATGCCAGCCTCCCGATCTAACCGCATTGCCGCTGGCCGGATCGCCAGGACCAGTGCGGTGCCATTGATTCGCGAGGCAGACCTTGGCAGACCCTATCCCTTGTTCCGGACCGGCCATCAGCCGGCGCAGCCTGCTGGCCGGTGCCGGCGCGACACTGGCCCTGTCGCAGGCCTTTTCCGCCATCGCCGAAGCGCCGCGCCTGGCGAAGCTGACGATCTGGGGGCCGCCGGCCGGGCCGTCGGTGACGCTGATCCACGCCATTGCCAGCGGGCTGCTCGAGCCGCTGGCCGACGCTGTGAGCTTCCGCTCCTGGCGCTCGCCCGACGAGCTGCGCGCCGGGCTCACCTCGCAGACCATGGATGTCTTCATCCTGCCGACCCAGACGGCAGCCAATCTCTATAACCGCGGACTGGGCGTCAGGCTGCTGAATGTCCTCACCGACGGACTCCTGCACATGGTGGCGGTCGACAGGAAGCTGGCGTCGATTCCGTCCCTGAGGGGCCGCAGCATCTCGGTGCCGTTCCGCAACGACACGCCGGAAGTGATCTTCCGTCGGCTGCTGCAGCTGCACGGACTGGATCCGGAAAAGGATCTTGCGGTCAGCTTCTCCGGCACGCCGGTGGAGGCGATCCAGCTTCTGGTCACCGGCCGCGTCGATGCCGCAGTCCTGCCCGAACCGGCGGCAACGCTGGCGCTGTCAGGCAGCAAGGCCGTCACCCGCGACCTCTTCCGCACCATCGACATCCAGCAGGCCTGGCACGACGTCACCGGCCTTGGCACCAGGCTGCCGCAGGCCGGCATCGGCGTTACCGAGCGCTTCCTCGCCGACCATGCCGGCGTGGCGGAGGCCCTGCATGCCGGCCTGGTGGCGGCGACTGCATCGGTCAATGCCGATCCTGCCCGCGCGGCTGCCGACAGCGCCGCGGAGCTCTGGATGCCGGCGCCCATCATTGAGAGATCAATCCCCTTCAGCAATCTGGTGGCCACGCGGGCACGCGATGCGCGGCCTGCCCTGGAGGCGGTGTTCCGGTCGGTGGCGGAATTCGACGACAGGATCATCGGCGGCAAACTGCCGGCGGCTGATTTCTACCTCTGAGGATTCGCGGAATGACGCGCGTGCTGGCGGATCGCCTGGGCAGGCTCGGCCGCTTCCTGTGGGCCGGATGGAGCGGCGTGGCCGGCATCGCGCTGTTCGCGGCACTGTGGCAGGCAGGCAACGAGCGCTACGGCGATTTCATCCTGCCGGCACCTATCGATGTCTCGGTCGCTGCATGGACGATCCTGCGCGATACCGGAAACTGGGCCACGGCCGGCCTGACCATTCTGCGCGGCTTTGAAGGCTTCGGCCTTTCCGTCGCCATCGGCATGATCGGCGGACTGGCTGCGGGTTATTCACCGGCCACCATGCGGCTCTCGCGACCGATCCTCACGCTGCTGATCGGCGTGCCGCCGATCGCCTGGATCGTGCTGGCGATGATCTGGTTCGGCTCCACCGACGCCACCGTCATCGTCACGGTTGCCGTCGCCGTCACCCCGATGATTTTCATCAGTTCCGCCGAGGGCGCGATGACGCGCGACCGCGGGCTGGAGGACATGGCCAGGGCCTTCGGCGTCGGGCCGTTCGGCCGGCTGCGCAGCATCGGCCTGCGTCATGTGGCAAGCTATCTGTTTCCCATCCTTTCGGTATCGATCGGCTCGGCGATCAAGGTGGCCGTGATGGCCGAGCTGCTGTCCAATGTCGGCGGCATCGGCGGCGCGCTGGCCATGTCGCGCGCTACGCTGGACGTGGGTGCCGCGCTGGCCTGGATCCTGCTGGCCGTGACCGGCGTGATCACCATCGAATACCTGCTGCTGCGTCCCATCCAGGCGGAACTGGAACGCTGGCGCGATGCAGCTCGTCCCTGGGGCATGAAGCGGTGATGCCCTTCTGCGAGCCGGCAGAATAGCCGAAAACCGGAAAATCCCCTGAAGTTGTTCCAGAGCAAATTGCCGGCAGTGCCTCAGACTTAATTAAGAGTGCCTATCATTTGCATGATTTGGGGGAAATTGATGAAACCGTCCGCCAACCCGGCCCGCGCGGGCCTCTTCGCCATGGCAACCTCCGGCCTGATCTCGGCCGGTCTGATGTCAGGCGGCGCGATGGCCCAGTCGGCGACCCCCGGCTCGGTGATTCTGCTCGATCCGGTGACGGTCGAGGGGGTGAAGGAAAGCCCCGAGGACGCGGCCCGGCGCCGCCTCGATGCCATACCGGGCGGCACGTCCCTGGTGACGTCCGATGATCTGGAAGGCAAGGCCAACGTCACCATCGGCGATGCACTGTCCGCCTCGCCCGGCGTGGTGGTGCAGAATTTCTTCGGCGGCAACGACCAGCCGCGCATCCAGATCCGCGGCTCGGGCCTGCAGCAGAATCCCGTGCAGCGCGGCATCCTCGCCCTGCAGGACGGCCTGCCGATCAACCAGGCGGATGGTTCTTACATTGTCGGCCTTGCCAATCCGCGCCAGGCCGGAGAGATCGAAATCTACCGCGGCTACACCTCCAACCGCCTGGGCGCCACCGTACTGGGCGGCGCGTTCAATTTCATCTCGCCGACCGGCTCCTCTGCGCCGGGTGTCTCGGCCCTGCTGGAAGGCGGCAGTTTCGGTCAGTTCGGTGCCGCGGCGCAGGCCGGCATGCAGTTCGGCAATGGCGATGCCATGGTGCAGGTCAGCCGCAGTCAGCGCGATGGCTTCCGCGATTACAATGATTCCGGGCGCACCGGCTTTGACGCCAATGTCGGCGCCCAGTTGAGCGATGTGGTCTCGACCCGCCTCCTGCTCGGCTATACCGATCTGGATTTCGACGTGGCCGGGCCGCTGCCGAAAAGCCGGCTGAAGATCAGCCCCGAGAGCGTTTATACCGGTCCGGCTTCGGGTTTCGGTCCGGGGCCGAATGTGGTGCGCGACAAGCCGCATCGCGAGGCCACGCAGCTGCGTCTGGGCAACCGCACTACGGCTACCATCGGATCCCACATCTTCGACGCGGCTGTCGGCTATACCCGTACGGAAGACGAGTTCCGCTACCCGATCTCATCCGGCGTGCAGGCTACCGACAGCAACGACTACACGATCGTCGCACGCTATGCCTATGCGCCTGACGTCGGCCAGCCGCTGCCTCTGTTCGAAGGCAATCTGCGTTATGCCACCGGCACGGCGGATCGCGACTTCTACATCAATCGTAATGGCCGCAAGGGCGAACTGTTCGGCAAGAACGAACTGAATTCCTCGACTCTGTCGGTCAATGCCGGCCTGAATCTGCCGGCGACGGAAACCGTGGTGATTTCGCCCGCACTCACCATCTCTCACGCTACACGCGACAGCGACGACCTGTTCGGCAATGGCGCGCGCCCGGTTTACAACGCGCAGGCCAATACCAGCGCGACCACGCTGGCGCAGGATACCAGCTATTCCCGCGACTATACCGGCTTCAGCCCCAGCCTCGGCCTGTCCTGGCGTCCGGCCGAGAACCAGATGGTGTTCGGCGCGGTGAGCCGCAGTTTCGAGCCCCCGACGCATGACGATCTGCTGGCCACCCAGAATGGCACGCCCAATACCAGCGCGGGCCTCAACCCGAATACCGTCGGCCCTGATCGGGCCTTTGCCACGCCTGACCTGGATGCCCAGACTGCGACCACGGTGGAAGCCGGATGGCGCGGCAAGCTCGGCGTCGTCAGCCTCGATGCCTTGACCTACTACTCCTGGATCAAGGATGAGATCCTAAGCCTGCGCGATTCCAGCGGCGCGGCGCTCGGCGCAATGAATGCCGACGAGACCCGCCATTTCGGCATCGAGTTCGGCGGCTTGGTCCAGTTGCTGGACCATGTTGGGCTGCGTCTCGCCTATACTTTCCAGGACTTCCGCTTCCACGACGATCCGGTGCGCGGCGACAACCGCCTGGCCGGTGCGCCGCGCCACCTGATCAAGGCGGCACTGCGTTACGACGTGACCGGGAAATTCTGGGTGCAGACCGACCTGACCTGGTCGCCGACCAGGACGCCGGTCGACAACATGAACACCCTGTATGCCGATCCCTATGCCACGGTGGATCTGCGTTCGGCCTACGATCTGACCGACACGGTCAGCGTCTTCGGCGAGGCGCGCAACATCTTCGACAAGACCTATGCTTCCTCGACCCTGGTGGTCGACCAGGCGCAGAACAACCAGGCAGCCTTCCTGCCGGCCGACGGACGCGCGTTCTACGCCGGCATCAGGGCCCGGTTCTGATGCCCGCATGTCTCCGCCAGCCGAAACCGATCTTCCCCTCCTGACGCTCAGCGGCGTCGACCACGCCTATCTTGGTCGCACGGTGCTGAGCGGCATCGGGCTCAGCGTGCTCCGGCACGAGGTCGTCGCCCTGGTCGGCCCCTCGGGCTGCGGCAAAAGCACGCTCGCCCATATCGCCGCCGGCGTGGTCGATCCGCTGCGCGGCAGGGTGGAGCGACGCTACACCCGCCACGGCATGGTGTTCCAGGAGCCGCGCCTGCTGCCCTGGGCCACCGCGCGCGACAACATCGCCTATCCGCTGCGCCATCGCGGCATCGGCCGTGCCGAGCGGCTGGAAAGGGTACGCGCCGCGGCCGAGCGGGCAGCGCTCGATCCGCTCGACCTCGACAAGTATCCGGTCGAGATGTCCGGTGGCATGCGGCAGCGCACGGCGATCGCCCGCGCGCTGGCCGTGCAGCCCGACATGATCTATTTCGACGAGCCCTTCACCGCCCTCGACGTGGCGCTGAAGCGCCGCATGCAGGACTTGGTGATCGCGGCCGGCCGGGATGCCAGCTTCAGCGCCCTGTTCATCACCCATGACCTGATGGAAGCCGCCCGCATCGCCCATCGCGTGGCGGTGATGGATGACCATGGCCGGGGCATCAGCGGCGAGCGGGTGATCCCGGGGCATCCCGGCGAGCGCACGGACGCCGAGCTGTTCGAGCTCGTCAGCCGCTTCGTCACGCAGGATCCGCTGTTCCGCCACATCCACGACATAGACGAAAGGCGGATTTCGTGACGCCCACGCAATCGACCAAGACGCCGTCGCTCGCGGCGATTCTGACCGACGAGGGCTTGCGGCTGTTCTTTCCGCTGGCCGCCCTGCATGGCGCGCTCTGGCCGCTGCTGTGGACGGTCGTCTACGGCCTCGGCATGCCGGCGGACGGCGCGATGCCGCCATCTCTGTGGCATGCCAGCGAGATGATCTTCGGCACCTACGGCGCCGCGCTGATCGGATTCATCACCACCGCTGTTCCGGAATGGACCGACCGGCCGCGCCCGACAGGCCGGATGCTGTTCACCCTCGCGGGGCTGTGGCTTGCGGGGCGCGTCGCCGGACTGATCGGCAACGACATGCTGGGCATTCTCGGCGCCCTGGCCGACGGCGCATGGCTACTGGCCCTGATGGCCTTCGTGGCGCGCCACTGGGTTGCCCGCCCGCATGCGCGGCTGTTCGCCCCGCTATTCTGGCTGGGCGGACTGGCCGCCGCGGGCATCGCGGTCCGCGCCGCCTTCATCCTCGGCGATATCGATCTCGCCCATGAGGCGATCCGGATCGCCGGCCTTGTTTTCCTCGGGCTGCTCGGGGTGGTGCTGGCGCGGATCACCGTGCCGGTCACCAACCTGGTTCTCGATCCCGGTGAAGCGACCTCGCCCTACCGGCCGCATCCCGGCCGCATCAATCTGGCACCCGGGCTGGTGCTCGTGGTCGTGCTGGCGCAGATGGCAAGGGTGTCGCCGGCCGTGAGCGGCTTTCTGCTGATTGCCGCCGGTGCCGCCTTCATGGATCGCGTGGCAGAGGCTTTCATCGGCAGGGAAGCTTTCCGGCCCGCAATCCTGGCGCTGGCCGCCTCCAGCCTGCTCAGCGGCGCGGGTCTCATCCTGGCCGGCGCCGCGCGGCTGGGTGCGCCCTTTGCCGAGACGCCCGCGTTGCATCTGGCGCTGATGGGCGGGCTGGGTGTCGGCGTACTGAGCGTGTTCGCCATTGCCGGCCTCATGCATACCGGGCGCAGGCTGCCCCTGCCGCGCATGGCTGTGATCGCCCTGCTGCTGATGGTCGGCGCCGTGCTGCTGCGCGTCCTGCCCGACCTCGGGCCGCTGCCCGCGCCGCCCGGACCACCCCATGCCCTCGCCGCCACGCTCTGGACGGCGGCATTTCTGGTCTGGCTCAGGGGTTACTGGCCATACCTGTCGACGCTGAAAGACACCGGCGGCGGCTGCGGGGATTGAGAACTGGTCCCCGGCACGAAAAAGCCCGCTAAGCTTTTCCACTTAGCGGGCCTCTGGATTGGTTGCGGGGAGAGGATTTGAACCTCTGACCTTCAGGTTATGAGTCGTGTCGAACGAACCATGAACAATCACTCGGAACCGCGAGTTCTTGCGCAGTTTCCGACACTTGCCG
>NZ_DATGQG010000026.1:0-15262 GCF_035304305.1 Ferrovibrio sp.
GATATCGACGCGATCCCGATCGGCATTACCGGCGAGAACGTGCCGCAGTTCGAGAAGGACAAGCGCTTCAAGGTGACCATCGGCTCGACGGAAGGCGAGACGATGCTGATCCTCAACAACAAGCGCAAGCCACTGGACAACGTGAAGGTCCGTCGCGCGATCAGTCATGCCCTGGATCGCAAGGCCATTATCGAAGGGGTGAATTCCGGCTACGGCAAGCCGATCGGCAGCCATTTTCCGCCGCATGACCCGGCCTATGTCGATCTGACGGGCATGTATCCCTACGATCCGGCCAAGGCGAGGGCACTGCTCAAGGAAGCGGGCATCAGCAACCTGGAGCTCTCGCTCAAGCTGCCGCCGCCGGCCTATGCGCGGCGGAGCGGCGAGATCATCGCGGCCCTGCTGGCCGATATCGGCATCACGGCGAAGCTGGAGAATGTCGAATGGGCGCAGTGGCTCGACACGGCCTTCAAGAACAAGAATTTCGACATGACGATCGTCAGCCATGTCGAGCCCAACGACTACGTCAAATATGCCGAGCCAGACTATTACTACCAGTATGACAACAAGGAGGTTCAGGCGCTGATCGCCAAGGCCGGCTCGACCCTCGACAAGGCCGAGCGGACCAAGGCACTGCAGGACATGCAGCGCAAGATTGCCGAGGATGCCGTGAATGGCTTCCTGTACAATCTGCCGCGCATCGGCGTCTACAAGGCCGGCGTCACGGGCTTCTGGGTCAACGCCCCGATCTTCGTGAACGACCTCTCGGCCGTTTCCTGGCAGTAGCGCCGCTCAGGCCAAGAAAAAACCCGCCGAAAGGCGGGTTTTTTTATTTGGCGTTTCGTCCGTCTTCAGCGGACGAAGACATGCACTTCGTTGGCCGCGGACTGGGCATTGCTGGCTGCGGCCACGTTCACGCGGCTGGCGGGCAGGCCCATATCGGCGAGCGAACGCAGCACCCGGTCGGCATTGCGCCGCGCCTGATTCTGGTTGCTGGCGGCCTGCGCCTGACTGCCGCCGGCCGCCACGGCGACCACGTCGAACATCGCGTTCGGCTTGCGGGCCAGCGCCTGCGACACGGCGTTGTAGAGTGCCTGCTGGTAGGGGACATCGGCGCGGTCGAAGCGGATGACCACCAGCGGGGTACGGCCATCGGTGCTGACCGGCATCGCCGTATCGGCGGCGGCAAACTGCTGTGCGCCGGCAAAATAGGTGGCGCGGTTGCCGAGCGCCGGGCCGAGCAGCTCGCCCTGCTTGATGGCGGCCGAGAGCGTGGTCAGGTTGGTCCGCTCGCTGCCGATATAGTTGGTCTGGCGGGCGACATCCTGGCTGAGCTCCCCCAGCAGGCGGTCGATCAGGACGACGGTCTTGGCGGTTTCATCCTCCAGGACGGCCAGCTGGCGATGGTCTTCGTCGATCGCGCCGGACAGGCTGTAGGTCGACTTGATGGACTGCAGCAGATAGGTCGCCATGGCCGAGTCGGCTGCCACCTGATTACCCAGGCTGCTCAGCTGGTTGACGTCGGCGGCCATCTGGTCGAGCTGGGTCTGGGCCTGGTTCCACTGGCTGATCAGGATCGGATTGCCCGGCGTGGTGCCCATCTGCAGGCGGGTGCTGACCGCGGCGACCAGCCCGTGATAGCGCTGGGAATTCTGTGTCGCCTGGTTGCGGACATTCTGCAGGGCCTGGTTCCGCTGGGTGACCTGCTGCTGCAGCTGGGCCAGTTCGCCCCGCATCTGCTGGACCTTCTGGCCGACGAAGGTGCCCGTTGCCTGACCGGGGGTGACGCCCGGGACGACGAAATTGGTGCTGCCCATGGTGGGCGGGCTGAGGGTCGGCTGCGGGTTGGCCTCGGCAGGAGAGGCCGGAATCTGCTGCGCCATCGGCGCCGGAGGGCTGCCGGCCGGATCCTCGCCGGTCAGGGACGGCCACAATTCGTCCGAAACATAGGAGCAGCCCGAAAGCAGCAGGCCGGCCGCCCACACCCCCGCGGCAGCCATGCCGAGGCGCCGCGGCGCCGGATTACGAACGAAATGTGCCATGCCGCGCTGTCCCGCGTTGCTATTGTCGTGACTTGTCATGCTGGCCTGAGGCCCCCCGTTTGCACATGGTGCTGCCGTCGCGGCGCGACGGACTCCCACACCCTCTGCTAACGCCGCCATTCTAGGGGTGGGCCGGACCGCCCGCAAGCTTCATCTGTGAGTAGAATCCGAGGCTTGCGGCCAATCACAGGAGCCTTCCCGAGGCCCTTGCGCCGGGAGGGCGAATTGAGTAGGTTCCGCCCCCGTTGCGGTACTACCGCGTTGCGCGCTCGTAGCTCAGCTGGATAGAGCACCAGACTACGAATCTGGGGGTCAGGAGTTCGAATCTCTTCGAGCGCGCCATTTTCTCCAAATCCTGGCCGGAAACCCGGTCCAGCAGCCCTTCCACCCCGATCAGCTCAGGTGTCGGAGGCGGGAGTTTCGAGCTGCTTTGGCTCCTTCGGGCAGCCGGGGCCTTGCCGGACCATGCCGGATCCAGGCCCATCGCATTCCACGGATAGAGCGCGACAAGGTTAATTGCCGCCGAACCCAGCCTTGGTCCAGTTCAGGAGCTTGCCCATCAGATTCTGGCGCTGAGGCCCGAAATCGTTGTCCCGCCCGGAGCCAGGCAGGTCCTGCATCACGACATCTCCGGCAGAGCTGCGATTGATTGTGATTCGTCTGGTGAATATCTCGCTCTCCCACGGGCGCGGATCGGCAACAATGATGGTTGCCATCGGAAGCCGCTCGGCCAGCATCAGGATCGTTTTCTGCTCGGCAGCCTCGGTCATCGCAGAAGTCGCCCGGTCCATCAGAATCCACTCGGGATGATGCAGCAGGAGGCGGGCGACACCGATCTGCTGCACTTCCTGGGGCGACAATGCCTGCTCCCAGTCGGCCGTCCCATCAATGCGGCCGAGCAGGTAGCCCAGCCCGACATCCGTCAGACACTGTTCAATTGCTCCGGCGTGGTCGGCTTCGGTGCGGGCGGGGTAGGAAACCACCTGCCGCAGGGTGCCGCCGGGCAGGTAAGGCGTGGCGGGCGAAACGAAGATTTGCCCTGCGGGGAGGACGATCTCGCCCGAGCCCCAGGGCCAGACTCCACCAATGGCCTTGCACAGCACGGCGATTGTCCGCGCATCGCCCGAAAGCATGACCCGTTCGCCGGCGCTGATCTCCAGATCCGGCACTCTGGTTATCGGGCGGCCATCCGGCTCGGTGAGGGTCAGATGTCGCAACTGAAGGCATTTCGTCAGGCCTGCGGTTCTGGTGATATGCGCGAACTCGCCGGACACGGTTCCCGCAGTCCGCAGATCGGCATCCAGGGCGATAATCCGTTCCAGCGAGGCCCGCAATTCGGCCAGGCGGGCAAAGTTGTCCACCGGCCATGAGAGCGCTCCGGTCGCCTGCTGGAATGCCTGCGCGGTCTGCATCAGACCGCCGAGGGAAATCTCTCCGGCGAGAAATCGCGGCGCGCTCACCAGAATGGGAAAGAAGCCGGCAAGCGTGCTGTATGCCGATGTAAACAGGATTAGCCGCTGCAGGCCCTGGGTCTGGCTCCGCCAGGCAGCGGCAACCGCATCAAACAGTTTTGACAGTGACCTGCGTTCGTCGCTTTCGCTGCGCGCCATGGCAATGGATTCTGCATTGTCGCGGCCGCGGACAAGGCCGTATCGGAAATTGGCTTCGACCGTCTGACGCCAGTCAGCGGCGTGGACGAGATGGCGGCCGATATACGTGGCAAGCAGTGATCCGGCGCCGGCATAAAGGAAGGCCAGCCATACCATGTGCCCCGACAGCAGAAACGTGACGCTGCCGATCTCGAAGCTGATTACCCCCGACAGAGTCCAGAGAATCGCAACGAAGCTGACCAGAAGCAGCACACAGTAAAACAGAGAGTTGGCAAGCTCGACAGCGGCCTCGGTGGCGATCCGGACATCTTCCGCGATCCGCGCATCGGGATTGCCGAGGCCGCCGGCCGTGGCTTCGAGCCGGAACTGGTTGCCGTCATGCATCCAGGCCGCGATCATGCTCTCGGAGAGGGATTGCCGCCATTCCAGCTGGATCGATCGCTTTGTACGCAGATGAATGGCGTTGACCAGCATGGTGCTGATGACGATGCCGGCGAAGATTCCCATCTGGGCCAGCAACGCGGAGCCGCTGCGCTGTTCGACGGCGTTGAAAAGATCTGCGCTCCAGAGGTTCAGCCGGATGGCGAGGGTGACCTGCAGGACGCCCAGCGCGAGAATGGCGCCGGTCAGCGCCCATGCTCGCAGGCGGCGGTCGCCATTCCAGTAAGGAGCGGCAAGGCCGAAGAAGCCGCGCATGACCATCGTAAGGGTCATGGCGGCGTGCGCGTCGCCATAGGCTGGTTCACGAGCCTGTTGTTCGCTCACAGTCGTTTTCCTGCGCCACCATTGCCTGCAACCCAATCATGGCCGGGTTCGGACACGTGATCGCAAAAACCGGTATCCGGGCCAGATAGTTTTTGAAGCGGCCTTTCGCTTGAAATCTCTCCCGGAAGGCGGATTTTTCCAGCCGATCGATCATATGCGGCACAATGCCGCCGCCGATGTAGACGCCGCCCGTCGCCGCAAATGTCAGTGCGGCGTTTCCGGCGAAGCTGCCGAGGAAACCGCAGAACAGTTCCAGTGCCTCGGCGCAGTACTGGCAGCTTCCGTCGCGCGCAGCCGCAACGATTGCGGCCGATGTGCGGGAAGCAGGCATTTCCCCGGCCAGACCGGTGACCGCTTCATAGAGGTTGCGCAGCCCTGGGCCGGACACAACGCGTTCGGCGGATACATGCCCCCATTTCGCACGCAGGAAGGCCAGGACGGCGTCTTCGCGGGCGTTGGAACCGGCCATGGTCATGTGGCCGCCCTCGCTGGACAGTACGATCCCGCCCGAACCCTGTCTTACAAGACAGGCGACGCCCAGGCCCGTGCCAGGGCCCACCACGACTTTCGGACCGGTGGCAGTCCGCGAACCACTCAGTCCGTGCAAATCGGAGTCCTGCAATCTGTCGAGAGACCAGGCCAGGGCGGCGAAGTCGTTAACGAGGCGGACAGAGTTCACCGAAAAGTCCTGCGACAGGGCTTCGGCGTTGATCACCCACCCGCTATTGGTCATGACAACACGCGATCCCTCTACCGGGCCGGCAACGGCGAGGACCATGCTCCCGATAGCCGCGCCACTTGTCAGCAGGAATTCGTCGATTGCAGAGGCCGGACTACTATACCCGGCCACCGGCAACGTGATCACCGGCCCCAGTCCGTCAGCATCGAGGACGGCAAAACGCGCGTTCGTGCCGCCGATATCGCCGAGCAGAATTCCGCCGGGTGCTGCAGTCATGGCTTCGGGGGGGTGTGCGGGTCAGTCGCGCGGGCGGCAGCATCGGAGGCAATATGCGCAGCGTACCAGTGATAGGAATCCTTCGGGATCCGACGCAGGGTGGAATAGTCGACATAGACGAGGCCGAACCGGTCCCGGTAACCGGATCCCCATTCGAAATTGTCAAGCAGCGACCATACGAAGTAGCCGCGGATGTCTGCGCCTCGCGCGCGCGCCTCCTGCATCGCGCCGATATAGGCGTCGAGATAGGCGATGCGATCGCCATCGGCCACACGGCCCTGGGCGTCGGGAGCATCCTTCCCGCCGGTGCCGTTTTCCGTGACATAAACCGGCAGCCGGTAGCGCTCCGAGACGGCAATCAGCGTGTCCCGGAATGCTTCCGGCTGTACGTGCCAGCCAACGCCGGAATGTGGCAGATCGGGTGGCGGGCCGGCCCAGGCAAACCCCAGAACGCCTGTCTGGTCGGCCCGGGCATAGATGGGCGAATAGTGGTTCAGACCGAACCAGTCAATCGGCCTGCTCATGGCGGCAAGATCCCCTGGCAGGGTATATGGTGCCAGCTCATCTGCCAGCCGCTCCGGGTAATAGCCAAGCATCTGCGGATCCGGGAATGCCCGGTTCCAGTAGAGATCAAGAGTAGCGGCAGCGGCCTGGTCTTCCGGCTTGTCGCTTGCGGCATGACAGGGTTGCAGATTGTGGATAACGCCGATCTTGGCGTCCCTGACTGCCCCCCGCAGCGCATCCACGGCTGCACCATGCGCAAGGTTGACGTGATGCACGCTGCGCAGGAAGGCCTGCCTGTCGGTCAGTCCCGGTGCCTGCCAGCCAAAGGCATAGCCGAACAGCGAGAAGACCCCGGGTTCGTTGAAAGTTGCGAAACGCTTGACGCGGTCTCCATAGCGGTGACCGACGAGCGTAGCGTAGTCGGCGAACCAGCCGACGCTATCACGATGGGGCCAGCCGCCCTCGTCATCGAGAGCCTGCGGCAGGTCCCAATGATACAAACAGATCCAAGGCTCGATTCCAGCGGCAAGCAGTTCATCGATTAGTCTGTCATAGAAGGTTGCTCCAAGCGGGTTCAGTTTGCCACGGCCGCGTGGCAACAGCCTCGGCCATGAGATCGAGAACCGGTAGGCATTCACGCCAAGATCGCGGAGCAGGGCGACATCCTCGACATAACGATGATAATGGTCGCAGGCGATGTCGCCCGTGTCGCCGTTGGCAATCTTCCCCTTCTGGCGACAGTAGGTGTCCCAGATGCTTGGGCCGCGCCCGTCAGCCGTGGCAGCTCCCTCGATCTGGTAGGCCGAAGTTGAGGCACCCCAGACAAACGGTTCGTCTGACTTTGCCGATTTGCGGTATTGTTCTCGCATTCTACCGTTCCGTCTTGGAGGGGGTGTCCATGGACAAGATCGTGGCATCGGTTTCGGACGGCCATGTCGCGGCCATCCTGAGGGATGCCCCGGCTGTTTCGCTCCACCCAGAGGAGTTGCCCCGGACGGATGGCAATAGCCCGATTCTGGTAGAGACCGACGGCATCACGGTTTTTTACTCCCATTACGTTCCCAAAGGGCATTCCTACCGCCGAAGGGGTGGGGCGCACTTTGACTTCCATCAAGATCCTGTGCCGATCCGGTTCCTGGATGATCGCGATCCCAGCACCGGGAAGTGGATTGAGGCGGTATGGCCGGGAAATGGGGAACTCTACGGGCTGTATCATGCTGAAGTTCCAGCTCCCTGTGAGCGACACCTGTTCCTGCCGGAGATCGGCATGGCGCGCTCGCTCGATGGGGGGCTGAGCTGGGTTGGGTCGCATACCGTCCTGCGAGCCCCGCCCAGTCAGACCGACTGCAGCTACCGGAACGGATTTTTCGCAGGTGGTTTTGGCGACCTTTCCGCGCTGCCCGACCGGGAGCGGAAGTTCGTATATATGGGCTTCACCAGTTTTGTGGCTGACGAGGGCGCGCAGGGGATCTGCATGGCGCGTTTTGAGTATGCCGACCCCTTCGGGCCGGCCGAGCTCTGGTCGGCTGCAGGCTGGTCGCGATCGGCAGGTGACATGCTGCCGGCGCCTCTTTGGCCGATGGTGCGTGGCTGGCGTCATGCCGATCCGGATGGATTCTGGGGGCCGGCGCTGCATTACAATCGGCAGATCGATGCTTATGTGATGCTGCTCAATCACACGGCCGGCGGCGATGGGAACCTTGTTCAGGAGGGGATCTACTTTTCCGTCTGCAGGGATCTCGCCGATCCTCGCGGCTGGAGCCGGCCCGTGATGCTGGTCTCCGGGGGAGCCTGGTATCCGCAGGCGGTGGGCCTGGAGCCGGGGTGCAGCGATACGCGCGTCAATGGCCGGGGACGTTTTTTCATGGCCGGCTATTCAGCATGGACAATCGAATTCACCCTGACGCCCATGATGAGCCCTCCGCTGGGGCCGCTTCGTCCCGATCAGGTGATGTTCCAGGCATTGTTCGGAACCCGACACGCAGCACCGTGGTGACGATGCGCCGAAGTGGGATCCGCGCGGCGCGTCACATGAAATCAGGGTATGTCTTGACACAAATTAATATCGGAATCTCTCCGCCGGGTAGGATTGGCCTGCATGTTCGATTTGCCTTTTATGGAGATGTCCAATGAGCAGGAACCTGATTCCGAGCAACCCGATGGAGTTACTGCATAAGGAGGTCGACCGCCTGTTTGGCGGTTTCTTCAACGACTTCTCGCTGCCGACCCTGCATGGGGAAAACGGCAGCCTGATGCCGAAAATCAATCTGAATGAGACGGACAAGGAATACCGTCTTGAGGCGGAAATGCCCGGCATTCCCAGTTCCGACGTGCAGGTGACCGTGGAGAACGGCGTTCTCACCATCAAGGGGGAGAAGAAGGCTGAAAAGGAAGAGAAGGACAGGAGCTACATCCGGGTCGAGCGGTCTTACGGCAGCTACCAGCGTTCGTTCGTTCTGCCGGACAATATCGACGAGGCGAAGATCTCGGCGTCCGGCAAGGATGGGGTGCTGACCGTGCTGCTCCCGAAGAAGGAGGGCGCGGCGCGCGCCGCCAAGAAGATCGAAGTCAAGCCGGCGTAGGTCCTCAAGCGGGAGATTCCCCATGAACAAGATTGCCAGATCGGCTGTAGCGTTCGTCCTGCCGGCGGTGTTGTTGGCCGCATGCGCGGCACAGCTGAGCCCGGAGGATCGGGCTGCGCTGGAGCAGGTTCGTGCGACAGCGGAAGCGGCGCGGTCAGAGGCCGCGAGCGCAAACCGCGCGGCACAGAATGCAGCGGAGGCTGCGCGCAGCTCGGAAGCGAAGGCGTCGGCCGCTGCCGATGCAGCCGCGCGGTCGGCTGCAGACGCGCGGCAGGCAAGTGAACGCGCGGAGCGGATGTTTGCCCGCTCGCAGCGAAAATAGGTTCCTATCGGGACTTGGAGGGTGAAAGCACCGGTAGCCGGTCGATGCGGACCGGCACGCCGGTGCGTCGCCAAGCCGCCTCAGCGACAAGATCCCATTCAATCCGTTTCCGTAGTGCGGGCCCAACGGTTTCCTGCAGCAATGCTGGCAACTCGACCGGGTCGTTCGGACGGAAATCGCCGCTGATTTCCAGATCGGCAGCCTGGTCGGCATCGGGATGAATCTCCAGCATCAATGCATGACCGGCCCAGCCGATTTTGACCGGCTGGTAGACAACATTGACGGGCAGCCCGGGGATGACATCCGGGTACAGTTCCCTGATGTCGAACTCGTACAGGCGGAAGCAGCCATGGCTCACGCGGCGTCCTATGCCGTAGGGGCGATTGGTCCCATGTATGACCATGGCCGGCCAGCCGAGATACAGGGCCATGGATCCCAGCGGATTGTCGGGGCCCGGGCCGACCGATGACGGGAGATCAGGCCTTTCCGCCCGGATGGAGGGCGGGGGAAACCAGATCGGGTTTGTCTGTTTCCGTACGACCGCTGTTTGCCCGAGCACGATTCCGGTATTCTCCGCGGCCACGCCGATCGGGTAGCTTCGCGGTTGACCCGACGCCGGGAAGAAATACAGCCGCTGATCCGCGATGTTGATCACAATCCCCCGCCGCTTGGCCCGGGGCAGGACATGCTGCAGTGGAAGGAGGATTCGTGTGTCCGGTGGCGGCTGCCATGGATCGATGCCCCGGTTTGCCGCAACCAGTTCCGTGTAGCCGAGGTCGTAACGGATTGCGAGATCGGCCAGCGTGTCTTCCGGTTCAGCGACATGGTACCGAAGCTCGCCTATGACATCGGCCTGCGGCCGCTCCGGCTTTGCGAAGACGGCATTGGGCAGAAGGGACTGCGCGACCAGATGCATCAGAAATTCGCGCCGCAGATACATGGTCAGACTTTTCGCATGGTCAGGACAGCGGCGCCGTTGATCCGGCCCGCGCGCAGGTCGGCAAGCGCCTCGTTCGCATGCTCCAGGTCGTAAGGAACCGGATGGATAGTTACCGGAACGGCCTCAAGCAGTTGGAAGAACGCCACCGCATCGCGCCGCGTCAGGTTTGCCACAGAGGAGATGCTTCGCTCGCCCCACAGAAGCCGATACGGGAATGTCGGGATGTCGGACATGTGGATTCCGGCGCACACCACCCGTCCCCCCTTGCGCACCGCGGAGAGCGCTAGCGGAACCAGTTCCCCGACCGGCGCAAAGATGATGGCGGCGTCGAGCGGGACGGGCGGCAGGGCGGTGGATGGACCGGCCCAGGATGCGCCAAGCTGGAGGGCAAACCCCTGGGCAAGGCCGTCGCCCTCACGGGTGAATGCGAATACCATGATTCCCTGTGAAACCGCCACCTGGACGAGAATGTGGGCGGCAGCCCCGAAGCCGTATATTCCCAGCGTCTCGACCGGGCCGGCGAGGCGAAACGCGCGATAGCCGATCAGTCCGGCGCAAAGGAGAGGGGCGGCCGCCACATCGTCGATATTGCGGGGAAGGAGAAAGCAGTATCGATGGTCAGCTACCGCGAACTCGGCATAGCCGCCGTCCGTGTCGTACCCGGTGAACCGGGCCTGATCGCAGAGATTTTCATCGCCCGCAAGGCAGCGGTGACATGCGCCACAGGCCCATGCGAGCCAGGGTATGCCGACCCTGTCACCGATGCTGAACCCGCTGACTTCAGGCCCGAGCGCGACGACCCGGCCGACAATCTCATGGCCCGGAACCAGCGGAAGCTTCGGTTCCGCAAGCTCGCCATCCAGAATGTGCAGGTCGGTACGGCACACGCCGCAGGCCGCCACCTTGATCACAACCTGTCCCGGGCCGGCGCTGGGATCTGGAACCTCGGCGCAGATCAGCGGCTGACGGGCGGCGCGAAACTGCATTGCACGCACGGCATTCTCCTTTGCGCTGAAGATAAATGCGTGGCCTGCCGGAATCTTGATTTGTATCAACGTCGGGTAAAGCCGGACATTCTAGCTTGCATTCATACCGGATACATCGCAGCGTTCAGCGGGACGCATCCACTGGCGAAAGATCATGAGTCTGACCGACCTTTTCTGGCTGTTTTTTCTGGCCACGGCCCTGGAACCCATGCTGCGGCAGAGGATACTGCTGCTGATGCGCGCGCGTAAGATCGCCCAGTTGCAGGCCCGGCGTGGCAGCCGGGTGATCACGCTGGTCCACCGGCAGGAAACGATGCGTCTGCTGGGATTTCCTCTCGTCCGCTACATCGATATTGACGATGCCGAAGAAGTGATCCGGGCCATTGAGGAGACTGACAGTCACACGCCAATCGACATCATCCTCCACACACCGGGCGGTCTCGTCATCGCTTCACTGCAGATTGCTGCTGCCCTCCGCCGGCGAAAAGGCCGCGTGACCGCCTTCGTGCCGCATCTGGCGCTCTCCGGCGGCACGTTGATCGCCCTGGCGGCAGACGAGATCGCCATGGCCCCGACCGCCATGCTGGGGCCCATCGATCCCCAAATCGACGGCCTTCCAGCTGCCTCCATTGCCCGGGTTGTCCGCGACAAGCCCGTTGCGGAAATCGACGACAGAACGCTGATCCTCGCCGATCTGGGCGAGAAGGCCACCGCCCAACTGCGCAAGGCCGCAGGCGAGCTGCTCTCCCGCCATATGGAGCCGGCGCAGGCAGCTGAGCTGGCCGATCAGCTCAGTCGTGGCGAATGGACGCACGATTATCCGATCAGAGCGGATGAGGCACTGGCGCTTGGCCTGCCGGTTACAACGTCACTTCCGGATGAAGTCCGGGAGCTGATGAGGCTCTATCCGCAGCCGGTCCGTACCACGCCGACCGTTGAATACAGTCCGGTTCCGGCACCGCGCCAGCCGAAATCAAGACGCGCCGTCCTGCCCTGATCTAGTGCGAGAAAAGGACAGGCTGGAACATTGCGCCGAGCATCTGTCGGGTGACGCCGCCAAGGACGGCCTCCCAGAGGCGCGGATAGCCGTAACCGCCCATCACGATCAGATCGGCGCCAATATCCATGGCGCGCGACTGGATCAGCGGGAAAGCCTGATCGTCGGGTGCGACGAAGGGCTCGACGGTGACCTTTACGCCGTGGCGGGACAGGTGTGTTGAAATATCCGCTCCGGCAATCCGGTTCGCAACGGGATCCTGGGTGACCTCCAGCACCGTCACTCCGTGGGCCTTCTGAAGTAGCGGCAGCGCATCGGCCACGGCGCGGGCGGCCGGCGCCGATGCTTTCCAGGCGATGAGGATCTGCTGCCCGAAGGTGGTGTAGGGACACTCCTTCGGAACAACGATTACAGGTCTGCCCGATGTTACGATGACCCTGCCCGCGTCCGGTCCGACCGGCGGGCGCAGGTCGATTCCTAGCGGCGACTGGCCGATGACGATCAGGTCGCTGTAGTACCCATGCAGATTAAGCAGGTCGTTCGCGCTGCCTTCTGCCTCCCGCCATTCAATAGGCAGGCCGTATCGCGCACTCACCTCGTCGACCAGTTTTCGCGCCAGACCGGCCCGCTCCTCTTCGGCTTCGTGCTGCAGGGCAATGACGGTCGCCGCAACACTGGTGCCGGTTACATCCGCGGGAATGACGGGTGGCCGGCGGATGTGCAATGCAGTGAGGTGGGCCTGGTGCAAGGCGGCAAGGCCCGCGGCATAGCCCAGCCGGCTGGAAGCCTCGGGCGTGGAATCCACATGTACGACAATATCGCGCAGCATCTCCGGTCCTCCGATGATCAGGGTATGGGCAGGACTTTGGTCACCCGAAATGTATGCATGTCGCCATCTGGCTCCTTCACCGAGACATACTCGCCCGGCCGGAGGACATGCGCATCCAGGCGGAAGACGGTTTCATCGTCGTCATCTGAGAGGGGATCGTAGGAAAACGCCCAAGCTCCGGATCCGGTATGTATGAGCATACCGTGGAGGTCAGCCCCATCCGGCTTGAATTGCCGCACGGTGCACCGTTTCTTCGACCTGTGCCATTCATCCGGGGAGAACCGGCCCGCCTCATTCAGGGGCGCAATGAACTCATAGCCTTGCCGCGGGTCTCCTTCCGGATGGTCTTTCTCACGCGCCAGTTCCAGGCGGATCATCTTCAGCGCCACGTCTCTTCTCCTTGCTTTTTCCCATTCTGAGGGCTTCCCGTGACGCTGCATTGATGCGGATCAAGGAAAGGGTGTGCCTGACAGGATAAAACAACGGAGATTTCTGAAGGCAGTGTCCCGTCAACGGGCATAACACGTTATTCAGTATCCGGACTGAGACGTCATGATTGTCACAGACACCAGTACAGGTGGGTTGCGCAAAGGGCGGTCTGCCAAGATAACTCCCAAAATAACTCTGCGTGACGGAGAAAATCGGAACTGGCATAATCGAAAGAGGGGAGGGACGGAAGGCTCGCCGGATCGGGCCGGGATGAGGTTGTCCATGATCTCGCCGCTCTTTCGTTGCTCGAAATGCCTTGCCAGAACCACCGCTTTCTGCGGGGCGATGCGATCAGCCAGCGAACTTGGCGCACTTGAAACAGCGCGTTTGGGAACCCGGAAGATCCGCGCCGGTGAAACCGTGTTTCACCAGCAGGACGACGTGGACAAGGTTTACATCGTCCTGTCAGGCTGGGTTTACCTCTACCACCTGCTTGACGACGATCGCCGGCAGATTACCCGGTTTGCCATGCGCGGGGACAGTTTTGGCGTAATAGCGCCTGGCAGGCACCGTGTCGATTTCGGCGCAGAAGCAATGGCCGACACCACGATTTGCGTTCTGTCCAACAGCCAGATTGCCGGCTTGCGCGAGCGCCATCCGGCCTTCTGTGACAGCCTCTTCGAACAGATAGAGGCTGACGAGTATGCGATGATGGACCTGCTCACGACGGTCGGGCGCAGAAATGCCGCGGAGCGCGTGGCCTTTCTGCTGAATTTCATCTATCAGCGCGCTCTTTCCCGTGGTTTGGCGGACGAATCTGGAAGTGTACAGTTCCCGGCATCCCAGATCGTTCTGGCCGATGCCCTCGGTCTGACTGCCGTCCATGTGAATCGCGTGCTACGCAGTTTGCGCGAGTCCGGAATCCTGCAGCTCTCGCGGGGAAGGTTGACCATCCAGAGTAGGGAGCGCCTGGCCGGGCTGCTCCACATCAGTGAAACTTACCCGGCGCATCGCCACGGTCGTGAGCCCACTCACCGCGTAGGCACAGGTTAGCGGCTTTTGCGGCGTGATTGCCGCCAGATGCGCCCCGATATTGCCTCAGGCTTTGGCCTTCTGATGTTCTTTCGCCGTTGACTGCGGTGCCTCGACGAGGCCGTTCTGCACGACTTGTGCAGCCTCACCCATACATTCCTGACATTCCCGCATGTCCGCCGCGACCCGTTCCCAGCTGCCTTTCAGCCATTCCTCGCAGAAAGTCGGAATCTTCGCGGCGTCACCGTTGGAAGACAGAATTTTCTTCGTGGTGTCGAGAGCAGTTTCCGCCGCGCGCTGGCGTCGCTGGAGCCAGTGCGACAGAAAGTTGCCGTAGATGTTTGTCAGCCGTTGCTGCACCGCCCAGTACCGCTCCGTCTGATTCAATGCTGCCTGGAAGAGCTGGCTGTTGCCTGTCCAGAGCTCCGGCTTCCGCTGTTCCTCGTCCATGCTGATGTCCTCCTTTGCCACCGGCTCCATGGTAAGGCAGCCGCTCGTCCGGAATGTTGATCTGGATAAAGGCGGGGCGGGAGTGAATGCATCTATGGGTCCGGATTCCCGGTCAGCCAGAGCTTCTGCAGGGATGGTGGCAGCATCCGGATAAGCTTTTCACCGCTGCTTTCGTCAATGCCGTCCAGAATGGTGTCGATCACCGCGGTAACCATTTCCTCGATGTCAGAAAGGTCATGGGCAAAGGGTCCCAGTTCAGTTTCGAGAATCCCGAGAGCGTGCTCCCGCGCCACGCGGAGTTCGTGGCTGGGCCGCCACCCTTCGTAGTACAGGCCACGTATCAGCATGGGCAGATGATTCGAGAACTGTACGGCATGTTCCGTTGGAAGGCAGTCGCGAATGATATGCAGAACGACGCGTAAAACCGAGAAGGCCCGCTGCTGGTCATCCGTCTTCAGACGATCCATGATTCTGCGAAGCCAGAAATTGGTTTCGTGGATGGTTCTGTCGATGACAGTGACACCGCTGACTGACATGACCCCGTCGTTCCCCTCGCCGGGTCCTTCCTGCCCTTAAATTCCCAGGACGGCGCTAACGTAAATCAATTGATTGTGCGTTTTCCCGAGACGGGGCGATTGTGCGAGGGCATTGAATTTGACGTTCCGCGTGGGTTGGGGAAGGCCCAGTTATTAACTCAGATCAAAGCCGTCGGCGCAAATGGCGTTCAGACTGCATAAATCGAGAAGGAGATTTCCGATGCTGGTTGGCGAAATCATGTCCAGGCCCGTGGTTACCGTCAAAGCCGATACGACCGTCAAG
>NZ_DATGQG010000027.1:0-29010 GCF_035304305.1 Ferrovibrio sp.
CGAGACATGGGTGAGCGCCACCATCAGGTCATGCTCGTCGCTGCGCTGCAGGGCCTCGTCCAGCAGCGCGCGGCGCATCTGTTCTTCCGCTTCCCACCAGTCCTGGCTCCAGTCCGGCGCCTGGGCGGCGGCGGCGGCGGCACGCCAGTCCTCAACCGCGCCGACGCGCACATCGGGAAAGCCGAGACCCGCGACATAGAGCTCGGCATCCTCGATCTCGGACGGCTCCAGCGGCTGGCCGACGGCGGCGAACCAGCTCATGCCGCCGATCAGCTTCGCTAGCCGCGCCACGCCGCGTAGCGGGCCGTCATCGGCGAGGCTCAGATGCTCGAGCTCTTCGTCCTCATCGTCGTCATTGGCGACTTCGACGACCTTGTGAAACTTCACCATGGGATATGCCTTCTACCGGTTGCCGCGGCTTTCGCGCCACAGGCCGAGCGCCTTCTGCACCGGCCGGTCCGAGAAGCTGAACAGCACGGCATCGCTGTTGGTTGCATGATGGCGGTGCGGCACCCAGCTCGGGATCACGAAGGTGTCGCGCTTGCTCCAGTCGAAGCGCTGCGCCGCGTCGCCGTCGCCCACCAGGGTATAGCCTTCCCCCTCCACCACGCTGAACACCGTGGCGTCCGAGCAGCGGTAGCGCTCGCCGCTGAAGCCCCTGGGCAGCAGCTGCATGAAGGTGCCGATGGTGGGCATGGCGCTCTGGCCCGTCGCCGGATTGACATACTGCAGCTTCAGGCCGTGGCAGGGGTCCCATTCCTCGGCGCGCCGCATGGTCTCCAGCGCCTCGCGGGTGCGGCGGTAGGGATAGTTGAAGACCGGCGAGGTCGGCGTCCGAACCTCGTGGTCGACCGGCAGCAGGCCGGAACCGTAGCGCGCCAGCGCATCGCCGACGGGACGCGACAGCGGCTGGCTGTCCTCCGGGTATTTCTCGGCAAAGGAACAGTCCAGCGTCTGCACCAGCGGGATGTCGAGCCCGTCCATCCACACCATCGGCCTGTCGGACTCGTTGCCGTGGTCGTGCCAGGTCCAGGACGGCGTGATGACGAAGTCGCCCTCCTCCATGAGGGTCTTCTCGCCGTCCACCGCCGTATAGGCGCCGCTGCCCTCGACGACGAAGCGCAGGGCCGACTGGGTATGGCGGTGCGACGGCGCGACCTCGCCGGGCATGATCAGCTGCAGCCCGGCATAGAGCGCGGTGGTGATCTTCGACTGGCCCGGCATGCCGGGATTCTCCAGCACCAGCACGCGGCGCTCGGCCTCCTTCGCGGTGATCAGGCTGCCGGCTTCCATGATCGCGTCGCGGATCGCGGCGTAATGCCAGATCGCCGGCTGGCAGGCGCTTTTCGGCTCCGGGATCACCAGGCCATGCAGCACCTCCCAGAGCGGCGCCAGCTTGTGCCGGCCGATCCGCTCGTAATAGGCCCGGCGCTGCTGCAGCACGGACGGATCAGGCGCGGTCTGCTGGTTCATGGCTTTTCCTCCGCAGGGCGGATGCGTTCAGCATATCAGAGGTTCGTGCGAACCCAAGACGTGGATGCCCGGCACAAGCCCGGGCATGACATGGATATGATGGCGACGCTCTACTCTAATTGTCATGGCCGGGCTTGTCCCGGCCATCCACGATTTTCTTTACTCACGCCGCGGCCGGCAGGTCCGGCAGCTTCAGCCTGAAATGGCCTTCGACGAGTTCCTTCACGCGGGCGAGGTAGTCGGCCAGCATCTCCTCGTTGGAGCGCTGCTTGATGCCCCATTTGCGGTAGATCTCGTTGTTCTTCGAGCCCGCCCGGCCGAAGAAGGCCGGCAGATAGGGGAAATAGCGGTCGATGGCGTCCTGCACCTCGGCGCGGCCCTGCTCGGTCCTGAGCAGCTCGTCGCAGAAATCCTTGCCGAACTGGGCGTGGAAGCGTTCCTCCGGCATGGTCATGCGCGAGAGATTGCGCAGGGGCAGGAAGCTGCAATGGGCGAGGTCTTCCACCTGCAGGATCTCGGCCAGATCGGCGATCGCCTTGATGACGCAGAACTCGGCCCAGGTCTTGAGCGGGAATTCGAAGATCGAGAGCGGGCGCTTGTCCGGGTTCGGCACCATCTTCTCGGCCGGAATGCCCATCTCCAGGCCGAGATCGCGGAAGCGCACATGGTGGCCGTATTCCTCCATGGCGACGCGGCAGGTCAGCCATTTGGCGTAAGGGTTCGGCGCCAGCGCGATGGCCGGCTCGTCGAAGACCTGCGCGCCGTAGAGCTCGTTCACCGCATGGCTGATGACGATCTTCTCCAGGGCGACGCGGAATTCCTCCGGCTGGTCGGCCAGTTCGGCGCAGGTCTTCACGGTGGGAATGGCAGGGGCGGACATTGCAGGCTCCTCAGGTCACGGGATCGGTGTTGAAGACTTCCAGGTCGGTTTTCAGGTCGGTGTAATGCGGCGCCAGCGTCGCGGCGGCGGCAGCATTCAGCGCCGCGAGGTCGCCATCGCCCTTCGTCACCAGCTGCGCCGCCGGGCGCGGCTGGCTGAACAGGAAGACCTCGCGCCCGCGCACGCCGAACAGCTGCCCGGTGACGTTCGCCGCCAGGTCCGAGCAGAGCCAGCTCACGAGGGTGGCGACATGGCGCGGCTCGGCTTTCAGCGCGCGCTCCTTGTAGGCGGCCTGCGCCTCGTTGGCCGGCCGGATGCTGTCGGTCACGCGGGTGGCGGCAAACGGCGCAACCGCGTTGCAGGTCACCTGGCTGCGCGCCATGTCCATGGCGACCACGCGGGTGAGGCCCAGCAGGCCGGCCTTTGCGGAGGCATAGGCCGCCTGGCCGAAATTGCCGTAGAGCCCGGCCGAGGAGGTGATGTTGACGATGCGGCCATGCGACCGGCCCGCCTTCTGCTGCTCGCGCATGAAGGGCGTCGCGGCGGCCGCGAGATAGAAGGCGGCGAAGAGGTTGGTGCGCAGCACGGCCTCGAAATTCGCCGCATCGCCCTTGAAGATGAAGGCGTCGCGCAGGATCGCGGCGTTGTTCACCACGATGTCGATGCCGCCGAGCTGGTCCACCGCCAGCTTCACCGCCTGCTGCGCCGCCTCGGGGCTGGCGATGCTCTGCGGGAAGGCCATGCCGCCGATATCCGCGGCGGCGTCGGCGGCCACCTTCGGATCGGCGCCGGTGCCGTCGATGCCGGTGCCGGGATCGGCGATCAGCACCTTCGCGCCGCGCGCCGCCAGGTCCTTCGCGATCGCCAGGCCGATGCCGCGGCCGCCGCCGCTCACCAGCGCCACGCGGCCTTTCAGTTCACCACTCATGCAGCACCCTTGTTCAGTGCGGCCTTATCGGCCTCGGTGTAGAAGGCGTCGGCATGGCAATCCTCGCGGCGCAGGCCGGCACCGGTCAGCGCCGCCATGCAGGTCTCGACCATCGCCGGCGGGCCGCAGAGATAGGCTTTCGCGCCGTCGAGATTGCCGTGATCGGCCTTCACCGCATCGGCGAGGAAGCCGGTGCGGCGCTGCGTCTCGCCGCTCGGCTGCGACAGCACCGGGATGAAGCGGAAATTCGGATGCCGGGCCTCGAGATCGCGGAAATGGTCTTCCAGATAGAGGTCGCGCTCGTCGCGCACGCCGAAATAGAGGTGGATCGGCTGCTTCATGCCGAGCTGCAGCGCGCGTTCGGTGATCGACTTGATCGGCGCCAGCCCCGAGCCGCCGGCCAGCGCGATGATCGGCCCGGTATGGTTCTCGCGCAGGAAGGAAATGCCGCGCGGGCCTTCCACCGTCACCGCGTCGCCGGGTTTCAGCTGCTCCAGCACATAGGGGCTGACCCTGCCGCCGGGCACCAGGCGGATGTGGAATTCCAGATCCTTCTCGCCCGGCTGGCTCGCCATCGAATAGTCGCGGGTCGGCAGGCCGGGAAAGGTCACCGCGGCATACTGCCCGGCGGAAAAGACGAAGGGACCGCCGGCATCGATCTTCAGGCGGATGCGGCGGATGTCATGGGTCACCGCCTCGATGCTGATCACGCTGCAGGTCAGCCTGCGCTGCGGATGGGCGGCGATCTCGCCCTCCTCCAGCCAGGCCACTTCGCAGTCCGACTGCGGCGTGGCGCGGCAGGCGAGGATCAGCCCGGCGGCGCGCTCCTCGTCCGACAGGGCGAATTCGGAATAGGGCAGCATCTCGACCTCGCCGCGCAGCAGCATCGACTTGCAGGCGCCGCAATTGCCCGACTGGCAGCCGCAGGGATAGTCGAAGCCGGCAAACTGCGCCGCCGACAGGATGGTGTCGCCGTCTTCCACGGTCACCGGCTGCGGCAGCTGGCGCACGATCACGGTATGGGCCACGGGGGCGGTCCTCGCGCTGGTCTCGCGGTGTTTCCTCAGCCGGGATGATAGGGCGGGGCTCGAAGGAGTGTCAAATTGTTTGGCATCCCAACAATCAGCGAAATTGCCCATCGCCGCGGGATCGGCTATGAAGTCTGCGGCGTCCGCCGCGCCGCGTCCGGGCAAAAGAAAACGCCCGGTCGGGGGGCAACCGGGCGTTATGCGCAAAAGGCTGCGCGAAGAAAGCGCCGGAAGGGGGGGATCTTCCGGCACCCGCGGCAGCTTGCGCCGCCGCATGAACCCGATATGGGTTCGCCAACCGGAGTTTCCAAGTGAGCGATGCCAACATTTCCGTGAAGGCGCGACCGGTGCGACCCAAAGCCGCGACGCGACGCGCGGCGGCTGCCGGCAACGGGCGCAAAGACGGGAAAAAACCGGCCTCGCCGGCCGTTCTGGGCGTGCTGCCGGATCTGCTCGGCTACACGCTCCGCCGCACGCAGGAGAGCGTGTTCAACGATTTTCTCACGAATGTCACAGCGCGGCTCGGGCAGAACGGCACCGGTGGCCTCACGCCGGGCCAGTTCGGCGTCATCGCCATCATCGCGGCCAATCCGGGCCTCAAGCAGATCGCCCTGGGCAGCGCGCTCGGCGTCGACCGCTCCACCATCGTCGCCGCGCTCGACCGGCTGGAACAGCGCGGCCTGATCGAGCGCCGCGCGGTGCCGCATGACCGCAGGGCGCATGCCCTCACCCTCACTCCGGAGGGCCAGCGCCTCTACAGGAAGGCGCTCACCCTGATCGAGCGCCATGAAGCGCGCATCGCCGCCGGCCTCACGCCGGAAGAGCGTGCCCAGCTCATGCTGCTGCTCGGGAAAGTGATGCGCGCGGCGGAGGCCTGAGCGGAAACCCGCTCAGGAATGCTGCAAGCCGCCGTATTCGGGATCGATCAGGCGGTAGCCCAGCCGCGGCTCGGTGAGCAGGAAGCGCGGCTCGTCGGGATCCTTCTCCAGCTTGCAGCGCACCTTGCGGGCCAGCACGCGCAGGGCCTGGCGCTGCTCGGCATTGTCGTGGCCCCAGAGCGTTTCGGTGAGCTGCCGCGTGCCGACCGGCTGGCCGCTGCGCTGCGCCAGCATCTTCACGAAACGCGCTTCCATCGGCGACAGGCGGACCGGGCGGTCCTCGCGCCGCGTGTCGCCGGTCGTGGTGTCGATCTGGAACGGCCCGACCTTGACCAGCCCGTTCGGCACCGCGCCGCGATCGGCGCTGCGGCGGAAGGCGACGCGCACGCGGGCCAGCAGCTCGCCGGGATCGAAGGGCTTGGTCACGTAATCCTCGGCGCCGAGATCCAGCGCGCGGATCTTGTCGTCGACCTCCTCGCGGCCGGACAGGATGATCACCGGCGCGCGTACCCGGGTCTCGCGGAAGCGTTCCAGGATGTCGAAGCCGGTCATGTCGGGCAGGCCGATATCCAGCAGGACGAGATCCGCGCCGCCCGCCTGGCTCAGCCCCTCGGCGCCGGTCGGCGCCTCGTAGACGCTGTAGCGCGCAGCCTCCAGGGTCGCGCGCAGGGCGGCGCGCACGGAGGTCGAGTCCTCGATCAGAAGAATGCTGCCCGGATCAGCCGTCTTGTGGATCAATGCCAGCCGGCCCTCCACCAGTTCAGGGTCGTTCCCGACCGTACTCCGCATTAAACTTAGTAAAAAAGAAACCGCAGGCCCAGCCTTTAATGCACGCGCAAGACGTGTGCCTGAACCGGATCAGATACCGGGGATACCGGCTCCGATATCAATAAACCGAAGATTGCGGCCAAAGTTCCGCACCACCATGTCACGCTCGCCGTCGCTGCGGAGCGGCTGGCGCGGGAACCGGCTCACCACCGCGAAGACCCGCACCGGCTGGTCCTCGCTGTCGGGCAGCACCGGCGCCGAGGCGATCTCGACGACGCAGCGACGGCCGGAGCGGAATTCCAGCTCCTGGTGCGCGATCACCGCGCAGGGCTGCTTCACGTGCAGCCAGAGCAGCTCGCCGCGCTTCTGCTGCTTCGCCGGATCGGTCAGCGCGATGTAGCTGCGCCCGGTCAGCCGCGCGCCATACTGGTTCTCGATCTCGGTGCCGGCGAGGCGGAAGGTGGCGCGGTCGGGGCCATGCACTTCCAGCACTGCCAGCTGCGGCATCAGCCGCGCGATGCTGGTCAGGTCGACCTGCTGCCGGCGGGGCAGCAGCTGGGTGCCGCGCCAGGACTGCCATGCGGCGAGGAATTTCCGGCTTTCCGGGCTGCAGCCCTCGAAGGACATTGTCGTCGGCGCCGCGTCGCCGGCGGGCATGGCCGCGGGCGGCGCGGGGCGGGGCTCCGGCCGCGACGACAGGAGGGTGCGGATATGATCGTCGCTGAAAATGCCCTTGCCCATCACTGCACCTGCTGTGCCTGCAGCGGCATGCTGCCCGTCAGCGGCGGAATTCCGGCGCCGATATCGATGTAGCGCAGGCCTTCGCCCTCGGCGTAGGAATCCGGGATCACGTCGTCCGGAGCGCCGCCGCGCATCAGCGGCGAGGCGCAGGCGAGGATCAGGGTCGCCGACGCGCTGCCTTCCGTCGCGGTATCGGCCAGCAGCGGCGCCGAGACGAGTTCCACCGGCAGCAGGCCGCCGGTCTCGTCGCGCAGCCAGTAATAGATGACAGCCGCGCAGGGCTGGGCGGCTTCGGCCAGCAGCAGGGCGGCGCGCCGGGCGCGGTTCTGCGGCTCGGTGAGGTCGAGGTAGTTCCGGCCGGTCAGCTCCTCGCCGAGGATCGCGTGGATGGCGCTGCCGGCGAAGCAGATCGGCATGCGGTCGTGACTGCGGATTTCCAGCAAAAAGCAGTAGGGCAGCAGGGCGCCCAGCGCCGCGGTGTCGATGTCGCGGCGATGCGGCAGCAGTCGGCCGCGCCGCCAGCCATCCCAAAGAGCGAAGAACTGCCGGCTCGGGGCCGTCAGTGCTGCCGGAAGGGAGGCGGTGAGTTTCATCGCGCGGGACGATAGCGCGCAGCCCGGCGCGCCGCCACATAATCAAACAGTTACAAAACAGATCAATTCTTGCAGTGCGACCCGATGCCGCGGCCCGGCCAGCATCCGGGCGCCAATTGCCTTGACCTTCCCACGATGGGAAGCCCTATCTCTAAGAGGCAATGAAGGATGCCGCATCATGACCGCCAGCGCCGTTTCCGCCATCCGCAGCCTCGACCTTCCGGTCGAAGGCATGACCTGCGCCTCCTGCGCCGGCCGCGTCGAAAAGGCCCTGCGCGCCCTGCCCGGCGTGCAGGCGGCACGCGTCAATCTCGCCAGCGACACCGCCCATGTGGAATTCACCGGCCCGGCCGCGCCGCTGGTTGAGGCGATCGCCCGCGCCGGCTACCGCGTGCCGGAAGAGCGCGTCGCGCTGGAGATCGGGGGCATGACCTGCGCCTCCTGCGTCAGCCGGGTCGAGGCGGCGCTGAACCGCGTGCCGGGCGTGGCGCAGGCCAGCGTCAATCTCGCCAGCGAGCGCGCCGAGGTGACGCTCGCCCGCGGCATGGCCGATGCCGCCGCGCTGGTCGCCGCCGTCCGGCAGGCCGGCTACGACGCGCGGCCGGTGCATGATGCCGCCGAAGCCGGTCAGCCGCAGGAGGACCGGCATGCCGCCGCCCTGCGCCGCGAAGGCCGGCTCGCGCTGCTGGCCATCCTGCTCAGCCTGCCGCTGATGGGCGGCATGGTGGCGGAACTCGCCGGGTTCCCTCACCTCATGCTGCCGCCCTGGCCGCAATTCGTCATCGCCGGCTTCGTGCAGCTGGTGCTCGGCTGGCGCTTCTACCGCGCGGCCTGGGGCGCCCTGCGCGCCGGCGCCGGCAACATGGATCTGCTCGTCGCGCTCGGCACCTCGGCGGCCTTCGCACTCAGCCTGTGGAACTGGGTCGCGGCGCCGCCGGGACAGATGCCGCATCTCTACTTCGAGGCCTCGGTGGCGATCATCGCCTTCGTGCGGCTCGGCAAATGGCTGGAGCTGCGCGCCAAGGCGCAGACGCTGGAAGCGCTGCGCGGCCTGATGCAGCTCAGGCCCGCCACGGCGCGGCGCCTGCGCGGCGACGGCAGCGAGGAGGAGATCGCCAGCGCGCAGCTCGTGCCCGGCGACCGCATCGTGGTGCGCGCCGGCGAGGCGATCGCTGCCGACGGCGAGATCGTCGAAGGCCATGCCAGCATCATCGAGGCGATGCTGACCGGCGAGAGCCTGCCGGCCGAGCGCAGCGCCGGCGACATCGTCCATGCCGGCACGATCAACCGCGACGGCCGCATCGTGGTGGCGGTCACCGCCACCGGCGGCGAGACCATGCTGTCGCGCATCGTGCGCTTGGTCGAAACCGCGCAGGCCAGCAAGCCGCCGGTGCAGAAGCTGGTCGACCATATCAGCGCCGTCTTCGTGCCGGCGGTGGTGCTCGTCGCGCTGCTCACCTTCGTGCTGACCTATGCGCTGACCGGCAATGCCGAACCCGCCCTCGTGCATGCCATCGCGGTGCTGGTGATCGCCTGTCCCTGCGCGCTCGGCCTCGCCACGCCGGCGGCGCTGATGGTCGGCACCGGCGTCGCCGCCCGGCACGGCATCCTGGTGCGCGATGCCGAGGCGCTGGAGCAGGCGCGCAACCTGAAGGCCGTGGCCTTCGACAAGACCGGCACGCTGACCCTGGGCCAGCCGGCCGTCACCGACACGGTGGCGCTGGACGGCGACGATGCCGCGCTGGTGCTGCAGGCCGCCAGCCTGCAGGCCGGATCGCAGCATCCGCTGGCCGAGGCGCTGCGCGGCAGGGCCGGCGACGCGACCCTGCTGCCGGTGCAGGATTTCCGTGACTGGCCGGGCATGGGCATTTCGGCAAGGCTGGACGGCCGCCTGCTCGTCCTCGGCAATGCGCGTCTGCTGCGCGAGCACGGCATCGATGCCGCGGCGCTGGAAGAGCGCGCGGCCGCTCTGGCCGCCCAGGGCCGCACGGTGTCCTGGCTGGCCGAAGCCGCGCCGGCGCCGAAGCTGCTCGGCCTCATTGCCTTCGGCGACGACGCCAAGCCGACATCGGCTGCGGCCATCGCGCGCCTGCATGAGATGGGCATCGAGACGATCATGCTGTCGGGCGACAGCCGCGGCGCCGCCGAGGCGGTGGCGGCCAGGCTCGGCATCGACCGCGTCGAGGCCGGCATCCTGCCGCAGGACAAGGCGGCACTGATTGCCGAACTGCGCCGGCAGGTCGGCGGCGCGGTCGCCATGGTGGGCGACGGCATCAACGACGCGCCGGCGCTGGCCTCGGCCGATGTCGGCATCGCCATGAGCACCGGCACCGACATCGCCATGCAGACCGCCGGCATCACGCTGCTGCGCGGCGATCCCGCCCTGGTGCCGGAGGCGATAGCGGTGGCGCGCGCTACCTATGCCAAGATCCGGCAGAACCTGTTCTGGGCCTTCATCTACAACGTGGTCGGCATCCCGCTCGCCGCCTTCGGCCTGCTCAGTCCGATGCTGGCCGGCGCCGCCATGGCGCTCAGCTCGGTCTCGGTGCTGACCAATGCCCTGCTGCTGAAACGCTGGCGGGCGGAAGGAGCGTGACATGAATATCGGCGAAGCGAGCGCGGCCTCGGGCGTCAGCGCCAAGATGATCCGCTATTACGAAAGCATCGGCCTGATGCCGCCGGCCGGGCGCAGCGGCAGCGGCTACCGCGTCTACGGCGAGCAGGACGTGCACATGCTGCGCTTCATCCGCCGCGCCCGCGATCTCGGCTTCTCGCTGGAGGATATCCGCGCGCTGCTCGAACTGTGGCGCGACCGCAGCCGGCCCTCGGCGGCGGTGAAGCAGATCGCCTTGCGCCATATCGACGAGCTCGGGGTGAAGATCGCCGAGCTGCAGGCGATGCGCCGCAGCCTGCAGCATCTCGCCAACGCCTGCCATGGCGACGACCGGCCCGACTGCCCGATCCTCGAGAATCTCGAAAGCCGCGCGCAATGAAAAACGGCGGGGATCGCTCCCCGCCGTCGTCAGACTCTTCTGCCGGAAAACTCAGAAGCCGTAATGCAGCGCCAGCCGGGCGACATGCATGCCGGTGTCGTCGAGGCCGTGCTCGCCGTCGTTGATCCACTGGTAGCGGTAGGACGGCACCAGCGTCATCTCCGGGGTGAGCTGGTAGGTCAGGCCGATCTCGCCGAAGGCGGTCAGGTCGGTGCTGTCGCCGCCGGCCGGCAGGGTCGCGCCGCCGATGGTGGTGGCGGGGCGGCTGTTGCGCTGGTGGACGATGCCGGCGCCGGCGCCGACGAAGGGCGTGACGACGAAATTGACCGGGATGTCGTAATAGACCGCGCCGGTCAGCGAATACATGTCGATGTCGCCGCCGACCTTGGTGCTGCCGGCATTGTCGCGGGTGACGCGGTCGTTCTCGACATTGCCGTAGGCGAGCTCGGCCTCGGCGCGGAAGCCGTTGCCATAGCGGTAGCCGGCGCCGAGGGCGAAGCCGTAGCCGTTATAGGTCTTCACCTCGTCGAAGCTGCCGCTGCCATCATAGTCGCGCGGCACCAGCCAGGAGCCGGCGACGGAGCCGTACCAGCCCGGCTTCTGCTGCTCGGCCATGGCAGGGGGAGCGACGAAGGCCGCGGCGGCGATCACGGCAAGGGCAAGGCGACGCATGGGGAAGTCCTTGTTGTTGTTTGCTGGTCACTGAACAGAAACGCTAGATAGGCAGGCAGCGGGCGACCCGCAAGGATTTTCCGCTGCACCGCCAGTGACTTCCGCAGGCTGTTGCCGCAAGGACACAGATGCGCGCTGCAGAGGGGCCACCGGGGCCCCCCTGCGGTTGTGGCGCATCAGAACCAGTGCCGGAGGCCGAGGCGCAGCATGTGCATCTCGGTATCGTCGAAGCCGTCGGTGCCGTCGTTGATCCACTGGTAGCGGTAGGACGGCACCAGCTCGAACTGCGCCAGCTTCACCGTGACGCCGGCCTCGGCGAAGGCGGTGAAGTCGGTGCTGCTGTCGTCGTCGGCCGCGACGGTGACGCCGCCGACCGTCGCCGCGCCGCGGTCGAGCCGCTGGTGCACCACGCCGGCGCCGGCGCCGATGAAGGGCGTCAGCATCGTGCCGGTCGGGATGTCGTAATAGGCGGCACCGGTCAGCGAATACATGTCGACATCGCCGCCCAGTCCGACGCTGCCGCCGCCCGAGCGTGCCTTGCTGAAATCCATGGTGCTGTAGCCGAGCTCGCCTTCCAGGCGGATGTTGTTCGGCATGCGATAGCCGGCATTGAGGAACAGGCCCCAGCCGTCATCGCGTTCGACGGTAACGCCGTTGCCGTCGGTGTCCTCGGGCATCAGCCAGCCGCCGGTGATGCCGCCATACCAGCCGCTGCGCAGGGTGGTGGACTGCTCCCAGCGCAGTTCGTCGCTGGCGCGGGTCTGGGCTGTGGCATCGGCAACGGCGAAGGGAAGGACAAGCAGGATGGAAAGGGAAGCCGCAAGGGCAATACGCATGTGAAAACCTCGATGTGATGAACGCAGACTGCACTCCTGGTGGCGCCGCGCAGGCACGGCGCCTCGCAACAACGATCGGCAGGCGGAGTCGGATCGGCGGCTCCGGTCGATTCGACGGCAGTGTTGTAGTTGCGCAACAGCGTCTGTTGCCGCTGCCACTGCGGTGACGAGGGAACCGTCCCGCCCCGGTGTTGTTACGGACTCATCCACGGCACCGTTGCAACACCATCGCCAGCCTGAGTGCGGCAGGGAGGGTTCTTATGCGTCTCTACAACGCCGATATCGCGTTCGTGCCCGCTTTTCCGGGCAATACCAGCTTCGTGCTGGCGACCCATCGCAACAAATCCGTGCGGGTGCGGGCGGCGAAATCGCCCGATGCAGCGAAATCGCTCGCCGACGAACTGCAGCATGCCTTCCACAGCCATGCCCTGCCGGGCGATGTCGCGGAAAAGCTCAGCGACCGTTTTCAGCTGTCGCGGCGCTGAGCGCCGCCGGCATCATCGTTCCCGGAAAATCAGGCGCGCGGACCCGGCTCTACAGCACGGCGCCGAGGAACTGGCGCAGTTCCGCCGTCTGCGGCGCGTCGAACAGCTGCGCCGGCGGCCCGGCCTCGTGCACCCGGCCCTGATGCATGAAGACCAGCAGGTCGGCCACCTCGCGGGCGAAGCCCATCTCGTGGGTCACCATGATCAGCGTCATGCCGCGCTCGGCGAGGTCCTTCACCACCTTCAGCACCTCGCCCACCAGCTCGGGGTCGAGCGCCGAAGTGATCTCGTCGCAGAGGATGATCTTCGGCTGCATGGCCAGCGCGCGGGCGATGGCGACGCGCTGCTGCTGGCCACCCGACAGCTGCTCGGGATAGGCGCCGAATTTCTCCGCCAGACCGACCTGGGCCAGGCAGTCCCGCGCCAGGCCTTCCGCCTCGCGTTCGCTCGTATGCTTCACCACCATGGGCGCCAGCATCACGTTGCGGCCGGCGCTCAGGTGCGGGAACAGGTTGAACTGCTGGAACACCATGCCGACGCTCTGGCGCAGGTCGCGCAGGGCTTTCGCATCCTCGCCGACGACGCGGCCATCCACGGTGATGCGGCCGTCGTCATGGGTCTCCAGACCGTTGATGCAGCGCAGCAGCGTCGACTTGCCCGAGCCGCTCCTGCCGATGATGGCCACCACCTGGCCGGACTCGATCTTCAGGTCGATGCCTTTCAGGACCTGCAGCGCGCCGAAGCGTTTCTCCACGCCGTCAAGCCGTACGAGCGACATTGAGCCTCCTTTCCAGCCGGCGGCTGAGCAGCGAAAGCGGGAAGCACAGGGCGAAGTAGAGCAAGGCCACCAGCCCGTAGACGAGGAAGGATTCGAACGTGGCGTTGTTGATCATGGTGCCGGCCTTGGTCAGCTCGACGAAACCGATGATCGAGGCGAGCGCCGTGCCCTTCACCACCTGCACGGCGAAACCCACGGTGGGCGGCACCGCGATGCGCAGCGCCTGCGGCAGGATCACGTAGCGCATCTGCTCGGGCCAGGAGAGCGCGAGGCTGGCGCTGGCTTCCCACTGGCCCTTCGGGATCGCCTCGACGCAGCCGCGCCAGATCTCGCCGAGGAAGGCCGAGGTGTAGAGCGTCAGCGCCAGCGCGGCGGCAACCAGCGGCGGCACGTCGAGGCCGAGCAGCGACAGGCCGAAGAAGCAGAGGAACAGCTGCATCAGCAACGGCGTGCCCTGCAGCAGCTCGATGTAGAGCCGCGCCGCCCAGGTCACGGCGCGATGGCGCGTGATGCGGGCGGCGCAGACCAGCAGGCCGACCGCGCCGCCGCCGATGAAGGCGATCAGCGACAGCAGGATGGTCCACTGCGTCGCCAGCAGCAGGTTGCGCAGGATGTCCCAGAAGGTGAACTGCGCCATGGCTCAGATCTCCATCCCGTCAGGCCCGCCGGAACACGCGCGCGCCGATCAGGCGGAAGACCTGGCGGAAGCCGAGGCTGAGCAGCAGGTAGATCGCCGTGATGACGAAATAGACCTCGAAGCTGCGGAAATTGCGCGACTGGATGAAGTTGCCGGCGAAGGTCAGCTCCTCCGCCGAGATCTGCGACACCACCGAGGAACCCAGCATGACGATGATGAACTGCGAGGTCAGCGCGGGATAGATCTTCTGCAGAGCGGGCAGCAGCACGACATGGCGGAAGACCTGCCAGCGAGTCATCGCGAGGCTGAGGCCCGCCTCCCACTGGCCCCTGGCGATCGCGTCGATGCCGGCGCGCACGATCTCGGTGGCGTAGGCGCCGAGATTGATCACCATGGCCAGCAGGGCGGCCTGGTTCGCCGTCATCTTCACGCCGATCTGCGCCAGGCCGAAATAGAGGAAGAAGAGCTGCACGATGAAGGGCGTGTTGCGGATCAGCTCGACATAGAGCCCGGCCAGCCAGCGCAGCGGCGCATGCTGCGAATTGCGTCCCAGCGCGCCGAGGATGCCGACGATCAGCCCGAGCACGGTGGAAACCGCGCTGAGCTGGATGGTCAGCCAGGCGCCGCGCAGCAGCAGGTCGCCATAGGCGAAGACATCCGCGAAGTGGAAGGTGTAGGTCATCGTACGGCGAAGGCCCTCACCCTCGGTCCCTCTCCCCGAGGGAGAGGGAGGAGTCCGCCACAACGCGGCGGGAGGATGAGGGTATGTTTCAGCTCGGCAGATCGGTGGTGAGCGGCTGGCCCAGCCATTTCAGGCTGATCCTGTTCAGCGCGCCGTCGGCCCTGGCTGCCGCGATGATCTCGTTGACCTTCGCCTTCAGCTTCGGCTCGTTCTTGTTCAGCCCGATATAGCAGGGCGATTCCTTGATGATGAACTTGGTCTCCGGCTTGTTCGGCGGATTGCGCGCGATGATCGCCGCCGCCACGACATTGCCGGTGGCGATCAGCTCGGTCTGGCCCGAGAGGAAGGCCGTCATGGTCGTGTTGTTGTCCTCGAAGCGTTTGATGTCGGTGCCTTCGGGCGCGATCTTGGTCAGCTCGAGGTCTTCCAGCGCGCCGCGGGTAACGCCGATGGTCTTGCCCTTCAGGTCGGCGGCGGCCTTCACCGCCGACTTTGCCGGGCCGAACACGCCGGAGAAGAACGGCGCGTAGGCGGAAGTGAAGTCGATCGCCTTCTCGCGCTCGGCATTCTTGCCCAGCGAGGAGATCACCAGGTCCACCTTCCTGGTCTGCAGGTAGGGCAGGCGGTTGGCCGAGGTGACCGGCACCAGTTCCAGCTTCACCTTCAGCCGGTCAGCGATCAGCTGCGCCATGTCGATGTCATAGCCCTGCGGCTTGAGGTCGGTGCCGACGCTGCCGAAGGGGGGGAAATCCTGCGGCACGGCGATGCGGATCACGCCGGCCTTCACGATGTCGTCCAGTGCTTCGGCGCGGGCGGCGGTGGCCTGAAAGGACAGGGTCAGCGCCGCGGCAGCGGCGGCAAGGATGGTGCGGCGGGAGAAGGCATGCATGGCGAACCTCGCTTCAGAGACAGACGAAGAAGCGGTTCGCAAGAAGCATGCCGGGTTGTTGGACTGCAAAAGCCCCGGCTTTGCGCCCGCTCATACCCGCTCGGCGGCAGACTGCCTAAATAGCAGGCATCAGGGCAGGATGCGGTACAGCCGCAGGCCGTGACCCTCGATGCGGTCATGCAGCAGGCCGCGCGCCAGGTCGGCGTCGAGCGGCCCGAAACCCTCGTCGCCGGGGCCGCGCGTCGCGCCCTGCAGCGGGCGGGGAAAGCCGATGCGGACGGCATGGCTGGCGGAATCGATGTTGACCGCGATCAGCAGCAGGCCGCCTTCCCAGGGGCGCAGGATCGTGCGCACCGGCGCCGCCGGCCGGCCGCGATCCGGCTCGCTCGCCTCGACCGCCACCTCGTAGGCCTGCATCGCGTCGGGCTGCAGCAGCGCCGACTGCAGCCGCGCGATGCGGCGGTTGAGCTGCGCCACGGCCTGCCACAGCCGTTTCGCCGCGGCGGCCTCGGCGGGCGTGGCGATGCGCGGCGGCGCGCTGCCCGCATCGGCGGTGCGGATGCCGTAATCCAGCTGCGGCGCCGGGGAAATGCCGATCATGCCGGCATTGCGCGCGGCGTAATTGTCCTCGCCCTGCCAGATCAGGCCGCTGGCGCCATGCAGGATCGCGGCGAAGGCGAGCGCCTGCGCCGCGGCCGGATCGGGCAGCGGCGAGTCTTCACTGGCATGGACCGGCAGCAGGGCCCAGACCGGCCGGCGGCCTCCCGCCTTCACCGTGGCGGCGAAGGCATCGATGCGCGCCGGGTCGCGCGGCAGGGCGATCACGGCCGCCGCCGAGGCATCCAGCAGGACGGGCCTGGACTCGTCGCCGGACTGCGCGCGCAGCAGCTGCACGCGCGAGCCATCGGCTGCCCGCAGCAGCGCCGAGTAAGGCTGTTCGGGATCGGCGGCCACGGCGTTGAAATCGGCGGCGAAGGCGTCGCGGAAGCCGCGCGCCACGCCCTGGCGGTAATCCACCAGCGCGCCGCCGAGCGCCAGCGTGAAGACCGAGCGCTGCGGATCGAAGCGGGTCAGTACCGCGCCGCGGCGGTCGAGATGCGGCAGGGTGTCGGGCCAGGGCTTCTGCACCGCCTGCGGCGAGACGACATAGATCGGCCCGGACGACGGAGCGCAACCGGCGGCAAGCAGGCCGAGCAGCACGACGGCAGCGGCCCGTTTCGGCATGGATCAGTCTCTGGCCCTGCCGGCCGCCCCGGCCTCGCGCGTCTCCGGCGCCTCGCCATGCTCGATCACCGTGCCTTCGGCCACTTGGGTGCCCGCGGGGATATGCGGATCCTTGCCATGGCCTTCGGCGGATTCGGTCAGCCGGTCCATGAAGGCGAGCAGCACGCCGGAGACCACGAAGGTCATGTGGATGCCGACCAGCCAGGCCAGTTCGGTACTGTCGCGGTTCTCGATGTTCATGAAGGCGCGCAGCAGCTGGATTGCCGAGATCGCCACGATGCTGGCGATCAGCTTCAGCTTCATGCCGGAATAGTCGATCTTGCCCATCCATTCCGGCCGGTCGCGGTGCTCGCCGATATCCAGCTTGGAGACGAAATTCTCGTAACCGGAGAAGATCACCAGCAGCAGCAGGTTGGCGGCCAGCGAGAGGTCGATCAGCGCGAGGATCGACAGCACCATCTCGCTTTCGCTCATGCTGAAGGCATGGCTCACCGCATGGAACAGTTCCTGCAGGAACTTGACCAGCAGCAGGACGATGCCGACGGCCAGCCCGAGATAGAAGGGCGCCATCACCCAGCGGCTGGCGAACAGGGTGCGTTCAAGGAGCGATTCGAGACGCTGCATGGAAATACCGGCAATCGGGCGGAAAAGCAGGCCAAGCTAGCGCAAGCCCCGTGCCGCTCCAAGTGTCGTCGCCGTGGCAGCGGGCAGCCACCGGCGGCGCCGGCATCTTGCACGGCGCGGGTTTCGACCCCACATCACTGAGCCATGAAATGACCACCGCCATGTCGCTTGCGTTGCACCAGGCTTCCGGCAAGAGTCTCCCGCCATGCCTCGCCCCGCTCTCCGGCCTCGCCGCCGCGCCCTCCGCCATGTCACCCTGACCGGCCTGTTCGCGCTCGCCGTCGCCCTGACGGCCGTCGCGGGCCCGGCCCGTGCCCAGGCGCCCGCCGCGCAGCTACCGGTCACCCAGGTCGCCATCCAGGGCGATCGCATCCTGGTCGACGGCAAGCCCTTCATCGTGCAGGGCGCGGCCGGCCAGAGCCGCATGGGGCTGCTCAAACAGCTCGGCGCCAACACCATCCGCACCTATGGCGACGAAACCGGCTTCGTGCTCGACGAGGCGCAGAAGCACGGGCTGAAGGTGATCGCCGGCTTCTGGATGGAGCATCCGCGCCGCGGCTTCGACTACAGCGATCCGGCCCAGGTCGGACCGCTGATGAAGAAGCTCGAGGAATTCGTCGACCGCTACAAGAACCACCCGGCCCTGCTGATGTGGGGCATCGGCAACGAGGTCGAGGCCGAGCTGCCGGATGCCGCCGCCGTCTGGCCGGCGATCGAGCAGGCCGCCAGGCTGGTGCGCCAGCGCGATCCGAAGCATCCCACCATCGCCGTCCTTGCCGAAACCGGCACCGACAAGATCGAGAAGCTGCGCAAGCTGGCGCCCAGCATCCAGGTGCTCGGCGTCAACTCCTACGGCGAGGCGCTGCATACCGTGCCCGACCGCGTGCGCGCGCAGGGCTGGAAGGGCCCGCTGGTGATCACCGAGATGGGTCCGCTCGGGCAATGGGCGGCTCCGCGCACCAACTGGGGCGCGCCGATCGAACCGACCAGCGGCGAGAAGGCCGTGCTGCTGGCGCGCGCGCTCGAGCATCTGCGCGACAAGACCCAGGGCCAGATCGTCTTCTACTGGGGCCAGAAGCAGGAAGTGACGCCGACCTGGCACAGCCTGCTGCTGCAGAACGGCGAATGGACGCGCAGCGCCGAGGTGCTGGCGCATCACTGGGGCGGCGCGACGCCGAACGGCAACCGCGCGCCGCGCATCCTGTCGCTGAAATTCGCCCAGGAGAACGAATGGGCCAAGGACGCCACCGTCCGCGCCGAGATCGCGGTGGAGGATCCCGACGGCGACCAGGTCGGCGTGGTCTGGACCGTGATGGCCGAAAGCACCGAGAACAAGAAATTCGGCGATGCCGAGACGGTGCCGCAGGCCTTCCCGCAGAGCCTGCGCGATCCGGGCCCGAAGGGCGTCAGCATCGCCGGCCTGCAGCCGGGCAATTACCGCCTGTTCGCCACCGTGCGCGACGGCAAGGGCGCGGCGGCCACGGCCAACCTGCCGTTCCGGGTCAAATAGATTCCCTTCGTCGCTCCCGCAAAAGCGGGAATCCGGCAATGGCTGTTCTGGGCTCCCGCTTTAGCGGGAGCGACGATATGCGGCTACCGGCAGATACTGAATCCGCCCATGTCGAGATGCAGGTGGTCGGCATGGGCGGCGTTGTAGTCGGGGCCGAGCACGGTGCGGAAGAAGCGGCAGGCGCCGTCGCGCAGGTCGCGCAGGAAAGCCGCTTCAGGCGTCGCCGCCGCATCCCTGCCGCGCCAGTGGCCGCTGAGCGAGATCCGTTTTCCGTCTGACAGTGTGAGCGCCGCGAGATCGAAGGCATTGGCGCGCGCATGCTCGCTGCGTCTGGTGCCGCCACGCACGTTGCGGCAGGCATAGCTGCCGAGATGATGCAGCTGCGTCACGCGCGCACCGAAATGCTGCTGCGCCAGCGGCTGCAGCGCATGGCGCTCGAACATCGCCCAGGCCACCGCCAGCGGACAGCTCGCCAGGAAGGAGGCATTGAAGCGCAGACCGGTTTCCGAGCCCGTGGCGCCGACGCGCACCGCATGCTCCAGCCGGCACTCCGCCGTCATCTCGCGGTCGGACACGGGCAGGGTCTGCAGCTGAGACGTCGCAAGCGCGGCGCGGCAGTCTTCCGGCCGCGACAGGCGCAGCAGCTTCCACGCGGTCACGAAGGTGGGGCGGTCGTGCAGATGCAGCGGCGCGAAGGGATCATAGGCCGGCGGCGGCCGCAGCCAGCCCTGCTGCCACGATACGGCGATCACGCCTGTAATCAGCGGAATCGCGATGAGCCACAGGACAGCACGCCGGTTCATGGCGACGAGATGATGCGTCTGCGTTGCCGGGGAAAGGGCCGCAGGGCTGCGACCGGATGGTGGCCGGTGCCGGGCAATGCGGGCGAAAAAGGCAGCGGGCCCCTTGCCGGGCGGACTTGGGCTGTGACCAGCGGAAAACCGCCGCGATCCGTCGCGGCACAAAACGTCCGGTGTCGTGTTCCTGCCATCAATGCCGCACCGCTTCAGCGGGCAGTCGCGGCGGACGACCGGATAAACCGGATAAGGAGTAAACCATGCTCTACTGGGCCCTGATCTTCTTCATCCTGGCGCTGATTGCCGGCCTGTTCGGATTCACCGGCATTGCCGCCGCATCCGCCAGCATCGCGCAGATCCTGTTCTTCATCTTCCTGGCCGTCTTCGTCATCAGCCTGATCGCCCATCTGGTGACCGGCCGACGGCCGCCGCTGGCCTAGCGTTTACCGGCGCGGTGCGCCGCGCCGGCGTTTCTTCCTCCATTCTTTCTTCCCCCCAACTCGACGGGCATGCAAATGCCCGTCATCTTTTTGCCCGGGGGATGCGATCGCATTGTCCATGGAGGTCCGTCATGCTCGCGCGTCACGCGAGCAGCGCGGGCAGGGCGGGCAGGATTGGGCGAGATCCCCCGGCCAGGCCCGAGGATGAACGTGGTAACGGCGATCTGCTGCCCTGTCGCGCCTAGCGCGACTCCACCGGTGCCGGTGCGGCGATCTCGGCCACCGGTTCGCCGGCCTTGCGGCAGGCGGGCATGACGCTGAGCTTCGGTGCTTTGGCGCCGGACGGGACGGCGTCGGCGACGACGGCCCGGTCGGTGCAGACCATCTGCGGCTTCTGCTGGTCCCAGACCGGGTTGCCGCCGGCAAGCAGGATGGCGACCAGGAGTGCGGGCATCTGCATGGCACTTCTCCCCGAGAAAGCTGCCCCCGTCTTTTCTTCTCCTCCGTGAGGTTTGTAGCCCTGCAACGCCCGCCGTCGTCGGCCGTTCCACAATTCCTGCAAAAATCTTCCCCAACGGAAATTCTCCCGCCACGGGTTGCAGAAGCGCGGCTCAGCGCAGGCACCGATAGGCGAAACGCGGCCGGATATGGCGGTTGAAATAGCGGCCCTTGGAGTCTGCCCGCATCAGCCCGGCATGGATGCGCGGCGGCACGTCGTAATAGGCGTAGATGCGCCCGGAGGTGAAGGTCAGCGTCAGCACCCGCGCCGCGCCGGAATAGGACACCCGGCGCAACGTGCTCGACTCCACCACCGGCCCCTTCCCGGCGGCGCCGTCACGCCGGCGCGCCGCGCCGGCCATTCTGTCCGCCCTGCCGGCTGCCCCGGCCGGCCTCCCGGCGCGCCCGCCGCGATGCGGCCTCGAGATGCGCCAGCAGCGCCTGTTCTTCCGGCTTCAGTCCCGCCATGGCGCGTCCGCGCGGCGGGCGGATCTTCAGCCGGTGCGCGCCGGCCTCGTAGGACTCGATCACCGCCGGGTGGATGTAGCATTTGCGGCAGATGGTCGGCGTGTTGCCCAGCCGCTCGCCGACCTGCATCACGGTGGCGCGCAGGTTCCTGGTCGCCTCGCGCCTGCTGGCCGGCGCGGCGAAGGCCTGCAGGGCCAGTCCGGCCAGCAGCGTGCCGCCCCAGGTGCGGAAATCCTTCGCGGTGATCTCGCCGCCGGTGATCTCGCGCAGGTATGCGTTCACGTCGGACGACGTGATGCTCTGCCGCCCGCCATCGGCATCGAGATACTGGAAGAGATGCTGCCCCGGCAGGTCCTGGCAGGCCTTCACGATTTTCGTTATGCGGCGGTCGCGCAGCCGCAGCCGCCAGTGCTTGCCGCTCTTGCCCTGGAAGTCGAAGCGCAGTTCGGCGCCATTGGCTTCCACATGGTGGTCGCGCAGGGTGGTGATGCCGTAGCTGCCATTCTGCTTCGCGTAATCCAGATTGCCGATGCGGATCAGCGTGGTTTCCAGCAGATGCACGATGGTGGCCAGCACCTTCTCGCGCGGCAGTCCTGGCCTGGCCATGTCGCGCTCCAGCCTGTCGCGGATCTGCGGCAGCAGCCGCGCGAAGGCGGCGAGGCTCTCGTACTTGTTGGCCTCGCGCGAACTGCGGAAATCGGGATGGTAGATATACTGCTTGCGGCCGCGCGCATCGCGGCCCGTCGCCTGCAGATGGCCGTTCCCGTCGCGGCAGATCCACACCTCGGTCCAGGCCGGCGGGATCACCAGCGCGCGCAGGCGGTCCAAAGTGGCGCGGTCGCGCAGAGTCCTGCCGGTCTGATCGCAGTAGACGAAGCCCTTTCCCGCGCGTCGCCGCGTGAAGCCGGGATCGGTGTCGCTGACATAGGTGAGGCCGGCATGGTGCGCGGCGTCCCGGCCGGCCGGAATTGCCTCGATGGCGGCAGCTTCGCTTTCGGTCGCCGGCCTCTTCATCCGCTTAAAGCCCCTCAGACAGCGCGCTTTCCCAACAAAGAAGCGGCTATCCGGTTCCTTTGCGAGGGAACCGGGCGGCGCGGCGGGGGTTGTATCCATGACGCGCCGCAGTGGGCCTGGGCCCGCAGAGCGTCAGCGCCGGCGGCCGCGACATTGCAGAAACGTCAGAAACGACAGCGGCCGGTTCCCTCTCCCGTCAGGAGGCGGAACCGGAATCGGCAGTTTTACCCCGAAGTTTCGTGTTGAGAGAGGTTTCCAGATCCATGCCCCGTCCGTCCCCCGGTTCGCTGCCCCCGCCGCGCAAACCCGTTTCCGCTTCCGTGAAATCGCAGACCCGGCAGGGCGGGCCGGCATCACAGCCGGAAACGCCGGAGGATTTCCGCATGCTGCAGCAGCGCATCGCCGACGCGGTGTCGCGCCAGCACAGGCTCTGCGCCGCCAAGCAGGCCTGCGAGGCCGAGCTGTCGCGCCTGAACAAGACGCGCCGCCTGAACGGGCACGATGCCGCGCTGGCCAGCCAGTATGACGACAAGATGGAAGAGATGCGCGCGCTGGCGGCCGATGCCGAACAGGCCGCCACCGAGATCGGCCGTTACAGCGGCGATCTGCTGATGTACCAGCTGCGCGGCGGCCAGGTGCCGAAGCGCCCGCAGTAAACCTTCCCGCTATCCGAAGCACGCATTGCCGCCGGCCAGCTGCTGCAGGGCCGGCGGCAGCGCGTCGACGGCGATCTGCGCATCCAGCGCCGGCAGCGTGGCCTGCGCGGTGGTCGGCCGCACGCGGATGGCGTCGAAGCTGCCCTGGAAGCGCAGCGGCACGTCCAGCGCGAAGAAGCCGCTCGCCTTCGTATCCGAGCGCAGCACCACATCCAGCCTCCGCCCGATCAGATCGACGATGCCGCCGCCGCTGAGCTGCGCGCCCGGCGCGTGCAGGCGCAGCGGCGTCAGCGCCACCTCGCCGTTCTGCAGCGTGCCGACGGCCAGCAGGCAGTCGAGCGGCGCCCGGCCGTCGCGGTGGCGGAACAGCGCCCGCAGATCGGTGGAGGCCTGTTCCAGCAGCGCGCGGTCGATGCGGCCGTCCTGCATCACCGTCACCAGATGCCCGCGGCTGACGCGCAGCGCTTCCGCCCAGTTGCGGCCTTGCATCTCGACGAAGGCCCCGGCCGTCAGCCGGCCGGCAATCGGCTCCTCCGCCGCGCCCAGCGCCGTGGCCAGCCGCGCCGCGTCCGCGCCGGCGAGATGGCCCCGCGCGCGCAGATGCGTGATGCCCTTCTCAGCGCGCGCGCTGCCGCTGGCCTGCAGCTGGCCGCCGGCGAAGGCGGCCGACAGGCGCTGCAGCTCGAGCCTGCCGGGCTCCGTGTGCAAGGCCGTCGAGAGATCCGCCAGCCGCCAGTTGCGGTACAGCAGCTTCTTCGTATCGAGTTCGAGCGCGATGCGCGCCGCGGCGGGATCGGCGTCCAGCTGCAGCGACGGTTCGCCGCTGTCCGGCAGCGCGGCGAGCAGCGGATCGAGCGTCAGCTCCGGCATCTGCAGCTTCGCCTCGATGGCGTCGCCCGCGCCGGCCGTGCCTTCGGTAAGCGCCAGCATGCCGGAAACATCCTGGCCGCCGATGGCGCCATGCAGGTCGTCGAGCCGCCATGCATCGCCGTCGCGGCTCAGCCCGCCCACGACGGTCAGCGGCACGGGCAGCGCCATCTCCGCGCCGAACAGCCGCAGCAGCGAGGACAGCAGCCCGGCTTCGAGACTCAGCCGTCCCTGCACCGCGTCGAAATCCAGCGGCCGGTCGATCAGCCCGCCGAAATCGGCGCGCAGGTTGTCGCCCGTGATGGTGAAGGCGGCCTCGAAAGGCTTCGTGGCGTCGCGCAGCACGCTGACCGGCGCGGTGCGGCCCTCCAGCGCCAGCGGCGCATCGTTGTAGCTGCCGGTGATCTGCAGCAGCACGGGCGCATCGCCATCGCGGGCGCGGATCAGCGCGTCGCGCAGGCCGATGCGCAGCCACTGCCCGCTGCTGGTGCGGTAGCGGATTTCGGCATCGCTCAGGGCGAAGTCGCGCAGTTCGGGAAACTGGCTGCGGTTCGCCGGCACCAGCGCGAGTCCGCCCGACGGCGCGGCGTCGCCCAGGCCGTCAAAGCGCCAGTTGCCGGTGCGGTCGGCATCGCGCTCCAGCGTCACGCGCAGGCCGGATGCCTCCAGCCTCCCGTAGCGCAGCAGGCCGCCGGGCAGGGCCGTCAGGTCGATCTCGGCCGAAAGTCGCTCCAGCCGCAGCATGGCGTCGTCGCTGCCGCGTGCCCTGGCCCAGTCGGCATTGGCGACGCGCAGATTGCGGATCTCGAGCTTCGCGGGAAAGCCGGGCCGGAAGGTAATGCTGTCGGCGCTGACATCACGGCCGAGCTGCGACGCGGCAAGGCGGGAGAGCTGCGGCGCGAGATCGCCGCGCGACACCCAGACCAGCCCGGCCGCAGCAGCCAGCAGCACAAGCCCGGCCAGCCCGGCCAGGGTGAGGCCCGATATCAGGGCAACGCGACGCATTTCACAGGTAACATGGCGCGCTTCCGCCGGTTCCGCACGTGACCGATCCGGGGCAGCGCGCCGGCCGGCGGATCAGGCGCTGACGATCGTCCTGAAGCCGCCCCACATCATGCGCTTCACGTCAAAGGGCATGGCGTCCGGGTCGGGGCAGAGCCGGGCGATGCGGGGATCGGCCATCACCTTCCTGTTCACCCGGTCGCGATGGGCCTTCGAGCGGAAGCCGATCCAGGAAAACACCACGGTCTCGCCGGGTTTGAGCCTGATGCCGCGGGGAAAGGGCAGCGCCATCTTCACATTGAGGTCGTCGCCGGCGCATTCGCGGAATTCCAGCGCGCCATGCTCGCGCCAGATCTTTCCCGCCCGCCGCGCCATCCGGCGATAGGCAGCGAGCTTCTTCTTCGGCACCGGCAGAACGAAACCGTCGACATACTGCATGGCGTGTCTCTCCCTCATCGGTACGGAGCGGCTTGACTGAATACGTTGATATCAACATAATTGGCCCATGTCAAAGCCAGCCGCCGCCCTCAGCTACGAGACGACCGCCTATGTGCGCGACCGCTGCCTCTGCCTGCATGTGCAGCGTGCCGCCCGCGCGGTGGCGCGGCGCTTCGACGAGGCGTTGCGGCCGCTCGATCTCACTAACGGGCAGTTCTCGCTGCTGATGTCGCTGAACCGCCCTCGCCCCGCCAGGATGGCCGAGATCTGCAGCCTGCTGGCCATGGACCGCACGACGCTGACCGCGAACCTGAAGCCGCTTGAGCGCCGTGGCCTGCTGCGGGTCGGCAGCGACGAGACCGACCGCCGCCTGCGGCTGCTGAGCCTCACCGAGGCCGGCCGCCGGTTGCTCGCGCGCGCCCTGCCGATCTGGACGCGCACCCATGAAGAGATCGACGCGCTGCTGGGGAACAGCGACATCGATGGCCTGCGCGCGGATCTGCGCGCGCTGGGCTGACTGTCCGATGCAGGTGCCCGAGCCGGGCCGACCAGGGAGATCGCGATGCAGCTGAATGCCTATCTGAACTTCAACGGCAACTGCGCCGAGGCGCTGGACTTCTACGAACGCCATCTCGGCGGCAGGGTCGAGTTCCGCCTGACCTATGGCGAGGCGCCGCCGATGCCGTCCGACCAGGCCGACCAGCCGGGCTGCGCCGGCATGGACTTTCCCGCAGGCTGGGATGCGAAGATCATGCATGCCCGCATGGCGCTGGGAAACACGGTGATCATGGCGTCCGACGTGCCGCCCGCCATGTACCGCCCCGCCGGCGGCATCGAGATGACGCTGAATGTCGACACGCCGCAGGAGGCCGAGCGGCTGTTCGCCGCGCTCAGCGAGGGCGGCGAGGTGAAGATGCCGCTTGCGGAAACCTTCTGGGCGGAGAAATTCGGCTCGGTCACCGACCGCTTCGGCATTCCCTGGCTGATCAACTGCGAAGGCCGCACGAAGCAGGCGACCGCGGCGGAGTAGCCGCGCCCCTCTTGACGCGCCCCTCTTGAATCGGCGCCGTCCGCTTCCAGATGTGTCATGCCGGTGCCCGCGACGGGGCCGGCAGCAGTCAGGGAGCGTGCGCTTCTTGGCCGCGCTCCTCGTATCCATGTTGCTCATCGGAGGATATGGCTATGAGACAGTCCAGCGATCTTTCGCCGCTCTATCGCGCCAGCATCGGTTTCGACCGCCTTTTCGAAGTGCTGCGCGCCGCGCTGGAGCAGACGGCCGAACCGGCCTGGCCGTATTACGACATCCTGAAATACAGCGACGACCGATACCGCCTGCGCATGGCGGTGCCGGGCTTCACCGACGCCGATCTCGAGGTCACGCAGTCCGACAACGTGCTGAGCGTGAAGGGCCGCCGCAGCGATGACGGCGAGGGCGAATTCCTCTACCGCAGCCTGCCGCAGGAGGATTTCGAGCGCCGTTTCGAGCTGGCGGAATACGTGAAGGTGACCGGCGCCGAGCTGGCCAACGGCCTGCTCACCATTTCGCTGGTGCGCGAACTGCCCGAGGCGATGCGGCCGCGCCGCCTGCAGATCCAGACCGGCGGCGGCACCGGCCCGGCCCGGATCACCAGCGAGAAACAGGCGGCCTGACCGCAGCCATCAGGCGCCTTGCCGCCCGCGCATCGCGCCGCGCGTCCGCATGCGCGCGCCGGTGCCGGCGCGGCCTTCGCGCCCGGCCCGGCCGCTTTCCCTCAACCGGACTTGCCGATGGAGGTTCAGTCATGAATGTCCGTGATCTCATTCCCCGCGATCTGTTCTCCCGCGACCTGCTGCCCCGTGACCTGTTGCCCTGGGGCCGCCGGCAGGGCCGGCCGGTTCCCTATCGCGGCGACCGCGAGCCGGCCTGGGCTGCGGAATACAGCCCCTTCCTCGCCCTGCATCGCGAGGTGAACCGTCTCTTCGACGATGTCTTCCGCAGCTTCGACGGCGGCGCCTTCGCGCCGCTGGCCAGCTGGTCCGGCGGCTGGCCGCATGTCGAGATCAGCGACAGCGAGCGCGAGATCCGCATCTGCGCCGAGCTGCCCGGCATGGAGGAGAAGGATGTCGAGCTCCGGCTGGAGGACGACATGCTGGTGCTGCGCGGCGAGAAGCGCGCCGAGCGCCAGGAGGATGACGGGCGGCATTTCAGCGAGCGCTTCTACGGCCGCTTCGAGCGCCGGATTCCGCTGCCGGCCGAGATCGACGAGGAGAAGGTGAGCGCCAGCTTCCGCAACGGCGTGCTGGACATCACCCTGCCGAAGACCGCGCGCGCCGTGGCCCGCTCGCGGCGCATCGCGATCAACGGCCGTCACTGACGGAGGCGGCCATGATGCAGCCTGATGCCGGGGCGGCGATGATGCCGCCCCTCTGGCCGCGCAATGCGCCGCCCGCCGCGTCGGACTTCGGCGACGCGGGCCGCGACGACAGGCGCCCGGTCGTGCATGTCTTCCGGCCCTGCCGCGCGGCGACCCAGTCCGGCCGCGCGCGGGAGGATGAGTGGGTGCTGGAATTCGACTCCGCCGATCCGCAGCGCATCGAGCCGCTGATGGGCTGGACCTCGGCGCGCGATCCGCGGCCGTCGCTCCGCCTGCGCTTTCCCAGCCTGGAAAGCGCCGCCGCCTTCGCCCGGCGCCGCGGCTGGCGGGTGGTGGCGCGGCTGCCGCAGCAGCGGCGCCTGCGGCCGAAAAGCTACGCCGACCGCTTCCGCATGGCCGTCCCGCAGGCCGGCCGATCCGTGTGCGTGCCATGACGATCCGGAAACTGCTGTCCCGCAAGGGCGCCTTCGTTCCCACCATCCGTCCGGATGCGCGGGTGGCCGACGCCATCGAGCAGCTCGAGCTCGACGATGCCGGCGCTCTGGTGGTGACCGATGACGGCCGCAGCATCCGCGGCATCCTGTCCGAGCGCGACATCGTCCGCTTCCTGCGGCAGCGGCCCTGCGAGGAGCTGATGCGGCTGCCGGTCGGCGCGCTGATGCACCGCGTGGTCTATACCTGCGACATCGCCGAGCCGATGACGGCGGCCTACGAGCTGATGAACCGCTGCCGCATCCGCCATGTGCCGGTGACGGAAAACGGCGCGCTCTGCGGCATCGTCACCATGCTCGACGTGGTGAAATACCTGCTCGACGAGGTGCGGCTGGAAGCCGATTCCCTGCGCGACTACGTGCTGCGCCAGGCATGAGCCGCAGACGCCCGGCCGCGGGCTGAACCATTCCCTGCCGGCGCGGTTGATCCCGCACGGGCAACAGGGAGCAGGGCATGAAGGACGATGGCGGGCGGCGGATGGTGCGGCCGGGCAGCGAGACGGCGAAGATGCTGGCCGGCGAGCTCTACGATCCGATGGATCCGGATCTCGTCGCCGCCCGCGCCAATGCCCGCGACCTCTGCCGCGCGCTGAATGCCACCGCCGATGCGGAAGCCGATACGCGGCGGCAGATCCTGCGCGAGCTGTTCGGCCGGGGCGGCGACAGCGTCTGGATGCAGCCGCCCTTCTGGTGCGACTACGGCGCCCATATCGAGCTCGGCGAGCGCGTCTTCTTCAACTTCAACTGCGTGGTGCTCGATGTCTGCCCGGTGCGCATCGGCAGCTTCACGCTGTTCGGCCCCGGCGTGCAGATCCTCACGCCGCTGCATCCGCTGAACGCGGAACAGCGCCGCAGCCGGGAATACGGCAGGGCGATCGAGATCGGCGAGGATGTCTGGGTCGGTGGCGGCGCGCTGATCCTCGCCGGCGTGCGCATCGGCGACCGCGCGATCATCGGCGCAGGCTCAGTCGTGACGCGCGACATTCCGGAGGGCGTGCTGGCAGCCGGCAATCCGTGCCGGGTGATCAGGGAGATTGGGGAGTGATGGCGGAAGCGGCTGGCGTCCCCGGAGAGAGGGGAATAGCCGTTCAGCTATGTTGCTGAAGCGACTCAGAAAAACGGCGAAAACGTTGTACAAAACGCCTGTTGGTCACGATGGACAACATAGCTCAGAGCATCAGGTCCAGTCTAGGTGGGTGCGTAAGGCGAAACCTAGTTCCTACGGCCACGGATAGCGGATATGAACTGTCGCACGTCGATCTCCATTCCATAAAACGACGGCTTGATGTTGATGGCATTGGCAGCACGTCTCCGTCTCAGGCCAACCTCGAAATCATTCAGAGCCTGAAACAGGTCTTTATCACTA
>NZ_DATGQG010000028.1:0-2508 GCF_035304305.1 Ferrovibrio sp.
CGCCGGCGGAAGGGCCTCGAGCAGCGGCTTCATCCAGCCGCTCGCCGCGCCGTAACGGGTCACGAACCGCCCGATTGGCTCGGAATGGGTGAGGTTCAGCCCGCCGCGCCCGGCCATGAGGAATTTGCGCCCGAGGCTCGGCATGCGCTCGAAGACGGTGACCGGCAGTCCGGCGCCGGCGATCACCTCGGCGGCCATGAGGCCGGCCGGGCCGCCGCCGATCACGGCCACCTGCGGTCTGTCGGAAGAAGATTCCATGCCAGAGGTTTACGCATATCCGGCCGGGCAGAGAAGCGCCGGACATTGTCAGCCGACATTCCGGGGCTGGATTCCGCCCCGGGCTGCCCGTAAAAGGCAGCGATCAGGAGCGCCTCCCATGCAGATGTCCAATATTCCCTTCGGCACCACCGACTGGTCGAAAATCGAACCCACCCATCACAAGGGCGAAACCGGTTCCGCCATCTGGCGGACGCAGACCTTCGGCGGCATCCGCGTGCGCATGGTGGAATACACCCCCGGCTATCTGGCCGACCACTGGTGCGTGAAAGGGCATATTCTGCTGGTGCTGGACGGTGAGCTGGTGACCGAGCTGGAAGACGGCCGCGTCTTCACCCTGAAGGCCGGCCAGTCCTACCAGGTGGCCGACAATGCCGAGCCACACCGCTCGCGCACCGAGACCGGCGCGAAACTCTTCATCGTCGACTGAGGCGGGTCAGCGCGCGGCGCGGCGCTCTTCGCCGGCCGCGGCGGCGACGGGTTCGTCCTTCGGCAGGTCCTGCCAGGGGAAATTCAGGCTGTTGGTCTCGATCCTCAGCGCGATCAGGTTCCAGCCCTCGGCGGGCGTCTGGCGGTAGAAATCCGCCACGAAAAGCTGCGGGTGCTTGGGGTAATGCATCACCGCGGTGACGCGGCGCAGCCGGTGGCCGAGCGTCTGCTCGGAAACGATCTCGTAGCCCTGGGCAGGGCCATGGCCGTTCACATAGGAGCGGTGCGCCTCGTAAAGAATTTCCGGCAGGGCCCCGCCGACATGGCCCAGATGGGTTTCGGCCTTCAGTGCCTTGTAGGCGGCTTCGGTCTGATGCGCCGCCTGTCCGAGGAACTGCAGCATCCATTCGGAGGGATCGGCGGCATTCTGCGCCCTAGCGTCGTGAACCGCCGCGTCGGCGAGGATGCTCCCGCCGGCAAGCAGGAGGGCGAACAGGATGGCAGCACAGCGCGTCATGGGAAAATCTCTCCCGATTCCGGATGCCCGCATTGGGTTGTCTTTCCCTAGCAGAGCCCTTGTCGCGCTGATGCATTAAAAAACGGTCATCCCGGCGATCGTCCGCCGGCGACGCGCGGGAAAATCACGGGAAAGCCACAGAAGAGCCGCAGGCATGCGACGCAAAGTCGCCTAGAAGGGGAGGGAATCGCAAATAGGATGTCCCGGCCTGCATGCAGTATCGCCCAGACATTGACGGCCTGCGCGCCGTCGCCGTGCTTCCCGTCGTGCTCTTCCATGCCGGCAGCCAGACCTTCAGCGGCGGTTTCGTCGGCGTCGATATCTTCTTCGTCATTTCCGGTTACCTGATCGGAGGCATCATCGCCGAGGAAATCCGCCAGGGACGCTTCACCATCCTGAATTTCTACGAACGGCGGATCCGCCGTCTCTTTCCGGCCCTGTTCACCGTCATCGCCTGCTCGGCGGTGGTCGCGTCCTTCGTCTTCATGCCGGCGGATTTCCGCGATTTCGGTGAAAGCGCCGCCGCCGCCACGCTGTTCGTCGCCAATATCCTGTTCTGGCAGGAGGCCGGCTATTTCGACACCCCGGCGGCGGTGAAGCCGCTGCTGCATACCTGGTCGCTGTCGGTGGAAGAGCAGTTCTACCTCGTCTTCCCCCTCTTCATGATCATCGTGCACCGCTGGCTGAAGGGCCGCTGGGTACAGTGGCTGCTGCCCGTGCTGGTGCTGTCCTTCGCCCTGAGTGCCTGGGGTGCCATCCACAAACCGAGCTCCACCTTCTATCTCGCCCCGACCCGGGCCTGGGAGCTGCTGACCGGCGTGCTGCTGGCGCTCGGCCTCCTGGCCCCGATCGGTCACCGCTGGCTGCGCGAAGCGCTCGCGCTGGCCGGCATGGCACTGATCGCCTGGGCGGTTCTGCGTTTCGACGCGCATACCGCCTTTCCCGGAGTCAACGCCCTTTTTCCGGTGCTCGGCGCGGCCCTGCTGATTCATACCGGCTGTCCCGACACCGGGATGGGCGGCACGATTGTGAGCCGCCTGCTGTCCTGGCAGCCGCTGGTCCTCACCGGGCTGATCTCCTACTCGCTCTATCTCTGGCACTGGCCGCTGATCGTCTTCGCCGGCTACATCAACATCCATCCGCTCAGCAACCTGCAGATGAGCCTCGTGGTACTGCTGTCTATAGGGTTGGCGGTACTGTCCTGGCGCTATGTCGAGCGGCCCTTCCGCAGCCGCACGCGCATCACCGCCCGGCCGCTTTTCGCTGGCGCCGTGACGGCGATGGCC
>NZ_DATGQG010000029.1:0-52208 GCF_035304305.1 Ferrovibrio sp.
AGGGATTCCTCACGTTGGGATGCGGGGACAAGCAGTGGAATACAGCAGTATTCTGCATATTCTGCTTGCCGAATGTTCTCTTTTTGTTTATTCTCCCTGTGAGCGCCCGCCGGGCCCTGCAGTCACGGGACAATCCGATGGCGGGTAACGCTCAGAGTACAGCGTACCCACTCGTAACGAATCAAATCTGAGCACCCGGCCGTCCTCGCCGGGGGCACCGGATGGCTGCGGCTGACCAGGTTTCGTCGCGGCGCCGGAAGGACATTGAGACAGGAGTAAGCAGAAACAGGGTGGAATAAGCAGGAATAGGCCGAAGCAGGGTTAACTTAAGCGCAGATAAGCCGCAGATAGGCGCAGATAGACCTGCAATTGACACGATGGAGCGCGACAGGAGCGGTATGGCGCACCGGCCGGTCGGCCTTGCATCGGGGCGGGCTGGTCGCTAAGGTCCGCCCCCGGCCAGGCACCCGTAGCTCAGCTGGATAGAGCGCTGCCCTCCGAAGGCAGAGGTCACAAGTTCGAATCTTGTCGGGTGCGCCATCTTTTCAGTGACTTGCCCGATATTCCGGCGGTGCCGCAAGGCGCCGGCCCCGGGGCGTATGCTCCCCGGAGCCGGCCGGAATCGCGACGCTGCGGTCGCAGCGGCTCAGAACTTGTAGCCGAGCCCGATGCCGACCACCCAGGGGTCGAGATCGGCATCCGCATGGACGGCGGTGCCGGTGCTGGTGACCACGTCGACGTCGGTGCTGAGGAAGATCTTCTTCACGTCGGCATTGAAGTACCAGTTGTTGCTCAGCCGGTAATCGAAGCCGACCTGCAGGGCATAGCCGAGCGCATCGTCATACTTCACGCTGCGCAGGCCGGCGCCGGCATCCTCATTGTAGAAGATGGCGTAGGTCAGGCCGGCACCCACATAGGGGCTGAAGGCGGCCTTGGGCGCGAAGTGGTACTGCGCCGTCAGGGTCGGCGGCAGCAGCCAGACATCGCCCAGGCCGACATTGCCGGCGGCGCTGCCGCGCACCGAGGTCTTGTGCTTGGTCGTCGCGGCGATCAGCTCGGCGGCGATGTTGTCGGTGAAGAAATAGGTGAAGTCGAGTTCGCCGGTATAGGCGTTGCTCACATTGGCCTTGCCGCCGATCACCGAGACGGTCGAATCCTCGTCGGGCAGCAGGCCGATCACGCGGGCGCGGACCATGATGTCGCCGGCGGACTTGCCCTCCTGGGCGAGGGCGGCGGGGGCGGTGAGCGCGGTGGAAAGCAGCAGGGCGGCGCCCGCCGCTGCAAGGGTAGGCAATCCGGTACGCATGAAAAAAGCTCCGTTGTGATTTGCTTGCGAGAGCCGTCATGGGGAGGCGGCTGCAGCGATCCTGCCGGAGCGGCTGTGCTAGGTCCTTGACCAAGATCAATATTTCCTGCGGCGAGGGGTCGCAGGGCGGACCGGCAGGGCGAATGCGCCGGTGGAAGACGGTGATTTTTCCGTGGTCGGGGCGACCAGGCGGCGTCCGGCGGGTTTCTCCGTCATGGACCTTCTCGCCCTAATGATGCTCTACGCCACGAGCCCCGTGGCCGCCGCGGCCCTCCCCCGGGGTGCGCATTCGCATCAGGGACAGGGTTTCGAGAAGGCGGTCATCCGTACCATCTCCCCCGAGGCCGATCCGTGGCAGGCGCATATCGCGGAAGCCTCCGAGCGCTTCGACCTGCCGGCGGAATGGATCCGCGCCGTGATGCAGGCGGAAAGCAGCGGCCGCACCATGCTGCGGGGGCGGCCGATCACCTCGCCGGCCGGCGCGCTCGGGCTGATGCAGGTGATGCCCGACACCTACGCGAAAATGCGCGACGAGCACCGGCTGGGGCCCGATCCCCATGATCCGCGCGACAACATTCTGGCCGGCGCCGCCTATCTGCGGGCGATGTACGACCGCTTCGGCTGGCCCGGCCTGTTTGCCGCCTACAATGCCGGCCCGGCGCGCTTCGAGGCGCATCTGCGCGAGGAGCAGCCGCTGCCGCCGGAGACGCGGAAATACATGACCACGCTCGGCGTGGATCTGGAGGAGGCCGTCTCGGTCGCCTCGGCCCTGCTGCAGAAGCAGGTGGTGCCGAAGGCGAAGCCAGAGCCGCCGGCGCCGAGGCCGGACATGGTGGTGATGGGCGAGGCCGAGCCGTTCGAGGACGAGCCGGAGGAATTCGCAGCACCGGTGACGCAGCTGGTCCACAACGCCGCCGCCGCGGCGCCGCTGCCGACCGCCCAGTAGCATACCCAAAAGGAAAACGGGCGGGAGTTGCCTCCCGCCCGCTGCATTGCCGTCCTTCAGCCTGGCGTCAGGTTCTTTCGCGCAGGATCTGGTACAGGATGATCGCGCCGAACGTGGCGGTGCCAATCCCGCCCAGGGTGAAGCCGCCGAAATTCAGCGCCAGGTCGCCCGCGCCGATGGTGAGCGCGACGCCGACCGTGATCAGATTGCGCGCGTTCGAGAAGTCGACGTTGTTCTCCACCCAGATGCGGCCGGCAGTGGCCGAGATCAGGCCGAACACCACCAGCGCCAGGCCGCCCAGCACCGGGCCGGGGATGGTCTGGATCAGCGCGCCGAACTTGGGCGAGAAGCCGAGCAGGATGGCGAACAGGGCCGCGACGATGAACAGCAGGGTCGAGAAGACCCGGGTCACCGCCATCACGCCCATGTTTTCCGCATAGGTCGTCATGCCGGTGCCGCCGCCGGCGCCCGACAGCATCGTCGCGATGCCGTCGCCGAGGAAGGCGCGGCCCAGATACGGATCGAGGTTGCGGCCGGTCATCACGCCGATCGCCTTCACATGGCCGAGGTTTTCCGCCACCAGGATGATCGCCACCGGCGCGATCAGCGCCATGGCGCCGACCTCGAAGACCGGGGCGACGAAGTTCGGCAGGCCGACCCAGTCGGCGCTGGCGACGCCGGAGAAGTCGATCGGCTTGCCCCAGCCCAGGCCGTTGGCGCAGATCGCATAGACGACATAGGCGACGAGGCCGCCGAGCAGGATCGGCAGGCGGCCCAGCATGCCGGGCAGGCGCACCGCGACAAGGCCGACGGCCACCACGGTAAGCAGACCGATGAAGGCGTCGAAGCCGCTGCCGCTGACACCCTTCACGGCGATCGGCGCGAGGTTGAGGCCGATCACCGCGACGATGGCGCCGGTCACTACCGGCGGCATCAGCGTCTCGACCCAGCCATGGCCGATCTTCATGACGATCAGGCCAATCAGCGCATAGACCGCGCCGGCGGCGATGATGCCGCCGAGCGCCACCGGAATGTTCGGGTTGGGCCCGGAGCCGGCATAGGAGGAGGCGGCGATTACCACCGCGATGAAGGCGAAGCTCGAGCCGAGATAGCTCGGCACCTTGCCGCCGGTGACGAAAAAGAAGATCAGCGTCGAGACGCCCGAGAAGAAGATCGACACATTGGGGTCGAAGCCCATCAGGATCGGCGCCAGCGCGGTAGCGCCGAACATCGCCACCACATGCTGCAGGCCGGCGATGATGGTCTGCCCCATGGGCAGCCTTTCGTCGGGGGCGATCACGCCGCCGTCGGTCCTGAGTTTCCAGCGCGACAGAAAGCCGCCCTCTGCTTGTGCCATAATCCCCTCCGATTGAGTTCGTGCAGCCCATGCGGCGGCATTCTGACGGCCGCCGAGTCTTCGACTAAAGTCGATCATTCGATGCGGTGTAAGGTCTGTCAAATGCGGCGTCCGATTCGCGGGATGCGCGAAATGCGTAATAATTTTCTTGACTAACCGATATAATCTGCAAACGGATCAATGAGCGGCCGGCAGAGCCGTGCAGGGAGGCAGAGATGGCAGATCGTCCGGTCATCATCGTGGGCGGGGGTATCGGCGGGCTTGCGGCGGCACTGGCCCTTTCGCTCAAGGGCATCCGTTCCGTCCTGCTGGAGCAATCCGCCGAATTCCGCGAGGTCGGCGCCGGCATCCAGCTCGGGCCGAATGTCTTCCGGCGCTTCGAGCGGCTCGGCATCCGCCGGGCGATCGAGGCCGATGCGGTATTTCCAGACAACCTGATCATGCGCGATGCGCTGACCGGCGAGGAGGTCACCCGCATGCCGGCCGGCGAGCGCCTGCATGCCCGATTCGGCATGCCCTATGCCGTCACCCATCGCGCCGACCTGCATACGACGCTGCTGCGGGCCTGCCAGGCGCAGCCGCTGGTCACCCTGCGCAACAATGCCAAGGTGACGGGACATCGCGATGACGGGACCGGCGTGAGCGTGACCCTGGCCGACGGCGAGCGCATCGACGGGGACAGCATCATCGCCTGCGACGGCCTGTGGTCCTCCTTCCGCGAGCAGATCGTCGGCGATGGCAAGCCGCGCGTTTCAGGCCACATCGCCTACCGCGCCGTGCTGCCGGCGGGTGACGTCCCGGACGGGCAGTATGAAAACAACGTCGTGCTGTGGGCCGGGCCGAAGACGCATCTGGTGCATTACCCTCTGCGCCGCGGCGAGCTGTACAATCTCGTCGCCGTCTTCCACAGCAACCGCTACGAGGAAGGCTGGAACAGCTTCGGCGACCCCGAGGAACTGGCCGAGCGTTTCGCCAACCAGCAGCCGCAGGTGATGAACCTGCTGGGCAAGATCGAATCCTGGCGCATGTGGGTGCTGTGCGACCGCGAGCCGGTGGCGGAGTGGACGAGGGGCCGCGTCACGCTGCTGGGCGATGCGGCGCATCCGATGCTGCAGTATCTGGCCCAGGGCGCCTGCATGGCGATCGAGGATGCCGTCTGCCTGGCCGATCACCTGGCGGCATCGCGCAACGATCCCGAACGCGCCTTCGTCGCCTACCAGAAGGAGCGCTACCTGCGCACGGCGCGGGTGCAGGTGATGGCGCGGGTCTACGGCGACTTCTATCACGCCGCCGGGCCGGTGCGCGAACTGCGCAACCAGGCACTCGCCGGCCGCACGCCGGAACAGGCCTATGAGGGCAATGCCTGGCTCTACGGTGGCTAGACGGCGCGCCAGATCATGTAAGCGGCAACGGCGAAGATCACGCCGGCAAAGATCCGGTTGAGCAGGCCCTTCCGCGTGGCCGCCGCATGGGCGAGCCGCGTTCCGGCCAGGCCGCCGAGAATGCCGCCGGCGATGAACCAGCCGGCGATCGGCCAGTCGACGAGTCCGGACAGCGCGTAATTGGTCGCGGTGGTGAGGCCGAAACTGCCGACTGCGAACAGCGAGGAGCCGATCGCATTGAGGATCGCCATGCCGCTGCCGAACATCAGGCCGGGCACGATCAGGAAACCGCCGCCGATGCCGAAGAAGCCGCTGGCCAGACCGGTCGCCATGCCCAGCGCGGCAAGGCGCAGGGCAATGCGGCGGTCGATCCGCACGGCGGGATCGCCGTCCGCCGCGCGGGGGCGCAGCATGGCGGCGCCGATGACGATCATTACGCCGGCAAAGGCGATCTGCAGCAGGCGACCATCCGCCAGCTTGCCGAGCGTGGAGCCGGCGGCGGCGCCGAGGATGCCGGATGCGGCGAAGACGGCGGCGCATGGCCATTTGACCGTGCCGCGGCGGGCATGCTGCGCCAGATTGGCGAAGGCATTGGCGGCAACCGCCAGCGCGCTGGTCCCGATGGCGAGATGCGTGCTGCCAATGCCGACGACATAGAGCAGGGCGGGCACCGCGAGGATGGAACCGCCGCCGCCGACCAGGGCAAGGGCGAAGCCCACCACCGAACCGGACGCCACGGCCAGCGCCGGCTGCAATGCGGGAAGCGATCCCATCACGGTCAGAGGGCGTCGACGGGCAGCTTGAGATAGCGGATGCCGTTATCCTCCGCCGGCGGCAGCCGGCCCGCCCGCATGTTCACCTGCACGGAGGGCAGGATCAGCCGCGGCATTGGCAGTGTCGCGTCCCGGCCGGTGCGCATGGCGACGAACGCCTCCTCCGAAACGCCGTCATGCACATGGATATTCCGGGCGCGCTGTTCCGCCACCGTGGTCTCCCAGCGGTATTCGTCGCGGCCGGGCGCCTTGTAGTCGTGGCACAGGAACAGGCGCGTTTCCGGCGGCAGGGCGAAGATGCGCTGGATTGACCGGTAGAGCTCGCGGGCATCGCCGCCGGGGAAATCGCAGCGTGCGGTGCCGTAATCGGGCATGAACAGCGTGTCACCGATGAAGGCGGCGTCGCCGATCACATAGGTCATGCAGGCCGGCGTATGCCCCGGCGTATGGAGCGCCCTGGCATCGATGCTGCCGATGCGGAATGCCTCGTTGTCGCGGAAGAGATGGTCGAACTGGCGGCCGTCGCGCGCGAAGTCCGTGCCGGCATTGAAGACTCTGCCGAAGGTTTCCTGCACCACCGTGATGTTGAAGCCGATGCCGAGCCTGCCGCCGAGCTGCTGCTGGATATAGGGAGCAGCCGACAGGTGGTCGGCATGCACATGGGTCTCCAGGATCCATTCCAGCTCCAGACCGCTGTTGCGGATATGCCGGATGATCTCGTCGGCCGAGGTTTTCCGGGTGCGGCCCGAAGCCGGATCGAAATCGAGCACGGAATCGACCACCGCGCAGCGGCGGGTGGCCGGATCGGCCACCACGTAGGACACCGTGAAGGTGTCTTCGTCGAAGAAGGCGGCGACATCGGGTTTCATGTCATTCTCACTACGCGCAGAGGAAGCGGCGGTTCCACGGCATGACCGCAAGCAGCCGCGCCAGGCCGCAGAAGCCGGTGATGCCGGCCATCATCAGCCCGGCGCCGACGAAGCCGCTCAGAAGGATGAACCAGGGCGAGACCAGCCAGGCCAGCACGGCGCCGAGCAGGGCGAGAGACCCCGCCGCGATCTGTACCTGGCGCTGGAGATCGAGCGGCGCCTTCGGATTGAAATGGACCGGCAGTCCGGCCTTCTTCCAGCCGTCGATGCCGCCGGCAAGGACGTAAGCCTCGCGGAATCCCTTTGCCAGCAGTCGCGTGGCATGCATTGCGGTGCGGTTCCCGCTGCGGCAGGTGAATACGACGGCCTTGCCGCGTTCCGCGTCGAAATCGTGGCTGTCTATGGCGCCGAGCGGCACCAGCCGCGCGCCAGTGATGTGTTCGCGCGCATATTCCGAAGGCTCACGGATATCGATCAGGACGATATCGCCTTTCTGCATCCGCTGATGCAGCTCGTGCGGTTCGATCCGGGAAAAGGCATTCATCGGGTACTGCTCCGTTTGGGTCTGCAAAACTGCTCGTAAAGGAGGCTAATCACCGCCTCGACACGCGGATCCGCCAGCCGGTAGTAGACGGTTTGTCCCTCCCGGCGGGTGGCCACCATGCCGTCGGCCCGCAGGCGCGTGAGATGCTGCGACAGCGCCGACTGGCTGAGCCCGACAAGGTCAGCCAGGCTGCCGACCGACCGTTCTCCGCCCATCAGATGGCAGAGCACCAGCAGGCGTTTCTCGTTCGAAATGGCCTGCAGGAAGTTGCTGGCTTCCGCCGCACTGGCCCTGAGGCGTTCGAGATCTCCGGTCTTCATGGCATCCTTTATATTAGTAAATTCTAATTTAGTTAATTATAATATACCTTGCAAGGGCCGCCGGCGGATAATTTCGTCACACGTCAGCTGTGGCGGGGATTGCGGGCGAAAGCGGCGAACAGCATCGACAGCGCCAGCCCGGCGGCACCGAAGGCGAAGAGCAGATCGTAGGACTGGGTCCGGTCGAAGAGGAAGGACAGCAGATAGCCGACGGCAGCCGAGGAGATCGCCCAGCCGCCGGTCATCCAGCCCCAGACCTGTCGATGGGCCTGCAGTCCGCCCAGTTCGGCAACGCGGCCCGAAGCCAGCGCCGAGATGCCCGGCGTCAGCGCGCCGACGATCAGTGCGGAAGCGGCCAGGGCGACGCTGTGCTGCGAAACCAGCGGGATCGCCACGGCCGCGGATTTGACCCCAAGCAGCGCCACCATGCTGCGATAGAAGCTGAAGCGCTCGGCGATCATGCCGGCGAGGAAGGGACCGGCCAGGGCGCCGAAGCCGAAGAAGATCCAGAAGAAGGCGCCGGTGCCGGCACCGCGGCCGAGGCCGCGCGCAATGTAGTCGGCCCAGAAGACGGTATGCGGCACGAAGCCGGCCGCATCGAGGAGATAGGCCACCAGCAGCAGTGCCACCGGCCAGGTCAGGATGCGGCCGGATGGTCCGGCCTGTGCGGCGGATTGCGGCGGCTCCTCGCCCCATTGCCGCCAGGTCAGCAGGGTCAGCAGGACGGCGGCGATGGCCATGCCGAGCCAGATCGGCGCCGGGCCGAAGCCGGCGAGCGCCGGCACCAGCGTGCCGGAACTGATGATGCCGAGGCCGACCCCGGTGAAGACGATGCCGTTCGCTCGGCCGCGCTGTTCCGGCGCCACACGGGTCAGCACCAGCGGAATGGCGCCCACCATCAGCAGGCCCCCGGTGAAGCCGGCCAAAAAACGCCAGGGCGCGAACCAGACGAAGCCCCAGGGCAGGGCGCAGGCGAGCAGGGTGAAGGCGGTTACCGCCATCGCCGCCCGGGTGAGGCGGGCGATCGGGACCAGACGCGCGAGGCTGGCCGCCAGCAGGCTGCCGGCAACATAGCCGGCGAGATTGGTGGCGCCGAGATAGGCCGCGTCGCTGGCGCTCAGCCAGTCATGCTCGATCAGCACCGGGATCAGCGGCGTGTAGCCGAAGCGGGCAAAGCCGATGCCGAGCAGCAGGGCGCACAGGCCGGCGAGCGCATTGCGCCAGAGAGGAGAAATCATGCAGCCAGACTAAACAGCGGGAGACCGGGCGTCTGGAATGTTAGTGCAGACGTCCGGTCCCGGCGACGGCCGGCCGCGCCTATTTTCCGAGCAGGCCCTTGAGCTTTTCCGCGGCGCCGCCGGCAGCGCCACCGATATTGCCGGCCTGGTCCTTCAGCAGGGTGCCGAGCTGCTTCTGCAGGTCTGAAGTGGCCACGCGGGACGCCTGGGCGGAAATCGTGCCGATCACCCTGTCGGCGACCTCCGCCGGGCTGGCGCCGCCCTTGTCCTTGCCGATGTTCTTCAGCTCGATCGTCGGCAGTGGGGAGGAAAGCGTCCGGCCCTGCAGGGCGGCATGGCTGATGCCGATCTTGCCATCGGTCACCAGCAGGCGCTCGATGACGACCTTGCGCTCCGCCGCCGCGTCGGTCTTGCCGGCTGGCGCGGTGCCCTGGCTGCCGCCGGAGGCGGATTGTCCGCCGCCGAATCGCGCCGCATAGGCCTGCACGTTCTTCTGCAGCGTTTCGAGATTGCTGCCGCTGCCGGCATATTCATAGGTGACGGCCGGCTGGGTAATCAGGACTTCCTTGATCACGATCGGGTTCGACTGCAGCGTGGAAATGTCCAGCGAGACGCGGATGTCGCCCAGCGAGATCGCTTCCGAGGTGGCAAAGCCCTTGGGATTGCCGACCGTCAGGCCCTGCAGCCTGCCGGTGCCGGAGGTCGGCGAGAGTTCAACCGATTTCAGGCTGACGCGCGCCTGGGTCGCTTCCGATCCGTAGCGCTCGATGGCCGCCTTGACCAGGCTGTCCAGATTGGAAGCGAAGTAATAGGCCGCGCCTGCGAGCGCGACGACCACGATGGCGAAAGCCAGGGCAAGTTTCTTGATCATCGTCCGATCCTTCCGTTTCCCGCCCCGTCGGCATTATCGACCCGGCAGCAGGCTTGGGCAATCTCCCTTCGCATGGCTAGCCAGTTCGGGGCAAAGCCGGTAGAGTTTGGCACTGATATATCAGATGGGAGGAAACATGGCCGCGGATGCCGCTTCACGCACGGAACGGCGCGGTCGGCGGCTGTGCACTTCCCCCGCCGGATGCATGACACACTGTCCGAATCGACCTCCAGGCTGCCCGGAGCGGCCGAAGGTACTGTATCGACATTCTGTGCCGCACGATTTCGCGGCGGCGGTGACCTGACAGGGAGACGGGAATGAGACTGAGCGGCAAGACCGCAATCGTGACGGCGGCAGCGCAGGGAATCGGGCGCGCATCCGCCATCGCCTTCGCCAGTGAGGGCGCGACCGTAATCGCGACCGACATCAATGAAGCCAGGCTGAAGGAACTGCAGAGCCTGCCGAACATCAGAACGCGGCGGCTCGACGTCCTCGATCCCAGGGCGATTGCGGATTTCGCCGCCGAGACCGGCGCGGTCGACGTGCTGTTCAACTGCGCCGGCTTCGTCCATCACGGCACCATTCTGGAATGCGAGGAGAAGGACTGGGAATTTTCCTTCGACCTCAACGTGCGGTCGATGTACCGCATGGCCAAAGCCTTCCTGCCGGCCATGCTGCAATCCGGCCGCGGCGGCTCGATCATCAATATGTCCTCGGCGGCATCGTCGGTGAAAGGCGCGCCGAACCGTTTCGTCTATGGCGCCACCAAGGCCGCCGTGATCGGCATGACCAAGGCGATCGCGGCGGATTTCATCCGGCAGGGCATCCGCTGCAACGCGATCTGTCCGGGCACCATCCAGACGCCATCGCTGGATGACCGCATCGCCGCGCAGGCCGCTGCCGCGGGTGGGGCCGACCAGGCGCGCGCGGCCTTCGTGGCGCGGCAGCCGCTGGGGCGCCTGGGCACCCCCGAGGAGATCGCGGCGCTGGCGGTCTATCTCGCCTCCGACGAATCCGCCTTCACAACCGGCGCCATCCACGTCATCGACGGCGGCTGGTCGCTGTAACAGATCGGGAGACATCGCGATGAAGCTTCTGCGTTACGGGCCGGCAGGCCAGGAAAAGCCGGGTCTGCTGGATGGCAACGGCGTGCTGCGCGACCTGTCCGGCGTGGTGCCGGACATCGGCGGAGAGGTTCTTTCGCCGGACGGCCTTGCCCGGCTGAAGGCGCTGGATCCGGCGAAGCTGCCGGCAGTTTCGGGCAATCCGCGCCTGGGGCCCTGCGTTGCCGGCGTCGGCAAGTTCATCTGCATCGGCCTGAACTATTCCGACCATGCCGCCGAGACCGGCGCCACCGTGCCGCCCGAGCCGATCATCTTCATGAAGGCGACTTCGGCGATCACCGGGCCGAATGACGACGTGATCATCCCCAAGAACTCGGTGAAGACCGACTGGGAAGTCGAACTGGGCGTGGTGATCGGCTCGGTGGCGCGCTACGTCTCCGAGCAGGATGCGATGAAGCATATCGCCGGCTACTGCGTGGTCAACGACGTGTCGGAGCGCGCCTTCCAGACCGAGCGCCATGGCCAGTGGACCAAGGGCAAGAGTGCCGACAGCTTCGGTCCGATCGGTCCCTGGCTGGTGACGGCCGACGAGGTGCCCGATCCGCAGGACCTCGCGATGTTCTGCGACGTGAACGGGCATCGCTTCCAGAACGGCTCGACGAAGACCATGGTCTATGGCGTGCGCTACCTGGTGAGCTATCTCAGCCAGTTCATGTCGCTGCAGCCGGGCGACATCATCTCAACCGGCACGCCGCCGGGCGTGGGCATGGGGCAGAAGCCTCCGGTCTATCTCAAGCCGGGCGACACGATTCACCTCGGCGTCGCCGGCCTCGGCGAGCAGAAGCAGGCGGTGCGCGCCTATTCGGGCTAGACGGGTTCTGGCTCGGCCCGGCCCATGGAGCGGAAGAAGGCTTCCACGGCGGCGCGGCGCGGGATCGGCGCCACGGCGCCGTAGCCGATGGTGGTAAGCGCCGCCGCCGCATTGGCATAGGCCGCGGCTTCCAGCGGCGAGGCGCCGCGCACGATCTCGGCCAGGAAGGCGCCGTCGAAGCAGTCGCCCGCGCCGGTGGCGTCGACGGTCGGCACCTTGTGGCCGGCGATGCGCCAGCGCCCGCCGGCATCGGCGACCATGACGCCGGCGGCGCCGCATTTCAGCACCACCAGAGGAATGCCGCGGCCGCGATAGAGGTCCAGGATGGCGACGGGATCGTCCAGTCCCGTCAGGGCGGTGGAATCCTCGAGGCTGGGGATGGCGATGTCGCTCAGGGCGAGCGCGGCATCGACGTGGGGGCGGGCCTCGTCCGCCGACCAGAGCTTGAGCCGCAGGTTGGTGTCGAAGGACACCTTGCGGCCGGCCTTGCGCATGATGTCGATGGCGGTCATCACCGTCTCGCGCATTTCAGGGCTGATCGCGAGGCTGATGCCCGAGACATGCAGCATGGCGGTGTCCTGCAGCAGCGATACCGGCAGGTCGGCCGGGGTCATCCGGCTGGCGGCGGAGCCCTTGCGGTAGTAGGTGAAGGCGTGGCCCTTGTCGGTATGGGTCACGAAATAGATCCCCGTCGGTGCGCTGTCGTGCCGGCCCACGCCGTCGGTCGCCACGCCCTCGCTCTTCCACAGGTCCAGCAGCAGGTCGCCGAAGGGATCGCGGCCCAGCAGGGTGCAGTAGCCGGTTCTCGCGCCCTGCCGGGAAGCGGCGATGGCGCAGTTGGACGTGTCGCCGCCGAAGCCGCGCAGATACTGGTCGCTGTTCGGCCCGCCCGTCTGGTTGAACTCCACCATGGCCTCGCCGAGGCAGAGGATGTCGAGTTTCATGGTCCGGCGTCCCTCCTGCATCCTTACCTAACCCGGGGCGCGGGGCCGGGCAAGGCCACTGACATATCAGATATTAACTTGAGGCACTCCGGGGCGCCTGCTAGGTTGGGCTCACAACAATCAAGAAGGCTTGCCGGCCATGCCGAAGACCTCCGCGGCTCGCGCGACGCGCATCGAGCGTCCGAAGTCGCTAACCGAACTCGTCAAGGAACATGTCCGCGGCAGGATCATCAACGGCGAATTGATGCTGGGCGAGGCGCTGTCGGAGAATGTCCTGGCAGCCCAGCTGGGCATCAGCAAGACGCCGGTGCGTGAGGCCCTGCTGCAGCTCAAGCTCGAGGGCCTGGTCGACATCCAGCCGCAGCGCGGCAGCTTCGTCTTCTCGATGGCGCCGGAAGAGGCGTCCGAACTCTGCCAGTATCGCGTGATCCTCGAGAGCGCTGCGCTGCGCGACGCGCTGCATAACGACGAGACCGGTCTGGTCGCGGCGCTGGAACAGAATGTCCGCCGCATGGAAAAGGCGGTCGCCGACAACGACATGCCGGGATACCGCCGGCTCGATACCGAATATCACCGCCACATCCTCGAGCGCGCCGGCAACCGCTTTCTCACGCTCGCGCACCAGCAGCTGGAAATGAAGATCCAGGCCCTGCGCGCCAGCGTCACCTCCAAGCACCGCACGGTCCAGGATTCCCTTACCGAGCACCAGAACATCGTCAAGCTGCTGCGGGCGCGCGAAAAGACCAAGGCGCTGAACCTGCTCGGCGTCCATATCCGCGCCGCTTCGCGCGACTACCAGATCCTGCTGCAGGAACAGGCACGCGGCCGGGAGCGCCGGAGTGGTTGAAGGCAGCCTGCCGCGCATGTCTTCCGAAACAGCTGCGGCCGAACACTGGCGCGGCATCGCTTTCATGCTGCTGGGCACGGCCCTGTTCACCTTCAACGATGCCCTGGGCAAGTGGATGGTGGCGAGCGTCGCCGTGGGGCAGCTGCTCTTCATCCGCTCGGTTGCGGCTTTCGTGATGCTGGCGCCGGCGATCCAGCGTGCCGGCTGGCGCGAGGTTTTCGTCCTCGCCCAGCCGGGCCGCCACGCGCTGCGGCTTGTCCTGATCGTTGCCGAGGTCGCCTGCTTCTATCTCGCGGTCCGTCACCTGCCGCTGGCCGACGTGATGGCCGTCTACCAGGCGACGCCGATCTTCGTGGCCGTGCTGGCGATTCCGCTGCTGGGCGAGCGGATCGGCTGGCGCCGCGGCATTGCGGTGGCCGTCGGCTTCATCGGCGTGCTGCTGGTCCTGCAGCCCGAAGCGGGCGTCTTCACCGCGGCAGCGCTGATCGCGCTGGCGGGCAGCACCGCCTATGCGCTGACCATGATCGCGACGCGGCATCTGCGGGCGGCAAGCGCCCTGTCGCTGATCGTCTACCACACGCTGGCGGTCGGCGCGGCCGGCCTTATCAGCCTGCCCTGGGGCTGGGCGGCGATCGGCTGGGTGGAAACGGGCTATCTCGCGCTGATCGGCGTCGTGGCGACGCTGGCGCATATGTGCATGAACCAGGCGCTCCGGCTGGCGCCGGCCACGGTGGTGGTGCCCTATACCTATACCTCGCTGCTCTGGGCGATCCTGCTCGGGTGGCTGTTCTTTGCCGATACGCCGACGCCGCTGATGCTGCTGGGCGCGGCGATCATCGTCGGCAGCGGATTATTCGTGATGCACCGGGAGCAACGGCGCCGCACGCAGGACTGAAGGAGGGAAATCATGGCCGAGAAGAAGATCAAAAGGCTGCGCAGCCGCGAGTGGTTCGATAACCCCAACGATCCGGGCATGACCGCCCTGTATCTGGAACGTTACCTCAATTTCGGTCTGACGCTCGGCGAACTGCGCAGCGATAAACCGATCATCGGCATCGCGCAGTCGGGCAGCGATCTCTCGCCCTGCAACCGGCACCATCTCGAGCTGGCCAAGCGGGTGCGTGACGGCATCATCGCGGCCGGCGGCGTGCCGATGGAATTTCCGACCCATCCGATCCAGGAAACCGGGCGGCGTCCGACCGCGGCGCTGGACCGCAATCTCTCCTACATGACTCTGGTGGAACTGCTGCACGGCTATCCGATCGACGGCGTGGTGCTGACCACGGGCTGCGACAAGACCACGCCGGCGATGCTGATGGCGGCCGCCACGGTGGACATTCCGGCCATCGTGCTGTCGGGCGGGCCGATGCTGGACGGCTGGTATCAGGGCAAGCTGGCCGGCTCGGGCACGGTGGTCTGGCATGCCCGCGAACTGCTGGCCGGCGGCAAGATCAACTATGACGAATTCCTCGAGATGGTCGCGTCCTCGGCACCCAGTGCCGGCCACTGCAACACCATGGGCACCGCGCTGTCGATGAACAGCCTGGCCGAGGCGCTCGGTATGTCGCTGCCCGGCTGTGCCGCCATTCCGGCACCCTATCGTGAGCGCGGCCAGATCGCTTACGAGACCGGCCGGCGCGCGGTGGAGATCGTACGCGAGGATCTGCGGCCGTCGAAGATCCTGACTCGCAAAGCCTTCGAGAATGCCATCGTCGCCGCATCCGCGCTTGGCGCTTCCACCAACTGCCCGCCGCATATCAATGCCATCGCGCGGCATATCGGCGTCGAGCTCGATATCAGGGACTGGGATCGCATCGGCTACAGCATTCCGCTGCTGGTCAACTGCATGCCGGCGGGCGAGTATCTGGGCGAGAGCTTCCACCGCGCCGGCGGGGTGCCCGCGGTGCTGAAGGAGCTGCTGCAGGCCGGCAAGCTGCACGGCGACGCGCTCACCATCAACGGCCGCACCATGGCCGAGAACCTGCGCGATGTGGGCGAGGTCGACCGGAAGGTGATCCGCGCCTACGACCAGCCGCTGCTCAATGAAGCCGGCTTTGCCGTGCTCTCCGGCACACTGTTCGACTCCGCCGTGATGAAGACCTCGGTGATCTCGGCCGATTTTCGCGAGAAGTATCTGCAGCGGCCGGGTGATCCCGACGCTTTCGAGGGAACCGCCATCGTCTTCGACGGGCCGGAGGATTATCACCATCGGATCAACGATCCCTCGCTGCCGATCGACGAGAACAGCATCCTGTTCATCCGCTATTGCGGCCCGGTCGGCTATCCGGGCGGCGCCGAAGTGGTGAACATGCTGCCGCCCGACCGGCTGGTGAAAGAGGGCGTCACGCTGCTGCCCTGCGTCGGCGATGGCCGGCAGAGCGGCACCTCGGCCAGCCCCTCGATCTTGAATGCCTCGCCCGAGGCAGCGGTCGGCGGCGGTCTGGCGTTGCTGCAGACCGGTGATCGCGTGCGGATCGACCTGCGCAAGCGCAGCGCCGACATCCTGATCTCCGACGAGGAACTGCAGCGTCGGCGGAAGGAATGGAAGGCGCCGGCACTGACCAATGCCACGCCCTGGCAGGAGCTGCACCGCCGCTATGTCGGACAGCTCTCCGATGGCGGCTGTCTCGATTTCGCGGTGAATTACCAGCGCGTTGATGCTACCCACGGCGTGCCCCGGAACAACCACTGATCCGGGCACGGCGCAGTTGCATCGACCATGCACGGCCCCGCCTGCAGCGGGGCCTGCATTGGTCCTTGGCACCGGAAGGTCGGGCAACTAAGCTGATATATGAGATGCCGCAGAACGATCCTCGGGCCGCCGCTCACGGCCCGCCAGGGAGGAATGGATATGCGTAAAGCGCTGGCGCTGTTGCTGGCGGGCGCGGTCATGGCCGGCGCGCCGGCGGCTTCTGCGCAGGAAAAGCTGGTCGTCTGGTTCAACAAGGGCGTCTCCCCCGCCGAGGATGCGGCGCTGGATCAGGTGATCGGGCGTTTCCAGCAGAGGACCGGCGTCAGGATCGAACTCGGCCGGTTCGACGCCGAAGAGATCGTCATGCGATCCGTTGCCGCGGTTGATGCCGGAAACCCGCCGGATGTCGGCTTCGGCTGGGCCTATGATTCACGGACGGCCGGCCGATGGGCAGCGGAAGGCAAGCTTGAGAACCTGAACGATATCGTCGAGCCGCTGAAGGACAGCTTCCTGCCCGGCGTGGCGGAGCGTGCCCATCTGGCCGGGCCCGATGGCCGGCGCGGCTATTACGGCCTGCCGATCTTCCAGCAGACCATCCAGCCGACCTACTGGGCCGACATGCTGCAGGAAGCCGGGTTCCAGGAAAGCGACATTCCGGCGGACTGGAAGGGCTATTGGTCCTTCTGGTGCGACAAGGTGCAGCCGGCTTTGCGCGCCCGGGGAAAGCGGGTCTACGGCATTGGGCATCCCGCATCGGTCGAAGCCTCGGACACGATGTTCAGCTTTCTGACCTATGTCACTGCCTACGACGCCTCGCCGGTCGACGCGACTGGCAAGCTGCTGGTCGGCGACGCGAAGATCCGGGCGAACATGGCGGCGGCGCTGAAGGATTACACAGATATCGTCCAGAAGGGCTGCACGCCGCCGGGCTCGCTGTCGTGGAAGGACGGGGCCAATGATGCCGCCTTCCACGGCAGGACGACGGTGATGACGTATGACGCGGGTCTGTCGCTGGCGGGCAAATACCTCGAGGACATGCGGAGCGCCGCGGACGGGGCTGCCCGGGCGCAGGCGACGAAGGCCTATGAGGATCTGATCCGCACGGCCGGCTGGCCCAACAGGCCGGATGGCAAGCCGCTGCCGGGCCTGGTTTCGACCAAGCTGGCCGTGGTTTTCGCCGATGCGCCGAACAAGGGACGGGCAAAGGAATTTCTGGCCTTCCTGCTGCAGCCGGAAAATCTGACGCCCTGTACCGAAAGCGCAGGCGGCCGCTGGTTTCCGGTGATGAAGGAGGGGGCGGAAAGCCCCTTCTGGCAGGCGGACCTGCATCGCAGGGCCGTCCATGACCGGTTCGTCCAGCAGCCCACCGTGCCGTTCCAGTTCGTTTACAATCACAGGTTCGCGGCGGTGAACGCCGAGAATGTCTGGAGCCGCGCGATGTCCCGTGTCCTCCAGGACAAGGTCCCTCCGGAGCAGGCGGTCGACGAGATGTTCGCCCGCATCAGGCAACTGGTCGAAGGCTGACGGCCTTCAGCGATCCAATAAGAATAAACGACAGGGAGTAGACGATGGCGAGCGTGAGTGCAGAGAATGTGCGGAAGAGCTACGGCGCCCTGGAAGTCATCCACGGCATCGACATTGCGATTTCCGACGGCGAGTTCGTGGTTCTGGTCGGCCCTTCGGGCTGCGGCAAATCCACCCTGCTGCGCATGATTGCCGGGCTGGAGGCGATCTCCGGCGGCGTGATCCGGATCGGCAATACGGTGGTGAACGAGATCCCGCCGAAGGACCGCGACATCGCCATGGTGTTCCAGAATTACGCGCTCTATCCGCATATGACGGTGCGCGAGAACATGGCTTTCTCGCTGAAGCTGCGCGGCGCCGAACGCTCCGTCATTGAGGAACGCGTGAAGAAGGCGGCCGGCATCCTCGGCCTGGAAACCTATCTGGACCGCTATCCGAAGCAGCTTTCCGGCGGTCAGCGGCAGCGCGTGGCGATGGGCCGTGCCATCGTGCGCGATCCGCAGGTCTTCCTGTTCGACGAGCCGCTCAGCAACCTCGATGCCAAGCTGCGCGTGCAGATGCGCACCGAGATCAAGGCGCTGCACCAGCAGCTGCGTACGACGTCGATCTACGTCACCCATGACCAGATCGAGGCGATGACCATGGCCGACCGCATCGTCGTGATGCATGACGGCATCGTTGAGCAGATCGGCACGCCGATCGAGCTGTATGACAGCCCGGCCAATCTCTTCGTGGCCGGCTTCATCGGCTCGCCGGCGATCAATCTGCTGCGCGGCACGCTGCGCAAGAATAACGGGCGCAGCTGGGTCGCCACCGACGCCGGGATCGAACTGCCGCTGGGGAATAATGCGGCAGGCCAGGACGGCCAGCCGGTGGTGTACGGCATCCGCCCCGAACATCTGTCGCCGGCGGGTCAGGACGGATTGCCGGTCAGGGTCGGCGTGGTGGAGCCGACGGGCGCCAACACCTTCGTCTATGCCGAACTGGCTGGTGCCCAGCTTTGCGGCGTCTTCACCGAGCGCCATGGCTTCGAGCCCGGCGGCACGGTGCATCTGATGCCGCAGGTCGACCGGGTCCATCTTTTCGACGCGGATAGCGGGCGCCGGCTGCCGGCCTGATGCGCGCCGGCCGGCGTCGTCATGATCGGCATCGACTGGGGCAGCAGCGGCTTCCGCGCCTATCTGCTGGCTGATGACGGCGACATCCTGGACACCCGGACGGCGCCGCGCGGGATCATGGCGCTGAAACCGGAGGACTATCCCCGGGTCCTGCGTGAGGAAATCGGTGACTGGCTGAAGCGACCCGGCGAAATGCTGCTGCTCTCCGGCATGGTCGGCAGCCGGCAGGGCTGGCGCGAAGCCCCCTATGGCGACTGTCCGGCAGCCATTGCCGATCTCGTGCCGAAGCTCTGCCCCGTCGAGACGGAGAGCGGCAAAGCCTTCATCGTGCCGGGACTGACCTGCCGCACGGCTGATGGTCTGCCCGACGTCATGCGCGGCGAGGAGGTTCAGATTTTCGGCGCGCTGGAGAATGACGGCGAGGATGCGGTCTTCTGCCTGCCGGGAACGCATTCGAAGCACGTCATTGTCCGCGGCGGCCGCATCGAGCGTTTCGCCACCAGCATGACCGGTGAGGTTTTTGCCCATCTGCGCCAGCATGGTCTCATTGCGGCGATGCTGCCGCGCGAGCCGGGCCCGTCCGATGAGGCGGCGTTCCGTGAAGGCGTTGCGCGTTCTGGCACGGCCGGCGGACTGCTGCATCACCTGTTCGGCATCCGCACGCAACGGCTGTTCGACGAACTCGCCGCCGAAGCGGCGCCGGACTATTTCTCCGGTCTGCTGATCGGCCACGAGCTGCGCAGCAGTCATTGGCCGGGCGGGAGTGTGCGCATCATTGGTGCATCCGATCTCGCTGGACGCTATCGCCTGGCTTTCCGGCATCTCGGGATTGCGGCGGAGATCGCACCGGAGCATGCTGCGGCGAGAGGCCTGTATCGTATCGGCTGCCTGCTGGCGGGAGAACGCGCATGAAGGACCTGTCTGCCTGGCTTTCGGAATGCCCGCTGATCGCTATTCTGCGCGGCCTGCCGCCGGAAGACGCGGTCGCCGTCGGCACCATCCTCTACAAGGCCGGCTTCCGCATCATCGAGGTGCCGCTCAACTCGCCGGATCCCTTTGCCAGCATCGCCGCACTCTCGAAACATTTCGGCGATCGCGCGCTGATCGGGGCAGGCACGGTGATCGATCCGCTGGCAGTAAAGCATGTCGTGCAGGCCGGTGGCCATCTTGTGGTCACCCCCCATGCCGACGTGAATATCGTGCATAAGGCCAAGGTGCTGGGCATGATCGCCATTCCCGGCATCGCCACGCCGACCGAGGCCTTCAGCATGATCGCCGCCGAAGCCGACGGGCTGAAGCTGTTCCCCGCCGAGGCCTATTCTCCCGCCGTCCTGCGCAGCCTGCGCGCGGTACTGCCGCCGCTGGTCCCGGTCCTGCCGGTGGGCGGCATTGCTGCCGGGGATTTCGCCGGATGGCGCAAGGCGGGGGCGGCGGGTTTCGGCATCGGCTCGTGGCTCTACAAGCCCGGCCGCGGCGCCAAAAAGATCCGCGCCCGCGCCGAGGAACTGATCGTCGCCTGGCAGGATACCCTGGATTGAGCCGGGCGCATGGCGTCCGGCGGGGACGCATGCGATAAAGCGGCCATGTCAGACAGCCATCTTGTTTTCGATCGGGCCGTGAAGCGGCGGCAGCGCGAACGCGCCGCCCGCTTCGGCGACGAGTTCGATTTTCTCCGCGCCGCCGCGGCCGAACGGCTGCTGGACCGGCTCGACGATATCCGGCGCAGCTTCCCGCTGGCGCTGGTGCAGGGCTGTACGGCGGAATGGCTGCAGCCGCATCTGAAAGGGCGCGGCGGCATCGAGACGCTGGTCTCCGCGGATATGGTGGGGCAGGGCAGCCGGCATGTGGTGGCCGATGAAGAGTTTCTGCCCTTCGGCGGCAATCGCTTCGATCTGGTCATCGCACTGCTGAACCTGCACTGGATCAACGATCTGCCCGGCGCGCTGATCCAGATCCGCCAGGCGCTGAAGCCCGACGGCCTCTTCCTCGGTGCCATGTTCGGCGGTGCCACCCTGAGCGAGCTGCGGCAATGCTGGCTCGCCGCGGAGGCCGAGCTGGAGGGCGGCGCATCGCCGCGCGTGTCTCCCATGGCCGAGACGCTGGATGGCGCGGCGCTGCTGCAGCGCGCCGGCTTTGCCCTGCCCGTGGCCGACAACGAGAAGCTCACCGTCACCTATGCCGATGCCTTCCGGCTTATGCGCGATCTGCGCGGCATGGGCGAGACGAATGCGACCGCGGGCCGCCGCCGCAGCTTCACCCGCCGCGCCACCCTGTTCCGTATGGCTGAACTCTATCAGCAGCGGTTCGCCGGACCGGACGGGCGCATCCCGGCGACGTTCGAGATCGTCATGCTGACCGGCTGGTATCCGCACGAAAGCCAGCAGAAGCCGCTGCGGCCGGGCAGTGCGAAAACCAGTCTGGCCCAGGCGCTCGGCACGGAGGAACGGTCGCGCGGCGACCGGCCGCTGCGCTGATCACGGTTTGAACAGCAGTTCCAGGATGCGGTTGAGTGCGGCATCGGCCGCCATGCGCGCCTGCACCGGGTTTTTCGCCTCCGCCAGCCAGAGTGCCGCTTCGTTCATCGCGCCGGTGAGCAGGTAGGTCAGCGCTTCAGCGGAGAGGCGCCTCGCCGCCGGCAGGTCCTCCAGCGCGGCATCGACGCCGCGACGCAGAGAGCCGCTGCCGTATTGCGCATCGATCTCGCGCCAGCGCTGCCAGCCAATCACCGAAGGCGCATCGAGCAGGAAGATGCGACGCGTGCCCGGCTCGAGACAGGCGTCGAGAAAAGCCGCGCTTCCTCTGATCAGGGCATCCAGCGGAGATTTCGCCTTGCCGGCGGCTTCCTCGATGGCGGCGAGGATCAAGGCCGCCTCCTGCTCGACCACGGCCTCGAACAGGGCCCTCTTGTCGGCAAAATGGTAGTAGAGGGCGCCGCGGGTCACGCCCGCCTGTTTGACGACATCTTCGGTGCCGGTCTCAGCGTAACCTGTTGAGGCAAAAAGCGTCCGCGCGATTCCGAGCAGCGCGGCACGGGTCGCGGCATGTTTCTCGGCCTTGGTCTGTCTCTTCTGTTGCATACATACAGCCTGTATGTTTATATAACTGTGTTCGCTGCCGGCCGTCCAGCAGCGAGTCGAATGCCCCGATAGTGCCAAACAGGAGGCCCGTCATGAAGCTGACCCAGTATTACCCGGTGATCTGCACGGCCGACGTCACCGGGACCGCGGCCTTCTACCAGCGGCATTTCCGCTTCGCGCCGGCCTTCGCCAGCGACTGGTATGTCCATCTCACCAGCACCGCGGATCCCGGCGTCAATCTCGCCATTCTGGATTACCGGCACGAAACCATCCCCGAGGGTTTCCGCAAGCCCAGCCAGGGCATCCTGATCAATTTCGAGGTCGAGGATGTGGATGACGAATACGCGCTGGCCAGGGAAGCGAAGCTCGATATCAGGCTACCCCTGCGGGACGAGGCCTTCGGGCAGCGGCATTTCATTGTTGCCGATCCCAACGGCATCCTGATCGATGTGATCAAGCCGATCCCGCCGTCGCCGGAATTCGCCGCGCAGTTCGCGGAAGGCGTGCTGGACCGCGACCTGTCCTAGCTGAGCAGGTCGCGCAGCTGGGCGACCAGGGGAAGATCGGCCGGCGGCATCTCGAGCTCGCGCATCCGGCTCGGCCGGACCCATTTCATGGCCTGGCCCTCGCGCGGCTGCGGTTGTCCGGCCCAGCGGCGGCAGACGTAAAGCGGCATCAGCAGATGGAAGCTCTCGTAGGCGTGGCTCGCGAAGGCGAACGGCGCGAGGCAGGCGGCGCTGATGTCGAGATGCAGCTCTTCGTGCAGTTCGCGCAGCAGGGCTGCTTCCGGCGTTTCGCCGGGCTCGACCTTGCCGCCGGGAAATTCCCACATTCCGGCCAGCGCCTTGCCTTCCGGCCGCTGCGTCAGCAGGACGCGGTTGTCGGGGTCGACCAGAGCGACGGCGACAACCAGAACGACCGGCTTTGGTGCCAGCAGCGCCGCGGCATCGCCGGGGCAGAGCGGATCGTCAGCTCCGGTAGTCGGCATTGATGTCGATGTAGCCATGGGTCAGGTCGCAGGTCCAGACGGTGGCTGCGCCTTTGCCGACGGCGACATCCACGTCGATCCGCACGTCGCGACCCCTGAAATGCTTTGTGGCGAAAGCTTCGTCGTGATCGGGTCGGACCATGCCGCGCGCGGTGACCGGCTTGCCGCCGATCCTGATGACCAGCCTGTCGCGGTCGGCCGGCTCGGCGGTCTTGCCCACGGCCATCACGATGCGGCCCCAGTTGGCATCCGCGCCGGCGATCGCCGTCTTCACCAGCGGCGAATTCGCGATCGCGCGGGCGATGATGCGGGCCGAGGTGTCGTTCTTCGCTCCGGTGACCCGGATCGTCACCAGCTTCTGCGCGCCCTCGCCGTCACGGGCGATCAGCTGCGCCAGTTCAGCCATGACCTGGACCAGCGCGCGGCGGAAATCGGCCAGCCTGCGGTCGGTCGCCTTCTCGTACGGCGTGTTCCCGGCCTTGCCGGTGGCAAACAGCAGCACGGTATCGGAGGTCGAGGTATCGCCATCCACCGTCAGGCAGTTGAAGCTCTGGTTGTTGGCGGATTTCAGCAGCGCCTGCAGGGTGTTGGCCGGCAGCTTCGCATCGGTGGCGATGAAGGCCAGCATGGTCGCCATGTCCGGCGCGATCATGCCGGACCCCTTGCATATGCCGTTGATGGTGACCGTTTTGCCGTCGATCTCGCAGGTGGCGGTGGCCAGCTTCGGGAATGTATCGGTGGTCATGATCGCCCGGGCGGCATCCATCCAGCTGGTGCCGGACAGCGCCGCCTTCAGCTTCGGCAGCTGGGCGACGATCTTCTCTGCCGGCAGGATCTGGCCGATCACACCGGTGGAGGCGAGGTAAACCTCATTGCTCCTGCAGCCGAGCGCCCGGGCGGCGCCATCGGCGGTCGTCTTCACGGCCTGCTGGCCGGCCTTGCCGGTGAAAACATTGGCGATGCCGGCATTCACAACCAGCGCCCGGGCGGCGCCCCGCGGAAGGATCTTGCGGCACCATTCCACCGGCGCGCCGGGCATGGTCGAGCGCGTGAACAGCCCGGCCGCCGTGGTGCCGCGATCGAATGCCATCAGCACCACGTCGTTGCGGCCCTTGTAGCGCATGCCGGTATGGCCTGCGGCCAGCTGCAGACCGGCAATGGCCGGAAGTTCGGGATATTGCGAGGGCGCCAGCGGCGATACGGAATGCGCAGCCATGACCGGTTCTCAGGCGATGTGTCTTATTTCTTCGGTTGGGCAGGGGCGATTTTGGGCAGCTGGCCGCCGGGAGGCTGCCAGTCGAACTCTTCGATCTTTGCGGCCTGGCGCAGGTCGGCGACGGTCTTCTCGATCACTTCCTGTGACATGATCTCGTAGACCTGCTCGCGCACATCCTCAAAGCGCGGCGCCGGCGCCTGGCGGCGGGCCTCGACCTTGATGACGTGCCAGCCGAACTGGCTCTGCACGGGTTTTTCGGAAACCTGGCCGGGCTGGAGCGCGAAGGCCGCTTCGGCGAATTCCGGCACCATCTTGTCCTTGGTGAAGAAACCGAGATCGCCGCCGGTAGCGGCTGTCGGACCGGTCGACCGCTTCTTCGATACTTCCGCGAAGTCGGTGCCTTTCTTCACTTCCTCCAGCGCGGCCTTCGCGTCGGCTTCAGTCGCGGTGAGGATATGACGGGCATGGACCTCTTCCTGCTGCGGCTGCGCCTTGATCAGTTCCTCATAGCGCGCCTTCAGCTTCGGCTCGGTCAGTTCCGCTTTCAGCTTGCGATCCAGGTAGGCCTGCTGCAGCACCTGCTCGCGGGCGTTCTGCAGCTGCAGCTTCACGGCGGGATCATCCGCCAGCTTCGATTTCTCCGCTGCCTCGCCGATCAGCTTGCGCGCCGTCAGCTCGCTGATGATGCCGGGCAGTAGCTGCTCGACCGGGATCTGGTTCATTGGCGGCGGCAGCTGGCCGTACAGCTCCAGCACGGCCGAGCGCGTGATCGGCTGGCCATTGACCCGGGCGACGACCGGATCGCTGGCGGCAGCCTTGTCTGGCTGCGCCTGCGCGGAGAGGGACAGGGCGGTGATGGCGATGGCCAGAAAGGCGGAGTTCAGGAGACGGGTCACAGCATGCTCGCAATGAAAGTGGCCGCCGAGCATACGCCTTTTCCGTACCGGGACAAGCAGCCGCCCGGCCGGGTCACGCAGTCCCGGCGGCGATTGCGTCAAGTTCGCGGCGCAGATCCTCGATCAGCCCCCGGCTGACTGCCAGATTGGCGGCTTCCCGGTCGAGGACGAGCCGGAAGGCCTTCAGCTTGATCGCCTTGCGGTTCACCGTGCTCTCCGTGCCATGGCCGAGGGCGGCGTCGTAGACGATGTCGATCAGGCGGTCGACGGCATGCAGCCGGCCCCAGAGATAGTCGTTCTCGCGATGCGCCCGGCTGAAAAAGCCGCCGAAACGTCCCAGATGGACGCCTTTCAGCGTGTTGCCGCGGCGGATCGCCACGGCATCTTCCGGGCTGATCCGGTCGATGCGGATCTCGTTGAACTCGCCCAGGTCGCGCCAGTTCGTGATGGTGAAGGTCAGCACGTCCCAGAAGGGGAAACCGATATAGCTGACCAGAAGGTCGCGCCGCGCGGCAGCACTCCATTCCGTCGGCTCCAGGCCGGCGAACAGGGCGTCGAGCTGGCCGGTGTTCCGGTTCAGGGCGATGTCTTCGGCCAGCCGGTCGATCACATGGTCGATGGCCGCCATGTTCGCCTCGGCGAAGGCTGCGGCATCGGCGGCAAGCTGCACTGCCTGCTGCGGCTCGACGCGGCGGAAGAAAAGCTGCCGGATCATGTCCGCCGTTGCGGGGGCGATGCCGTTGCCGCCATCCAGGCGCCGGAGGTCCTCCTGCGCGTCATACAGCTTGTGCTTCAGGTCGTCGATCTGCTCGGGCCGCAGCGCGCGGTGTTCCGGATCGCCCAGTTTGCCGTAGAGTTGGTTCAGGCGCTGGATCAGGAAACGCAGGCGGCGCTGGCGGAACGAGGTGTCGAAACGCAGCAGGAAGCGGGCCCAGGGCGGCAGCTGGTCCGGGCTTGCGCCGGGCCTCGCGTGCTCGAAATGCGTGGCAGTGTGGCTGACGCCGCGATCTTCGGCCCAGCGCAGCAACGCATGCCGGGTCCATTGCGCTTCGGCGGACTGGATGCCGAAGCCGCAGGCGGTGCAGACCATCCGGTGCACCGCGTCCAGAACGGCGCCGAGTTTCAGGCGGACATAGCCCTCATAGGCGAAGCCGGCTTCCTGCACCGCCCGTTCGCTGGCCTGCATGCGCCACAGGCGGATTTCCAGCTCGCTCAGAGCCGATTCGATGTTGTGCGGCGCGCTTTCCTCGACCAGCCGCGTGACCTGCGGCTGGGTCGCTTCGATAATGTCGCGCAGATGCCGGACGCGCTCGTTGAACCGCGCCACCGCAATCAGCTCGTCGGCAATCGGCTCGTTGCGCGGAATGTCGCTCAGTGCGCCTTTCAGCACCCTGAAGAAGCCGGGCACGCGGCCGGTGGGCGGCGGAGCGGGGCGCATCGGCTGCGGATCGATATACACCAGGCGGCGATCGACCTGCCGGTAGGCCGGCCGGCCGCGGATCGCGCGCATAGCCGCGGCGAAGGGCTTGTTCGCCAGGACTCCGCCATCGACGAAAGAGGTTTTCTCCGGATCCAGTTCGGCGCGGAAGTAGTCGGGGAAATTCCTGGCCAGGAACGCATCCTTGGTTTCCCACGTCCTTCCCTGCTCGTTCATCAGCTGCTCGATGTCGCCGATCTGCGCCGGCGGGAAGGCGCCGGGAAAGGCCGAGGTGGCGCGGCCGGCAAAGGCCAGCGCCGGCGCGTCGGCGCGGGTGAAATCGGATTGTTCCTCGCCATTGGGCCAGCGCCGGTAGGTGAACCGCAGCAGGTGGCGATGCTCGCGATCCTGCACGAAGGGCGGATCGTGAATGGGAATGTGCCGCAGGTAGCCGTAGAAGTCGGTCAGGGTGACAAAAAGATCCAGCGCCAGCTGCGTCGGCATCAATGATGCGCCGGGTTTCCGCGGATCTCCCATCGCCTCGAGGCCGGCGAGCAGCTGGCGGCCGAGATGCTGGCCGTCGAACGGCGGCTCGAACCAGCGCGAGCGCGTGAACAGCGAGAGTTTCTCGCGGATCTCCGGATCCAGCAGCACGCGGCCGAGTTTCGTGCGCGCTGCCAGCCAGAGCAGCGGCCGCATGTAGAATTTGCTGAATTGGCCGGCCTTCTTCTTCGGATCGAGCAGCCGGGAGACATCGGCTTCATGGAGCCACAGATTGCGGAAATGGTCGATGCGCAGGTCATGGGCGAGGGCGCGGGCGAGGATGATGCCGTTGATCCCGCCCGCCGAAGCGCCGGACACGACATCGACCACCACACGCAGATCGACCTGCTTGCCGAGTTCCTGCAGGAGTTCGAAATAGGCGTGCTCGCTATCATACTCGGTATCGCCCGGGCGTATCCGGTCGGCGAATTTCGCCTGATCGCGCGCTGCGCCTTTCGGCAGCGCGTGGTAGGCTTGGGACGCGCGGACCAGCTTCAGGATTTCCTTGGTCACGCCATGCATGTAGATGGCGAGGGACACGCCGCCGAAGCAGACCAGCGCGAGGCGCAGTTCCTTTTCCTGCAAAGAAGGCCCCCTGAAATGGCCCGAATGGGCCGAGTCGGAGTCTGCCCCTTGTGGCGGGGAGGCTCAAGCCGTTGCGCTGAGGTGCAGGATGGCCTCCGCGGATTCCGCAAGGCAGAGATCGGCTTCCGGCATCAGTCCGGCGAAGTTCGGCCAGGCGTGGGGTAGCCCATGCCACAGGCGCAGTTGCACGGTGACGCCTCGCGCCCGTGCCCGTTCCGCCAGTTGCACCGAATCGTCGCGCAGCAGTTCGCTGTCGCTGGCATGCAGCAGCAGTGGCGGCAGGCCGCTCAGGTCGCCGTAAATCGGCGAAACCAGCGGATCATCCTTTTTCCGCCCGGCCACGTAGGTATCGGCAACGAAGGCCACCTGTTCGGGCATGAACCAGGCGCAGCGCGCGATATTCTCGGCATAGGCCGGCAGGCTGCAGGTCAGGTCGGTCCAGGGTGAAAAGAGCAGGGCGCCGGCCGGCAGAGGCAGGCCGCGGTCGCGACAGGCCAGCATCAGCGCCAGCGCCAGGCCGCCGCCGGCAGAGTCCCCGCCCAGCCAGATCCGGTCGGGACGGTATCCGAGTGACCGCAGCCAGTCCCAGGCAGCGATGGCGTCATCCAGCGCGGCCGGAAAGGGATGTTCCGGCGCCAGCCGGTAGTCCAGCGAAAACACCTCGTAACCCAGCAGTTCCGCCAGACGGCCGGTGATCACCCGATGAGTCTGCGGCGAGCCGCAGAAAAAGCCACCGCCATGGAAATACAGCAGCACGCGACCGCGCCGGGGGTGGGCGACGCGCAGCCACTCGCCGCGTACGGGAAGCCTCGTCCGCTCGGCCGTCACCCCATTGGGCAACTGACTGCGCGTGAGTCCTGCTATCAGCGCGCGGATCAGCGGGATGTCCGCGCGGGTGATATGGCGCGGTTTCACCAGGCTGCGCAGGCCGCGCGAAATCAGCCGTGCCTGCAGACTTGGCTGGGTATCGGGGCCCGGGCGTGTCATCGTTGCCGAGCGTAAGGGCCTGTCGGCGCGGCGGCAACCGGCCGTTGGTGACGGTCCTGTGATGGCGGCGCCTTGCCGCGATAGGCCGGGCGGCGTAAACCGAAACCCATGAACAAGAACCTGCAGCAGGCCGCCATTGCGGTCGATCGCGCCGGGCACGAGCTGCGCCGCGGCCGTCCGGTGCTGCTCACGCTTGATACCGGCCGGACGGTTGTTCTCGCCGCGGAAACCCTCACCGAAAGCGCGCTCGATGCAGCGCTGGCCTGGGGTGACGGCTATCTGGCGCTGACAGCCTCGCGCGCAGCGGTACTGCATATCGGTCCGACCGGACACGATACGATTCTGCTGCCAGTTGCCGAACTGCCGACCGACACTGCCGACCGCGCCTCGCTGATCCGCGATCTCGCCGATGCGAGCCGTGATCTCGGCGCGCCGATGCGGGGACCGTTCACGCGCGTGAAGGCCGCGCCGCCGGAGGGTGCGCGTCTGGCCATCAAGCTGGCGAAGACCGCCTTCCTGCTGCCGGCCGCGATCTGTATCGCACTGTCTGACAGCGTCGACGTGCCGGCGGACCTGCTTACGGTGTCTGCCGAAGCCGTCGCGAATTACGATCTGGCCGCTGCGGAAACGCTGGTTCCGGTCAGCCAGGCACGGCTGCCGGTGGCGGCTGCGGAGAATGCGCAGCTTTATGCATTTCGTCCCGCCGATGGCCGGCAGGAACATTTTGCGCTGGTGATCGGCGAGCCCGACCCGACGCAGCCGGTGCTGATCCGGCTGCATTCCGAATGCTTCACCGGCGATCTGCTGGGCAGCCTGCGCTGCGACTGCGGCGAGCAGCTACGCGGCGCGGTGAAGACGATCAGCGAGGCCGGCGCAGGCATCCTGCTCTATCTCGCGCAGGAAGGCCGTGGCATCGGGCTGGTCAACAAGCTGCGCGCCTACCAGTTGCAGGATCAGGGCTTCGACACGATCGAGGCCAACCAGCGGCTTGGGTTTGATGCCGACGAAAGGTGGTTCCTGCCGGCCGCGCGCATGCTGGAGCTGCTGGGATTCCGGCATGTGCGGCTGCTGACCAACAACCCGGAAAAGGTGAAGGGGCTGGAGGCCTGCGGCATCACGGTTGCGGAACGCGTGCCCCATCGTTTCCCCTCGAACGCCCATAACGAGGCCTATCTGGCCACCAAGCGGAAGAAGTCGGGTCATTACCTCTAGGACGCTTCAGACCCGGCAGATTCTGCCGGGCAAACGGTCCGTCTCGTGGTAAGTCATTGATCTGAAAGCCAGCCAAGCTGGCCCGTGGTTTGCAGCATTCCCCTCGGATGAGGATGCGATGGTTGCTGCTCTGACCGATACACCGCTCGCCACCCAGGGGGTGCAGCCCAAGCCGACGGCCCAGCAGGCCGATCAGGCCGGGAAGTCGCGCGGCCTGTTCGGCGAGGACGGATTCTCGTTCTGGGATCTGCTGGACATCGTCAATCCGCTGCAGCACATCCCCATCGTCTCGACCATTTACCGGGCGGTGACGGGCGACACGATCGATCCCGGGGCCCGCATTGCCGGCGGCACGCTGTTCGGCGGGCCGATCGGGATGGTGGTATCGCTGGTCAGCGCCATGGTCGAGGAAGATACCGGCAAGGATCCTGGCGAGCATGCACTGGCGCTGCTCGGTATCGGCGATGAGCCTGCGGGAGAACCTGCAACCGCCATGGCGGAGGCACCGCCGCCACCGCAGCCAGACCGCGTTCCTCCCGAGTTGCTGGCGGCTGTTCAGCCGCCGCCCCGTCAGGAACTGAAGCTCTCGGTCAAACCGGCTGATGCCGATGGCCGGGGCGGGAATGAGCCTTCGCGCCGCCCGGCGGCACCGGATCTGGCGCAGAGCATGATGGCGGCACAGGGTGTGACGCAGGCCCAGGCCGATGAGGCGCTTGCCGCGATGGCGGTGCGCGCGCGCGGCCTGCAGCCGGGCGCACGTAGCATCGCCGCGCCGGCCGCTCCGCCGCAGACCGTCGATGGCCGCACCTGGTTTCCGGCTTTCCCGCAGGGCGGGGGCGGCGCGCCGGTGCGCGGTGTCGGCGCGCAGCCGGTATCGTCGCAGAATGCGGTGGCGAAGTTCGGCGTTGCCCGTGGCGCTTCGGATCAGGGTGCCGGGCATCGCGCCGGCTCGAATGCGCAGGCGGAATGGGCGGAGCGCGCCGCCGCGGCCTACCAGAAATATGCGACGATGCAGCAGCAGCGTGAGCGCCAGCGCGCCGTGGATGCCAGCTACTGACCCTTGCGTCTCGGCGGCTCATGCCGCTTGATCGCTCCATGAGCGACATCATTGCAACATCCGACGGCTGGCTGCGCCATGGCGCCCGCATCTATCGCTGCGCCCTGGGCAAGGGCGGCTGCAAGCCGGAAGCCGACAAGCGCGAAGGCGACGGTGCCACGCCGCTTGGCCGCTATCCGCTGCGCCAGCTGCTGTACCGGGCCGATCGCCTACCTGCGGCGCCGCAGGCGAGGCTGCCCGGCCGGGCGCTCATGCCGGAAGACGGCTGGTGCGACGACCCCGCCGATCCGGCCTATAACCGCCATGTCCGGCTGCCCTATGCGGCAAGTCACGAAAAACTCTGGCGTGACGACCCGGTCTACGACGTGATCGTCGTGCTCGGGCATAACGACGATCCGCCGATCCCGGGGATGGGAAGCGCCATATTTCTCCATGTGGCCAGGCCGGACTATTCCGGCACCGAGGGGTGCGTCGCCATGGCACTGCCCGATCTGCTCGATTTGCTGGCATCATGGAGGCCGGGCGACGCCTTGCAGATCGCCCGCGGGGACGGACAAAAGCCTTAAAGGGCCGCGGCCGGCTCTGGTATAGATCGGAAAAAGCGGGAGGATCGAGATGGCAGGATTGTACGAGCAGGTTTATGCCGCCGCAAAGGCGGATCCCGAGGCCTTCTGGGGCAAAGCCGCAGACGCCCTGCACTGGTACAAGCGCTGGGACCGGGTTCTCGACGACTCCAACCCTCCCTTCTTCCGCTGGTTCGCCGGCGGGCAGACCAATACCTGCTACAATGCACTGGACCGCCATATCGAAGCCGGGCACGGCGATCGCCCCGCGCTGATCTACGACTCGCCTGTCACGGGCGTGATAAAGACCTTCACCACGCGGGAACTGCGCGACCGCGTCGCCAGGCTGGCGGGCGCCATGAAGGCCCGCGGCGTCACCAAGGGGGATCGCGTCGTCATCTACATGGCGATGACGCCGGAAGCGGTGATGGCCATGCTGGCCTGTGCGCGCCTTGGCGCCATCCACTCGGTGGTCTTCGGCGGCTTCGCGCCGCGCGAGCTGGCGACCCGCATCGACGACTGCAAGCCGAAGATGATCATCGCGAGTTCCTGCGGCCTCGAGCCGGGGCGCGTGGTCGAATACAAGCCGCTTGTCGACCAGGCGATCGAAATTGCCGCGCACAAGCCGGAATGCTGCCTGATATTCCAGCGTCCGATGTACCCGGCGCCGCTGACGGAAGGTCGCGATTTCGACTTTGCCGAAGAGCTGGAGAAGGCGGTACCTGCCGACTGCGTGCCGGTGGAAGCGACGGACCCGCTCTACATCCTGTATACCTCGGGCACCACGGGCATTCCGAAGGGCGTCGTGCGCGCCAATGGCGGCCACATGGTCGCGCTATACTGGTCGATGGCGAATGTCTACGGCATGAAGCCGGGCGACGTGTACTGGGCGGCATCCGATGTCGGCTGGGTGGTCGGCCATTCCTACATCGTCTATGCGCCGCTGCTGTTCGGCTGCACGACCGTCCTGTATGAGGGCAAGCCCGTCGGCACGCCCGACGCGGGCGCCTACTGGCGCGTCATCGAACAGCACAAGGTGGCAGCGCTGTTCACCGCGCCGACGGCATTCCGTGCGATCAAGAAGGAAGATCCGAAGGCCGAGCTGCTTAAGAAATACGACCTCAGCAACTTCCGCACCCTGTTTCTGGCCGGCGAGCGCGCCGACCCCGATACAGTCAAATGGGCGGAGGATAATCTTCGGAAACCGGTGATCGACCACTGGTGGCAGACGGAAACCGGCTGGGCCATCGCGGCCAATTGCATGGGGATCGAGCATCTGCCGGTGAAGCATGGTTCCCCGACGCGTATCGTGCCGGGCTACGATGTCCGGATCCTCGATGACGACGGCAAGGAGATGAAGGCCGGCGATATCGGCAACATCGTCATCAAACTGCCCATGCCGCCCGGCTGCCTGCCGACCCTGTGGCAGAACGACGAAGGCTTCAAGAAAAGCTATCTCGCCCGCTTTCCCGGCTACTACAACACCGGCGATGCCGGCTATTTCGACGAGGATGGCTACATCTTCATCATGAGCCGCACCGACGACATCATTAACGTCGCCGGCCACCGGCTGTCGACCGGCAGCATGGAGGAGGTGCTTGCCTCGCATCCCGATGTGGCCGAGTGCGCGGTGGTCGGCGTTGCCGATCAGCTCAAGGGCCAGGTGCCGCTCGGTTTCGTGGTGCTGAAAGCCGGCGTATCGCGCGCCGAATCGCAGATCATCCAGGAACTGGTGCAGCTTGTGCGCGAAAGGATCGGCCCCGTCGCGGCCTTCAAGCAGGCGGTGGTCGTGAAGCGGTTGCCGAAGACGCGTTCGGGCAAGATACTGCGCGGCACGATGCAGAAGATCGCCGACGCGCAGGAGTATCGCATGCCCGCCACCATCGATGATCCCGCCATTCTGAGCGAGATCGGCGAGGCGTTGCAGCCGCTCGGCTATGGAAAACGGCAGTAAAGCGTGAATGCAGCCAGCCGTCTGAGGGAGTGGCTCGCCGCCTTCGCGGTCTACCGCGACAGGCGCGTTCTGGCGATCGCCGTTCTCGGTTTTGCTTCAGGCCTGCCACTGGCGCTGACCGGCCAGACGCTGCAGGCATGGCTGACCGAATCGGGGGTATCGCTGAAGTCGATCGGCCTCTTCGCGCTGGTCGGCGTGCCCTACACCCTGAAATTCCTCTGGGCGCCGCTGATCGACCGCCTGCCGTTGCCGGGCCTCACCGGCCTGTTCGGCAGGCGGCGCGGCTGGCTGATCTTTTCGCAGCTGCTGCTGATGGCCGCCATCGCCGCCCTCGCCGTCAGCAATCCGGCGGACGCGCTGGTTTTTACCGCGCTCTGCGCCGTCGCCGTCGCCTTCGCATCTGCTACCCAGGACATTGTCATCGATGCCTGGCGTGTCGAGATCCTGGAAGAACGCCAGCTGGCGGCCGGCGCCGCGGCCATTGTCTTCGGATACCGCATCGGCATGCTGGTGTCCTCGGCGGGCGCACTCTTTCTGGCCACCATCATGGCCTGGCCGCTGGTTTATTTCGCCATGGCGGCGCTTCTGGTTATCGGCACTGTCACGGTGCTGATGGTCGGCGAGCCGGCGGCCCGGCCTCGCGGCGATGCCGAACGGCGCTTCGCCGAAGCGGAACGCTGGCTGGCGGCACGTCCGCATCTCGCCGGCGGCAGCGGGAAACTGATGGCCTGGCTCTATGCCAGCGTGGCGGGGCCTTTCCTGCAGTTCATGAGCCGCAAAGGCTGGGTGGCGATCCTGCTCTTCGTCATGCTGTTCAAGCTGGGTGACAGCCTGGCCGGCGTGCTGGCCACCAGCTTCTACCTCAATCTCGGCTTCACCAAGGCGGAGATCGCCGAGGTGGGCAAACTTTACGGTTTCGCCGCCACCATGGCCGGGCTGTTTCTGGGCGGGTGGCTGATGCAGGCGGTCGGGCTGTATCGCTCGCTCTGGGTCTGTGGCGTCCTGCAGCTCGGATCCAATCTTCTGTTCGCCGTCCTGGCCGTACGCGGCAATGACCTGGGTTTTCTTGCGCTTACGGTCGGGATCGAGAATCTAGCCGGCGGCATGGGCACGGCAGCCCTGGTCGCCTACCTCTCCGCGCTCTGCGACGTTGCCTATACGGCAACCCAGTATGCCCTGCTGTCTTCCCTTACGGCAGTGGCCCGGACCCTGCTGTCATCCTACGCGGGATTTGCGGCCGAATGGCTCGGCTGGCCGCTGTTTTTCGTGGCCACGGCCGTTGCCGCCATCCCCGGCCTGCTGCTTCTCGGCTGGCTGACCCGGCGGGGAGCCGAGACCCGTGTGCCGGCGTCACGCGGCGGCGCGTTGCTGGCCGAGGACTGACGCCGCCCGCGCCTTGCGGGCGTAGAGCTTAATGCCGGGTTTCCATGCAAAAGACCGCCGCACCACGGCGAGGCCATGCCGCGCCAGCAGCATTTCCAGATTTGTCGGATTGAAATAGAGGCAGTGGCCTGGCGGGGCAAAGCCGTCCCATTCCAGAATGTTTTTCGGACGCCGCCAATGATCGATGTCAGGCGTCGTCAGATAAAGCAGCCCCCCATCCTTCATGATAGCGGTCAGCCGTGTCAGGAAGGCGTGGCAGTCGGGCGCATGCTCGATGACTTCCGAACAGTAGATCACGTCGAACTGCCGTTCGCCGAGATCGGCCGTTTCCAGCAGACCTTCGAAATACTCATTCCGCGGATAGGCAGTGCGTGCGAATTCGACTGCCATGCGGTCCGGTTCAATACCTGCGGCGACGAAGCCCTGTTCGCGGGCAGCCTCCACCATGAAGCCGCCGCTGCAGCCTATGTCCAGAAAACTGAGCGGTTCCCTCTGGTGCGCCAAGCGGGCGACGCGGGCGATCTGACGGGCGCGATGCCGCATTCGACGCATCTTCTTCTCCGCTTTCGCCAGATAAAGCGGGGTACCGGAATACTCCCGGTCGTAGAGAGCGTGCAGTACGGCCGCGCTGGGCGGAGGGTCCATGTACACCAGGCCGCAATCGGAGCAGCGCCGTAGATGACACCCGTTGTGATCCATAAACGGCGTATGCGCCCTGCCGGCGCAAACCGGACATCCTCCCATTATACCCCCCAGATATAGATGCCTACCCGCCTAGGCTGACTACATCTTATATGATATGTCGCAGTTTAGCCAATCTGTCATATATTCGACATGTTTGATACACACTGTGTGGCGATAGTCGGAGCCATGAATATGCAATTACCGCTCTCCGTCCCGTTGGCTGTACCTGCGGCGCGTACACCACGAACCGGGTGGCAGTGCGTATCCGCCGATGGCCGATTTGAGGTTCGCCTGACCCGCGCGCCGGAGGATATCGCTGCGGCACAGCGACTCCGCTACCGGGTCTTCTATGAGGAAATGGCGGCAGAGCCGTCGCCGGAGATGGCGCAGCTGGGTCTCGATTTCGACCAGTTCGACCGGCTCTGCGACCATCTCATGGTGTTTGACCGCAACCGGCCCGAGGGCGAGCAGGCGGTCGGCACCTATCGTCTGCTCCGACGCGAGGTCGCGGCCCTGCATGGCGGCTTCTATTCCTCGTCGGAATACGATCTCCAGCCGATGCTGGATTTCGTCGGCCCGCGCGGCGGCCTGCTCGAACTGGGCCGCTCCTGCGTCCATCGCGAATACCGGACGAATGCGACGATCCAGCTGCTCTGGCGGGGCATTTCGACCTATATCGCCGACCATGGCATCAGCTTCATGTTCGGCTGCGCATCCTTCCCGGGCACGAACCCGCAGGACCACGCGCTGGCGCTGAGCTATCTCCACGCGCATCACCTGCCGCCGCCGGAATGGCGGGTCCGGGCCCTGCCGGAGCGCTATGTCCCGATGGATCTGCTGCCGGCGGACCAGATCAATCCCCGGGCCGCGCTGCATGCCCTGCCGCCCCTGATCAAGGGCTATCTGCGGCTGGGTGCCTATATCGGCGACGGTGCCGTCATCGATCAGCAGTTCGGCACCACCGATGTGTTCATCCTGCTGCCGGTGGAGCGGATTGCGCCGAAGTACCAGAACCGCTTTTCGCCCGACGAAGGCCTGGTCCTGACCGAGTATCACGCCTGAACGGTCTGAACCTGCGGCACCGGTTGTCGGAGCCGCGGTTTCCTCCTTAACATCGCGGCCAGAGGAAACGAATCCGGGGCCGCAATGAATCTCGCATACCTTCTGCATCGCTCGGCGAAAATCTGGGGCGACCGTCCCGCGCTGTCGGTCGGCCACGACGTGCGGCTCACCTACGCGGAAATGGGCCAGCGCGTGCCGCGGCTGGCGGCGGGACTCATGGCTGCCGGCGGTCTGCAGGCGGGTGATCGCGTGGCCCTCCTGCTGAAAAACAGTCCGGACTACTGGGAGCTGCTCTTCGCCATCTGGCATGCCGGGCTCGCCGCCGTGCCCATCAATGCCAAGCTGCATGCCCGCGAGGTGGCCTGGATCATCGGGAATGCCCAGGCAAAGCTGGCCATTGTCTCCGAAAGCCTGAGTGGCGAGCTGCTGCCGCTGACCAGGGACATTCCCGGGCTGAAACGCCTGATCGTGCTTGAAGACGAGGAATGCCGCGCTCTTTACCGGGCCGAGCCGATGCCGATGGCAACGGAGGTGTCGCCCGGCAGTCTCGCCTGGCTGTTCTACACATCGGGCACCACCGGGCGGCCGAAAGGCGCCATGCTGACGCACGCCAATATCTGGTCGGCGACGATGAACTATTTCGCCGATGTCGACCGCGTCGACCCGACCGACTGCATCATTCACTGCGCACCGATCAGCCATGGTTCCGGCCTGTACGGCATGCCCCATGTGGCGCGCGGGGCGAACCAGGTGATTCCGGAGAGCGGCGGCTTCGACCCGGCCGAGACGCTGGACCTGATCGCGCGCTGGCCTGGCTGCAGTTTCTTCTTCGCGCCGACCATGGTGCATCGCCTGATCCACGCGCCACAGATTACCTCGGCCAATACCGACAACCTGAAGACCCTGGTCTATGGCGGCGGGCCCATGTACGTCGCCGACCTGCGGGCCGCGATGGATGTGCTGGGCCCGAAGCTGGCGCAGATCTACGGCCAGGGCGAGGCGCCGATGACCATCACCGGCATGGACAAGGCCATGCATCTGGATGACGGCCATCCGCGCTACCTGCAGCGGCTCGGCTCGGCGGGCGTGCCACGCACCGATGTCGAGGTGCGCGTTGTGGATGCCGACGACAATCCCCTGCCGGTGGGCGAGGTCGGTGAGGTCATCTGCCGCGGCCCCGTCGTCATGGCCGGTTACTGGAACAACCCGGAAGCCACGGCGCAGGCTTTGCGCGGCGGCTGGCTGCATACCGGCGATGTCGGCAGTTTCGACGAGGATGGCTGGCTGACCCTGAAGGATCGCTCCAAGGACATGATCATTTCGGGCGGCAGCAACATCTATCCGCGCGAAGTGGAGGAAGTGCTGCTGCAGCACGAGAATGTCAGCGAGGTGTCCGTGGTGGGGCGGCCGGACAAGGACTGGGGCGAGGTGGTCGTCGCCTTCGTGGTGCCGCGCACTGGCGCTGCGGTGACGCCCGAGATGCTGGAGCGGCTCTGCCTCGATCATATCGCCCGGTTCAAGCGGCCGAAGGAATACCGCTTCGTCGACGCCCTGCCGAAAAACAACTACGGCAAGGTGCTGAAGACGGAACTGCGCGCGCTGCTGGCGAAGGAGAGTTAGTCGGCCGCCAGGCCGGGCGCGCCTTTCGAGGTGGAATACTCGAAATGCAGCGGCTGGCCGTCATGCAGCAGCGGGTAGATGGCATGTGCCGCCGCGGCAGCCTCGGCGAAGCCGGTCAGGATCAGCTTCAGCTTGCCGGGATAGGTGGCCACGTCGCCGATGGCGAAGACGCCCGACTGCGAGGTCTGGCAGGTAGCCGGGTCGACCGGCAGATGATGCAGCGCCAGTTCCATGCCCCAGTTGGCGATCGGGCCCAGGTCGCTCTTCAGGCCGAAGAAGGCGAGCAGGGCGTCGGCCTCCAGCCGGCGGTTCTCGCCATCCAGGGACGTCACCACGACCGCATCGAGGGATGTTCCGTCGCCTTCCAAAGCGGCAAGCTGGAACGGCACCACGATATCGATGCCGCGTCCGTTCAACTGCCCCAGCTTGGCAACGCTGTCGGGCGCGGCGCGGAACTGGTCGCGGCGATGCACGAAATGGATGTGCGCGGCGATGCCGTGCAGGGCGAGCGCCCAGTCGACGGCAGAGTCGCCGCCGCCGGCGATGACCACCCGCTTGCCGCGGAAGTCCTCGGCGCGCCGCACATAGTAATGCACCGCCTTGCCCTCATAGGATTCGATGCCGGGCAGTGGCGGCCGGTTAGGGCCGAAGGCGCCGGCGCCGGCGGCAATGATCACCGCGCCGGCTTCCAGCGTCAGCCCCTTCGATGTCACGAGCCGGAAGCCGCCGTCGGCCAGACGCTGCAGCTGGTCCACCCGCTGGCCGAGATGGAATACGGGATTGAACGGCGCTGCCTGCGTCTCCAGCCGCTCCACAAGTTCGGCGCCGCTGATGCGGGGGAAGCCGGGAATATCGTAGATCGGCTTTTCCGGATAGAGCGCGCTGCACTGTCCGCCCGCCACGTCGAGTGCGTCGAAGACATGGCAGCGCAGGCCGACCATGCCGCATTCGAAGATCGCGAACAGGCCGACCGGTCCGGCCCCGATGATGGCCACGTCTGTTTTCAGGGTCATGGCAGGTTTTTAGCGGTTTGACGCCCGCAGTGCCAGCAGCGGGCGGGAACCTGGACAGGCGGATTCCGGTTATTGACCGGAATCCGCCATGCCGAAAAGCAGCCTCGATCTCTATAACCGCAAGCGCGACTTCTCGAGAACGGCCGAGCCGAAAGGGGCCGCGCCAAAATCCGGGCGCAAGTCCGGCCGGCTCAATTACGTCATCCAGAAACATGCCGCCCGGCGGCTGCATTTCGACTTCCGGCTCGAATATGACGGGGTCCTGAAATCATGGGCCGTCCCGAAGGGCCCCAGCCTGAACCCTTCGGTCAAACGCCTCGCCGTCGAGACGGAAGACCATCCGATCGATTACGGCGAGTTTGAAGGCACCATCCCGCGCGGCGAATATGGCGGCGGGACGGTGCAGCTCTGGGATCGCGGCACCTGGATTCCGGAAGATCCGGCCAGGGTCGACAAAGCATTCGCCAAGGGGCATCTCGCCTTCGAGCTGGAGGGCGAGCGGCTGCATGGCCGCTGGAATCTGGTTCGCACCTCCGGGCGCCGTTCCGGCGGCGGTGCCGGCGGATACGGGAAGGGCAAAACCTGGCTGCTGATCAAGAGCCATGACGTTCATGCCAGCGACGCCGATCCCAACGCCCTGGCGGATATCGACACGTCGATCAAGACCGGCCGCACCATGGTGGAGATCGCGACGGGGAAATCCGCCGTGTGGCGCAGCAACCGCGGCAGGGCGGAAGACCCTGTCGCCAGGCCGAAGGCGGCTGCAAAGGGGAAGCCCCGCAGGAAGACGGCGGAGATGCCGGGCTTCGTCGCGCCACAGCTCGCCACTCTGGTGGACGAAGCACCGGAAGGATCGAACTGGGTGCACGAGATCAAGCTGGATGGCTATCGGATCCAGCTTCACGTCAATGGCGGCGAGGCGATCGCCTATACCCGCAAGGGTCTGGACTGGTCGGATCACTTTCCCGAGATCGTCGCTGCCGCCGCAAAGCTGCCGAATTGCATTCTGGACGGCGAGGTCGTGGCGCTGGCGGCGGGCGGCCAGTCGGATTTCTCGGCGTTGCAGGCTTCTCTGGAACAGAACACCACGGGAAAGCTGATCTATTATGTCTTCGACCTGCTTCATGCGGAGGGCAGGGATTACCGCCGCGATCCGCTGGAGTCGCGCAAGGCGGCACTGAAAGAGCTTCTCGGCGACGGGCAGGGTGGACGTATCCGCTATGTCGAGCATCTGAGCGGCGTGGGCGAGGTGATCCGGCAATCGGCCTGCGGCATGGAGTTGGAAGGCATCGTGTCGAAACGGCTCGACGCGCGCTACATCTCGGGCCGGCAGCCTTCATGGCAGAAAAGCAAATGCCGCCCGCGGCAGGAATTCGTGGTCGGCGGCTACATCCGTCGCCGGAACGGCAATCCGCTCACCGCGCTGGTGGTTGGCGCCTTCGAGGAGGGCGAGTTCCGCTACAAGGGCAAGGTCGGGACGGGTTACAATGCCCGCTCCTCGGCCAATCTGCTGAGGCAGCTGGCGAGGCTCGAGCGGGACGGATCGCCCTTCGCGAAAACCGGCGCGCAGCCGGAAAAGCCGCGCGAGATCGACTGGGTGGAGCCGAAGCTGGTCGTGGAGGTGGAGTTCGCCAGCTGGACCGGCTCGGGCGTGCTGCGGCAGGCATCGTTCAAGGGGTTGCGCGAGGACAAGTCACCGGCCGAGGTGAATGTGGAGAAAGCGAAGCCTGCGAAGAAGAAGCCGCCCGCCAGAATGGCGAAGCCGACCGTCAGCAATCCGGACAAGCTGCTCTGGCCCGATGATGGCGTCACCAAGCAGCAACTGGCCGATTATTACGAGGCCTTTGCCGACCACCTGCTGCCTTTCGTGGCCGAGCGCCCGATCTCGCTGATCCGCGCGCCCGACGGCATCGAGGGGGAACGCTTCTTCCAGCGCCATCACAGCCGCGGCATGCCGGAGGGAATCATTCCGATCAAGGTACGGTCGGAGAAACAGCCCTATCTCATGATCCGCGACCGGCAGGGCCTGCGGGGGCTGGCGCAGTTCGGCGTGGTGGAAATCCATCCCTGGGGGGCGCCGGCCCGGAATATCGAAAAGCCGGACCAGTTGATCTTCGACCTCGATCCGGACGAAGGGCTGAGTTTCACCATGCTCAAGCGCGCGGCCATCGGCATGCGCGCGCATCTGGAAAATCTCGGGCTGGCCGCCTTTCCCAAGCTGACCGGCGGCAAGGGCATCCATGTGGTGGTGCCGTTGAGGCCGCATGTGCAGTGGGACGAAGCGAAGGCCTTCACCAGGGAAATTGCGGAAGCCTTCGAGCGCGTCGATCCGGCCAACTTCGTCGCAACCATGAGCAAGGTCAAACGCAAGGGGCGGATATTCATCGATTATCTGCGCAACTCCCGGACGGCGACTGCCGTTGCGGCATGGTCGCCGCGGGCGCGTCCCGGGGCGCCGATTGCCGTTCCGGTCACCTGGGATTTTCTCGAAGGCCTCCGGTCACTGCCGGTCTACTCGATGACGCGGACGGAAGAGGCCGCGCGGCATTTTGACGCGTGGAAGGATTTCGACAAAAGCCGGGTCAGGCTGACCCGCAGCATCCTGAAGCAGGTCGGCCTGTGAGCGGGCTCACGATGGACGTGGCGAAGCAGCCGGCATCTGCGGCATAGTCGGGAGAGGGGGAATCGGATATGGCGCGACCCGAGCGACGCTTCCTGCTGCCCGAGGATGGTGACGCCGGATCGCGGATCGCTCACCCGTCTCTCCGTCAGCTCTATTTTCTGTGGCGGGACAAATGCGCCGGCCGGCGGGCGCCTCTGCGTGCCGATTTCACCGTCGAGGAGCTACGCCCCTGGCTTGGCCATCTCTTGATTCTCGACTGCGTCGAGGAGGATGATTTCCGCTACCGGCTCTACGGCACCGATCTGGTCGGGATTTTTGGCTTCGACCTGACCGGCATGCTGGTATCAGCCGCGACTTCCAGGATCGGCGAGAAGCCGCTGATCGAGTACCGGCAGGTGCGGGCCCTCGCGGCGCCATCCTATGTGGCCCGCTCGAGTCCGTCGGCGCGCGACTATCTCACCATGGACAAGCTGGCCCTGCCGCTGATGGAGGGCGGCACGGTGAACAAGATCATCGGCGCCATCTACCTGTCGGAATCCGGCTGACCGGTTCAGATCGCGCGCCCGGCCTTCTCCCAGTAGGGCTCGCGGAGCTTGCGCTTGAAGATCTTGCCCGAATCCTCCCGTGGCAGGCCGGGCACGATCTCGACGATCTTCGGGACCTTGTATTTCGCCACCCGCTCGGCGAGGTAGCTGCGCACGGCAGCCGGCGCCGGGGGCGCTTCCCGCGGATCGGGCTCGATGCAGGCGCAGAGGCTCTCGCCGAATTCCTCGTCGGGAATGCCGAACACGGCGCAGTCCTTCACCCCGGGCATGCCGATCAGCACCGATTCGATTTCGGCCGGATAGATGTTCACGCCGCCCGAAATCACCATGTCGCGCTTGCGATCGCAGAGATAGACGAAGCCTTCGTTGTCGATGAAGCCGACATCGCCCACCGTGACCAGATCGCCGCGGCCGACTTCCGCGCGCTTGTCGTCCAGCTTGTTGTAGGTGAAATCGGGGATGTAGCTGGCACGCATGTATATCTCGCCGGTCTCGCCGGGCGGCAATTCGCGGCCATCCTCGCTGAAGATCTTCACCACGGCACCGGGCAGTACGCAGCCGACGCTGCCGCGCTTGCGCCGGGCGTCCGCTGCCGAAAGCCAGACGGCGATGCCGGTTTCGGTCGAGCCGTAATATTCGTTGATCACCGGGCCCCACCAGTCGAGCATCGCCTGCTTCACGTCCGGCGGGCAGGGAGCGGCGCCATGCACCACGTCGCGCAGGCTGCCGAGGTCATAGCGGCGGCGGATCTCTTCGGGCAGCTTCAGCAGCCGCACGAACATGGTCGGCACGATGTGCATGTGGGTGATGCGATGCCGCTCGATCAGCTGCAGCATTTCCTCGGCATCGAAACGGGGCTGCAGCACGATCCTGGTGCCCAGTCTTGCAGCCATGATGCCGTAGGAATTGGGTGCCGAGTGATACATCGGCCCGTTCATCAGCACGGTCATGTCCGTGCCGGGTTTCAGGCCGAAATAGGTCGCAGCCGCCTGCCGGTTGCCGTCATACTGTTCCTGGGTTGGCTGCTGCCGGCGCACGCCTTTCGGCCGCCCCGTCGTGCCGGACGTGTAGATCATCGAGCCGCGGGGCAGCGTCGAGCCCCCCTGCAGGGGCTGCTGCGCGGCAACCCACTCGTCCCAGAGCCGGAAACCCGCAGCTTCGGGCGGCAGGGCGGTATCCGCGCCGTATGCCCCGGCGATCTCCGGCGGCGTCGGCACGATGAAGACATGGACGTGCCGGGGTACCACCGCGGCGATGCGCGGCCAGAGATCGCCGTGGACGACCAGAACCTTGGCCTCCGAGTCGGACAGGATGTAGGCCGTTTCCTCGGCTGTGAAATGCCAGTTGACCGGCGTGGCATAGGCGCCGGCAAGCCCTGCCGCCAGCGTCGCCTCGAAGAAAGCGAAGTCGTTGCGCATGTAGAGCGCCACCACGTCGCCATCGCCGATGCCGAGCTGTCTGAAGCCTCCCGCCGCTTGGGCGGCACGCTGCTGCAGCTCGGCATGGCTGAGGCGCCGTGCGCCGGAAATCAGCTCGGTCATTTCACCTCCCGTTCGCCGCTCTTACTCGGCGGCTGCAGCGAACCTCGCATTCAGCAGGTCGGCCTGGGCCTCATGGTATTCGCGCTTGAGCTTCTCGACCAGTTCCGCGACCGGAAGAATCTCATGGATGCTGCCGACGCCCTGGCCGGCACCCCAGATGTCGCGCCAGGCCTTCGACTTGGACGAACCGCCGGAACCGAAGCTCATCTTGCTCTTGTCGGCCTCGGGCAGATTGTCGGGGTCGAGGCCGGCCTTGACGATGCTGGGCTTCAGGTAGTTGCCGTGCACGCCGGTGAACAGCGAAGAGTAGACAATGTCGCTGGCCGCGGTATCGACCAGCATCTGCTTGTACTCGGGCGATGCGTTGGCCTCATTGGTGGCGATGAAGCGGGTACCCATATAGGCGAGATCCGCGCCGATCGCCTGGGCGGCCAGGATGCCTCGGCCGTTGGCGATCGCGCCCGACAGCACGACGGTGCCCTGGTAGAAGCGGCGAACCTCGGAAACCAGCGCAAACGGGCTCAGCGTTCCCGCATGGCCGCCGGCGCCCGCGCAGACGAGGATCAGGCCGTCGACGCCCTGTTCGAGAGCCTTCTCGGCGTGGCGTACGCTGATCACGTCGTGCAGCACGATGCCGCCATAGGAATGTGCGGCCTTCACCACATCGGCGGGCGGCCGCAGGCTGGTGATCATGATCGGCACTTGATGCTTGACGCAGATTTCCACGTCATGCTCCAGCCTATCGTTGGAGCCGTGCACGATCTGGTTCACCGCGAAGGGCGCCACCTTGGCCTGCGGATTGGCCTTCTGGTAGGCGGCCAGTTCCTCCTTGATGCGGATGATCCATTCTTCCAGCACGTGAGCAGGCCGCGCGTTGAGGGCGGGGAAAGAGCCGACGATGCCGGCCTTGCATTGTGCGATGACCAGCTCGGGGCAGGACACGATGAACAGCGGCGAGCCGATCACCGGAAGGGTAAGCTTGCCCTGCAGAATCTGGGGAATGGCCATGTATCGTCCTCCTTCAATCCGTCATGACGCCCGGCGGCGGGCGGGTTTCGTGTCAGGTTGGGCAACTGCGCCCTTCGGCGCGGCGCCACGGGCAAGCAGCCCCATCGCGGTCCGGTAGAGTTCGTCGAAGGAGATGCCGTCGCCGATGCGGCCGGCCAGCTTCAGGCTGAGCAGGCCGTGCACGGTGGCCCAGAATATATGGCCCAGGATCTCCGGATCCCCCTCCAGTTCGCCTTCCGCGACGAGGTCTTCGACATAGGCACTCATGGTGCGGCGCGACCGCGCCTGGGCGCGGGCGAGATCGGGAAAGCGTTGCGGGTCCGGCTGCATCGGATCGAACATCAGCCGGTAGCTGTCGGGATGCTCCAGGGCAAAGCGGATATAGGCCTCGCCGACGGCGCGGCCGCGCTGCCGGGCATTGCCCTTCGTGCGTGCAGCCGCCTCGAGCGCCTCGGCAAAGCGGTCAAGCGCGGCGGTGCGCACGGCAGCGACGATTTCATCCTTGTCGCGGAAATAGCGGTAGGGCGTCATTGCGCTGCAGCCGAGATCGCGCGCCAGCTGGCGGAGCGTCACGCCGTCGGCGCCATAGCGGGCAAACCGCTTTTCCGCGGCGCGGCACAGGCGCGCGCGGAACGCGTCGATATCGTCGGGAGAAAGCGAGCGTGGCATAATGTACAGTGTAAAATCAAAGCAGCCGCGTTGCTACAGGTTTTCCGCACTCCGGCACTGACTGCCTGACGTAACGGAAATCCGGGATCAATGAGCGGTTTCGGGGTTTGTACCGGGCGAGGCCTCTATGCTCGTCCGGAAAATCTTCGAAACCACCAAGCCGATCCATCGCCTGTCGGTGCCCGCGCGTTACGTGCTGGCAACCCTGATCGTGGCCGGCTTCGCAATCCTGCGCTGGGCGCTTCGGGATCTGCTCGACCCGGTTCCTTTCCTGCTCTTCTTCCCGGCAATCCTCATCGTTGCCCTGATGATCGACCATGGCAGCGCCATCTATGCCAGCCTGGTCAGCATTCTTCTCTCGATCTTCCTGTTCATTCCGCCGCATTACTCGCTGGCAATAGAAGACCCGCGGCTGGCCTTTGCCGCCCTGCTGACACTGCTCATCATGCTGCTGATGGCATGGCTGGTGGAAAACCTGCGCGAGAAGACCGTGTCGCTGGCGCGCATGGAGCAGGAGCAGCGCCTGCTGCGCGCCGAGATGCATCACCGCATCAAGAACGGCCTGCAGCTGCTCACCGCGATCCTGCATCTCGAAGCGGGACGGGAGGCCGATGCGCGGACCAGGGCCATGGCAAAGGCGGTCTCGAACCGGATCATGGTCATTTCGCGCCTGCATGACCGCCTGTACCGCTCGGACCTCCACGACATCGTCAACGCCCGCGAGTTCATCGAGGAGCTCTGCCGCGAGCTGCAGATGTCGCTGATCGAAGGCCGCAGCATCGCGCTGCAGGTCCGGGTCCAGCCGGTGGCCCTTGCCCTCGTCCAGGCGGTTCCGGTCGGGTTGATCGTCAACGAACTGGTCACCAACGCGCTCAAGCACGCCTTCCCGGCGGACCGCTCCGGGACGATCGCGGTCGATTTCACCGAGGCCGACGGCTTTTACGTCGTCACGGTCGGCGATGACGGCGTCGGAGGGGCGGGCAGCAGCCGTCCCGCCGGACCGAAGCTGGTCGATCTCCTGACCCGGCAGATGGGTGGGCGCGTCGAGACCGTCGGCGAGACGGGCTTCGTGGTGCGCGTGCGGATCCCCGCCGGCGACCGCGAAGCTAGGCCTGCTGCGGTGTGATCAGGATCTTGCCCTTGCGGCCTTCGCGGGCGGCATGGGCAAGCGCCTCGCGGATCCGTTCCAGCGGATAGGTCGCCTCAACCTCGACATGAATGGTTCCGTCGGCAATCAGCGCGATCAGGTCCGCATAGGTGCGCTGGATCTCCTCGGGCTGGGCTGTCGAGAACCAGCGCGCCAGCCAGAAGCCCCGCAGCGCGATGTCGCGGAACACGACATCGCCCGGCGGCATCACGCAGGATTGCCCCGACAGCAGGCCGTAATTCACGATCACGCCGCCGTCTGCGAGCGCCCGCGCCAGACGTGCCGTGGCCTCGCCGGCGACGGCATCGATGGCGAGCTTCGGCCGGTTGTCCTTGCCGGTGACGGCGGCGACCTGCTCCGCCAGATCGGGGCCGTCGACCAGCACGGCGTTGGCGCCGAGCGCCGTCAGCTCGGGCGCCAGTTCCTTCCGGCGCACGACGGCGATGCTGCGCAGGCCGCGGCGCCTGGCCAGCACGATGACGCTGTGGCCGACGCCGGAATTGGCGGCATTCTGGATCACCCAGTCGCCGGCCGCGAGATCGACAAAGTTCCGCAGCATCAGCAGGGCCGTCGGCGGATTGACGGTCAGCATCGCAAGCTGCAGCGGATCGGCAGGCGGCAGCGGAAAGAGGCGCGCCGCTTTGGCAATCAGGCGGTGGCGCCAGTTGCCGCGTCCGGCAAACAGCAGCAGCACGCGATCGCCGGCCTTGAGATGCGTCACGCCGGGCCCGGCTTCGCGGACGATGCCGACGCCCTCGCCGCCCGCCATCACCGGAAGCGGCGGCGGTGCCGCGCCGTATCTGCCTTCGAACTGCAGCAGGTCGGCGGGATTGATCGGCGAGGCTTCGACATCGACCAGCACTTCGCCTTCGCCGGGCCGGCCGGGATCGGGCAGGTCGATCAGTTCGGCGACCTCCCAGGGCTTGCCGAATGCCGAATAGCGCACCGCCTTGATCATGCTGTTCCTCCCGCGTGATTCTGCCGGCCAAATATGGCGGCAAGCCGGGCGGGGAAGCTAGGCTTTGGTGGTGACGATTACCGCACGAAAGCCAGCCTGCGATAGCTCAGCGCTTCCGCCACATGCGGGCGCCTGACGCTGTCGCTGCCGTCGAGATCGGCCAGGGTGCGCGCCACGCGCAGCACGCGGTGATAGCCGCGCGCGGTCAGGTGCATCGCCGCTGCCGCCTGGCTGAGCAAGGCGCGTCCGGCCTGATCGGGGTTGGCCACGCGCTCGAGCAATTCGCCGTCGGCTTCGGCGTTGGTGCGGATAGCGCGGCCGTCGATGCTGGCGCCGGCATAGCGCCGGCGCTGGATCTCGCGCGCCTGCGCCACCCGGGCGGCGACATCGGCGCTGCTTTCGCGCGCCGGCGGCGCGCTGAGATCCTCGGCGCTGACGGCCGGTACTTCTAGGGTGATATCGATGCGGTCGAGCAGCGGGCCGGAAAGCCGCGCCTGGTAGTCGCCGCCGCATTTCGGCGCGCGGCTGCAGGCGAGCGCGGGATCGGCAAGATGGCCGCAGCGGCAGGGATTCATCGCCGCCACCAGCTGCACGCGGGCGGGATAGGTCACATGGGCATTGGCGCGCGCCACCACGGCCTGGCCGGTTTCCAGCGGCTGCCGCAGGCTGTCGAGGGTCTGGCGGTTGAATTCCGGCAGCTCGTCGAGGAACAGAACGCCGAGATGCGCGAGGCTTACCTCGCCGGGCCTGGCGCGCAGGCCGCCGCCGATCAGCGCCGCCATCGAAGCAGAATGATGCGGCGCGCGGAACGGCCGGCGACGTGTGAGCTTGCCTTCGGCGATCTGGCCGGCCAGCGAGGCGATCATGCTGACCTCGAGTATCTCGGCCGAGTCCAGCGGCGGCAGGATGCCGGGCAGGCGCTGGGCGAGCATCGACTTGCCGGCACCGGGCGGGCCGATGAACAGCAGGTTATGCGCGCCGGCCGCAGCGACTTCCAGCGCGCGCTTGGCCGTTTCCTGGCCTTTGATGTCGCGCAGATCGGGGGCGGGGGCATCATCGTCGTCGGCCATCCGCGCCACCGGCGGACTGAGCACCTGGCTGCCCTTGAAATGGTTGATCAGGGACAGCAGCGAGGGCGCTGCCAGCACGCGCGCTGCATCTCCCGCCCAGGCTGCCTCGCTGCCCTGTGCCGCCGGACAGATCAGGCCGCGATCCTCGCCATTGGCCGCGATGGCTGCCGGCAATATGCCGGTCACCGCACCGACCGCGCCGTCGAGGCCGAGTTCGCCCAGCGCCACGAAGCCGTCCAGCGCGTCGGGCGGCAGTACGCCCATGGCGGCCAGCAGCGCGAGCGCAATCGGCAGGTCGTAATGGCTGCCTTCCTTCGGCAGGTCGGCCGGCGCGAGATTGACGGTAATGCGTTTGGGCGGCAGCGCGAGCCCGATGGCGCCGAGCGCACCGCGCACCCGCTCGCGGCTCTCGCCGACCGCCTTGTCGGGCAGGCCGACGACGGCGAAGGCCGGCAGGCCGTTCGACAATTGCACCTGGACATCGACGGGCATCACTTCGATGCCCTGGAACGCCACGGTTCTGCAGCGTGCTACCATCGGAAGACTCCCACCTCTGGTCCTGTTTTGTTGCTACGCTGCAACCGGAGGGATTGCAATGCCGAGTCGGGGCTGCCGGAAAAAGATTACGAGTGCATGCATTTGATGCGTATAAGGAGAATGCTTGGCAGCGCCGCCGATCCGCGCTACACCCTCGCTGCACCCTTTGGGGAGTAGCCGCCCGCACGACAGCGGTGGAGACGTCAACAGACTAGGCGGATGACCAGCGTCCGCCTTGGCGTTTCCGGCAGCAGGCGAGAGCCTGGCTTGGCGAGACCTTAGGCTTGCATTTCCGACACCCGGACCGGGCGGCGGAGATGAAGGCCTATGGCTCCGTTCGCCGCCCGGTCCAGCAAACGCCCCATGCTGTCAGCCTTCCTCACCACCACCGGCGTCGTCGCCATTGCCGAGATCGGCGACAAGACGCAGCTGCTGTCGCTGCTGCTGGCGGCGCGATTCCGGCGTCCCTGGCCGATCCTCGCAGCCATCCTGGTGGCAACGCTTGCCAATCACGTTCTTGCCGCGTGGATCGGCGTGTGGATCGAGCAGTGGCTGACGCCGGAGGTACTGCGCTGGGTGCTGGGTGCATCCTTCCTTGCGATGGCGGTCTGGACTCTGATTCCCGACAAGCTGGATGACACGCCGGTGGTGGGAAAATGGGGCGCCTTCCTCACCACGCTGGTGGCCTTCTTCATCGCCGAGATCGGTGACAAGACCCAGCTGGCAACGACCGCGCTGGCGGCGCGTCACGAATCCGTGGCGATGGTGGCGGCGGCCAGTACGCTCGGCCTGATGGTGGCGAATGTACCGGTGGTACTGGCGGGCGAGAAACTGATGGCCCGGCTGCCGCTCACTCCGGTCCGGTATATCGCCGCGGCGGCTTTCGCTCTTCTCGGCATCACGGCGCTGCTGGCCTGGTAATGCGGTTATCCACACACAACGCTGCTTGCGGAGCCTGCAACACAGGGTAGAATACACGCACTTTGCCTCCCAGTGTCCCATGACGAACATCGCCGGGAAAATCTACAACAAGGCGGAAATCGAAACGCTGCTGCAGGCTCTGGAGCGGCAGACGAAGCGTGCCCGCAGGATCGCGGACGAGGCAATCCAGCAGATCACGCATTCTTCCTTCGAGACCTACTACGAATACCGCGAGGCGCTGACCGAACTGGAAGGTGTCCTCGTGCTGATCGAAGACCGCATGCAGCATGCCCAGAAGAGCGCCGTCGATCAGCTCAAGGAGTACCACACAGGCCTGATCGTCGATCTTCTGCGGATGAAGATCGACGTGGTGCTGCGTGTCTTTCCTGCCCTCGAGGAGCAGGCCGTACTGCCGATGGGAACGCAGAAGGTCATTCTCGCCACGATCTGGGAACTGAAGGATACGGTCGACCGGATCGATCGCGAGCAGATCGAAGGCGTACTGGACGGCGAGGCCCGAAAGCGCCTGCAGGTGGCGGAGACCATCCTCCAGGAGGTTTCCGAACGCGCGCCCAGCCTGCTGGAACTGGCCGAACAGGAAGCCAAGCTGGCCTGACTTCCCTGCTGTCGCGGCGGTCATTTCAGCCTGCGACGAACTGAACCATTGCGCGGTTATCCGGTTCCGGATAGAAGGGCGGCGGGACACGCCCCCCCAACGGGGCGCTTCTATCTGGAAGGATAGCTACATGGCAAAGCCTGCTGCGCGGCCGAAATCCGCGCATTTTTCGTCCGGCCCCTGCGCCAAGCGCCCCGGCTGGACCCCTGAAATCCTCAAATCCGCTCTGGTTGGCCGCTCGCACCGCTCGAAAGAGGGCAAGCAGCGTCTGCTCGATGTGATCGAGCAGCATCGCCGGATTCTCGGCATTCCGGCCGATTACCGGATCGGCATCGTGCCGGCCTCCGATACCGGCGCCGTCGAGATGGCGTTGTGGTCGCTGCTGGGCGCACGCGGCGTCGATGTGCTGGCCTGGGAAAGCTTCGGCTCCGGCTGGGCGTCCGACATCAACAAGGAACTGAAGATCAAGGATGTCCGCACCCTGAAGGCGGGTTACGGCGAGATCGTTGATCTGAAGCAGGTCGACTGGTCGCGCGACGTCGTCTTCACCTGGAACGGCACGACCTCGGGCGTGAAGGTGCCGCACGGCGACTGGATCGCCGACAACCGCGAAGGCCTCGCGATCTGCGATGCCACTTCGGCGGTCTTCGCGATGGACCTGCCGTGGTCGAAGCTCGATGTGGTCACCTGGTCGTGGCAGAAGGCGACCGGCGGCGAGGCCGCGCATGGCATGCTGGTGCTGAGCCCGCGGGCCGTGCAGCGCCTCGAGACCTACACACCGGCCTGGCCGCTGCCGAAGATCTTCCGCCTGGCCAAGGACGGCAAGCTGATCGAGGGCATCTTCAAGGGCGAGACGATCAACACGCCGTCCATGCTCTGTGTCGAAGACATTCTCGATGCCCTGAAATGGGGCGAGAGCGTCGGCGGCCTGAAGGGCATGATCGCCCGTTCGGAAGCCAACCTGAAGACGATCGCCGACTGGGTCGCCAGGACCGACTGGGTCGATTTCCTGGCACAGGATCCCGCCGTCCGCTCCAACACCTCGATCTGCCTGAAAGTGGTCGATCCGTGGTTCACCGCGCTGGGCGACAAGGACCAGGCGGCAGCCGCCAAGCAGATTGCCGCGCTGCTGGAAAAGGAAGGCGTCGCCATGGACATCGCGGCCTATCGCGATGCCCCGCCGGGCCTGCGCATCTGGGGCGGCGCCACGGTCGAGACCTCGGATATCGAGGCGCTCTGCCCCTGGCTCGACTGGGCCTTCAGTGAAGTGAAGGCCAGCTACAAGCCCGCCGCTGCCTGATCATCTGCCGGCGCATCCTGGCCCGTTTCCGGGTGCGCCGGCCACATACAAACATTTTCTGCATTCAAGGATCATCACCATGGTCAAGGTCCTTATTTCCGACGAGCTGAGCCAGGCTGCCGTCGACATCTTCAAGAACCGCGGCGTCGAAGTGGACGTCAAGACGGGCCTTAAGCCCGAGGAGCTGATCGCCATCATCGGCGACTATGACGGCCTCGCCATCCGCTCGGCCACCAAGGTTACCGCCAAGGTGCTCGAAGCGGCGAAAAAGCTGAAGGTCGTCGGGCGTGCCGGCATCGGCGTCGACAACGTCGACATTCCGGCCGCCACCGCGCGCGGCGTCTGCGTCA
>NZ_DATGQG010000030.1:0-7466 GCF_035304305.1 Ferrovibrio sp.
ATTTCCGCGGTGACCGATCTGCTGCATGACGCGCTGAAGGAAGCCAATCGCCTGAGCGAGGAGCGGCGGCAGATCGCACGGGAGATCAACCATCGCACCAAGAACAACCTGATGATCATCGCCGCGCTGCTGCAGTCGGAATCCCGCGGCCTGGGGTGCGGCGAGACGCCGGTACATGTCCTCGAAGCCGCCGCGCGCCGGCTGGCGGTGGTCGGCCGCGTCCACGACCTGCTGTTCAGGGAGGAGACCAGCGCCGTCGTGCAGGCCGAAAGCTTCATGCGCGAGCTCTGCCACTCGATCCGCTCCGGACTGCTGGCCGACCGCATCGATTTGCGTCTGCATGTCTCGGCCGGGTCGATCGCCATGAGCCAGGCAACGACCATCGGCCTGCTGGTCAACGAGCTGGTAACCAACGCGGTGAAGCATGCCTTCCCCGACAACGAACCGGGCCTGATCGAGATCGACCTGAAATGCGCGGCCGGCGACTGCACCCTCAGCGTTTCCGATTCCGGTCAGGGCAAGTCGATCGGAGAGGAATCCGGCTTCGGCAGCCGGTTGATCCGGACGCTGGTGAACCAGCTTAACGGAACGATGCAGGAGCGCTTCGAGGCCGGAACCGTCGTGACGGTGACCTTCCCGCTGAAGCCGGTGTGAGCCGGTCGCCGCGGCTCAGGCCGAAAGCGCGCGATCCATGCTGTCGTGGAACCAGGCGCAGGCCTGTTCGAAGCGGCCGAAGGTGACATGGCTGTTGGCGCCGGAGCGGAAGCCGGACTGGATCGCGCGGCCCATCTGGAAATCCTCGTCCAGCGCATCCCAGAAGATCTTCACGTTGCGGTCCCAGTGCAGCCGCGCCTTCTCGGTCGCGGGTGGCTCGGGGATCAGCGCACCGCCCAGCACGGTGCATTCGTCGGTGCCGCGCGGATACACGGCCATCGCCGTCGCGTGATCGGGCTGCACGAGAATGACCAGGTTGGGGAAGATGAAATAGAGCGGATTGCCGTAGTCGCGGACCGACTTTCCTTCAAGCGCCGCGCCTTCGAGCTGTTTCGCGACCTGCTTGGTGAAATAGAGCCGCGCATGGGGATCGAAGCGGTCGGCGACAGCGACGTTGTCGGCGAACATCGGCGCGATCGTGGCCTTATGGGCGTAGCGCACGTGATAGGTCTCGAGCCCGCCCTCCATGACGATCTTCCAGTTCGACTGGATGCCGATCTCGCGCTCGTCGTGGAGCACATGCGAGCCCAGGCCGAAGCTTTCGAGATCGCGGCCGACCTGGCCGAAGAAGCCGGTGAAATCGTAACTGTCTCCCGGCTGCGGCACGACGAAGACCAGGCCGAAAGCTTCCGCCACCGGCAGGGCGACGAGGTTGTGCTGCGCCCTGTCGACGCCGCTGAAGCCTTCCTCGTGGGGAATGCCGCGCAGCCTGCCCGCCAGATCGTAGGTCCAGGCATGATAGGGACAGACCAGCGCGCGCTTGCCGCAGCCACCGCGCTCCCAGACCAGCTTGGCGCCGCGATGGCGGCAGACGTTGAAGAAAGCATGCAGCCTGCCGTCCTGGTCGCGGGTCAGCAGCAGCGGAATGCCGAGCAGGTCATGGGTGACGATGTCGCCCGGCCGCGACAGCTTCGACGAGAAGCTGACCGCCAGCGGATAGCGCCGGAACAGGATCTTCTCCTCCAGCGCCAGCCGCGCGGGGTCGACATAGCGGCTGGTCTCGATCCGCGTGACGGTTTCCTCCATGTCGGTGCTGCCCGCGGCCATGTGGCGACGGGTGCGTTCCAGCCATTCGATCTGCGTCGCGGCATCCATGACGTTTCCTCAACCCTTCTTTCCTGCTTTGCTCCGCCGGGCATCGCGGAATCGTGCCGTCCCTGCGATGAAGGCCCAGAGCTGGTCCACGAGGCGCGCCTGCGCAGGCCGCTTCGGCGCCGCCAGGGCCTGGCCGATGGCCTGGCGCAGGCCGCCGAGAATCATGGCGCCGAGCAGCGGCGCATCAAGTTCGGCAGGAATTTCGCCGCGTTCCTGCGCGAGGCGGATGTTGCGGGCGGCGAGCGCGATATGGCGGTCGATGCGCGCCGCCTCCACCGCCGCCACCTCCGGCTCGCGGCTCAGACGGGTGAGGATCACCGGCGCCAGCGTCTCGCCGTAGTGGAAGGCGACCATGCGCTCGGTGCGCAGCCGCTCGCGCTCGCCCCAGTCGGCGCCGGGTTTCGGGTTCACGTCCATCACCGCGGCCTCGAAGCGGTCGTAGTAATCCTCGACCACGGTGGCGATGAGCCCGGCCTTGGAGCCGAAGTGGTGATAGCTGAGACCGACCGACACGCCGGCGCGCTTCGCCACGTCACCGATCTCGAACATCCCCTGCCCCTCGACCAGCGCCGCCGCGGCGGCGGCCAGGATGCGCCGCCGCGTTGCGACGGACCGGCCGGCGGGCTCGAGCGGAATCACGGCTGAGGAACGGGGCATGGGCAAAGCTTAATTGAATTCAATTCAAATTCTCAAGACATTTCTGCGGTCGCTTTTCGATCAAGTCTTCCGGCCGAACGGCCAAAGACGCATCGGTCCCGGCATTCTACATAGCCGCCGCCAGTTTTCGGGAGGCGCACATGTATCTGGAAACCATATCCGACGATCAGGCCACGGGGCGGATCGCGGAGATCTATGCCAGCCAGAGGGCCCGGATGGGCTTCGTGATGGCGGCCTCGCGCTGCTTCACCGCCCGGCCCGATCTGCTGCCGATCTACAATGACTTCATCGACCAGGTGCGCGCAGACTTCTCGCTCTCCACCCGCGACTGGCGGCTGATCACCCTGATCGCGGCGAAGCATGTCCCCTCCACCTACTGCTCCTATGTCTATGGCAAGCAGCTGGTCGAGGATTTCGGCTCGAAAGAAGCCATTCTGGCCGTGCACCGGAATTTCCGCGACGCCGGACTGTCGCCGCGTGACGTCGCAATGCTGGCCTATGCCGAGAAAGTCGCCCGCAATGCCTCGGCGATCACGGAAGCCGACATCGGGCGGCTCCGCAGGGTGGGCTTCACCGACTGCAACATCGCCGATATCGCGCTCTGCGCCGCTTTCCGCTGCTTCGTCGCCAGGTTTTTCGATGCCGTCGGCGCCGGCCCGGAGGCGACCTTCATCGACGATGACGAGGATTTCCGTGCCGCGCTCACGGTCGGAAAATCCTACTGACGGACGCGCCGCGCGTCAGAACTCCACCGGGTAGCTCAGGAAGCCCCGGAAGCGGGCCCGGCCACCGCGCACGAACTCGCCGCTGCGCCTGAAATCCGGGAAGCGTGCCAGCAGGCGCGAGATCGCGATCTGGCCTTCCAGCCGCGCCAGCGACATGCCGGCGCAGGCATGGATGCCGGCACCGAAGGCGAGATGCCGGTTCGGCTGGCGCGAAACGTCGAGCCGGTCCGGATCGGGGAACTGCGCCGGGTCGCGGTTGGCCGCACCGATACACAGCGTCACCAAAGTGCCCGGCTCGAACACCACGCCGCCGATCTCGACGCGTTCCACCACGCGGCGGTTGCCGAGCTGGTTGGAGGACTCAAAGCGCAGGAACTCCTCCACCGCCGTCCTGATCAGCCCCAGATCCTCCATCAGCCGGCGGCGCTCGTCGGGCCAGTCCATCAGCGCGGCGATGCCGTTGCCGATCAGGTTGGTCGTGGTCTCGTGACCGGCATTGAGCAGGAAGATGCAGTTCTGCACCAGCTCGGCGGGAGTCAGGCGGTCGCCGCCCTCCTCGCCCCGCATCAGCGCGGCCAGCACATCGCCATAGCCGTCGCTGCCGTCACCGCCCTGTTTTCCGAAAGCGGCAATGTGCTTCTCCAGCCAGTCCTCGAATTCCAGCACAGCGCGGTTGCCGGCCTCGGCGCGTTCGGGCGTCAGCACCGGCTCCAGCGCGCCAAGGATCGCCAGCGACCAGTCGCGCAGCAGATGGCGATCCTGCGCCGGCACCGCCAGCATGTCGCCGATGATCTCCACCGGCAGGGCGGCGGCGAAATCGGTGATGACATCCATGCCGCCCCGCGCGGCGGCACGATCCAGCAGCCGGTCGACCAGAGCCACGAAGCGGGATTCCAGCAGCTTCAGCGCGCGCGGCGTGAAGGCCGGCGCCAGCAGGCGGCGCACGCGCGTATGCAGCGGCGGATCGTTGAAGACGAGGCTGGTGGTGTGATGGCGGTAGAGCGGCGTGTCGCCGAATTTCGGCGCGAACTCGACCTTCTTGTCCGAGCTGAAGCGCCGGTTGTCGCGATAGACCGCCTGCAGGTCATCATAGCGCGTGAGGAAGAAGCTGCCGTCGGGCATGCGATGCAGCGGCGCGTATTCACGCAGCAGATGGTACCAGGGATAGGGATTGTCGAGGAAATCCCGGTCAAGACGGCGCAGGTCGAAGGCGAGCGCCGCTTCCCGGCGTCCGGCCTCGTCCAGTGCGGCGAAGCGCCCGAGGTCGACCGCCGCCGTCATGTCAGGGCGTGAACCCGCCGGACGGCTGGGCCTCCGGCGCCGGCGGAGTCGCCGGCAGGCTCTTCAGCGGCGGTACGATCACGCCGCAGGAGATGATCAGCTTCATCGCCTCGTCCACCGTCATGTCGAGGATGATCACGTCGCTGCGGCGATAGTATGTCATGTAGCCGCCGGTCGGGTTCGGCGTGGTCGGGACATAGACGGTGACGAGGTCCGACCCGAGCCGCTGCGAAACCTCGCCCTGCACGTAATTGGTCACGAAAGCGATTGTCCAGGAGCCGGCTGAGGGCCACGGCACCAGCGCGACCTGGCGGAAGGAATTGCCCGACTGGCTGAACACGGTCTCGAAGATCTGCTTCAGCGCCGAATAGATGCCGCGTACGATCGGCATGCGCGACACCAGCCGCTCGCTGATTCTGAGCAGCGTGCGGCCGAGCAGGTTGGTGGCGAGAAAGCCGATCAGGGTCAGCAGCACCAGCGCAGCGAGGATGCCCAGCCCCGGAATGCCGTAGGGCAGTTCATACGGAATGAAGCGTTCGGGCTCGTAGCCGGCGGGTACCAGGCCGCGCACATTGCGGTCGATCGCCTGGATGGTGATGACGACGAGATAGATCGTCAGGCCGATCGGCGCCGTGACGATGATGCCGGCGAGGAAATAGTTGCGCAGCCGGGTGAGCAGGCCGAGCCGCGGTGGCGGCACGATGATGGCTGGCGTTTCGGGGGACTCGTTCGGAGGATTCGGTTCGGTCATGTCACTCAGTTCAGGAAGAATCCGTGCAGCGCCCGGTAGGTTTCCTCAGGCGCCTCCTCGGGCAGGAAATGGCCGCTGGGAACGGGATGGCCTTCGACCGTGCCGGCGGCCTTGCCGCGCCAGATATCCATGACGCTGTAGGCCCTGTTCACCAGCCCCTTCTCGCCCCAGAGGACGAGCAGCGGTGCCGCAATCCGCTTGTCGCGGTCGGCGCGGTCGTGTTCGAGATCAATGCTCGCGCCGGCGCGGTAATCCTCGCAGGTAGCGTGGATGCAGGCGGGATCGCGGAAGCAGCGCAGGTACTCCGCCATCACCTCGGGCGGATAGAAATCCCTGCCTGCCGACCAGGAGCGCAGTTTACTGTTCAGGTAGTATTCCGGATCGGCGCCGATCATGCGTTCGGGATGCGGCGCCGGCTGGATCAGGAAAAACCAGTGGTAATACGACGTCGCCACCAGCTGGTTCACGGTCTCGAACACGGTAAGCGTCGGCACGATGTCGAGCACGGCGAGCTTTTCAACCGCATCGGGGAAGTCCAGCGCCAGCCGGTGCGCCACCCGGCCGCCGCGATCATGGCCCGCCAGGCGGAATTTCGGGAAGCCCAGCGTCTGCATCACGGCCACCATGTCGGCAGCCGTGGCGCGCTTGGAATAGGTCAGATGCGCCGGGTCGGAGTCCGGCTTGGATGAGTCCCCGTAGCCGCGCAGGTCGGGGCAGATGACGGTGAAGTCCTCGGCCAGGCGCGGGGCGATCTTGTGCCACATGACATGGGTCTGCGGGTAGCCGTGCAGCAGCAACAGCGCTGGTCCCCGGCCGCCGATGCGCAGGTTGATCTCGGCCCCCTGCCCGGCGACCCGCTTCTGCTCGAAACCCGGAAACAACAAGGCTGGCCCCTCCCGTATTGCCGGTTGCCGCGCCAGTGTAGCAGCCGAAGCCGGCGCTTGCATGCCCCTGCCGGCCGGTTACAGTGGCCGAAACAGCGATTTGGGAGAGGAATCGGCATGCGTCTGGCGAACAAGGTGGCGATCGTGACGGGCGGCGGCTCGGGTTTCGGCGAGGGCATTGCCCGCCGTTTTGCCGCCGAGGGTGCGGCCGTGGCGATCGGCGACCTCAATCTGGCCGGGGCCGAACGGGTGGCCGGCGAGATCACCAGGGCGGGCGGCAAAGCCCTGCCCGTCGCCGCCGACGTTACCAGCAACAAGCAGATGAAGGCGCTGGTGGATGCGGCGGTGAAGGCCTTCGGCGGGCTGGACATCTTCGTCAACAATGCCGGCATGCCGCAGCGCAACGCGCCGCTGCTCAATACGGACGAGGAAACCTTCGACAGGATCTTCGCCGTCAACGTGAAGAGCATCTATCTCTCGGCCATCCATGCCGTGCCGGAGATGCGCAAGCGTAAGGGCGGCTGCTTCATCAACATCGCCTCCACCGCCGGCGTGCGGCCGCGCCCGGGCCTGGTCTGGTACAACGGCAGCAAGGGTGCGGTGATCACGCTGACCAAGGCCATGGCCGTCGAGCTGGCGCCGGAGCAGATCCGCGTCAACGCGCTGAACCCGGTGGCCGGCCTGACGCCGATGCTGAAGGAATTCATGGGCGGCGAGGAAACCGAGGAGATGAAGGCGAAGTTCGTCAGCACCATCCCGATCGGGCGCTTCTCCACGCCGCAGGACATTGCCAATGCGGCGCTGTATTTCGCCTCCGACGAAGCGAATTTCATCACCGGCGTCTGCATGGAAGTGGATGGCGGCCGATGCATCTGAAGGCGCTTCCCGCTCTGCTGTTGACTGCCGCCCTGCTGGCCGGCACGGCAGCCGCACAGCAGCAGGCGCCCGCGACTGCCACGCCCGAGCAGAAACCCGCGGAGCAGAAGCCCGCAGAGCAGAAACCGGCCGAGCAGAAGACCCCGGCGAAAAAGCCCGCGCCGCCGAAGGATGCGAACGCGCCGCGCAACCGCACCATGCATTTCGAGCTGCCGCCGCTGGTACCCATCGCCGAGGTGCCGCGCGGCAAGCCGGTGATGATCCAGGGCACCGTGCTGTCGCCGCAGCCGACCACCTTCGTGCTCAATGACGGCAATGCGTCGCTGGTGATCAATCTCGGCCCGACCTGGCAGGCGCTGACCAAGGTGAAGGCCGGCGACCGCGTGCGCGTGGTCGGCCAGATGGACCCCTACGGCACCTCGGTCTTCCGCGCCGGCAGCATCATGCTGGAGAATAACCGCCTGATCGTGGTGCCGATGAACT
>NZ_DATGQG010000031.1:0-4772 GCF_035304305.1 Ferrovibrio sp.
GTCGACACCCGGCGGACATCAGTGACACGAGACGAATGTTGGTGCCCGGCAGGTCAGCACCCGGCAGGCGAGGCGGAAATTAGGGCCGGATTCCCCGGCTGGCAAGCGCGAAATTGTCGCAATTGCAGCAGGTTCGGGCGCATGCGGGTCACCAGTCCTGGATTCCCGGCTTGCCTGACGCCGCGGCAGTGACCCTATGCTCCGGTCGGACCATGAAAAGGGAGGGCCGGACCATGAAGCGGATCGAATTCTTCTACGACGTCTCCAGCCCCTGGACCTATCTGGCCTTCACCAATATCCAGCCGCTGGCGCGGGAAGAGGGCGCCGAGATCGAGTGGCGGCCGTTCCTGGTCGGCGGCGTGTTCAACAGCGTCAATCCCAGCGTCTACCAGCAGCGCGAGACGCCGGTGCCGGCCAAGGCGGCTTACATGCTGAAAGATCTGCAGGACTGGGCGCGGCAGGCCGGCCTGAAGATCGTCTTCCCGCCGAAGGTGTTTCCGGTCAATTCCGTGAAGGCCCTGCGCGGCTGCCTTTGGGCGAAGGTTGAGGGGAAGGAGGTCGCGCTGGCGACCGCCCTGTTCGAACTCTACTGGGGCGAGGACCGCGACATCAGCCAGGACGACGTGCTGCTGGAAGCGGCCGGGCGTGCCGGCCTGGATGGCGCAGCCATGCTGCAGGCAACCGGCGATCCGGCCATCAAGGCGCAGCTGAAAGCCAATACCGACGAGGTGATCGCCCGGGGTGGCTTCGGCTCGCCGACCATCTTCATCAACGGCAGCGACATGTATTTCGGCAACGACCGCCTGCCGCTGGTGCGCGCGGCGCTGCGGCGACAGTGATAATCATATCATCGTCAGAACAAGCCCGGCTTGACGGCGCCTATGCCCGTCGCAGCAGCCCCGGCACCGACTGCCACAAAGCCTGGACGGCGAAGCCGAGGAAGATCACGCCGGAAATCCGCGTTACCCAGAGCTCGTGGCGGCGGTAGAGCCGGCGCACCGGCGCGGCGCCGATCACATAGAGCAGGATCGCATCGCCGATGATGAAGCCGGCGCAGGCGGCGAGCAGCAGGGGCGGCAGGCTCATCCAGCTCAGCTGCGCCGAATGCGCCGCCAGCAGGGCGGTGAACATGGCGATGGCCACGGCATAGCTTTTGGGATTGGTCAGGCCGAAGGCGATGCCGCGCCGCAGGGGGCGGGCGATGCCGGTGGTCAGTTTGCCATCGGCCGTGCGCTTCACGGTGACGGCGCGCCAGCCGAGCAGCATCAGGTAGCAGCCGCAGATCACGCCCAGCAGGTCGAAGACGAAGGTGCCCAGGCTGGCCGAGCCGATGATAGCCACCAGCGCCAGCGCGCCCCAGATGATGTCGCCGGCGAAATGGCCGGCCAGAAAGCTGAAGCCGGCCCGGCGGCCCTGGCCGGCGCCGATGCCGAGCAGAGCGAGAAAAGCCGGGCCCGGCGTGAGCGTATAGGCGGCGCCGGCAAGCGCCGCGGCAAGGTAGAGGGAGGCATCCATAGCGGGCTAAGCTTAAACCGATGCTGGCCGTCATTGCGACTCCCGCCTTCGATCCTGCCGGCGCCGCCTGGCTGGCGGCGATCCGCGCCGCCCATGATCCACTGCAGGACCGGGTCGGGCCGCATGTCACGCTGATGTTTCCGGTCGCCGTGGAGGACGAGGCGACCCTGCGGTCCCGGCTGCAGATGCTCGCGATTGGTACGGCGCCCTTCGCGGTCGCCTTCGATCGGCTGGGCCGCATGGAGGATCCGCACCAGCCGAAATACCGCTTCCTCAACGTGCTGCTGCCCGATGCGGAGAGCGGCATGAGGCTGGACGCCCTGCATCGCGCGATGACCGGTGCGGGTGGTGAATATGTGCCGCATCTGACGATCAGCCGCTTCGGCGCGGTCTACTGCGCCAGGGCGCTGGAGCGCCAGCTGGGGCCTTTCACGTCACCGCTGCGCGGGCGTGTTGCGGCGCTGGAACTGCTGCGCCTGCGGCAGGGCGCCATCCGGCAGGAGGCGTGCTACGCCCTGGCGCAGGCTTAGGGCGTTTCCAGCTTGTGTGCCTGGAAGGCCGGCATCGCCTCGCAGCGTTCGGTGAGGGCGTAGAGCTTCGGATAGAGGCCGGCCGGCACGGTTTCCGGCAGCATTACCCGCAGGAAGGTCACCATGACGGCAGCGGTGATGTCGGCCATGCCGATGCGGTCGCCGACCAGCCAGCCGTCATGGCAATGCGTCTCCAGTGCGGCAAGGCCGCCGCTGGCCTGCCGCAGCAGATGCTGCCGCCAGGGTTCATGCACCTTCTCGGCCGGGCGCCGGCGCATCTCGTAGATCGCCGCCACCGCCTTGTCGAGCACGCCGCTGGCAATCGCCATCAGCTGCAGGCAGTCGCGCCGCGCGCGGCCATGGGGCGGGATCAGGCTTTTCGCCGGGCCGACCAGCTCCATCAGATAGTCGAGAATGGCACCGGACTCGATCAGCCGTTCGCCGTCCTCCAGCTGCAGCACCGGTACGCGCCCGACCGGGTTGACCTCCAGGCCGCGCTCGGGATCGGCGGTGACCGAGAGGTATTCGCGGTGATGCGGCACATCCAGCAGCGTCATGGCGATGGCGACGCGGCGCGAATAGGGCGACAGGTTGCGGCCGATCAGGGTCAGCATTCAGGTTCCTCCGTGTTGCCAAACACTCCCCAAAGCCGTGTCCGCATGCAAGAGGAATAAAAAAGGGCCGGAGCGTTGCCCCGGCCCTTCCGTCAGCAGGAATGGTGCGGCGTTACGCCGCCAGCTTGTCGAGCTCCTTCAGCAGCGCATCGCCCATGCCGCTGGTGCCGACCTTGGTGGTGCCGCCCATGAGATCGGCGGTGCGCACGCCGGCACGCAGCACATTCTCGGCGGCCCGGTCGATCAGGTCGGCATCCTCGGCCAGATCGAAGGCATAGCGCAGCGCCATCGAGAAGCTCTGGATGGTGGCGAGCGGGTTGGCGATGCCCTTGCCGCTGATGTCCGGCGCCGAACCATGCACCGGCTCGAACAGGGCCATGCGGCGGCCGGTGCTGGGATCGGCGGCACCGATCGAGGCCGAGGGCAGCATGCCAAGCGAGCCGGTCAGCATCGCCGCTTCGTCCGACAGGATGTCACCGAACAGGTTGTCGGTGACCATGACGTCGAACTGCTTGGGGTTGCGCACCAGCTGCATGGCGCCGTTATCGGCATACATGTGCTCGAGCTGCACGTCGCTGAACTGCTCCTGGTGCAGCCTGGTGACCTCCTCGCGCCACAGCACCCCGGATTCCATCACGTTCGCCTTTTCCAGCGATGTGACCTTGTTGCTGCGCTTGCGGGCCAACTCGAAGGCCACGGCGGCGACGCGGCGGATTTCGCTGGTGGTGTAGACCTGGGTGTTGATGCCGCGGCGCTCGCCGTTCGGCAGGGTCTCGATGCCACGCGGCTGGCCGAAATAGACGCCGCCGGTGAGCTCGCGCACGATCATGATGTCGAGGCCGGCGACCAGCTCGGGCTTCAGCGAGCTCGCCTCCACCAGCGCGTCGAAGCATTTCGCCGGGCGCAGGTTGGCGAACAGGTCCATTTCCTTGCGCAGGCGCAGCAGGCCGCGTTCGGGCTTCTTGTCGAAGGGCAGGTTGTCCCATTTCGGACCGCCCACGGCACCCAGCAGCACCACGCCGCAATCCAGCGCCGCCTGCATGGTGTTGTCATGCAGCGGCGTGCCATGCTTGTCGTAGGCGGCGCCGCCGACGAGATCTTCCTTCACGTCGAAGGAGACATGCCGGCGCTTGTCCATCCATTCGATGACCCGGCGCACTTCGCCCATCACCTCGGGCCCGATTCCGTCGCCGGGCAGCATCAGCATGGTGCGGTTGGATGCCATTTTCTCGTGTCCTTCTAGATTTCCTCCGTCGTCATGCTGGGGTGAAGCCCGAGCATCCAGCCGACGGCCCCGTTAGGCGGGTAGTGGGAATGGACCCTCGGCTTGCGCCGAGGGTGACGAATTGAGTGTCAGGCCGTCCGGCCGGCTTCGGCGTAGAGCCAGGGCTGGGTGCCCTGCTGCTTGGTTTCGAAGCTGTCGATCTTCGCCTTCTTCTCCAGGGTCAGGCCGATATTGTCGAGACCGTTGAGCAGGCAATGCTTCCGGAAAGCGTCGATCTCGAACCTGATGACGCTGCCGTCGGGGCGGCTGATTTCCTGCTTCTCGAGGTTGACGGTGATGCGGGCGTTATGGCCGCTTTTCGCGTCTTCCATCAGCTTGTCGACGTCTTCCTGCGGCAGCTTGATCGGCAGGATGCCGTTCTGGAAGCAGTTATTGTAGAAGATGTCGGCGAAGTTCGGCGCGATCACGCAGCGGATGCCGTAGTCGAGCAGCGCCCAGGGGGCGTGTTCGCGCGACGAGCCGCAGCCGAAATTGTCGCCGGCAATGAGGATCTGCGCGTTCTTGTACTGCGGCTGGTTCATGAAGAAGTCCGGCACCGGATTGCCGTTCTTGTCCTCGCGCAGTTCGAAGAACAGGCCCTTGGCCAGGCCGGTGCGCTCGACGGTCTTCAGGAACTGCTTGGGGATGATCATGTCGGTGTCGACGTTGATCATCGGCAGCGGCGCCGCGACGGCGGTGAGAGTGGTAAACTTTTCCATGATCTGTCCTCTCCCGGCTCAGATGAACTTGCGCACGTCGGCGAGCTTGCCGGTGACGGCGGCGGCAGCCGCCATTGCCGGGCTCATCAGATGGGTGCGGCCGCGCGGGCCCTGACGGCCCTCGAAATTG
>NZ_DATGQG010000032.1:0-24795 GCF_035304305.1 Ferrovibrio sp.
GTTTCCGGCACGATGCCGTGGCCGAGGTTGAAGATGAAATTGCGCTCGGGAAACGTGCGCAGCAGGCGGTTCACCGCTTCCGCCAGCGCCAGGCCGCCGACCACCAGCAGTCGCGGGTCGAGATTGCCCTGCACCACGCTGCGGGGCCACAGATGGTCGCGCGCCCAGCCCAAGGGCACCGTGTAGTCGAGGCCGATGGCATCGGCGCCGGTGGCCTGGGCATAGCCGTCATACATGGCGCCGGCGCCGCGCGGGAAGGCGATCACCGGCAGCTGCGGATATTTCTCCTTCAGCCGGGCGATGATCCGGCGCACCGGCTCGATGCAGAAGCGGCGGAACTCGGCCTCGGGCAGCACGCCGGCCCAGGTGTCGAAGATCTGCACGACTTCGGCGCCGGCCTCGACCTGGCGTTCCAGATAGGCGCCGGTCGCCTCGATCAGGATGTCCATCAGCGTCTGCAGGCCGAGCGGGTTGCCGAAGGCCCAGGTCTTGGCCGCCGCATGGTCGCTCGAGCCGCGGCCCTCCAGCATGTAGGTCGCCACCGTCCAGGGCGCGCCGGCGAAGCCGATCAGGGCACAGTCCTCGGGCAGCGCGGCCCGGATCCGGCCGACCGCCTCATAGACCGGCGCCAGCCGCTGGTGGATGCCGCGCGGGTCCAGCCGGGTCAGTTCGGCATTGCCGCGGATCGCATCCAGCACGGGACCCTCGTTCTCGCGGAAAGCCAGGTTCTGGCCCAGCGCCTGGGGGATGAGCAGGATGTCGGCGAACAGGATGGCGGCATCGAAGCCGAAGCGCCGTATCGGCTGCAGGGTGACTTCCGTGGCCAGTTCCGGATTGTAGCAGAGATCGAGGAAGCTGCCGGCCTTCGCCCGCGTCTCGCGGTATTCCGGCAGGTAGCGCCCGGCCTGGCGCATCATCCAGAGCGGCGGCCGCTTCGAGGGCAGGCCGGCCAGGGTGCGCAGGAAAGGCTTGGTCGGGGTCTGGGGGCTTTGGGTCTGGGCGCTGGACGGGGACACGGCTTGGCCTGCTGGCGGGTGGATGGACGGGGTGCAGGCCCCGCAGAACGCGGCGCCGGACTTATCCTTTTCTATCATATTTAAATATTAAAAGAGATGTGGGGGCAGTAGCGGCGTGTTTAACGGGGATAAGATTCCATCGGCCGGCTCTCCCGAATCTTATCCCTCCCGCCGCCGGCGGCCGGGCGCGGCGGGGCGCCGGCGGGACAAGTGGCGGATAACTTCCGCCTGTGGCCGGTTCGGGGCCACGGACCGGCTTATTCACAGCGGCGGAAAGACGGGGATAACGGGGATGGTGACCGCTTTATGTCAGCCTCGTGTCATGTCCCCGCTTTCCACAGGGTGAAAAGAAAAAACTGTCCCCTTCTGACAGGTCGGTTGCATGAAAACCGGCTTGCGGGCATGAAAATGACGGCCTCCGGGCGAAACCCCGGCTTACGCACCTTATCCACGGGATTCGACTTGCCTTCCGCCCCGCCGAAAACAGTCCGGCCGCATATCCATCTGGTCTCCGATGCGACCGGCGAGACCCTGAAATCGGTCGCCAAGGCGGCGCTGGTGCAGTTCCAGAAATCCCAGGAGGAGGTCGAGGTCCATACCTGGGCGCTGGTGCGCAAGCCGCTGCAGATGGAACGCGTGGTCGAGGCGATCGCCGCCATGGGCGGGCTGGTGCTGTTCACCGTGGTCGACCAGCAGCTGCGCGAGATCCTGATCAAGGGCTGCGCCAGCGCCCGGCTGCCGGTGGTGCCGGTGCTCGATCCGGTCATCCATGCCTTCGGCAAGTATCTCGGCGAGAAGGCGCAGAACCTGCCCGGCCGCCAGCACGAACTGGACGCGGAATATTTCCACCGCATCGACGCGATGCATTTCACCATCGCCCATGACGACGGGCAGCATCTCGGGGATCTCGAGAAGGCCGATATCGTGCTGGTCGGCGTGTCGCGTACCTCCAAGACGCCAACCTCGATGTATCTGGCCAATCGCGGCTTCAAGACCGCCAACGTGCCGATCGTGCCGGGCCTGAGCATTCCCGCCGAGCTGGAAACCCTGAAGCAGCCGCTGGTGGTCGGGCTGACGACCTCGCTGGACCGGCTGGTGGCGATCCGCCGCACCCGGCTGGTCTCGATGAACCAGGGCGAGACCTCGTATATCGACGAGGACCATGTCCGCGAGGAACTCGCCATGGCGCGCAAGCTCTGCGCCAAGCATAACTGGCCGATGATCGATGTGACCCGGCGCTCCATCGAGGAGACCGCGGCCGCCATTCTCAATCTCCATGCGCGCCGCGAAGAGCAGCGCCGCCAGCAGGATCCGAAACGATGACTCTCGTGCTTGCCTCGGCCAGCGCGTCGCGCGCGGCCCTGCTGCGCCGCGCCGGGCTGGAATTCGACATCCGCCCGGCGCGCATCGACGAACAGGAAATCCGGCTGTCGCTGAAGGCCGAAAGGGCTTCGGCGCGGCAGGCGGCGGAAGCGCTGGCCGAGCTGAAGGCCCAGCGCGCCGCGCGCACCGACGATGGCGAGAGCTTCATCATCGCCGCCGACCAGATGCTGGTCTGTGACGGCATCTGGTACGACAAGCCGGCCGACATGGCGCAGGCGCGCCGGCAGTTGCAGGCCCTGCGCGGCAAGACGCATGACCTGACCTCCGCCGTGGTGCTGGCGCGCGGCGGCAGCATCATCTGGCGCCATGTCGACGTGGCGAAGATGACCATGCGCGACTTCAGCGACGGCTTCCTCGACGCCTATCTGGCGCAGGCCGGCGACGCGGTGCTCGGCAGCGTCGGCTGCTACCGTCTGGAAGGTCTCGGCGTGCAGCTGTTCAGCCGCATCCAGGGCGATTTCTTCACCATCCTCGGGCTGCCCCTGCTGCCCCTGCTCGACATCCTGCGCGAGAACCGGGTGCTGCGCCAATGACGAGCATACCGTGAGCGGCGACATCATCATTCCGCGCGCCGGCGTGATCGGCTGGCCGGTGGCGCATTCGCGCTCGCCGAAGCTGCACGGCTTCTGGCTGCGCCAATACGGCATTGCCGGCCGCTACGACCGTCTGCCGGTGCCGCCGGAAGATCTCGCCCGCTTCATGGCCGCGCTGCCGAAGGAGCCCGGCTTCCGCGGCATCAACGTGACCCTGCCGCACAAGGTGGCGGTGCTGCCCTTCCTCGCGGAGATCGACAGCGTGGCCCGACGCATCGGGGCGGCGAACACCATCGTGGTGCGCGAAGACGGCAGCCTGTGGGGCAGCAACACCGATGCCTTCGGCTTCATCGAGAGCCTGAAGGCCGATGCGCCGGCGGGCTGGACGGCCGCGGCCGGCCCGGTCGCCCTGCTCGGTGCCGGCGGCGCGGCCCGGGGCGTGATCGTTGCCCTGCTGGACGAAGGCGCGCCGCAGATCCGGGTGATCAACCGCTCCCGCGAGAAGGCCGAGGCCCTGGCGGCCGAATTCGGCCCCCGGCTGCAGGCGGTGGCCTGGGACGAGCGCGCGGCCGCCCTGGGCGGCGCCGGCCTGCTGGTCAACACCACCTCGCTGGGCATGCAGGGCCAGCCGCCGCTGGAGATCGCGCTGGACGACCTGCCCGCGACGGCGCTGGTCAGCGACATCGTCTATACCCCTCTGGAGACCGACCTGCTGGCGCGGGCGCGGGCGCGGGGCAATCCGGTGGTGGACGGGCTCGGCATGCTGCTGCATCAGGGCCGGCCCGGCTTCGAGGCCTGGTTCGGCCGGGCGCCCGAGGTCGGGCCCGAGCTACGCGCCGCCGTGCTGGCCGATTGACGCGGTTAGCTAACCAGACTAAGCTAAACGCCGGAAGTTAGCTTAGCCAAGTATAAGCCATTGGCCATTCAGGTAAATATCCATGAGGCGAAAACCAGCCTCTCCCGGCTGATCGAAGCGGTGAAGCGCGGCGAGGAGGTCATCATTGCCCGCGCCGGCACGCCCGAGGTGCGGCTGGTGGCCGTCGGTCCGGCCGGGGAAAAGCCGAAGCGGCGCCAGTTCGGCGCCTGGAAAGGCAAGGTCTGGTTCGCGCCGGACTACGACCAGGCCGATGCGGAAATCGAGCAGGACTTCCATGCCAGCCCGATTATCCCGGAGGGCGGGCGGTGAGATTTCTCCTCGACACCAATGTCCTGGTCTGGAGCCTCGCGGAAACGCTGAAGCCGGACATTCTCGATGCCCTTGCCGATCCCGAGAATGAACTCTTCGTCAGCGACGTTTCCCTGTGGGAGCTGGCCATCAAGACCGGGCAGGGGAAAATCCGGATACCAGCCGACCTCGACGAGCAGATGGAGCGCCTGGAGATGAAAGCCGTGGCGATGAACCGGACGCATATTGCCGCATACCGGGAACTGCCGCCGCTCCACCGCGATCCCTTCGACCGGATGCTGGTCGCCCAGGCAAAGGTCGAGAACCTGATCCTGGTAACCCGGGACCGGCTGCTGGCGGATTACGACATCACGGTCCTGCCATGCTGAAAGTCGCGCTGACCGGATCGATCGGCATGGGCAAGTCCACCGTGGGCGGCATGTTCACCGCGCTGGGCGTACCGCTTTTCGATGCCGATGCCAGCGTGCACCGGCTTTACGAGAAGGGCGGCGCCGCGGTGGAGCGGCTGCGCGCCGCCTTCCCCGAAGCGGTGATCGATGATGCGGTGGACCGCACCGTGCTGTCCCGCCTGGTGCTGGGAAAACCCGAGGAGATCCGCCGCCTGGAGGCCATCGTGCATCCGCTGGTCGGGCAGATGCGGCAGGATTTTCTCGCCGAGGCCGAGCGCCGCGGCGCGCCCTTCGTCATCCTCGACATCCCGCTGCTGTTCGAGGGCGGCGGCGAGAACCGGGTCGACAAGGTGATCGTGGTCAGCGCGCCGGCCGAGATGCAGCGCGCCCGCGTGCTGGCCCGGCCGGGCATGACGGAGGAGAAATTCGCCGCCATCCTGGCCCGGCAGGTGCCGGATGCGGAAAAGCGCCGCCGGGCGGATTTTGTCGTGGACACCGGAATCCCGCTGGCGCAAACAGAGGAACAGGTGCGTCGCATCGCGGCGCAGCTCGGCGAACTGGCGAAGGGGAAGAGCGGCGATGCGTGAAGTGGTGCTGGATACCGAGACCACCGGCCTCGATCCGCGCGATGGCGACCGCGTCGTGGAAATCGGCTGCATCGAGCTGATCAACCACATCCCGACCGGAAAGCATTTCCACGTCTACATCAATCCCGAACGGCCGATGCCGGAAGAGGCCTTCAAGGTGCACGGCCTGTCGGACGAGTTCCTGAAGGACAAGCCGGTCTTCGCCGCCATCGCGAAGGATTTCTGCGAGTTCATCGGCGAGGATCCGCTGGTGATCCACAATGCCAGCTTCGATATCGGCTTCCTCAATGCCGAGCTGGCGCGGCTGGACGGCATGCCGCATATCGCCATGGAACGGGCGATCGACACGGTGCGGCTGGCGCGCGGCAAGTTCCCCGGCGCCCAGGTCAGCCTGGACGCGCTCTGCAAGCGCTTCAACATCGATCTCTCGGCGCGCATCAAGCACGGCGCGCTGCTCGACGCCGAGCTGCTCGCCGAGGTCTATCTCGAACTGGTCGGCGGCCGCCAGCAGGGTCTGGGGCTGACCGGCGCCGACGGCGACGGCCAGGCGCTGATCGCCCTGCCGCAGGTGCGCGGCCCGGCGCGGCCGCCGCGGCCCCATGCGCCGACCGAAGCCGAACTGGCCGCCCACGCCCAGTTCCTCGCCAAGCTGAAGGACCCCCTCTGGCTGCGCCAGGTCGCGGAAGCCGCTGATTGAAATCCGGTAACCATGGCGAATCCCGCCGGCCAGCCGCGGCAAACGGGTGATAGTCTGCCCGGCATGCCGGTCATCGGCATGCAGGGGTCCGGGACAAGCATGCGGCATACGTTACGGCTGAGCGCCGCGCTCTTCGCGCTCATCATTTTCCTGCTCGCCGGGCTGAACTGGCATGTCCACACCAATCTGCGCGACGAGGCGATCCGCAGCCAGGCCGCCGACCTGACGCATCAGGCCCAGGTCAAGGCGCAGGATGTCGACAACTCGCTGCAGGCGATCCGCTTCAAGCTCGAACAGCTGGCGCTGCAGGTGCAACTGCTCGCCGGCGACGACCGCGCGATCCATGCGGAACTGAAACAGGCGCAGCAATCCCTCGCCTATGTCCGCGCGCTGGCGGTCACCGATGCGGCCGGCATCCTGCGGCATTCCTCGCGCACCTTCCCGGCGCCGCGGATTTCGCTGCGCGACCGGCCCAACGTCGCCGCCCATCTGAACAGCAGCGACAGCACCTTCTTCTTCGGCGACATCTCGCGCAACCTGGTGGACCAGCGCTGGCAGTACGCCATGTCGATCGCGGTCCGCGACGCGGAGGGCCGGCTGGAATACATCGTCAGCAGCGTGCTCGATCCCTATGCCTATGCCGCGAGCTTCGCCGCCACGACGTCCGAAGGCGACTATGTGGCGCTGCTCGACCGCGCCTTCACGCTGATCGCCCGCTCGCCCTGGCGCGACGATCTGATCGGCGCGACGTTTCCCTGGGATGCCGCCCTGCAGCCCTTCGCCGCGAGCGGCTACCGGCGCCACAGCGGCATCTACGTGAACCCCTTCACCGGCGGCGAGCGGATCGTCGCCCTGCGTCCGGCCTTCGACGGCCAGCTGGTCATTACCGCCTCGCGCGCGCTGGAAGACGCGCTGGCCAACTGGCGCAGTCTGGCGACCATCATCAGCGCGATCTCGGCCGCCATCGTCGTTCTCGGCACCGGCATCGGTCTCGTCGCCTACCGCTTCCTGGCCCTGCGCGAGCGCGAGGCCGAGGCGCTGGCCGAACTCAACGAGGAACTGCTGGAGCAGACGGCGCGGGCCGAGCGCGCCGCCGCGGTGAAGGGCGACTTCCTCGCCACCATGAGCCATGAAATCCGCACGCCCATGAACGGCGTGCTGGGCATGGCGCAGGCGATGGAACGGCTGCCGCTCGACGACAATGCGCGCGATTACCTGAGCATCATCCGCGATTCCTCCGAAAGCCTGCTCGGCGTCATCAACGACATCCTCGATTTCTCCCGCATGGAGGCGGGCAAGCTGAAGATCGAGCCGGTGACGGTGCGGCTCGCCGCGATGCTGGAGGCGGTCGAGGCGCTCTTCGTGCCGGCCTGCGAGCAGAAGAAACTGGCCTTCCGCATCGAGATCGCGCCGGACACGCCGGCGGTGATCGAAACCGACCATATGCGCCTGCGCCAGATCCTGATGAACCTGATCGGCAATGCGGTGAAATTCACCGCCTCGGGCCATGTCCTGGTCTGGGTCGCGCCCGCCACCCTGCCCGACGGGCGCGCCGCGGTGCGCTTCGAGATCGAGGATACCGGCATCGGCGTGTCGCCCGAGGCGATGCCGCATCTCTTCGAACGCTTTTCGCAGGAAGACGCCTCGACGGCGCGCCGCTTCGGCGGCACCGGTCTCGGCCTGGCGATCTGCAAGCGGCTCTGCGAGCTGCTCGGCGGCCGCATCGGCTGCCGCAGCGAAAAGAATGTCGGCTCGGTCTTCTGGTTCGAGCTGCCGCAGGAACTGGCCCTGGAAGACGATCTGCCCGAGGCGCCGCCACCGTCGCGGCCCGTCGCGGCGGGCGACCGGCTGCGCATCCTGGCGGTGGACGACAACCGGGTGAACCGGCGCGTTCTCGAGGTGCTGCTGCAGCCCTTCGGGCATGCGCTCACCTTCGCCACCAGCGGCGCGGAAGCGCTCGGATGGATCGAGCAGCAGCCCTTCGACGCGGCGCTGCTCGACATCCACATGCCGGACATGGACGGGTTCGAGACGCTGCGGCGGCTGCGCCGCCTGCCCCATGGCCGGCATCTGCGCGTGCTGGCGCTCACCGCCGATGTGGTGCCGGAAGCGAAGGTGCGCTACAGCGAGGCCGGCTTCGACGACGTGGTCGCCAAGCCGGTGGTGCTGACGGCCCTGCTGGCGGCGCTGCAGCCGCAGCGCCGGGCCGTGGCGACGCAGGACTGACCGCGCGGATCAGGCCGGCGTTTCGATATCGGCGCAGCAGAAGACGACGTCGACGTTCTCGCCGTCGGACGACAGCGGCAGCAGCAGCGTGCCGCGTTCGCGCACCGGCCGCTGCAGCAGGCTGCTGCCCGCGTCCTGCGGACCGAGGATGGGATTGGCGTCGTAGACGGCGATGCGGCCCTCGATGACGATGCGGTAGTTCAGCAGCACCTCATCCTCGGTGTCGCCGAGATGGTGGCCGATGTAATTGCCGCGCACCGGCTGGCCGGTCGGGTCGCGGCCGCGCACCGCCACCTGTTTGGTGCCGACCAGGCGGTAGCGCAGGAAGGGCGGCTCCGCCAGCACGTCGGTCAGCACGATATAGGGCAGCAGATCGGGAATCTCGGTCGGATCGATGTCGCGGCGCGAGGGCATGGCGCGCCCGCCGCGCCGGGCGTTCCAGTAATCCCAGAAGCGCCGGATGCGCGGCGAGCACTGCGCCAGGAAGGCGGTGCCGAGCAGGCGCGGATGCGTCGAGCGCCGGATCGCCGCCGCCAGTGCCGGCGGCAGATCCGCGTCTCCGAGGCCGGGAGCGTCAAGCGGCGCGTCGGCAGGCCCCGGCATGGCGCATCAGGCGATATTCTGGTTCTGCTGCGCTTCCAGCTGCTTGCTGCGCTGGTACTGCTGCAGGAAGTCGATCGGATCGAGCATCAGCGGCGGCATGCCGCCGTCGCGCGTGGCATCTGCGACGATACGCCGCGCAAAGGGGAAGAGCAGACGCGGCGCCTCGACCAGCAGCAGCGGTTCGACATGCTCCTGCGGGATGTTGGCGACGGTGAACAGGCCGGCATAGTAGAGATCGACCACGAAGGCGGTCTCCTCGCCATGCTTGGCCTCGCAGAGGATGCGCAGGGTCACCTCGAACATGGTGTCGTTCACCCGTTCCGCCTGGGTGCCGACATTGACCGAGATCTGCGGCGCGCCGTTCATGCCGAAGGTGCGCGGCGCCATCGGATGCTCGAAGGAAAGATCCTTGGTGTACTGGGCGTTAAGGCCGAAGCGCGGCGCGGTATCGGCGTTGCCCTGCTGCGGATTACCCTGCTGCGGATTACCCTGGGGCGGAATGGCAGTATCGGTCATGACCGGCGGTCTCTCGCTGTTCGGCGTGGCAGTACACGCAGTGGAAATGGGAACGCAGAATGGATCGGGGCGGCCCGTCCCTAGCATGCTTTGGCGCCCGTTCACAACAATCTGGCGCCCGGCGGGTCTGCTGCGCCGCCGTCAGCTTGCAAAGCGGAACCGCGCGCCTATCTCTTGAAGGATCGGCGTAAAAACGGCCGCCGCCCGGATTCCGGGGGCGCGGCTGGACCGCCAGCGCCCCAGGGTCTAAGCTGCCTGTCAGTCGCGGCCGGGACGATCAGGCCGGTATGCCACGCGGAACGGGCGGAAATCAGCAGAGGTTACGGCTTTTCAGCATGGGTGAAGGCGGTTTTCAGTTCCTCGATATCCTGCTGCTCGGCGCCATCGCCGGCTTCATCGCCCTGCGTCTGCGCGCCGTGCTGGGCCAGCGCACCGGCCACCAGCAGCGTCGCCGCCCGCCCTTCGGCGGTCCCGAACCCGACGCCGACAAAAATCCTGACGAACGGGACAATGTGATCACGCTGCCGCGGCGCGACAGCGAGGCCGCGGTGCAGCCCGGCGACGAGAAGGTCGCCCGCATCCGCGCCGCCGATCCCAGCTTCGATGCCGCCGAATTCATGGGCGGCGCCAAGGCCGCCTACGAGATGATCGTCACCGCGTTTGCCGCCGGCGACAAGGACACCCTGCGTCCGCTGCTGTCGCGCGAGGTCTTCGCCGATTTCTCCGGCGTCATCGACGACCGGATCAAGCGCGGCGAGACGATGGAGACGACCTTCGTCGGCCTGCGCTCGGCCGAGATCGTCGACGCCCAGGTCAACGGCCGCATCATCGAGGTGACGGTGAAGTTCGAAAGCGAACTGATCAGCGTGACCAAGGATGCCCAGGGCCATGTCATCGCCGGCCATGCCAACACCGTCGAGCAGGTCACCGATATCTGGACCTTCGCCCGCGATGCCGGCTCGCGCGATCCGAACTGGACGCTGATCGCCACCTCCGCCCCGAACTGACGGAGCCTTCGTGCTGCGACCGCTTCTCGCTGCCGCCGCAGGATTCCTCTTTCTCGCCGGCTGCGCCGAAAAGCCGCCGATCGCCTTCCAGCAGAGCCGCTTTTCCGACCTGCCCGGCTACAGCCAGGACCGCATTTCCGAAGCCCTGCCGGCGCTCGCCCGCTCCTGCGCCCGGCTGCAGGCGCGCCGCGCCGACCAGCCGCTGGACAGCCAGTCGCGCTACGGCACGCCCGCCGACTGGAAGGCTTTCTGCACCGGCCTGACCGCGCTGCAGCCCGGCGACGAGGCCGGCCTGCGCCGCCTGATCGAGAGCGAGATGGCGCCCGTCGCGGTGCTCGGCGAGGGCAAGGCGGAGGGTCTCTTCACCGGCTATTACGAGCCGCTGGTGCGCGGCCATGTCCGGCGCGAAGGCCCCTACCAGGTGCCGCTCTACCGCCAGCCGCCGGATCTGGTGCAGGTGGATCTGGGCGAATTCCGCGACAGCCTGAGGGGCCAGCGCATTGCCGGCCGGGTGCGCGACGGCCGCCTGCGGCCCTACGAGGATCGCGGCGCCATCGAGGCCGGCGCGCTGCAGGGCAAGAACCTCGAACTGGTCTGGCTCGACGATGCCTCCGACGCCTTCTTCCTGCAGGTGCAGGGCTCGGGCCTGGTGCAGCTGCCCGACGGCAGGCTGAAGCGCGTCGGCTTCGCGGCGCAGAACGGCCACCCTTACGTGGCGCTCGGCAAGGTGATGATCGAACGGGGCCTGCTGCCGCGCGAGGATGTCACCATGCAGAGCATCCGCGCCTGGCTGCGCGCCAATCCGTCCGCCGCGCCGGAACTGCTGAAGCAGAATCCTTCCTACGTCTTCTTCCGCGAGCTGCCGCCGCCGAAGGATGACAGCGACGGGCCGCTCGGCGCCCAGGGCGTGGCGCTGCTGCCCGGCCGCAGTCTCGCGGTCGATCGCAGCCATTTCGCGCTCGGCATGCCGCTCTGGCTGGCCGCCACGCATCCCGATCCGCAGCCGCCCCATGGCGAGAAGCCGCTGCGGCGGCTGATGGTGATGCAGGATACCGGCGGCGCGATCCGCGGCGCGGTGCGCGGCGACGTCTTCTGGGGCCATGGCGCCGAGGCCGAGGCGATCGCCGGCCGCATGAAGCATCCCGGCCGCTACTGGCTGCTGCTGCCGAAGCCGGTGGCGGCGGCGCTGACCGCGAGCTCCTGACGGCTGCAAACCCGCTATGGCGGCCGGCGCCGCCATGCCATACTGTCGCGAAAAGACCAGCCTGCAGAGTCCCATGTCCTCCCAGCCTGCCCTGATCATCCGCCCGTCGCGCGACGACGACATGCCCGCCATCACCGCGATCTACGCCCATCACGTGCTGCACGGGCTGGGCAGTTTCGAGGAAGTGCCGCCGACCGAGGAGGAGATGCGCCGCCGCCGCGCCGAGCTGCTGGATCGCGGCCTGCCCTACCTCACCGCCGAACTGGACGGCCGCGTGGTCGGCTATGCCTATGCCGGGCCCTACCGTCCGCGCATCGGCTACCGCTACACGGCGGAGGATTCGATCTATGTCGCGCCCGATGCGCCGCGCCGCGGCATCGGCCGTGCGCTGCTCAGCGACCTGATCGCGCGCATGGCGGCGCTGGGCTACCGGCAGATGGTGGCGGTGATCGGCGATACCGGCAACATGGGATCGATCGGCCTGCATGCGGCGCTCGGCTTCCGCGTCGTCGGCACGCTGCCCTCGGTCGGTTTCAAGCATGGCCGCTGGGTCGATTCCGTGTTCATGCAGCGCCCGCTCGGGCCGGGCGACACGACCCTGCCGGGCGAGCAGACCAGGCCCGGATAAATCCATTCCTGCCGCGCATTCCCTGTGGCCGGACGAGGCCAGGGTCACAGCGGTTTCCGGATCCGCGGACCGGAAGAGATCACCGCCGCGACAGGCCCGGCGATGGAAAGATGGTGGCGGTTGCACGCCAGCCGTGCGGCCATTCTTCCACCTCTCTCCAGGAGATGAACGAATGGACTCCAACAAAGAGGCGCCCGATGCCGCTCTCGAGGCCCGGCGCCGGTTCCTCGCCACCTGCGGCAAGTTCGCCATTGCCACACCGCCGGCGGTCAGCCTGATCCTGTCGCAGACCCGCAGCAGCTATGCCACCGCGTCTTCGGGCGGCGGTGGCGGTGGTGGCGGCGGCTGGGGCGGCGGCGGCCAGGGCCACAAGGGCAAATCCGGCCGGGGCCACAGCGGCGGCTTCAGCGGCGGCCATAGCGGCGGTCGTGGTCGCGGCCGCGGCCGCGGTCACAGCTGACCGCCGTCACGGCATCGATGCGGGCCGGAAGGCATCCACCTTCCGGCCTTCATTTTTTGTAGGGAAGAAGGGTCAGCCGGCCTTGAAGAGGCGCTGCAGGGTGGCGCCGGGATCGCTCTTGCGCAGGAAGCGCAGCGCATGGCGCAGGCGGCGCAGCAGCAGCGGCGAACGGCGCCCGTACAGGCCGTCCATGCGGTAGCGGGCGAAGGCGGCGCAGAGATTGCCCGCCGGCCGCAGCAGCGCATCCAGCCGCGGCCAGGCGATCCGAAGCAGGCAGAGCTCGTAATGCAGCCGGGCAGTGACCGGGCGCCGCAGCGGCAGGCGCGATGGCAGGCCGAGCAGTTTTTCCGCCGCCAGCGCATAGGCCTGCAGCGGCAGCGCGAGCCGGTGCCGCCGCAGATGCCGCGCGATGAAATCCCAGTCGATCTCGGCGTCGAAACGGCGCGCGATCAGCGCGTAATCGAGCAGCTGCCGCAGCTCGATGCGGCCATGATAGAACTGGCCGGTATAATGGATCTGCGCATGCAGCAGCACATGCAGCAGCAGGTCGGTCGGCGCCGGCACCAGGAATTCCGCGCCGTCAACCTGCAGCAGGCTGGCGCGCTGGCGCAGGCCGGCAGCCGGCAGCAGATAGGCGGCGTCGATCAGCTCGAAATGCAGGTCCACCGCGCCGGGATCGCCGGCACGGGCGAAATCGCCGCAGGCATGGTGGCCGTCGGGATAGCGCGCAATCGCCGCGTAGCCGAGCTGCTGCAGCACGGCGAAGGCGGCATCGGCCTGCTCGCGCGGAATCTGGAAATCGAGATCGCGCATCATGCGCAGGCCGGGATCGCCGGCCCAGTCGGTCCCCGGCAGATCGGCGAACAGCGCCAGCCCGCCCTTCAGCAGCATCGGCCGGATGCCGGCGCCGTTCAGCGCCCGCGCCAGTTCGATCGCCTGGTTGCGCAGGCAGACATTGCGCACGGCATTCTCGCCATGCAGGAAGGCGAGATAGGCGCGCACGTCCTCGGGCAGGTCGCCGAGCCGGATCGCATCGCGCAGCGAGACGTGAAGCGCCGGCGCCACCAGATGGTCGTTGGCCAGCGCCAGCAGCGCCACCCAGTCGATTTCGCCGCTGCGCCGCCGCGCGGCAGCCTCCGCGCCGCCGGCCTGCGGCCGCAGGGCGTCGGTGAGATGCCGCAGGGCGCGCCGGCGGGCAATCATGGCCGGCCGAGGCTGCCCAGGCATGCCACCGCTTCGTCCAGCGCGTCGAAATGCAGCTCGTAACAGTCGACCCGGCGCATCCAGTCGACCAGCCGCGTCACCTTGTCCGGATCGAGGCCGCCATCCAGCGGCAGGCACTGCATCAGCAGGCGGGTCAGCGCCTCCGGCCGCGGCAGCGGCGTGAGTTCGGCGCGCCGGCCCGGCTCGCGGCAGGGGAAAACCAGCCAGGCTACCGGCTGGCGGCAGTCGTCGGCGAGCCAGCAGGCCGGATCGGGCGTCAGATAGCGCACCAGCTTGCCGTCGAGGCGGTGATGCACCGGCAGGCGGTCCATCTGCGCGAAGCGGTCGCGCAGCAGGCTCCAGGCGCCGGATTTCAGGCAGATGGAGAAAGGCGCCGGCCGCGCCTCCAGCGTGTCGCGCGCCAGCACCACGGTATCGTCGCCGAACAGCGGATAACCGGCGGCGACGAGCGCCGCGCTCAGCGTGCTCTTGCCCGAGCCGGATTCCGCCGGCATCAGCAGGGCGCGGCCGCTGATGCTCACGCCGGCCGCATGGATGGCGCAGAAATCGCGGCTCAGCTCCAGCGCCAGCTCGATCAGGCCGGTCTTGACCATCGGCACGACCTGGCGGCGCAGGTCGCAGGTTTCGATCACCCGGTCGGCCAGCCGCAATTCGTAGCCGGCCGGCGTGGCGACCAGCTGCAGCATCAGCGCATCGCCCTCCGGCGCGGCCTGCAGCGGCGCCAGCAGCGGCGTCAGCTGTTCCAACACGTCGGGAATGGTGGTCTGCAGGCGGAAGCGGGTGCCCAGCAGGGCATAGGTGGCCGGCGCCGAGGCGGCGCCGAGGCTCAGGCCGGCATCGTCGAGCAGGCCGAGTTCGCTCCATTGCTGCATCACCTGCTCGATGCAGGCCTCGGCATCGGCGCGGCCGAGGCCGAAGGTGCTGTTCAGCCTGGCGGCGATCTCGGCCGGTTTCAGGCCGTCTTCCAGCAGGCACCAGATGAAGGCCGCCGTGGTGTTGAGCGAGAAGAGCTGCTGGCTGCCCGTCAGGAACAGCATGCCCGCGCCGTCGAGGAATTGCAGCGTGGCGCCGGGGCGAAGTCTGGGTGCTTCGCTTGTAAAGGCATTCATGGCAGAACCCCGAGATGCGCCGGCGGACGCAACTGCCGCCGGCCTGTCGGGCGCGATTAAACGGCGCGGAATGCCGGGGCGGTGTGAGGAGGGCGTGACCGGCAGGCGATGTCACCGGCGTTAACGGTCACCGTCCGCCCACCGGCGGCAACAGTCCCTCGCGGCCCTCCGCCTGCGGAAATTTGCCGCTGCAGGGCCGCACGCCTTCGCCGGGCGCGGCTTTTGCGCCATAGTGGTACGTATCAGGATTAGCGTGCAGTCCAGGGAGGCCAGCCCCATGACCGAACCGGCAAACCGGCCCGCTGCCGGGGAAGACCCGCGTGCCGGCGGGCGGAAACCGCGCGTTGCGCTGTTCGTCACCTGTCTGGTCGATCTGTTCCGGCCCAGCGTCGGCTTCGCCGCGATCAAGCTGATGGAAGACGCCGGCTGCCTGGTCGAGGTGCCGGAGGCGCAGGTCTGCTGCGGCCAGCCGGCCTACAATTCCGGCGACCGCCGGGACACCACCGCCATCGCCCGCCAGGTGATCGACGCCTTCCGCGGCTATGACTATGTCGTGGCGCCCAGCGGCTCCTGCGCCGGCATGATCCGGGACCATTACCCGGCGCTGTTCGCCGCCGAGCCCGACTGGAAGGCCCGCGCCGAGGACCTGAGCAGCCGCACCTGGGAGCTGACCAGCTTTCTCGTCGACGTGCTGAAGGTGGATGCGGTCTGCGCGCCGGCCCTGAACGCGAAGGTGACCTACCACGATTCCTGCTCGGGCCTGCGCGAGCTCGGCGTGAAGCAGCAGCCGCGCAAGCTGCTGGAGAGCGTCGGCGGCGTCGAGCTGGTGGAAATGAAGACGCCGGAGACCTGCTGCGGCTTCGGCGGCACCTTCTGCGTCAAGTACGGCGAGGTCTCGACCGACATCGTCTCGCGCAAGACGGAAGACATCAGGGAGACCGGCGCCGATCTGCTGCTGGCCGGCGACATGGGCTGCCTGCTCAACATGGCCGGCCGCCTGCAGCGCGAGGGCAGCAATGTGAAGGCGCGCCATGTGGCCGAAGTGCTGGCCGGCATGACCGACGTGCCGCCCATCGGGGAATCAGACGGCGGGGAGGCCTGACATGAGCATGCAGGTCACCGCCCAGCATTTCGAGACCAACGCGTCCAGAGCCCTGCGCGATCCCAACCTGCGCAAGGCGATGGGCATCATCGGCGGCGCCATGGCCAGCCGCCGGGTGGAAAGCGCCCGCGAGCTGCCGGAATTCGAGGCGTTGCGCGACGAGGGCGTGAAGATCAAGAACCACGTGCTGGCGCATATCGACCTCTATCTCGAGAAGTTCGAGGCGCAGGTGAAGGCGCGCGGCGGGCATGTCCACTGGTGCCGCACGCCGCGCGAGGCGCGCGAGACGATCCTGGCGCTGTGCCGCTCGCGCAATGCGCGGACGGTCACCAAGGGCAAGTCCATGGTCACCGAGGAGATCGGGCTGAACGCCTTCCTCGAGGAACAGGGCATCCAGCCGGTCGAGACGGATCTCGGCGAATACATCATCCAGCTTGCCCATGAGCCGCCGAGCCACATCATCGGCCCGGCGCTGCACAAGACGCGCGAGCAGATCGCCGATCTGTTCGAGCAGCATCACCCCGATTACGAGCTGCCGAACAGGCCGGGCGAGAAGGCCGGGCCGCGCTCCACCGAGCCGCAGGTGCTGGTCACCGAAGCCCGCCAGGTGCTGCGCGACCGCTATTTCCAGGCCGATGTCGGCATCACCGGCGCGAATTTCCTGATCGCCGAGACCGGCGCCACCGTGATCGTCACCAACGAGGGCAACGGCGACCTGACGCAGTCGCTGCCGAAGATGCATATCGTGGTGTCGAGCATCGAGAAGGTGATTCCGAATATGGAAGACCTCTCGACGATCCTGCGCATCCTTGCCCGTTCGGCGACGGGACAGGAGATGAGCGTCTACACGACCCTGTCCTGCGGTCCGAAGCGCAGCACCGATCTCGACGGGCCGGAAGAGTTCCATGTCGTGCTGCTCGACAACGGCCGCAGCGAAATGCTCGGCACGACCCTGCAGCCGCTGCTGCGCTGCATCCGCTGCGGCGCCTGCATGAACAACTGTCCGGTCTATCACTCGGTCGGCGGCCATGCCTATGGCTGGGTCTATCCCGGCCCGATCGGCGCCGCGCTGGACCCGCACATGATCGGGCTGGAGACGGCGCGGCATCTGCCGAACGCTTCCACCTTCTGCGGCAAATGCGAGGAAGTCTGCCCGATGCGGATTCCGCTGCCCGACATCATGCGCTGGTGGCGCGAGCAGGCGCATGAGAAGCGCATCGGTCCGGCATGGCCGCGCTGGGGCGTCGAGGCCTGGGCCTTCGCCGCGCGCAATCCCTGGCTCTACCGGCTGGGCAGCCGCATCGCCGTCGCGGCGCTGCACATGATGGGGAAGAAGAAGGGCGGCCGGTTTGCGAAACTGCCGCTGGCATCGGGCTGGACCGACGGCCGCGACCTGCCGGCGCCGCAGTCGCGCGACACCTTCATGGCGCAGTACAAGCGGCAGAAGGAGATGCGGCGATGAACTCCCGTGAGCGCATCTTTGCCACCCTGCGCGGCGGCCTGAAGGAGCAGGCGGCCGATCCCGCGCGCGCCGCCGCCGTGGAAGAGCGGATCGCGCGGCATCCGCGCAATCTGGTGCCGCAGCGGGCGCAGATTCCCCATGCCGAGCAGGTCGCCCTGTTCACGGCCAAGGCCGAGGCGCTGACCGTGACGGTGGATTCCGTGCCCGCCGCCGAGGACGTGCCGGGCAGGATTTCGGATTATCTCGCCAGACATAACCTGCCGCCCCGCCTGAAGGTGGCGCCCGACCCGCTGCTGCAGTCCCTGCCCTGGGGATCGCGGCCGATGCTGGATGTCGATTACGGCCCGGGGCGCAGCGAGGATCTGGTCAGCGTGACGCCGGCCTTTGCCGGCATCGCCGAAACCGGCACGCTGATGCTGTATTCCTCGCCGACCACGCCGACGACCCTGCATTTCGTGCCCGACCATCATGTAGTGGTGATGCGCGAAAGCCAGATCACCGGCACCCTGGAAGACGCCTTCCAGAAGCTGCGCGAAAAGCTGGGCGACGTGACCTACTGGCCGCGCACGGTGAATCTGGTGACCGGCCCTTCGCGCACGGCCGATATCGAGGGCGTGCCGGTGCTCGGCGCCCATGGTCCGCGGCGGCTGCATATCGTGCTGATCAGCGATGGCGACGCGGCGGATTAAGGCAAAGCCCGCGCCGCTGGTCCCCGATCAGGAGGTCTGGCAGGAAGTCGCCAGCAGCGTGAAGCCGCTGAAGCGCGGCAACGTGAAGCCGCAGCCGCTGGCGCCGCTGCCGAAAGTCTTCCGCCCCAAAGGGGCCAGCGTGGCGGCCTATACCAAAGTGGATGCGAGGGAGAAGCGGCCGCTGCTGCCGGGACGGCATGGCGAGCTGCCGGAGCTGCAGATGGACAAGCGGCTGAAGCAGCGCTTCCAGCGCGGCGCGCTGCCCATCGAGGGCCGCCTCGACCTGCATGGCCTGACGCTCGCCAATGCCGAACGCGCCCTGTCGAAGCTGATCCGCGACAGCCTCGCGCAGCAGAAGCGCTGCCTGCTGGTGATCACCGGCAAGGGCGCGCGCTCGGCCGAGGGTGCCGCGCAGGGCCGCGGCGTGCTGCGCGCCTGGCTGCCGGAATACCTGAAGCGCGGCCCCTGGCGCGAACAGATTCTTGGCGTCACGCCGGCGCGGCCGGAAATGGGCGGCACGGGCGCCTTCTACGTGCTGCTGCGGCGGCAGAGAGAGTCCGAGAAATAGGAAGTGTCGTGCCCGGGCTTGACCCGGGCATCCACGAGCCTTTTCCTCGGTCAACAAAGACGTGAATGGCGGGGGCAAGCCCGGCCACGACAAGTAAGGGATTACCTAGATGCACACCCATTTCTCCCCCGACTACGCCACCGCGCGGATCCGGTTCCTCAAGGCGGCGAAGGCCGCCGGCGCGAGCCTGGAGAGCATGCCGCATCCGCTGAAGGGCATCGCGGGCGAGGCCCTGTGCACCGATATCGCCTGGATCGGGCCGCGGGATGCCAGGGCGGTGCTGGTCACGGTGTCGGGCACCCATGGTATCGAGGGCTATTACGGCTCCGGCTGCCAGGTCGGCTGGCTGGAAGACGGCCATGCCGCGACGCTGCCGGCCGACACGGCCATGCTGCTGATCCATGCCAGCAATCCTTACGGCTTTTCCTGGGGCCGGCGGGTGAACGAGGACAATATCGACATCAACCGCAACTTCATCGATTTCGAGCATGCCGCGCCGCCGGCCAACCCGGCCTATGCGGAGGTGCATGACTGGCTGCTGCCGGACCAGTGGAACGACGCGGTCGCCGCCGGCATCCGGCAGAAGATCGCCGCCTATTACGAGCGCGTCGGCGCGAAAGCGGCCACGGCCGCCATCGTCGGCGGCCAGCACAGCCACGCCGACGGCATCTTCTACGGCGGCACCGGGCCCTGCTGGTCGCATCGCACCATCCAGGCGATCTGCGACAAGTATCTGCAGACCGCGCAGCGGATCTGCGTGATCGATTTCCATACCGGGCTGGGGCCGTTCGGCTATTCGGAGATGATCTGCCGCCATCCGCCGGGTTCGGAGAATCTGGAACTGGCGCGCCGCTGGTTCGGCGAGGCGGTGACCTCGCCGGCTTTGGGCCAGTCGGATTCGCCGATCATCGAGGGCAACCTGCGCATGGGCATCGTGCGCTTCTGCCCCCGGGCGGTGACGGTGGCGCTCAACATCGAAGTCGGCACGCTCAGCTCGGAAGAGGTGCGGCTGTCGGTGATCGCCGACAACTGGCTGCATCTGCGCGGCGACGTCTTCTCGCCGCTTGGCCAGCAGATCAAGAAACAGATCCGCGCCGCCTTCTATCCCGAGAGCGATGCCTGGCGGCAGCTCTGCTATCCGCGCGCGGTGGAGATCCAGAGCCAGGCGCTGGCGGGCCTTGCGGCCTGATCAGTGCACGCCCTCGCCGTCCCAGCGGCGCATGATCGCATCGAAGCGGCCGTCGCGCCGGATCCGCGCCAGGCCCGCGTTGAAGGCGGTGCAATGCGCGCGCTCGCGGAAGGCGACGCCGTAATGCGTCGCCGCGAAAAGCGGGTGCTCGACAACCTCCGGGGCGGGATCGAAGCCGGTTTCCGGCAGGCGCATCAGGTGCCGGACGATGCGGCGGTCGCCGATGATGACGTCGGTGCGGCCGCTGAGCAGCGCGCGGACCTGCAGCATCTGGTTGGCGATCTCGCGGTAGCGCGGATTGACCGCGCGGAGCGTGGCCACCTCGGGCCCCAGCACGTCGGAGGCATTCTGGAAGGCCACGACCTCCAGCGTGTGGAGGTCGGCGGTCGACGCAATGGCCAGCCGCCGCTGGCGCAGGCTGAACGCGGTATTGCGGTAGGCCAGCAGGGTCTCGCTCAGGCAGCCGGGCAGCTGCATGTCCGCATTGGCCGGCACGAAGGCCTGGCTGATGCCGCGGCGGAAATCCTCCGGCAGCCGGCCGAACGGCGCGATCTCGGCGCGCAGCGGCAGGCCGCCCGCCTCGGCCGCGGCCATGACCAGTTCGTATTCCAGTCCGGTCAGGCGGCCATCGGCCTGCTGCATCACATAGGGCGGCGCCAGCCGGAACACGGTGACGACGGGCTGCGCGACGGCCGGCCCGGCAATGGCCATCAGGACAGCCAGCAGAAAGAGGCAGCAGCGGGAATGGCACCTGGACACTGCCGGATAGTAGAATGACCGCCATGCGCGAACAATCGTCCTTCCGCAAGCCCGGTTTCTCCGCATGACTCCCTTCGGCGCCCGCATCCGCAGCCTGCGCCAGGCGCGCGGCATCAGCCTGAAGCAGATGGCCGCCGATCTCGGCGTCTCCTCCGCCTACCTCTCGGCGCTGGAACACGGCCATCGCGGCCGGCCCTCCTGGCTGCTGCTGCAGCGGATCTGCGGCTATCTCAACATCATCTGGGACGATGCCGAGGACCTCGCCGAACTGGCCAAGCTGTCGCATCCGCGCGTCACCATCGACACGGCGGGGCTGAGCCCGAAGGCGACCCTGCTGGCGAACGAGCTGAGCCGGCGCATCGCCGGTCTGGACGACGCCCGGCTCGACCAGCTGCTGAAGCTTCTGCGCGGCTAGGCGCCGCGCGCCACGAAAAAATACCATTCCGGTCACGGCCGCGCCGCCCCGCGTCGCCGTAGCGTTCTCTCCGGCCGCCGGATTCTCCGCTTTGCAGCCGAATCCGCCGTTGCGGTGTTAATGCACCGTTGGCGGAAGAACGGCGTCCGGAGGATCACCGGCGATCATGAGTCTGGATATCGAGGACAGGTCGATGACAGCGGAAGGCGGCGGGCATGCCCTGCTGGAGCCAGGCCGCAACGTCTGGCGCGTCGAGACGGCCGGCCGTGTCGCGACCTTGGTGGATGCGGCGAACTACTACGGCGCGCTGCGCGACACACTGCGCCAGGCGCGCCATTCGATCATCATCATCGGCTGGGACATCGACAGCCGCACGCCGCTGGTGGGCGCGGATGGCGAGACCGGCGACGACCTGCCGCGCAATCTCGGCCCCTTCCTGACCGAACTGGTCACCCGCCGGCCCGAGCTCTCGGTCAAGCTGCTGCTGTGGGACTACTTCGCGCTGTATTCCTTCGAGCGCGAGAAGATGCCGGCGCTGACCCTGCAGTGGACGACGCCGCCGCAGATCGAACTCTGTCTCGACAAGATGCTGCCGATCGGCGCCTCGCATCACCAGAAGGTGGTGGTGGTGGATGACTGCGTCGCCTTCGCCGGCGGCCTCGACCTGACGATCAAGCGCTGGGATACCTGCGACCATGCGCCGGACAACCCGCTGCGCTGCGATCCCGCCGGCGAGGCCTACCAGCCGTTCCATGATGTGCAGATGATGGTGGACGGCGATGCCGCGCGGGCGCTGGGCGATCTGGCCCGCGAACGCTGGCGGCGCGTGACGTATGAGACGCTGCAGCCGATCCGGGCGGAGGCCGATTGCTGGCCCGAAAGCGTCGCGCCCGAATTCCGCGATGTCCCGGTCGGCGTCGCCCGCACGCACCCCTCCTACGGCGCCGAGCCGGAGATCCGCGAGATCGAGAAACTGTTTCACGACCAGATCGAGCGGGCCGAACGCAGCCTCTACATCGAGAACCAGTATGTCACCTGCCTGACCGTGGCCGAGAAGCTGGCCCGGCGCCTGCGCGAGCGGCCCGGGCTGGAAGTGGTGATCGTCGCGCCGCGCGTCTACCAGTCCTGGATCGAGCAGCAGAGCATGCTGGCCGGGCGCATCCGCTTCATGCGGCATCTGCAGGAGGCCGGCCTGGCCGACCGCGTGCGGCTGCTGGCGCCGGTGATCGGACCGCCCGATGACGCCACCGACATCAAGATCCATTCCAAGCTGGTGATCACCGACGACCGCCTGCTGCGGATCGGTTCGGCCAATCTGTGCAACCGCTCCTTCGGCCTCGACACCGAATGCGACCTGGTGCTGGCGGCCGAAAGCGAAGAGCAGCGCGCGGGTGTCGCGGCGACGCGCAACCGCCTGCTGGCCGAGCATTGCGGCGCCAGCCCCGAAGAGATGGCGGCTGCGCTGCAGCAGCATGACGGTTCCCTGTTCGCCGCGCTCGACGCCCTCGCCGGACGTGAGCGCCGCCTGGTGCCGATCGACGATTCCGCCCTGCAAAGCGAACTGTTCACCCAGCTCGGCCTGGTGGCCGATCCGGACGGGCCCATCTCCGTGGAGGAACTCTTGCACGATCCCAAAGCCGATCCGCCGCGCGAGAGCCGGCTCGCCGGTCTGATCAAGATCGGACTCGTCATCCTCGTGGTGGTGGCGCTGGTGCTGTCCTGGCGCTACACGCCGCTGTCGGAATGGGCCTCGACCGAGAATATCGCCAACCTCTTCGGCCAGGCGGCGGCCTCGCCCTGGGCATTGCCCATCGTCATCGGCATCTACGCGGCGGCCAGCCTGGTGGTGTTTCCCATCACCCTGCTGATCGCAGCAACGGCAGCCGCCTTCGGCACCTGGCAGGGGCTGCTGTTCGCCACGCTCGGTTCCATGGTCAGCGCCATGGTGACCTATACGGCGGGCCGCAAGCTCGGCGCCCGCATGCTGCGGCGCTATATGGGTCCGCGCATGAACCGCGTCGCGTCGCGGGTGAAGGATAACGGCATCCTCGCCGTCACCATGCTGCGGCTGATGCCGACGGCGCCGTTCACCCTGGTCAACATGATTGCCGGCGCGACCAAGATCCGCGTACTCGACTACACCATCGGCACGTTTCTGGGCCTCGCCCCGGGCATTCTCGCCATGTCGGCGCTGGGCGGCCGCATCATGAATGTGCTGCGCGACCCGACCTTCCTCGACGTGGCGATCTTCGTTGCCATCATGATCGCGTGGTTCGGCCTCTCCTTCCTGCTGCAGACGGCAATGACCCGCTTCCGCAAGGCCGAGGCGTGAGTACGGCGTTGCCTGCGGTCCGGATGCTGACCTGGAACCTGCATGCCGGCGTCGGTCCCGATGGCCGCTACGATCTCGGTCGTGTCGTTGCGTTGGTGCAGAAGCACGATCCCGACATCGTGGCGCTGCAGGAAATCGATTCCCGCGGCCGCGGCGAATCGCCTTTCACCTTCCTTGCCCAGGCGCTGGGCAGCCATGCCGCGGAAGCCCGGACCATCGTGGCGCCGGACGGCTATTACGGCCATGCGCTGATCAGCCGCTGGCCGCTCGGCGAAGTGGCGATCCACGACATCTCGGTGTCGCGGCGCGAGGCGCGCTGCGCGATCGAGGGCACGGTCGCCACGCCGTACGGCCCGCTGGACATCGCCTCCGTGCATCTCGGGCTGAACTGGCACGAGCGGCGCGAACAGGCGGCGATCCTGGCGGCAATGGCCGGCACGACGCGCCGCACCAGTGTCATGCTGGGGGATTTCAACGACTGGTTCGTGTTCGGCACGGTGCGCCGCGGCCTTGCCGCCGTGCTGCCCGGCCGCACCAAGCTGCGCACCTTTCCGGCACGCTGGCCGCTGCTCATGCTGGACCGCATCTATGTCCGTCCGGCCAGCGCGCTGGTGCGCTACTGGACCGACCGCGAGGCGCGGCTGGTTTCCGATCATCTGCCGGTGATCGCCGATATCCGCCTCGATACCGGCCTCGATCCGGGCCAGCCGGGCCCGCAGCCGCTCAGCGTGCTGGAACCCGAACCGCTGCTGCCCGCCGAAACCTGAGTCCTACACCCGCTTCGGCTGCGGCCGCGGCTGTGCCAGCCGCATGCCGCTGTCGACCAGCAGGGTCTCGCCGGTGACGTTCGGCGCCGAAACCAGGAAGAAGACGATGCTCTCGGCCACATCCTCGGGCCGGTTGGTGGTCTGCAGGGGCGCATGCGCCTGCCAGTTCGCCTGCGCCGCCGCATAGGCCGCTTCGCCCATGCCCTGCTTCAGCCATTCGCCCTCGACGAAGCCGGGGCAGACCGCGTTGATGCGCACTTCCGGCCCCAGCACGCGGGCAAGGCTGAGCGTCATTCCGTTCAGCGCCGCCTTGGAGGCGACATAGGCGATGGACGACCCGGTGCCGTAGACGCCGGCAACGGAAGAGACGTTGACCACCGCGCCGCGGGTGGCGCGCAGATAGGGCTCGGCGGCGCGCACCATCTGGAACGGTCCGATCGTGTTGACGGCATAGACGCGCTGGAAATCCTCGGCGCTGAGCCCGGCGAGATTCCGGTGGGTGACGAATTTGGTCGTGCCGGCGTTGTTGACCAGGTAATTCAGGTGGCCGAAATGCGCCACGGTCTCGTCGACCACGCGGCGGCAATCGGCATCGTCGGCGACATCGCCCTGGACAAGGAAGGCCTCGCCGCCCAGCGCCTCGCATTCGGCGCGCACGGCTTCCGCCGGTTCGCGGCTTTTCGAGAAGTTGATCGCCACCGCGCAGCCCCGGCCGGCCAGCAGCCGCGCCGTCGCCGCGCCGAT
>NZ_DATGQG010000033.1:0-4175 GCF_035304305.1 Ferrovibrio sp.
TGGCCTCTGCTGAACGCGCTGCTGAACACCGCCTCGGGCGCCACCTGGGTTTCGCTGCATCATGGCGGCGGTGTCGGCATCGGCTTCTCGCAGCATGCCGGCATGGTGATCGTCGCCGACGGCACCGAAGCGGCCGCGAAGCGGCTGGAGCGCGTGCTGTGGAACGATCCCGCCTCCGGCGTCATGCGCCATGCCGATGCCGGCTATGAACTCGCCGCCGACTGCGCCCGCCAGCAGGGCCTGAAGCTGCCGTTTCTGGACGGTTGATGCGGACCGGTTGTTGACTTGCCGGCCTGGGGCGTTTCTGCTGGACCGCAGACCGCAACCCCGGAGGTCGACATCCGCATCCCCCTCGCTCTGCGTCGCCATACCAGCACCCTGGCCACGGCCATCGTGGTCGTTCCGGTGCTGGTCGGACTGGTCTATGCACTCTGGCCCGGCCGCGGGGAAGAGGTCTTCTATACGCCCGGCGTGACGCCCAGCCGCGAGGAATGCGTCATGCAGAAGATGAAGAACTACGCCAAGATCGACAAGCCGACCCTGCAGGCAATCGCGGTGGAATGCGAGCTCACGGTGCAGAGCATCGAAGGCCATGAGGTGATGCGCAAAGCCTGGGAGGCGCGTCAGGCGACCCGGCCCGTCGAGACAAAGCCCGCACCTGCACCCGCCCCCGAACCGGCGCCGCAGGGCGACACCCTGCGGCGGGTCTGGCGGTGAGGATTCTGCGTTCTCTCTTGCAAAAAGAACAAAAAGAGAATATGCTGTTTTGCAATTGGCCGGGTTCCGGACAGGCATGTTGCGCCGATTTATCCGGCAAGGGCCACGCTGTTGGACATTGTGAAGCAGGAAAATCAGTGCCTTGGCGCCAACAACCAGGGGCTTGCGCGGGATTCAACGGGATTGAACGGGACTCAACTGGCGCTCAACGGGACTGAACTGGCATCGAACGGGATCGAACTGGCTTTCAACCGGCTTCAACTGGCTCGAACGGGATGCAACTGGCTCGCAACTGACCTGATCCGGCGGCTCAGTGGGCACCGGCGAACTGGGTCCGCACCAGCTCGGCGAACAGTCCGCCCTGAGCGACCAGTTCGTCGAAGCTGCCGCGCTCGATGATGCGGCCGTTCTGCAGCACCAGGATCAGGTCGGCCTGGCGCACGGTTGCCAGCCGGTGCGCGATGATGAAGGTGGTGCGGCCCTGCATCAGGCCGTTCAGCGCCTTCTGGATACGCTGCTCGGTGGCGGCATCCAGCGCCGACGTCGCCTCGTCGAGAATCAGGATCGGCGGGTTTTTCAGCAGCGCGCGCGCGATCGCGATGCGCTGGCGTTCGCCGCCGCTCAGGTTCACGCCGCGCTCGCCGACCAGCGTCTGGTAGCCCTGCGGCTGCTTCATGATGAAGTCATGCGCCTCGGCCTGGCGCGCCGCCTGCTCGACCTCGTCGTCGGAGGCTTCGGGCCGGCCGATGCGGATATTGTCGGCGATCGAGCGGTGGAACACCGCGCTGTCCTGGAAGACGACGCCGATATTGCTGCGCAGGGAGTCGAGCGTGACATTGCGGATGTCGATGCCGTCGATCAGGATACGACCGGCCGTGGGATCCCACAGGCGGCTCAGCAGCGCCATCGACGAGGTCTTGCCCGAACCGGTGGGGCCGACCAGCGCCACGGTCGTTCCGGCGGGCGCCTCGAAGCTCATGTCGATCACCGCCTGGCGCGCATCGCCGTAGGACAGTGTCACATGGTCGAAGGCGACGTGACCGCGGACATTGGCCAGCGGCACCGCATCGGGCTTGTTGCGCACCGCTGCCTCGGTATCCAGCACGTCGAAGAATTCCTTCAGCTTGTGCATCTGGAAGAACATGTTGGAGATGAAGCCCATGGCGTTTTCCAGCCGGCCGATCAGCATGGTGGCAAAGCCCATGAAGGTGACGATCTCGCCCACCGTCGCGCGGCCCTGGCTGTTCAGCCAGCTGCCCAGCACGAAGATCGAGATGGTGATGATCGTGGCCGCCATGCGGCTGAGCACCGTCATCAGCGCCCAGAGATTGAGGACGGGGAACTGCGCCGCCAGCAGGCGCTCCATCACGCCGGCGAGATCGCGCGCTTCCAGCGCGAGGCGCACGAAACTCTGCACCAGAACGACATTGCCGAGCGCGTCATGGGCGCGCATCGCCAGCTCGGAGTAATAGGCCTCGACCTCGCCCTGGGCGCGCTGGGCCTTGCTGATCACGAGCGCGCTCAGGGTGGCGAAGATGGCGATGAGCACCACCAGCAGGATGCCGAGCCGCCAGTTCAGGTACAGCGACAGCGGCAGCAGCACGATGACGGCGACGAAGGTGGAGAGATGCTCGCGGAAAAAGGCCAGCCACATGCTGAACAGGTTGTCGCCGCCCTGCAGCATGATCTTGAGCAGGGTGCCGGAATGGGTGCCGGAATGGAACGCGGCCGGCAGGCTAAGCACATGCTCGAAATAGGTGGCCAGCGCCGCCAGCCGCCGGCGATGCGCGAGCCGATCGGCATGCAGCGCGACAAGGATGCCGGCGACGATGCCGGTGGTGCCGGCGGCGCCCCAGAGCAGCAGCAGCCGGATGGTCTGCGGCCAGGTGTCTCCGCTGCCTGGCGGCGAGGCCAGCACGTCGATGATGCGGCCGAACAGCAGCGGTTCGAGAAAACCCACGCCGGCCAGGCCGACATTGGCCAGCGCCAGCATGATGGCCAGGCGCCGTTCGGGTTTGAGCAGGCCGAGGACGCGGCCATATATGGCGATAAAACTCATCTGGCTCCCGGGAATGTATCTGGACTGTTTTCCGCCGCTGCCCAGCCCTTGCGGCCCGCGACCAATAGGCGATAGTGCGGAAAAACACACGCCGTCCGGAGGTTTCCCCATGACCCAGACTTCCACGCCCCAGACATCCCGCGACAGGCTGGAAGCCTGCCTTGCCCGCATCGCCGATCCGTCCGGCGAAGGCAGCCGCGCCGTGCTGCGGACCTATACCGAGCAGGCCCGCGCTGCCGCCGATGCGGCCGATGCAAGGGCCAGGCTGGGCATGAGCCTTGGCCCGCTGGACGGCCGCATCGTCAGCATCAAGGATCTGTTCGACGTAACCGGCGAGACGACCACGGCCGGCTCGAAGATCCTGCGCGACCGGCCGCCGGCCACGGCGGATGCACCGGCCATCGCGCGCCTGCGTGCCGCCGGCGCGGTGATCGTGGCCAAGACCAACATGACCGAGTTCGCCTTCTCCGGCGTCGGCATCAACCCGCATTACGGCACGCCGGGCAATCCGGCCGACCGCAGCCGCATTCCGGGCGGCTCGTCCTCGGGCGGCGCGGTTGCCGTCGCCGACGGCATGTCGGAGATCACCATCGGCTCCGATACCGGTGGCTCGACCCGCATCCCGGCCGCGCTCTGCGGCATCGTCGGCTGGAAGCCGAGCCAGTATCGGGTGCCGACCGAGGGCGGATTCCCGCTTTCGTATGCCCTGGACAGCATCGGGCCGATGGCGAAGAGCGTTGCCGACTGCGCGCTGGCCGATGCGGTGATGGCGGGCGAAGAGCCCGTCGCATTGCAGCCGGCCCCGGTAGCCGGCCTGCGGCTCGGCGTGCCGAAAGGCCTGCTGCTGGAGAACATGGATGCCCATGTCGCCAAGGCCTACGAGGCGGCTCTGGCCCGCCTCGGCCAGGCCGGCGCCCGGGTGGCCGACGAGAGCATCGCGGCACTGCTGGACGACATGGCGGCCGTCAACGCCAAGGGCGGCTTCGCCGCCGCCGAGGCCTTCCAGATCCACCGCGCCTGGATGGACAGCCGGGCGGGCGATTTCGATCCCAGGGTACGGGCCCGCATCGAGCGCGGCCGCAGCCTGACGGCAGCCGACTACATCGATATGCAGCGGCGCAGGGCGACGCTGATCCGGGCCATGGACGCCCGGATGGCCGATCTGGACGCCATGGTGCTGCCCACCACGCCGATCCCGGCGCCGAGGATTGACGAACTGGTGGCCAGCGACGAGGCCTTCACCACGGCCAACATCGCGCTGCTGCGGAACACTTCGGTGTGGAATTTCTTCGATTGCTGCGCGATCTCGCTGCCCCTGCCCGTGTCGGGGCTGCATGTCGGCCTGATGCTGGTGGCGCGCAACGGCCAGGATCACCGCCTGCTGCGGATCGCCGCCGGG
>NZ_DATGQG010000034.1:0-15211 GCF_035304305.1 Ferrovibrio sp.
ATCTGCAGCCAGTCTGCCGGCCAGCTCGCCTATGTCATCGAGTCCGTTGCGCCAGAAGGTCGGCAGGAATGGCGCCGGGCCACGATAGCTCAGCTGGCGCGTGAACTGCCGTCGCGCGCCCTCCTCCACTTCGTCATGCAAAGCCACGATCTGGGCGAGCGCCAGTTCGGCCTGCTTGGCATTGTCCTGGAGGGTCTGGACCTGGGCGGTGAGCCGGCGGCGGGACTCCGCCACAGCAGGCGATTCGCGCCCTTCCGCAGGTGGTGCTCCCAGGGCGTCCAGCTGGCTTTGCGCTGCACCCGCCGCCTGCCTGAACCGGTCGCGCTCGGTCGTCGCGGCAACACGCAGACGATCCAGTTCCTGGCGCAGCGTGGCAAACTCCTCGTCCCCGATACGCGGATCGCGCAACTGGCGGGCGATGGGATTGAACGCGGCAGCCCAGTCGGTGGCCGCCGTCACCGTGGTTCCACCCTGGGCCAGCACCGGGCCGGCCAGCAGCACCAGCACCGGTATCAGGAGCAGCATTAATCGTCGCATATTATGTGATCGCCTCGAATACTTTCCGGCCGCGGAGCATCAGGTCGCTGAAGCGGCATTTACAATCGTGCCGGAGCAATTCCCCTCCATTGCGACCCGATTGGGGCAAAAACAAGGTCGGCGAAGCCCGGAACCGGTTCTCATCCAAAAATTCCGGCGTCCGGTCCGGTGATACCATCCGGTACCGCCACCTCACGATCCAACCTTTCCTGCGGAATGCCGATTGCCTTGACACTTCAGGCGGTGACGTCTTTTCTGGCGTTGTCAGACGCCAACACACGCAGACGGATGCGGGGCGGATCAGGCGGACAGCAGCCATGAGCGAGCGGATCGATTGCGACATTGCGGTCATTGGTGCCGGTGCCGGCGGCCTTGCGGTCGCGGCCGGCGCCGCTCTGCTGGGCGCCAGGGCCGTCCTGGTGGAACGGGGCCGGATGGGCGGCACCCATCTCAGCTACGGCTGCCTTCCGTCCAAGGCCATTGTCAGCGCGGCACGGCACGCCGTCTCCTGGCGCCACGCAGCGAAGCTGGGCATCCAGTACGAGGAGCCTGAGGTCGATTTCACGGCCGTCATGCGGCATGTGAAGAATACGATCGCTGCCGTTGCCCCCAATGATTCCGTCGAGCGGTTCACGGCGATGGGCGTCCAGGTTCTGCAGGCCGAAGGCCGCTTCACCGGGCCGGATACGCTGACTGCCGGCAGCGTGACGATCCGGGCTCGCCGCTTCGTGATCGCCACCGGCTCACGTCCGCTCATCCCGGCGGTGCCGGGACTGGCGGAGGTCGCCTATGACACCAACGAAACCATCTTCAATCTGACTGAGCGACCGGTTCATCTGCTGGTCCTCGGCGGCGACTCCGGCGGCGTCGAACTTGCGCAGGCTTTCTGCCGGTTCGGTTCCAAGGTCACCGTTGTCGAACGCGGGCGCTGCCTGCCGGATGAAGATCCGGAGCTGTCCGGCCTGCTGCTGGACAGCCTGCGGCAGGACGGAGTCATCATTCGCGAACGGACGGAGTTGCTGAGGGCTGAAACCACGGTTTCGGGAATCGTGCTGACGCTGCGGCTGCCGGATGGCAGCGAAGACCGCATTGCCGGATCGCACCTGCTCGTCGCGGCAGGCCGGAAGCCGAATGTCGAGGATCTCGGCCTGAATGCCGCCGGGGTCGAAGTGGGACAACGGGGCATTGTCGTCGATGACCGCCTGCGGACAAGCAACGAGAAAATCTATGCCATCGGCGATGCCACAGGCATCAGCCGTTTTACCCATACGGCAGAGTATCACGCGGGCGTCGTGCTCAAGAACACGCTGTTCCGCCTGCCGACCAAGGCCGATCATGCTGCAGTACCGCGCGTGACTTTCGGCGACCCTGAACTTGCAAGCGTCGGCCTGACCGAAGAGGAAGCCCGGGCAAAGCATGGCAGAATCACGATCCTGCGCCAGCAGTTTGCGGCGAATGACCGAGCACAGGCGGAGGCGCGTTCCGAAGGCCTGGTCAAGGCCATCGTCGGCCGCAGCGGCCGCATTCTCGGAGCCGGCATTGTCGGCCCGGAAGCCGGCGATCTGCTCCAGCCATGGATTCTCGCGATGGAGAAAGGGCTGGGTATCGGCGCATTGCAGGCCATGGTTTCGCCCTATCCCACCCGGGGAGAGATCGCCAAACGGATCGCGGGCGATTTCTACAAACCGAAGCTGATCAGTCCGTTCACGAAGAAGCTGGTGCAGTTTCTTGCCCGTCTGGGCTGATGCGACAACACGGGAATGGACGCCCATCCTCCAGAGGAACGCCGCACACCGCCCAGGGCCGGGATCATGCGCAGCATGACCGGCCTCTCCAGCCGATTGCTGGTGCTGACGATCGGCTTCGTCATGCTGGCGGAAATACTGATCTATCTGCCGTCCATGGCACGTTTCCGGATCAGCTACTTCGAATCGCGGATCGAACTGGCCGACCAGGCGGCGCTGGCGCTGCTGGCCGCTCCCGACGGCATGGTGAGCGCCGAGCTGGAGGACGAACTGCTCAGGAATGTCGGCGCCAAGCTCGTGGCCATGCGCCGCAGGGAAGCCAGTGCCCTGGTCCTCAGCGATCGCCAGGAATTGCCGATGCTGGGGCCCGCCATCGACCTGTCCAACTGGATGTGGTGGGAAGCGATCCTCGACTCTCTCGAAACCCTTGTCGGGAAAGCGGACGATTTCGTGCGCGTGATCGGGCCCTCGCCGCGCGATGGCGCGACGCGTATCGAGGTGGTACTGCCGACGGCGCCGCTGACCGACGCGCTGCGTGCGTTCTCCTGGCGGATTTTCACCGTGTCGCTGGTCATCTCCATCATAACGGCCAGTCTCGTTTACCTGACGCTGCAATGGTGGCTGGTGCGCCCGATGCGGCGCCTGATCGAAAGCATCGTCGGGTTCCGCTCGGCGCCGGAGGATGCCCGGCAGATCATCCGCCCCTCCAATCGCGACGACGAGCTCGGCCTGGCCGAGCGCGAGTTGCAGGCGATGCAGCAGGAACTGCGCCATGCGCTCAACCAGCGCGGAAGGCTGGCGCAGCTCGGTATCGCAGTGAGCAAGATCAGCCACGATCTGCGCAACATGCTGGCATCGGCTCAACTGGTCTCCGACCGCCTGGAAGCGTCGGAAGATCCCACTGTCCGGCAGGTGGCGCCGCGCCTTGTCGACTCGATCGACCGGGCCATCGCCCTTTGCGCGCAGACCCTGCGGTACGGCAAGGCGGAGGAGCGGGCGCCCGAGCCGGAGCATTTCGTCCTGCGCGACTTTGCCGAGGATGTCGCTGCCGGGCTGGCCATTCCCGATGGCACCGGTGTCCGCTGGCACAACGCCGTGCCTGCCGACCTGAGGGTGTATGCGGATGGCGAGCATCTCTACCGCATCCTGAACAACCTGATGCGCAACGCTGCCCAGGCGATGCCGAAGGGCGGCGACCTCCGCATCGCTGCCGCGACCAGCAGTGGCGCCACCGTGATTGAGGTCGCCGATACCGGCGGCGGACTAAGTCCCGAAGCCCAGGCGCACCTCTTCGAGCCGTTCCGCGGCGGGCGCTCCGGCGGGACGGGCCTCGGCCTCGCCATCGCACGGGAGCTCGCCCGCGCCCATGGCGGCGATCTTGAACTGGCCCGGACCGGACCGCTCGGCACGACCTTCCGGATTCGCCTGCCCGATCCCTCCGGCCCGAAATGATGCTTTAACCATAACGCTTAACTGGAACTTCATCTCCGCACGGGCGATAATCGCCGCTGGCCAGAAAGGCCGAACAGGTCCAGTCATCTTCAGACCAGACCACGCAGGAGAATGTCATGCGTAAGCAGGTAACCCGCGCGATCGTGCCGCTGCTGGCCCTTGGGCTCCTTGCCGGCTGTGAAAGCGGGACGCGCCCCACCGGCGAACACACCTATCTGCCGCCCCCGGCCGCCCAGTATGTCGCCATCGGCCTTGCCGCCCATGTGGTCAAGACGAATATCGAGCGGCAGCTGGATGTTTCCTGCTCTCCTTACAATTTTCTCAGCGACGGACGTTACTGCGTCAGCAATTACAAGCCGACCGACCGGCAGGAGGTCTGGTGCTTCAAGACGCTGGGCGGCGTGGATTGCTATGGCGAACCGGATCCCTACTCGCTCCAGGGCCGCGCCCTTCCCGACAAGCCCCGCCCGCTGGCCGATCCGCGCATGCCGATGTCCCCGCCCGGGCGGCGCACCAATCCGCAGCAGGTTGCGGTCATGCCCGTGGATCAGACGCAGCAGTCTCCGGCGACCGACCCTGTGACCGTGGCGCCGGTCGGACAGCCCCTCGAAGGCGATCCGGTGAAGATCGCACCCGTCAATCCGGCAGGACCGCCGCCGGTTCTCGTGGTGCCTTCGGCCAGCGAACTGGACCGCCGCCTGGCGATGTGAGGCGGCAACTGCCCCTCAATCCTCCGTAAGTGCCGAAAGGCCCAGCAGGGCACGGCGACGCAGCCACAGGCTGGGCCGATAGCGGTCGTCGCCCGTGATGGTCTGCAACTGGGTCATGATCGTGTGGACGGTCTCGACGCCCATGGCATCGGCCAGGGCCAGCGGCCCGAAGGGATAGTTCAGGCCGAGCGTCATCGCCTTGTCGATGTCATGGGGTCTGGCAATCCGGATCTGCGCCATTTCGCAACCCAGGTTCGCCACCATGGCGGCAATGCGCTGGCCGATGAAGCCGGGACTGTCGCAGATGGCCGTCACCGCCCGGCCGGCTTTCTGCAGTCCTGCAATGACACCGTCGAACAGGTCCTGTCTGGCACCGGGCGGACGCATGATGGTTACCCGCTTGTCCAGCTTGCCGGCGATGTCGAAGCCGATCAGGCGGCGGTGATCCAGGCCGAGGCGTGCTGCGAAGCTGCTGCAATCCTCTCCCAGCGGCGCGCACAGAAGCGGGCTTTCGCCGTCGTCGAAGGCGCTGACCTCGAAGCCGAATCCGCGCAGCAGTTCGCCAAGCGCGTCGTCCTGCTCTGCCAGGGCAATCCGGCTGACGGCCGGCGCGTCAGTGGCGGCATCCGGCGACTCCACGATCGCCTTGCCACTGGCGTCGTACTCGAAAAAACCGCGCCGCGTCTTCCGGCCGAACTGGCCGCTTTCCTTCAGCAACTGGTGCAGCGGAGTGGTCGCCAGCCGGCGGTCGTAGAAATAGCCCTCGTGGATGATCTGGCTGACCGGAAAGTTCACGTCGATACCGGTCAGGTCCATCAGTTCGAAGGGCCCCATGCGGAAGCTCCAGGCGTCGCGCATGACCGCATCGACCTGGGCGGGGCTCGCCACGCCTTCGGAAACGATCCGCAGCGCTTCCTGCGTGTAGACGCGCCCGCCGAAGTTGACCAGGAAGCCGGGACTGTCCTGCACGACGACGGGAACCCTTCCCATGCGCTCGCCCACCCTGGTGAGGGCCGCGATGGTGGCCTCGCTGGTTCCCGGCGCGCGGATCACCTCCACCAGCTTCATCAGCGGGACCGGGTTGAAGAAATGCAGGCCGGCAATGCGGCCGCGCTCCTGGCAGGCGCTGGCGATGCTGGCGATGCGGAGGCTCGATGTGTTGGACGCCAGCAGGCAGTCGCTGCGGACGATGGCTTCCAGCTGCCGGAAGACCTCCTGCTTGACCGCGAGATTTTCGACGATGGCCTCGACCACCAGATCGGCGGGCGCCAGCGCCTCCAGGCTGTCGGCGAGTTTCAGCCGGCCCTTGGCCGCCTCGGCATCGGCAGCGGCCATCCGCCCCTTTCCGACCAGCTGGTCGAGCTGGGCATTGATGGCGTCCCGCGCCCGCCCCGCGGCTCCGGCCGCCGCGTCATACAGCAGCACCTGCATGCCGCCGGTCGCGGCCACCTGGGCGATGCCCCGACCCATTGCCCCGGCACCGACAATCCCCACGATTTCAATGTCTTGCCCCTGTGCGGTCACCGGTTTCCTCCCTTTTTTCCAGCCGGCATCCTGCCGGGAAGGATCTTGATCTGCAAGCAACCACACCCCACATGATCGGCGTCGGGGTGCCTGATAGGGCCCTGACGGCAGCTCGCTTGATAAGGAGGCCGCCTTGACACGTGTTTCTCTGTTCTCCAGTCCGCTTCTGCTCGGCTTCGACCATGTCGAACGCATGATCGAGCGGGCAGCGAAATCCGGTACCGAGGGTTATCCCCCCTACAACATTGAACAGACTCGTGATGACGGCCTTCGCATCACATTGGCCGTTGCCGGGTTTACTGCCGGTGACCTGAACATCACGGTTGAAGACAACCAACTGGTCATCCGCGGCAGGCAGACCGACGACAAGGAACGGGTTTACCTGCACCGGGGGATTGCGGCCCGCCAGTTCCAGCGCAGTTTCGTGCTGGCGGAAGGGATTGAGGTCACCGGAGCAAGCCTGGGCAACGGGCTGCTGCATATCGACCTGCGGCGCCCCAAACCGCAACCGCAGGTCCGGACCATAAGCATAAAGACGACTGGCACTGAACGCGACGACGCGCTCAATGTCAGCACCCCAGACAACCGCAGTTAGCGGATAAGGAGTACAAGACCATGGCTACCCCCAGAGACACGGATGGATACGTGAACGCTGCCAAGATGCAGCATGTGATGTCGCAGGAGCATTTCGCCAATCTCGGCGCGCCTGAACTGGCCTATATCCGACCGGTCGAAACGCCGCAGGGCAAGGGCTGGGCGATCTTTGCCGCGAACGGCACGCCGCTCGGTTCAGCCCCGGTGCGGGATCTGGCTTTCGCGGCAGCGATTCAGAATGATCTGATTCCGGTCGACGTGCATTAACCGGCAGAGCGGCAAGTCAGGCAGCGTTGCTGGCCGGCCCGTCCGTCAGCAGGGCGTATAGCGCGTCGGCGCTTTCCGCGCCGCGCAGCTTCTCGCAGACTGACTTGTCGCGCAGCAGGCGGGACACCCGGGCTAGCGCCTTGAGGTGGTCGGCACCGGCGGACTCCGGCGCCAGCAGCAGAAACATCAGATCGACCGGCATCTCGTCGATGGAATCGAAATCGACGGGCCGCTCGACTCGGGCGAACAATCCGTAGAGCTTGTCCAGTCCGGGCAGCCGGCCATGCGGGATCGCAATGCCGTTGCCGACACCAGTGGTTCCCAGGCGCTCGCGCTCGAGCAGGGTATCGAAGATTACCCGCTCATGCTGGCCGGTGATGCGCGCCGCGCGCGCCGACAGCTCCTGCAGCGCCTGCTTCTTGCTGTTGGCCTTGAGATTGGCGATGACGCCATCCGGGCTCAGTAGCTGAAAGATTTCCATGGAAATTGTGCCTCCGCGCTGAGGCCGAGTCCTGATGCGAATCAGGAATTGCTCTCGGCAGTCGGCGTACGCGTATGATGATTGCGGCGCTTGCGCTTGTCGCGGCGCAGCTGCTTGGCGAGCTTTTCGAGCGTCACGTCAAAGCTGCAGTAGATATCCTGGGCTTCCCCTTCGGCATGCATGTCTATATCCGCTCCGATATGAACCGAACATGTGCAGAGAAAGCCTGAGGCATCGCGGCGGAAGACGACCTGGGCACCGACGGCATTGTCCATGTATTTCGAAACCGTGGCCCCCAGCTTGTCCGTCACGTAGGTCCGCAATGACTCGCCGAGATCGATTTGCTGCCCAGAAATCTGGATATTCATGATGCGTCGAGATCCGATATGGCTCGGTGCGGCATGATAGTACAGTCCTTCAAACCCGTCATGCCGGTCGCGGACCATAGAGAAGGGCCCCTCCTCTGTCAATATAAGCCGGAGGGCATAAGCCACTGATTCTCAAGTCGTTTTTTTATTGTATACCGGACCGGCCGTAGAGGCCAGTGATAACCAGGTGTCGGTTTATAATCCTGCAGATAAACCCGGTCAGCCGACTTCCAGCAATCCAGCGCGTTTCAGGCGACGGCGCTCCACCGACGAAGGAATATTCATCGCCTCGCGATACTTGGCCACGGTGCGGCGCGCGATATCCACACCCTTGCCGGCCAGAATTTCGACGATCTTGTCATCCGAAAGAATATCGTCCGGTCGCTCGCTGTCGATCAGAGACTTGATGCGATGCCGGATCGATTCCGCCGAGAAGGCTTCGCCGCCATCCGTGGCAGCGATGCTGGCGGTGAAGAAATACTTCATCTCGAAAATGCCGCGCGGCGTTGCCATCGTCTTGTTCGAGGTGACGCGGCTCACGGTACTTTCATGCATTTCGATCGCCTCGGCGACCGCGCGCAGGTTCAGCGGCTTGAGATGCGTGACGCCATGCCGCAGGAATCCGTCCTGCTGCCGCACGATTTCGCTGGCTACCTTCAGGATCGTCTGTGCCCGCTGATCGAGGGATTTGACCAGCCAGTTGGCTGAGTTGAGGCATTCCGAAAGATAGGATCTGGTCTGCTTGTCGGTGCCGTTTTTCGGCGCAGAGCGGTTCACCTTGGCGTAATAGCGGCTATTGACCAGCACCCGCGGCAGCGTCTCGCTGTTCAGTTCGACAGCCCAGCCACCATCGGTCGCACGCCGGACGAATACATCCGGGATCAGCGTCTGGACCGGCTCTCCTCCGAACAGCAGGCCGGGCTTGGGGTTGAGCGCGCGGATCTCCTTCACCATGTCCGCGATATCTTCCTGATCGACGCCGCAGAGCTTCATCAGGCCGGCAATGTCGCGTTTGGCCAGAAGTTCGAGATTGTCGAGAAACGCCTGCATCGCCGGGTCGAGCCGGTTGCGATCCCTCAGCTGCAGCGCCAGACATTCCTTCAGGCTGCGGGCGAACAGGCCGACCGGTTCGATGGTCTGCAGGTCGAGCAGGACGGCTTCGACCTCGTCTTCCTCCACCCCCAGTCTGGCTGCGATGTCTGCAAGTGGCTCGGTTATGTATCCGGCGTCGTCCAGCGCGTCGATCAGGGCGGCGCCGATCAGGCGATCCCCTGCATTGGCCGGCATCAGCTGCCACTGGTCCTGCACATATTCCCGCAGGGTCTTTGCTTCCGAAAGCGACTGCTCGAAAGAAGACTCGCCATCCTCGAACCGGGGATCCCCGCCACGCCCGCTAATATACGTGCCGTCCTGCCCTGCGTCATAGGCCACGGCATCGTAACCGCTGTCGTTCGTGAACGTGTTGTCGCCCTCGGCATCCAGGGCGGCGCGGGCCGTATCGGCTGTGCTGTCAGAAGCAAGATCGAGGCGTGACGGAGCGCCGTCTGCGTCCGCCTCCCCGGTCTCAAACGGCTCGATGCCGTCATCGGCATCGCCGCCCTCGGCGTCGACCCGTTCCAGAAGCGGATTACGTTCGAGCTCCTGCTCGACATAGGCAAGCAGTTCGAGGTTGGACAATTGCAGCAGCTTGATGGCCTGCTGCAATTGCGGCGTCATCACCAGCGCCTGGCCCTGCCTTAACTCGAGACGGGGACCGACCGCCATGATCAGGCTCCGATTACCAGCTGAAGCGGTCGCCGAGGTAGACCCGGCGGACATTCTCGTCGGCGACGATCTCCTGCGGGCTGCCCTCCATCAGCACCTTGCCGTCATGCAGGATGTAGGCCCGATCGATGATGTCGAGCGTTTCGCGGACATTGTGGTCCGTAATCAGCACGCCAATGCCGCGATCCTTGAGGTGGGAAACCAGCTCGCGGATTTCGCCGACCGCGATGGGATCGATGCCGGCCAGCGGCTCATCGAGAAGCATGAAGGATGGTTGTGTCGCCAGCGCGCGGGCGATCTCGCAGCGGCGCCGCTCGCCGCCCGAGAGGGCGAGCGCGGGCGTGCGACGCAGATGCGAGATGGAGAATTCCGCCAGAAGATCGTCCAGCATCACCTCGCGGCGATCGGCTTCCGGTTCGACGAGTTCCAGCACGGCCCGGATATTCTGCTCGACCGTGAGGCCACGAAAGATGGAAGCCTCCTGCGGCAGATAGCCCATGCCCAGACGGGCCCTGCGGTACATCGGCACGCCGGTGATATCGTGACCGTCCAGGGTGATCGATCCGTGATCGGGACGGATCAGCCCGGTCATGATGTAGAAGGTTGTCGTCTTGCCGGCGCCATTCGGACCCAGCAGGCCAACTGCTTCACCACGCTGCACATAAAGCGAGACATCGCGCAGCACGGGCCGCTTCTTGAAGCTCTTGCCGAGCCGATGGGCGGCCAGACCGGGAAAGGGATTCTCGGCAACCAGACGAATGCCGTCGGTTCTGGACTCTGCTTGATCCCCGGTCATCATCACCTGCGGTTCTCCGGACCGGACGGAGCGGGGTTGGTATTGCCGGGGACGAAAACTCCCCGAACGCGGCCACCGGCAACGGGATCGCAGGTGCTGCGACCGGTATCCTGATGCATCACCGCCCGCTCGCAGCGAACGGTGCTCTGGTCGCTGGTCAATACAACATCGCCGGTCAGCGTTATCGTTTTCTTGTCCACATCATAGACGCCGAACTGCCCCTGGGCGCGCTCTTTGGGAGTCGACACGAAGACATTGCCCTTCGCCTCGATCCGGGTAATCGAACTGGCATCCGGGCCGGCCGAGGTGGTCGGCGCGGACCGGGCTGGCGCCGGGGACTGCGCCGCGCCGCTGGCGGTCTGGTCCGCCTGCCGGTCGCGGTAATAGACATAGAGTTCATCGGACCGCAGGCGCGTGTCGCCCTGAACGACATCCACCTTGCCGCGGAAAATCGCAAGCTGCTTGTCCTGCTGCACCTCAAGCGTATCGGAGGCGATCTCGATCGGCTGATCGCTGTTCTGCCGGCTGCCGAGACCGATCTGGGCCGCGGCGCCCGGCGGCAGCATGGCAACTGTCAGCACCGCCAGCAGGCAGAGGCATACGGGATATCGCATCTTGATCAGCCCCGCCCCTTGCGCGGATGGATCGTTGTGTTGACGCCATTGATGAACACGATGACCCGCCCCTTCTCGTAGACCCGCAGCCCGTTGGCCCGGATCAGCCCCAGCTCGGATTTGCCCCAGACCTTGTCATCACTGGACAGCTGACTGGTGTTGAGGTCGACCTCGGCAGTGATGCCATGCATTTCATAGCCGTTGTCGCCGAAGACGGAAATGTCGCCGAACAGATGCAGCAGCCTCAGGCCGCCGTGATACAGGCCGGTGTTGGACGTCAGCGACCACCAGCTTCCGTCGTTCGCCGTCAGGTCGGCCTTCACATTGTCCAGCGTGACCTGCTGATCGTCTTCCGGATCCTGGACGGCCCGGTCGGCAGTCACGATGTAGGGCTGGTTCTTCGAATCCGTCCCGCGATAGCGCGGATTGTTCATTACCAGGGCCGCATTCGCCGTTTCGACATCGCTGAAGCTGAGCGGCAGCATTGCGTGGCGCTTGGCCAGCTGCGGCCAGGCAATCACTGCCGCCACCATGCCCAGCGCGAAAAGCGGGAGGACAAACTTCATGAAATGGGCAAAACGCCGCCGACGCTGGAGCGTGGCGGCAACAGTGCCGGACTCGCGCGGCGCGAAATCCGCGGCAGGTCTCCCGCGCATTACACCTGCGGCCTGTTCGGGCTGATCCACCATCACATGATCCCGGCCCGGACGCAGTCATGCATGTGAAGGATGCCGATCGGGCGCGAACCCTCCACCACGAAAAACGAGGTGATGCGCCGGCTGTTCATTTCGCGCAGCGCCTCGACGGCGAGGCTGTTCGGGCCGATGGTCATAGGCGACCTGGTCATAACCGCATCGACCTTCTGCGACAGCAGATCGCCCTCGATGTGACGACGGAGGTCGCCGTCGGTAATGATGCCGATCAGCTTGTCCTTCATGCGGCCGGTGCCCACGACGCCGATGCACCCGAAGCTCCGGCCCGCCATGGTCAGCAGGGCCTCGCGCATTCCGGTACCGCTTTCCACCAGCGGCATCTCCGGACCGGTATGCATGAGGTCCCGGACCTTGATCAGCTGCTTGCCGAGCCGTCCGCCGGGATGGAAGACGCGATAGTGATCCCGGGTGAACCCCCTGCGCTCCATCAGCGCGACAGCCAGCGCATCGCCCAGCGCAAGCATCATCGTGGTCGAGGTGGTCGGCGCCAACCCCATCGGACAGGCCTCTTCCACCGGCGGCAGGATCAGGGCCACGTCGCTCGCCTGCCCAAGGGCCGAGCGCGGCTTCGAGGTAACGCCGATGAGGGGAATCCCGAAACGCTTAGCGTGCGCGATCAGATCGGCAAGCTCCGGCACGTCACCGGAATTCGACAGCGCCATGACGGCGTCGCCCTTGACCACCATGCCCAGATCGCCATGGCTGGCCTCGGCAGGATGCACGAAGAAGGCCGGCGTACCGGTTGATGCCATCGTCGCGGCAATCTTGCGCGCCACATGGCCGCTCTTTCCCATGCCCGAAACGATGACACGCGAGCGGCCATGCTCGGCGCCAACGGCATGCAGGATGTCGACGGCCTTGACCAGGGCCGTGTCCAGATTGGCGGCCAGGGCTGCAAGGCCATTGGCCTCCATCAGCAATACGCGGCGCGCCGCTGCAATATCGGGATGCGCTGCCGGTTTGCCCCGCGTTACGGGAACGACGCTGGAGCTATCCTTCGCACGGTTGCGTCCGGCACGCTTGATCCGCGTGGCGGCTGGTGCGGATGTCATAGGCTATCCATCAGGCTCGGACGATAAACAAGAATCGTGCCAAATATGGAGAATCGGACCGGAAAATGCAAACTGCTTGAGCGTCCCAAGCGGCCGGATTACCAAATGATTCCGGGCACTTCGGAATCAATGTGCAAAAATATCCTCTTCCGGCCAGCCGGCCAGGTCCAGCGCAGCCCGCGCCGGCAGGAAGTCGAAGCAGGCCTGAGCGAGGGCGGTCCGGCCCTCCCGCGCCAGCATCGCGTCCAGTACGGTTTTCAGCTGATGCAGGTAGAGCACATCCGAGGCGGCATACCGCTGCTGGGCCTCGGTAAGCGACGGCGCCCCCCAGTCGGAGGACTGCTCCTGCTTGGAGATCTCGACCCCGATGAGCTCCCGGCAGAGGTCCTTCAGCCCGTGCCGGTCGGTGAAAGTGCGGACCAGCCGCGAGGCCGTCCGGGTGCAGTAAACCGGTGCCGTGTCGGCGCCGACATACTGCTTCAGCGCCGCCAAGTCGAAGCGGGCAAAGTGAAACAGCTTGAGGATGCTGCGATCCTCGAGGATGCGCTTGAGATTGGGGGCGACGTAGCCGGCGCCGGCCTGAAACTGGACCAGGTGCGCATTGCCGTCCCCGCCGGAAAGCTGGACCACGCAGAGACGGTCGCGCATGGTGCGCAACCCCATCGTTTCAGTATCCACGGCAACCACGGGGCCCAGGTCGAGGCCGTCCGGCAGGTCACCCTGATATACGGAAATTGCCATGCGCAGCGCTCTTCATTGGGGGCCCGCACGTCCGGTGCGGGAGCCGCGATACGGCGCGGAAACTCGGGAATTGGTGCCCAGGATAAGACTCGAACTTACACGACCTTGCGGTCACTAGCACCTGAAGCTAGCGCGTCTACCAATTCCGCCACCTGGGCAAACGGTGCGGGCCGACCTGAGGCCGGCCCGCGCCGAGGCGTGTCTTTACGGCCCCGGCCGGTAGAAGTCAAGCATTGCAAGGTCACAGATGGCGGGGATTGCTTCCCCGGCTGCAAGGCGGAAAACTGGGCCGGCCGGGTAGCGGAAGGGACATATGGATACCGTTGAATCTCTTGTGATCGGCGCCGGCGTGGTCGGCCTTGCCGTGGCCAGGTCGCTGGCCCTCAGGGGCCGGGAGGTGGTCGTCGTCGAGGCAACCGATCTGATCGGCAGCGGCACTTCCTCCCGCAATTCCGAAGTCATCCACGCCGGGATCTATTATCCGGCCGGCAGCATGAAGGCCCGACTCTGCGTCACCGGCAGACAGGCGCTGTATGCCTATTGCGAGAGCCGGGGGGTAGCGCACAAGCGCTGCGGCAAGCTGATCGTGGCCACCGACGACAGCCAGATCCCGGAGCTCGAGGCTCTGAAGCAGAAGGCGGCGGCAAACGGCGTCGACGATCTGCGCTGGCTGTCGCGGGAGGAGGCGCTGGCCCTGGAACCGCAGCTGCACTGCGTCGGTGCCCTGCTCTCGCCCTCCACCGGCATCATCGATAGCCACGGGCTCATGCTGGCCTATCAGGGCGAGGCCGAGGACCATGGCGCCATGCTGGCTTTCGGTGCGCCGGTATCCGGCGGCAGCGTGGAGAATGACGGCATCGTGGTGGAGATCGGCGGGGCGGAACCGACGCGGCTGAAAGCGCGTTACGTTATCAATGCTGCCGGTCTCGCCGCACAGGAAATCGCCGGGAAAATCGCGGGCGTCCGCCCCGAGAGTCTGCCCGGCTGCTACTACGCCAAGGGAAACTATTTCGTGCTCAGCGGTATGAAGCCGCCTTTCTCGCGCCTCATCTATCCCGTGCCGGAACCGGGTGGTCTGGGCACGCATGTCACCATCGACATGGGCGGGCAGATGCGTTTCGGCCCCGATGTCGAATGGATCGACCGCATCGACTATTCCGTGGATCCGCAACGAGGTGAGAAGTTCTATGCCGCAGTCCGGCGCTACTGGCCCGGCCTTCCGGATGGCGCGATCCAGCCGGGCTACGCCGGTGTGCGGCCGAAGCTCTCGGCAGCGGGCAGCAAGGCCGACGATTTTCTGGTCCAGGGGCCAGAAGCCCATGGCGCTCCCGGACTGATCAATCTGTTCGGCATCGAAAGCCCCGGCCTTACCGCCTCGCTGGCGATCGGCGAATACGTCGCCGACATGGTGGATGCCGCATGAGCGAGCCGATCTGCGTCCTGGACGGCCAGTTCGACCTGGGTGAATCCCCGGTCTGGTGCGCCCGCGAGAAGAAGCTATGGTTCGTCGATATCAATACGCCGGCGCTGCACCGCTACGATCCGATCTCCCGCGCCATCGATACCTGGTCCATGCCGGAGTCGATCGGCTGCATCGCGCTGACGGAAACCGGCATGATCGCGGCCTTGCGCAGCGGGATTTACCGGCTGGATCTCCGGGCCGGCCAGCGCGAGAAGCTGGCCGGTGCCCCTTACGGCAATCCGCAGGAGCAGCGCTTCAATGACGGTCGCTGTGACCGCCAGGGCCGCTTTTATGTCGGTACCATCTTCGAGCCGCGCGGAGAGGCTGGCGGTGCGTTTTATCGTCTCGATGGCAGGGAACTGATCCGGCAGGAGATTGTCGGCCCCGTCAC
>NZ_DATGQG010000035.1:0-10526 GCF_035304305.1 Ferrovibrio sp.
ATCTTTGAGCGCTTCTGCCACGGGATCGACAGCAGCCAGTCGAGATAGTTCCGGATCACAGTGGCTTCGGCCGACATCGGGCTCATCGAGCGCAGCTTCTTGACCTCGGCCTGCGCCTTTTCACGGGCCTCCTTCGAAAGCCGGGTCTTCTTGATGCGCTGTTCGATTTCGGCCACCTCGTCGCGGCCTTCCTCGCCCTCGCCCAGCTCCTTCTGGATCGCCTTCAGCTGCTCGTTCAGATAATACTCGCGCTGCGTCTTCTCCATCTGGCGCTTCACGCGCGAACGGATCTTCTTCTCGACCTGCAGGACGCCGATCTCGCCTTCCATCATGGCGTAGACGCGCTCAAGGCGCTCGACGACATTGGCGATTTCAAGCAGATCCTGCTTGTCGGTGATCTTGATGGTCAGATGGGAGGCGACCGTGTCGGCCAGCTTCGAGGCATCATCGATCTGATTGAGCGATACCAGGACCTCCGGCGGAATCTTGCGGTTGAGCTTCACATACTGCTCGAACTGGTTGATCACCGACCGCGACAGGGCCTCGATCTCACGCCCCTCGCCTGCTTCGTCGGGGATCACTTCCGCCTCGACCTGGAAGAAATCCTGGTTGTCGGTGAACTTGATGATCCGGGCGCGCTGGCTGCCCTCCACCAGCACCTTCACGGTGCCGTCCGGCAGACGCAAAAGCTGCAGAACCGACGCGATGGTCCCGACGCTGTGGATGTCCTCAGCGCTCGGGTTGTCCTGGCCGGCATTCTTCTGGGCGACCAGCAGGATCTGCTTGTCGTCCTTCATCACATCTTCCAGGGCACGAACGGACTTCTCGCGGCCCACGAAGAGCGGCACGATCATGTGCGGAAAAACGACGATGTCCCGCAGGGGCAGGACGGGGAAAATCTGGGCGCGCGGTGATGTAAACATGCGGGTCTTGGTTCCTGGTGGGCGGAAGCCGGGATGCTTCGGATATAAAGCTTCCTCGCCGCCTGACGAGAGTTAAGATGGGAATTCCGGGAAGCCCCGTCAAGCCACGGTCCTGCAACAGAGGGAACGGCGGCGCGGCCCGCCGAGTCGGCGATCACTCTGGCAGGCGCCTGTTCGGCTCCGCTGCCACGGGCAGCACGGCGCGACCGCCACTGGCGCGGGGCGCACCTGCTCTGCGGCTTCCACGAGTCTCTTCTCAAAGGTGGAACTGCGGCCCACCACTAGGGGTGGACCGCAGGGCTATACGTTGAAGCAGCGCTTCAGGCGCTGACATCCTCCTGCTTGCGATCAGCATAGATCAGCAAGGGCTTGGCGCGTCCTTCGACGACGTCGGGCGAGATTACAACCTCTTCCACGCCGTTCATGTTCGGCAGGTCGAACATCGGATCCAGCAGGATGGCCTCCAGGATCGAGCGCAGGCCGCGGGCCCCGGTCTTGCGGGCAATCGCCTTGCGGGCGACGGCGGCCACCGCTTCATCCGAGAAGGTCAGCTTGACGTCTTCCATCTCGAACAGACGCTGATACTGCTTGATCAGGGCGTTCTTCGGCTTGGTCAGGATGTCGACCAGCGCCGCTTCGTCCAGGTCATGCAGGGTGGCAATGACCGGCAGACGGCCGATGAATTCCGGGATCAGGCCGAACTTGAGCAGATCGTCCGGCTCCACCTCGGCGAGGATCTCGCCCGCCCGGCGGTCGTCCGGGCCGCGGACGTCAGCGCCAAAGCCGATCGAGGTGCCCTTGCCCCGGCCGGCGATGATCTTCTCCAGGCCGGCAAAGGCACCGCCGCAGATGAACAGGATGTTGGTGGTGTCGACCTGCAGGAATTCCTGCTGCGGATGCTTGCGCCCGCCCTGGGGCGGCACGGAGGCAACCGTGCCCTCCATGATCTTCAGCAGTGCCTGCTGCACGCCCTCGCCCGAGACATCGCGGGTGATTGAGGGGTTGTCCGACTTGCGGCTGATCTTGTCGACCTCGTCAATATAGACGATGCCGCGCTGTGCGCGCTCGACGTTGTAGTCGGCGGACTGCAGCAGCTTCAGAATGATGTTCTCGACATCCTCGCCCACATACCCCGCTTCGGTCAGCGTGGTGGCGTCAGCCATGGTGAACGGCACTTCGAGAATGCGCGCCAGGGTCTGAGCCAGCAGCGTCTTGCCGCAGCCGGTCGGGCCGATCAGCAGGATGTTCGACTTGGCCAGCTCGACATCGTTGTTCTTGCCGCTGTGGCCGATACGCTTGTAGTGGTTATGGACCGCGACCGACAGAACCTTCTTCGCATGGTTCTGGCCGATCACGTAGTCGTCCAGCACCCGGCAGATTTCCTGCGGGCTGGGGACGCCGTCCCGGGTTTTGACCAGAGCGGACTTGTGCTCTTCACGGATGATATCCATGCAGAGCTCGACGCATTCGTCGCAGATGAACACGGTCGGGCCGGCAATCAGTTTCCGGACCTCGTGCTGGCTCTTGCCGCAGAAGGAGCAGTACAGCGTGTTCTTGGAGTCACCACCGCTCAATTTGGTCATACCTACTCCACTGAGCGGGCCGGCGCCGGGCGACGCAGGCCCTATTCCATCGAATCGTTATCATAAGGAAGCCCCGTTGCGGGCACAACGGAGATAGCCTGCCTCGGAACGGTGAAAAGACCGTAACTAATGCCTGCCGGGGCACCATGTATGGCGCCCGCTATGGCCGGACAAGTAGCCGGAGAAAAAGGCTTTTTTCTGCAGAGTTCTGCCGGACCGGTTCGCCGGCTCAGCTCTTCCGGGCTGTGTCTTGTTCGGGGCGGCGCGCCACCACCTCGTCGACCAGCCCGAACGCCTTTGCCTCTTCCGGCGTCATGAAGCGGTCGCGCTCCATGGCGGACTCGATGGTCGCCACATCCTGGCCGGTATGCTTGGCATAGATCGCATTCAGCCGGGCCCGCAGGTCCAGGATTTCCTTGGCGTGTATCTCGATATCGGCAGCCTGCCCCTGGAAGCCGCCCGAAGGCTGGTGGATCATGACCCTCGAATTGGGCAGCGCATAGCGCATGCCGGGCGAGCCCGCCGCCAGCAGCAGCGAGCCCATGGAGGCAGCCTGACCGATGCACAGCGTGGCAATCTTCGGCCGGATGTATTGCATTGTATCGTAAATCGCGAGTCCCGAAGTAACTACGCCACCTGGGCTATTGATATAAAAGGAAATTTCCTTGTTCGGGTTTTCGGCTTCAAGGAACAGGAGCTGCGCCGTCACCAGCGAGGCCACCGCGTCATTGACCGGCCCGACCATGAAGATGATCCGCTCCTTGAGCAGGCGCGAATAAATGTCATAGGAGCGTTCGCCCCGGTTGGTCTGCTCGACCACGATCGGGACCAGCATGTTCATATACGTGTCGACCATCTTGTCCATGACGCGCCCTGAAAATACGAAACCTAGTAGCCCTAATGTGACGCAGTGCGGTGCTTCCGGCAATGGCCGGTCCGCGTCTTACCCGTGTCAAAAGAAAAACGCCGGGGTGAACCCGGCGTCCTTCCGATAAATCGGGTACCGGCGATCAGGCGACCGCCTCGGCTTCCTTCTGCAGCTCTTCCTTGGTGACCGTCTTCTCGGTCACATCGGCCATCTCGATGATGAAATCGACGACCTTGTCCTCGAAGATCGGCGCCCGCAGGCTGTTGGCGGCTTCCGGGTTCTTCTGGAAATACTCCATCACCTGGCGCTCCTGACCGGGGAAGCGGCGCGCCTGCTCGATCATGGCGCGGGTGATCTCTTCCTGCTTGACCTCGATGTTGTTCTGCCGGCCGACTTCCGACAGCAGCAGGCCGAGGCGGATACGGCGCTCGGCGATCTTGCGGTACTCCGCCTTCAGCTCGTCCTCGGTCTTCTTCTCTTCTGCCAGCTCGGTCTCGAAGCGTGCACGATCGGCCGTCACTTCGCTCCAGATCTGGTTGAATTCCATCTCCACCATGCCTTCCGGTACCGGGAAGTCATGCGTCTCGGCGAGTTGGTCCAGCAGGCCGCGCTTCATCCTGAGACGCGCGATGGCCTTGTATTCCTGGCCGAGGTCGCGCTTGATGTTGTCGCGCAGTTCTTGGGCCGAGCTCAGGCCGAAGCGCTTGGCGAATTCGTCATCCACCGTAACGGCCTGGCCGCCGCGGACTTCCTTCACCGTGCAGGCGAACTCCGCCGGCTTGCCTGCCAGTTCGGCGTTGCCGTAGGCCTCGGGGAAGGTGACACTGACGGTCTTCTCGTCGCCTGCCTTCAGGCCGACCAGCTGGTCCTCGAAGCCCGGGATGAAGGAGTTGGAACCCAGCACCAGGGGATAATCGCTGGCGGAACCGCCCTCGAACTTCACGCCGTCGACGCTGCCGACGAAATCGATCACTACCTGATCGCCTTTCTCGGAAGCACGATCGACCTTCTCATAGGTCTTCTGCTGATCCGCCAGGCGCTTCACGAATTCCTCGACCTCGGCTTCGGTCGGCTCGACCACGAGGCGCTCCAGCTTGATCGCCTTGAAGTCGCCGGGCTCGATGTCGGGCAGCACCTCGATGGCGATGGTGCATTCGAAATCCTTGCCCTCCTCGAAATTCGAGAAGTCGACCTTCGGCTGCATCGCCGGGCGCAACTTGTTGTCTTCGATGGTCTTCTGCAGGGCCGAATTGACGGACTCTTCCATCGCCTCGCCCAGCAGGGCGCGGCCATACTGCTTCTTGATCAGGGCAGCCGGCGCCTTGCCCGGACGGAAACCGGGCATGTTCACGCGGCTGCGCAGCGTCTCCAGCTTCTCGTTGACGGTGCTCTCCAGCGCGGCTGCGTTGATGACCACCTTGTACTCGCGCTTCAGGCCGGAGGCGCTGATTTCCTGGATCTGCATGACCAATACCTGTCTCTCGATTAGAATCTCTGTCGCGCCGCCACAGGGCAGCAGCATCGGCGGGCCGGGTTGGTGCGGGCGGAGGGACTTGAACCCACACGCCTTGCGGCACAGGAACCTAAATCCTGCGTGTCTACCAGTTCCACCACGCCCGCGTCCCGCACCGATCCGGGCGCGGCGGCGCAGTCTATAGCATGCTCACCGGGACGGCGCGAGGCTTTTGGCCGGTTTTACTCCGGCCGATTAAACGGCTGTTTTTACAGGCTTTTTTGCCGTGTTTTGGTCGCAGTGGTTCAGCATCTCGCGCTCGGCCAGCCATTCCGCGCTGTAGCTGCAATTCCGGAAATCGTCATAGTACGGGCCGCCGATCGTGTAATGGATGATGGAAACGTCCTTTTCGTAAGGATCGTAGTCGGCCAGGTGGTTCCAGCGATGCGGAATTTCACCGATCAGGTCGTCATTGCCGAGCCATTTGAACTGGTGCAGTTCCAGTCCGCTTGCGGAGTTGACGTAATCAGGCGTCAGCGCCGTGCATTTGGCGCAGTTGAACAGCATCACGCTGGACCAGTTCTTTTTCTCATATCTGGTCTGCGTCTTGCCGAGGAATTTCACGTCCTCCTTGGGGACGTGATTGTGCTTGACCACCTGCACGGCGAAGCGGTCGTCGCGCAGGGCCCAGAGCTTGGCGATGTCGTCGACCACAAGCATGTCGTCGTCCATGAAGATCGCCCAGCCCTCGAAGCCGCACAGATAGGGCGTAAGGAAGCGGGAGAACGAAAAGTCGGTGGACTGCAGTTCGTGGCGCGGACGCGTATAGATGCCCTGCAGCTGGTTCAGCGCCAGGTGGGTGATGGCGACCGGCTGGGAGGCGCGTCGATTGATGCTCAGAGCCGCAACGCTGGAAGCGACCGGGGCCGCGCGGCTGTAACCGATAAAAACACGGATCATCAGGGGGTCTCTCAATTCTGCTCCTGCCTGCATAACGCATAGCAGCCTATCGGAAGGTTAAAACTGATCGAGCGCAAATCCAGCCACTCTGCGAAAGCACAATCTACAACTTGGTTTTTGATGTTTAAAACATCATATTGACTACTATATACATCTTTATTATGATCTCAGGTATCTAAATTAAGGTTCAAACATGATCACCGGAGCGCAGATGCGGGCGGCCCGCGCCCTGATTGGGATCGACCAGCGCAAACTGGCCGAATTGTCCGGCCTGTCACTGCCAACGATCCAGCGCATGGAAGCAAGCGACGGCGTGGTGCGCGGCAATGTCGACTCCCTCATGAAGCTGGTCGCCGCCTTGGAAGCCGCCGGTATCGAACTGATCGCCGAGAACACCCCCAGCAACAGCGGCGGACGTGGTGTCCGCCTCCGGGCCACGCTGGGGTCGCCTCAGGGCAACTGATGCAGAGACTGCGCCTATGGCCTCCCCCTCTACCCATCCAGCCCCCACCTTCGCCGAACTCTTCACGCCCAAGCTGCTGACCGTCCTTCGTGAAGGTTATGGCCTGAGCGGCCTGCGCGCCGATGCGCTGGCCGGCCTGACGGTGGCAATCGTCGCCATCCCGCTGTCGATGGCCATCGCCATCGCATCGGGCGTCACGCCCGACCGCGGCCTGTACACGGCGATCGTCGGCGGTTTCCTCGTCTCGGCCCTGGGCGGCAGCCGCTTCCAGATCGGCGGACCAGCCGGAGCCTTCATCGTGCTGGTGGCCGCCACGGCGGAGCGTCACGGCGTCGATGGCCTGATCCTGGCCACCATGATGGCGGGCGTCATGCTGATGGTGGGCGGCTTTCTCCGACTGGGTACCTATGTGAAATTCATTCCCTATCCGGTGACTGTGGGCTTTACCGCCGGCATCGCCGTGATCATCTTCGCCAGCCAGATCCGAGACCTGCTGGGCCTGACCTTTGCCGGCAAAGAGCCGGGAGAACTGCTGCCCAAGCTGGTTGCCATCATCGAAGCCCTGCCGACCTTCACACCGACTGCCTTGGCCCTGGCCCTGCTGACCATCGGCGTGATCGTCGGCCTGAAGCGGTGGCGGCCGCACTGGCCCGGGATGCTCATCGCGGTAGGTCTGGCCGCTGCCCTTACCGGTTTGCTCAATCTGCCGGTAGAGACCATCGGCAGCAAATTCGGCGGCATCCCCCGCACCCTGCCGCTGCCCTCCATGCCGGCCTTCTCGCTCGAGCAGGCACGGGCCGTCCTCCCCGACGCCATCGCTTTCACCCTGCTCGGCGCCATCGAATCCCTGCTCTCGGCCATTGTCGCCGACGGCATGACCGGCCGGCGCCATCGCTCGAACTGCGAACTGGTGGCCCAAGGCGCGGCGAATATCGGCTCGGCCCTGTTCGGCGGCATCTGCGTCACCGGCACCATAGCCCGCACCGCCACCAACGTGCGCGCCGGCGCCCGGGGCCCTATCGCCGGCATGCTGCACGCGGTTTTCGTATTGCTGTTCATGCTGATTGCCGCGCCGCTGGCCAGCTACATCCCTCTGGCGGCGCTCGCTGGCGTGCTGGCCGTGGTGGCCTGGAACATGGCGGAGAAGCATGCCTTCGCCACGCTGATCCGCTCCTCCTGGGGTGATGCGGCGGTGCTGCTCGCCACCTTTCTGCTCACCATCTTCCGCGACCTGACGGAGGGCATTCTGGTCGGTTTCGGCCTTGGCACGCTGCTGTTCCTGAACCGCATGGCGCAGGCCACCACAGTGGACAACCACGTGCCGTATGTACCGGAGGATAAGGCCGACGACGCGAACGGCGACCGCCGTCCCTACGACCCTGCCCTGTCCACCGATCCGGACCTGCTGATCTACCGGATATCCGGCGCGTTCTTCTTCGGCGCGGCATCCACCGTGGGCGCCGTACTCGATCGCATTGCCGACCGGCCAAAGACCTTCATCCTCGATTTCTCGTCGGTGCCGTTCCTTGATTCAACGGCCGCCAACACCATCGCGGGCGTTGCACGCAAGGCGCGTCAGGGCGGCGTGACGCTGATCCTGACCGGCGCCCCCAAGCATGTCCGGCATGTGCTGTGGACCCATGGCGTGCACCCGCCGCTGGTCCGGTACAAGCGCTCGATCGAAGCCGCCCTGGACGATCTCAGGACACCTGTCGGCGCAGCGTCGCCAGCGGGCGCCTGACCGCATCGGGAAGATCGTCGGCAATCAGGCCCGGGCCCGCCTCCTCCGCTGCGACGCCATGCAGCCAGACGGCCGCACAGGCGGCCTCGAATGGCGGCATGCCCTGGGCCATCAGGCCGGCGCAGAACCCGGCGAGCACATCGCCGGCTCCTGCTGTCGCCAGATGAGGGGGCGCGTTGGCATTGATCGCCGCACGGCCATCCGGCGCGGCGATCACCGTGTCGGCCCCCTTCAATACCAGCACCGCACCGCCGCGCCGCGCCGCCTGTCGCGCGCGCTCCAGCTTCCCGGCGGTCTTCAGGTCGGGAAATAACCGGCTGAACTCGCCATCATGCGGCGTCAGCACCACCTGGGTATGGGAGGCCGCAAACAGGTCCTCGCTTCGCCCGCCAAACACGTTAAGCGCGTCGGCGTCGAGCACGACAGGCCGATTGAGGCGCAGACTGTGCAGGACGGCCTGCCGCGTGGCCTCGCCGGCACCGTTGCCCGGCCCGAGCAGAAGCACGTTCCGGCGCGGATCAGCAGTAAGGCGCCGCCAGTCCGGCGTCCCCTCGCAGGTAGCCCGCATCACCGCTGCCGGCGCACCATGGGCCACTGCATCCCGGGGCGCCGCAAGGGTGACCAGACCGGCTCCGATCCGTGCTGCTGCATGGGCCGCGAGGCTCGCCGCACCGGTGAGCGCACCACCGCGCACCAGCACATGCCCGCGGCTGTATTTGTGGCCGCCGACGCCGGGCACCGGCAGGACAGCGTGCCAGAGAGCAGGATCGTTCTGCCACTGCCGGGGGCGTATCTGTTTCAGCACCCGCGCCGGAATACCGATATCCCTGATCTGCAGCCGGCCGCAGAGACTCCTGCCAGGCAGAAGCAGGTGCCCGGGCTTGGACCGGAAGAAAGTCACGGTGTGGCTTGCCCTGACCGCGGTGCCGTGCGGCTGTCCGTCGTCGCCATTCACGCCGCTGGGCAGATCCACCGAAACCACCGGCTTGCCGGAGGCGTTGAGTGCATCAACCAAAGCCCTGGCGTGTCCTGACAGAGCCTTGTTCAGGCCAGCACCGAACAGGGCATCGACGATGATGTCCGCCGTCTCGAACGTCACATCCACGGCTGGCAGGACCATTCCCCGCCAGCGCTGCGCCGCCAGCGCAGCATCGCCCCTGAGGCTGTCGCGATCGCCCAGCAGCGCCAGGGCGACATGACGCCCGGCCTCTGCCAGCAGGCGTGCCGCCACGAACCCGTCCCCCCCATTGTTGCCCGGACCGCAGAGCACAAGGACATTGCCAGTCGGATAATACTGCTGCACGGCGGCCGCGACGGCCGCGCCGGCGGCTTCCATCAGGTCGATACCGGGCGTGCCTCCCGCGATGGCAAGGCGGTCCGCCTCGGCCATCTCTGCAACAGTCAGCAATGCGGCGTTGTCGCTCATGAGTCGATCGGGGGGTGTTTCCGATGCCAGTCCGTTGCGGCTTCATAAGCGGCGGCAGCGCGCAGCACCAGATCCTCGCGATGCATCGGCCCGACCAGTTGCAGGCCGATCGGCAGGCCGGATTGCGAAAAGCCGCAGGGGATCGAAATCGCCGGCTGCTGCGTAAGGTTGAAGGGATAGGTGAACGGCGTCCAGGCAGTCCAGTAAGAGTTGCCCATCTCGGCGGGCGCCAGACGGCCGGCCTCGAATGGCAGGACGGCCAGACTGGGCGTCAGCAGCAGGTCATAGCGTTCATGGAACTGCTTCATCGTCACACCGAGTGCAGAGCGGGCGGTGGCTGCCTGCAGATAGGTCTTCAGCGGAATGGCGGCACCGTCCTGATACGTCCGGAGCAGACCGGGATCCAGCAGCGCAAGCTTCTCGTCCGACAGGCTCATGGCGGCGTTATAGGCGCCGGAGAACCAGTGGATATGGAAGAGCTCGACCGGATCGGAAAAGCCCGGATCGGTTTCTTCCACCTGCGCGCCCAGCTCGGCAAACAGCTTTGCCGCCGTGGCAACGGCAGCGGCAATTTCCGGATCGACCTTGGCAAATCCCAGCGTCGGGCTAAAGGCGATCTTCAGCCCCTTCACTCCGGCACCGAGACTGGCCGTGTAGTCAATGTCCTGGTACGGCAGGCTGAACCAGTCCCTTGCATCCGGTTTCGCCATTTCCTGCAGCATCAGCGCACAGTCGCGCACCGTTCGCGTCATGGGCCCGAGATGGGCAACAGTGCCGAACGGACTGAGCGGCGCCGCCGGCACGCGGCCGAAACTCGGCTTCAGGCCGACAATACCCGTGAACCCGGCCGGGATCCGGATCGAGCCGCCGCCATCCGTCCCCACCGCCAGTACCCCCAAACCGGCAGCCACCTGGGCGGAAGCGCCGCCGGATGAGCCACCGGGCGTCTTGTCCAGATCCCAGGGATTGCGCGTGATGCCGGTGAGCGGCGAGTCCGTCACGCCCTTCCAGCCGAACTCGGGCGTTGTGGTCTTGCCCAGCAGGATGCAGCCGGCCTCGCGCAGCCGCGCCGTCACTGGCGCGTCAACATCCCAGGGCTGATCGGGATC
>NZ_DATGQG010000036.1:0-60039 GCF_035304305.1 Ferrovibrio sp.
AGCCGCGCAGAACCGCGCCACAGGCCTTTTCCGCTGCCGCCACTATTTTCCTGGTAACGGCCTCGATCTCGGCATCCGTCAGGGTCTGCTGCTGCGGCTCGAGCCGCACGGTCAGCGCCAGCGAGGTTTTGCCCTCGGGGATGCCCGTGCCGGAGAAGACGTCGAAGACCGACACTTTCGTGATCAGCGCCTTGTCGGCGCCGCGCACCGCCTTGATCAGCGTGTCGGCGGCGACCGACTTGTCGACGATGAAGGCGAAATCGCGCTCGACCGCCTGCAGCTCGGAGAGCTTCAGCGCCGGCTTGGTGCGGCCCGCCCCTTTCGCGCGCGGCTGCGGGATGCGATCGAGGAAGACCTCGAAGCCGACCAGCGGCCCGCGGATATCCATGGCCTGCAGGATGCGCGGATGCAGCTCGCCGAAAGTCGCCAGCACGGTTTTCGGTCCGAGCCGGAGCGTGCCGGAACGGCCCGGATGATACCAGGCCGGCGCACCGTCCATCACCATCAGCTGCTCGACCACCACGCCGGCCGCCGAAAGCGCCGCCATGGCATCGGCCTTGGCGTCATAGGCATCGACGGCCCGCGGCTTGTCGCGCCAGTGGCGCGGCCCGGTCTGGCCGCGGCGGATGCCGCTCGCCACCAGCATCTGCCCGTCGACGCCGACATCGTGATACTGCGGCCCCACCTCGCAGAGCGCGACATCGGCGAAGCCGCGGTCCATGTTGCGCTTCGCTGCGGTGATCAGGCCCGGAAGGATGGAGGGCCGCATCGCATCCATGTCGGCGCTGATCGGATTGAGCAGCAGCAGCTGTTCCTGTCCGCCGCCGAACAGCTCGGCTTCCGACCTCTTGATGAAGGAATAGGTCACCGCCTCGACCAGGCCGCGGGCGGCCAGCGCGCGGCGCGCCACGCGGATGCGACGCTGCGCCAGGTTCAGTGCCGGCAGCGGCACCGCGCGCAGAGGCGGCAGCGGCTCGGCGGGAATCGCGTCGAAGCCGTGCAGGCGGGCGATCTCCTCGACCAGATCGGCCTCGCCGTCGATGTCGAGGCGCCAGGAGGGCGGCTGCGCCGACAGCCGGTCGCCGTCCGGCTTCACCTCGAAACCGAGCGCCTGCAGGATCGCGGTCTGCCGTTCCACCGGCAGATCGAAGCCGACCAGGCCCTTCAGCCGGGAGGGACGCAGCGCCACCGTACGGCGCCATTCCGGCTCCTGGCCATCGATCACCACCTCGGAGGGCTCACCGCCGCAGAGGTCGAGGATCATGCGGGTGGCAACCTCGATGCCGGGCCGCACCAGCGCGGGATCGGCGCCACGCTCGAAGCGGTGGCGCGCATCCGAGTGGATGCCGAGCTTGCGGCCGGTGGTCGCGATGCTCACCGGATCGAACCAGGCGCATTCGACGAAGACGTCGGTGGTCGCATCCGTGCAGCCGGAATGCTCGCCGCCCATGATGCCGCCGATGCCCTCGGGACCGGCATCGTCGGCGATGACGCACATCGTCTCGTCCAGCGCGTATTCGCGGCCGTCCAGCGCGAGGATTTTCTCGCCCGGCTTCGCCATGCGCGGCTGGATGTCGCCCTTCACCTTGCCGGCGTCGAAGACATGCAGCGGACGGCCGAGGTCGTAGGTGATGAAATTGGTGATATCGACCAGCGCCGAGATGGGCCGCAGGCCGATCGCCTTCAGCCGTTGCTGCAGCCAGGCCGGCGACGGACCGTTCTTCACGCCGCGGATCAGGCGGCCGGCGAAGATCGCGCAGGCCCGGTCATGCTCCGGCGGCAGCTGGCGGCGCACGCCGATCGGGCTCCTGAACTTTCCGGCGATGGCCGAGAAGTCATAGGGCTTCAGCGTGCCGAGGCCGGCGGCGGCCAGATCGCGCGCGATGCCGCGCACGCCGAGGCAGTCGCCGCGGTTCGGCGTCAGCTTGATCTCGATGACGGGATCGTTCAGCCCGAAGACATCGGCGAAGGCCGCGCCGACCGGGGTGTCCGCCGGCAGGTCGATGATGCCGGTATGCTCGTCGGTCAGGCCCATCTCGCGTTCCGAGCAGAGCATGCCGTTGGAGGCGACGCCGCGGATGGTGGCGGCCTTCAGCAGCATCTGCGTGCCGGGCACGGTCGAGCCGACCGGCGCGAAGATGCCCTTCATGCCGGCACGCGCATTCGGCGCGCCGCAGACCACCTGCAGGGTTTCGCTGCCGGTAAAGACCTCGCAGACCCGCAGCTTGTCGGCATTGGGATGCGGCTCGGCCTTGCGCACCTCGGCCACGATGAAGGGAGCATAGACGGCCGCGCGGTCGGTGATGCCCTCCACCTCAAGGCCGATGCTGGTCAGCTTCGCGGCGATTTCATCCAGCGAGGCGTCGGTTTCCAGATGGCTCTTCAGCCACTCCAGCGTGAACTTCATCGCGCCACCCCCTGGCCCAGCGTGGGAATGTCGAGCGGCACGAAGCCGTAATGCTTCAGCCAGCGCAGGTCTGCGTCGAAGAAAGCGCGCAGATCGGGGATGCCGTATTTCAGCATGGCGATGCGGTCGATCCCCATGCCGAAGGCGAAGCCCTGCCATTCGTTGGGATCGAGGCCGCAATGCTGCAGCACGCGCGGATGCACCATGCCCGAGCCGAGAATCTCAAGCCAGTCGTCGCCCTCGCCCACGCGCAGCACGCCACCCTCGCGCGAACAGTTGATGTCGACTTCGGCCGAGGGCTCGGTGAAGGGGAAGTAGCTCGGCCGGAAGCGCATCTTCACGTTCTCGGTCTCGAAGAAGGCCTTGCAGAACTCGGTCAGCACGCCCTTGAGATGGCCCATATGGGTGGTGCGGTCGATCACCAGACCCTCCACCTGATGGAACATCGGCGTATGGGTCATGTCGTAGTCCGACCGGTAGGTGCGGCCGGGCACCACGATGCGGTGCGGCGGCGGCCCGCCGCGCATGGTGCGGATCTGCACCGGCGAGGTGTGCGTGCGCAGCACGATCTGCTCGCCGTCCGCGCCGCGCTTCGGCAGATAGAAGGTATCCTGCATCTGCCGCGCCGGATGCTCCGGCGGCATGTTCAGCGCGGTGAAATTGTGGAAGTCGTCCTCGATGTCCGGTCCCTCGGCGATCGAGAAGCCCATGGCGGCGAAGATCTCGGTGATCTCGTCGATCACCTGGCTGACCGGATGGATGCGGCCCTGTGCCTCGGCGCTCTCGTTCAGCGGCAGGGTCATGTCGAGACGCTCTGCCTTCAGCCGCGCCTCGATGGCGGCGTCGTTCAGCGCCGTCTTGCGCGATTCCAGCACCGCGGCGAGGCGATCCTTCACCTCGTTGAGCTGCTGCGCGCGCGCCTTGCGCTCCTCGGCATTCAGCGCGCCGAGTTCCTTCAGGGCGGCCGAGAGCCAGCCCTTCTTGCCCAGCACGGACAGCCGCGCTTCCTCGAGCGCCTCGAGGCTCGAGGCCGCGGTCATGGCACGTTCGGCTTCTTCCGCCAGTTTGACGATCTCGGTCATGACTCCTCTTCGGCGCATGGCGCCAGAATGACAAAAGGGGCCGCGGATACGGCCCCCTTCGCAATACGGTCTTTCGGATGACGGACGGGCGGGGGCCGGTCAGGCCGCCTTGGCGGGCAGTGCGGCTTTCGCCTGCGCCACCAGGGCGTTGAAGGCCTCGGGCTCGTGCACCGCGAGATCAGCCAGCACCTTGCGGTCGATCTCCACGCCGGCGAGCGCGAGGCCGTTGATAAATCGGCCGTAGGTCAGACCCTGCTCGCGGGCGGCGGCGTTGATGCGCTGGATCCAGAGCGCGCGGAAATTGCGCTTCTTGGCGCGGCGGTCGCGGAACGCATACTGCAGGCCCTTCTCGACCTTCTCGATCGCGACGCGGAAGACGGTGGAATTGCGGCCCCGGTAGCCCTTGGCGAGCTTGAGGACCTTCTTGTGGCGGGCGCGGGCGTTAACACCCCGTTTGACGCGTGACATGGCGGTCTATCCTTACGCTTCAGCCGTTCGGCAGGTAGTTCTTGATGATCTTGCGCGCGTCACCTTCGAACACCAGGGTGGTGCCGCGCAGATTGCGGATCTGCTTGTTGGTGCGCTTGATCATGCCGTGACGCTTGCCCTGGTGGGCCCGCTTGACCTTGCCGGTCGCGGTCAGCTTGAAGCGCTTTTTGGCCGCGCTTTTGGTCTTCAACTTGGGCATTTGCATAACCTCCGAATCATAAGGAGTGGCTTCGGGGTGGACACGGCAGCCCTTACAAGCCGGAACACCCGATACGAGGGCGGGTTTGTAGCCGGCCGCCCCCGGCTTGGCAACTGGATTCCCGGAAATATTCCAGCCGATCCAAGGGGGAAGCCCCAGGCCGGCCGGGGCCGCCACACGGCTCTTTCAGCCCCGCCGGAGGGGTCTGCTGCACGCAGGGGTGAATACGCCCCGGGGGCAGGGTTGCAGAACGAAACGACGCCGCGCGGCCGCGACTCGGGTTTTGCGCGATTTTTGGAAAAACTACTTGCAAAACAGGAGATTAAATCCATATGACAAGGCGAGGACAGGCATCGGAATGAGTCGCTTTTTCCCCGGCGGGTGTGATTGTCGCATGTGCACTTTCGCACTTGCAAACGCGGGTTTCGCCGTTAGTATCACGCGGGTTCGCGGTTTCCAGCCGGACGCCGCTGTACGAACGCTCCGGTCAGCCTGGCTTTTGTGAGCCATCTCGTTTCGCCGCCGCGCCTCGGCGCAGCCGGGCGGGGTGACCTAGTCGCCGTCGGAACGCCGTTTGAACCAAGATTGAAGACTGATGTTGAACGCCATCCAATTCTCGCAGCTTGACCTTGTAGAACCCATTCAGCGCGCGCTGACGGCGGAAAAACACGTGTCTCCGACGCCGATCCAGGCGAAGGCCATCCCGCATCTGCTGCAGGGCCGCGACCTGCTCGGCCAGGCGGAAGCCGGCGCCGGCAAGACCGTCGCCTTCACGCTGCCGATCCTGCAGCATCTCTCGATCGACCGTCATCCGGCCGGCGCCCGCAAGGCCCGCGCCCTGATCCTGACGACCTCGCGCGAGCGCGTGCAGCATATCCAGGAAAGCTTCCGCGCCTATGGCCGCTTCGTGCGCCTGAGCCAGGCCACCGTCTATGAAGGCCCGGGCAAGGCCGCCCAGGCGCAGGCTCTGGGCCGCGGCATCGACATCCTGATCGGCACGCCGGGCCGCGTGGTCGAACTGATCAATGCCGGCCTGCTGGAACTGAACAAGCTCGAGATCCTGGTGCTGGACGAAACCGACCGCATGCTGGAACTGGGCGTCACCAACGAGCTGCGCGCCATTTTCGAGGCCGCGCCGACCGAGCGCCAGACCATCGTGTTCGCCACCACGCTGCCCGCCGAGATCAAGCAGCTGGCCGATAGCCTGCTGACCGACCCGGTCACCGTGCTGGCCAATCCGCCGGCGCCGCGTCTGATCACCACCGCCCAGTCGGCCCGCCTCCGCGACCTTGAAGCGCGCCGCCGGGTCCGCGACCTGCTCCCGCAGCGGGTTTCGAGCCGGGGCTGATCGGGCGTTTCCTGACCATCCGTAACCGTGAAAACGCCCGCGTCAGCGGGCGTTTTTCTTTGGCCCCGCCGGCCCGGATCCGCCGGGCTTTGCGCAGGCAACGGAAAATCAACCCTGCCGGACTACAGCTTGGTCGTCTGTAACCGGTCTGTAACCACGTTTATCCTGCGAGAATGGCTCTGGTGGCGAAGGAGAATCCCGAGCAGTTCCCTGATCCGACCTGGCGCGACAGGCTGCGCGCCTGGTGGCATGGCGACGACTATGTCATGCGCCACATGGTCCAGGACTACACCACCAGGCCGGCCGAGCCCCCCGAGGAAGCCGAACCCGAGCCGGTGGAGGAAGCCCCGACGCTGGAGCGCTGGACCCCGCGCCGCCTGCAGGTGGTGCAGAAACTGTTCGGCGAGGGCTTCAACCAGCCGGGCGGCGAAGAGCTGATGAAGCCGCTGATCGCCCCGCTCGGCCTCAATCCGAATCTTTCCATCACCGAACTCGGCAGCGGGCTCGGCGGCATGAGCCGTCTGATGGCGCGCGAGAATCTGTGGATCGACGCCTACGAACAGGACGAGGATCTCGTCGCGGCGGCCATCGACATCGCCCGGCAGCAGGGCCTGAAGCAGCGCATCAACATGAAGGCGCAGCCGCTCGACGCCCTGCAGCTCAAGCGCCGGAGCGTCGACGCCGTGGTCTCCAAGGACGGCCTGATGGCGGTGCAGGACAAGCGCCTGCTGCTGGCCAAGATCCGCGCCGCCCTGAAGCCGGGCGGGCAGCTGATGTTCACCGACTTCCTGCTCACCGGCTCGACCAACAGCCGCACCTACGAGGTCTGGCACGAGCGCGAGCCGGTCAAGCCGCATCTGCTGACGCCGGAAGGCCTGCAGGCCGAGCTGGAAAGCCTGAACTTCGTCACCTGCTACATCGAGGACGTCACGCCCGAGCTCAAGCAGGCGGTGCTGCATTCCTTCGGCCGCTATGCCGAGGAGGTGAAGCTGCGCGGCAAGGCGGTCAGCGACAACGAGCGCGACTGGGCAATCTCCGAGGGCGAGCACTGGGCGATCCGTCTCAGCGCCTTTGATGCCAACATCATCCGGCAGTTCCGCGTCTACTGCCGCGTGACGGACTGAGCCCTAGCAGCAGAACCGGCAGCAAAAAGGGCCGCATCGCTGCGGCCCTTTTCATGTCTGTATGACGACGGCGGTCAGTGCAGCTTGGCCTTGACGTCGCCGATGGCGCGGTCGATCTGGGCCGCCGCAGCGGCACCCTGCAGATTGCCGGCGAGCACCTGGCCGGCAGCGGCGATGGCCACTTCCACGGCGGTGTCACGCACTTCCTGCAGGGCCAGCTTCTCGGCCTGGGCGATCTTCTCCTCGGCCTGCCTGCGGCGGCGCTCCAGCGTCGCGGCGGTTTCGGCTTCCGCCTGCTTCACCAGGGCGCTGGCCTCGGCACGGGCCGCGGCGATGATCTCCTCGGCCTCCTTGATCGCGTTGCGCTGCCGGCGCTGGTACTCGGCGAAGAGATGCTGCGCTTCCTGGTGCAGCTTCTCGGCCTCGTCCAGTTCCTTCTTGATGCGCGCGGCACGCTCATCGAGCTGCGCCGTCACCTTGCCCGGAACCTTCAGCCAGAAGATCAGGGCAAAGAAGGCGACGAAGGCGACGAGGGTCCAGAAGGTGGGATCCTGGAACATGCGGTTCCCTCCTCAGCCGCGCTTGCCCAGCGCCTGGGCGACCGCGGCATTCACCGCGTCGGCCGACGGCGCCGTGCCGCTCAGGCGTGCCACGACATCGGCCGCCGCATCCGCCGCCACCGAAGTCAGCTGGCTCAGCGCCTGCTGCTTGGCCGCGTTGATGCTGGCTTCCGCCGCCCTGGTCTTCTCGGCGATCTCGGCCTCGACCTTCGAGCGCTGCGCCGCCGTCTCGGCGGAGATCTGCGCCCGGGCCTCGCCCGCTATCGCCTGCGCCTGGGTGCGCGCGGCGGCCAGTGCCTGTTCGTATTCGGCAATGGCCGCCTCGGTCTCGCGCTTCAGCCGCGCCGCCTCCGCCAGGTCCTGGTCGAGACGACGCTTGCGCTCGTCGACCACGGCAGCCACGCGCGGCAGCGCCACCTTTGCCATCAGCACATAGAGCAGGACAAAGGTGATCAGCAGCCAAACGAGCTGCGGCAGGAAGGTGGCTGTTTCGAGCTGAGGCATCTAGCTCAGACGAACAGGATCAGCAGCGCGATCAGCAGGGCGAAGATGCCGAGCGCTTCGGTCACCGCGAAGCCCAGCATCAGGTTGCCGAACAGCTTCGGAGCGGCGCCCGGGTTGCGCAGCGCGCCGTTGAGGAAGTTCGCGAAGATCAGGCCCACGCCGATCGCCGCACCGCCCATGCCGATGGCCGCAATGCCGGCACCGATCATCTTTGCAGAAGCAAGATCCATAATACTCGTCCTTTCCAGGTTAGAAACTCGAACTGTTACGCGGAACCGAGCCGGAAACCGGTCTCAGTGATGCTCCATGTTCACCGCTTCCGAGAGATAGAGGCAGGTGAGAATGGCGAAGACGTAGGCCTGCAGGAAGGCGATCAGGAATTCCAGCGCGGTCAGCGCGGTCACCATGATCAGCGGCAGGATGCCAGAAGCCGAAAGCACGCCGCCCATGCCGATCATCGAGACGACGAAGCCGGCGAAGACCTTCAGCGTGGTGTGGCCGGCCAGCATGTTGGCGGCGAGACGCAGGCTGAGGCTGACCGGGCGCGACAGGTAGGAGATGATCTCGATCGGGATGATCACCGGCGCCAGCCACATCGGCACGCCGGCGGGCATGAAATGGGTGAAGAAGTGGATGCCGTTGCGGGCGATGGCGATGATGGTCACGCCCAGGAACACGACCAGCGCCAGCGCCAGGGTAACGATGATGTGGCTGGTGACCGTGAAGCTGTAGGGGATCATGCCCAGCATGTTCGCGAACAGGATGAACATGAAGAGCGTGAAGATGAACGGGAAATACTGCCGGCCGTTGCTGCCGACATTCTCGCGCACCATGTTGGCGACGAATTCGTACGTGAGCTCGGCGATCGACTGCATGCGGCCCGGCACCAGGCTGCGCTGGCGCATGCCGTAGACCATCAGCAGGGTCGCGCCGATGACGGCCAGCACCATGAAGGCCGAGGCATTGGTGAAGGAGTATGGCTGCAGCGTGCCGCCTTCACCGCAGAGCGCGAGGCACTTGACCTTGAATTGATCGAGCGGGCTGGCCACGTCTCAGTCTTCCTTCTTCTCTGCGTCAGCGCCCTTGAGCTGCTCACGCTGCATCATCATTCCCGTCCGGATCGCCGACCACATGGCCGTGGCGATCCCGAGCAGGATAAATCCCAGCAGGCCCCAGGGCGCACTGCCCAGCCAGCGGTCGACCCACCAGCCGATGAACAGCGACACGCAGACGGCCGCGACCATTTCGATCGCCAGCGACCAGGCCTTGCCGACGGTGCGCGTCTGGCGCGGATCGGCTTCGGGCTTCTGCTCGCCCGCCCGCCGGTCGCGCAGGGCGTCCAGCTTGGCGTTCAGGCTGTCCAGCGCGGCATGCTCTCCGGCCGTCCTCTCGGGCTGACCCCTGTCAGGCGTTCCCTGCTGATCGGCCATCGGCATGCGCTCCGGGTGCTCGTCCGGACAGGCCGGAAAAGCGCCGGCACCATAAAAACCGCCTCAATCAGCGTCAAGCAGCGCGGGGGACATCTCTTACTTGAGAATCGCTCGCATCTGCCAAGTTAAGCCCCTTGTAAACACTGGCATTTCATAAGCTATCCGGCATTCGCGGCGCGCCGTGTTTTCAGCTGCCCGACGCGGCCGCCAGATTGATGTCGGCCTGCGACAATCAGCCGCAGAATTTGGCCGGACCCGCCATCATTCCGGTCTGCCGCGAACCGGTTGCAGCCCGGTCGGAGCCAGTTCGATCCCGTTGGAGGCCAGTTCAGTCCCGTTCGATGCCAGTTGAATCCCGTTGAATCCCGTTGAATCCCGTTGAATCCCGTTGAGAGCCAGTTGAGTCCCGTTCAGTCCCGTTGAATCCCGCACAAGTCGCTGGCCTTCGATGCCAAGTGACTGATTTTCCGATCCACGATGTCCAACAGCAGCGCCTTTTGCGGTTTCGGAAGCCCGTTACCACAGGCAAACCAGGGGCCGGAGCTTCAGAATGGGAATACTACCATAGATTCAGTGTCGATCCAAGAATATATTCTTGTTATGTTCTCATCGCGGGCATCAGTCCGGCGGCAGTCCCTCCGGCAGGGCGGCGCAGGGATGCCGCTGAGAGGACAGCAGCACGCGGGGCAGCTGGCCGGCCGCGGCGACCGGATCGTAGCGGTAGAGCGTCATCCCGATCACGCCGAACGGCGCGCCATCGTCGGTGGCCAGCGGCAGGATCAGGCGCTCGGCGAATTTTCCCGGGCTGGCCGATTCCCCCGACAGGATGCCGCTGCGGCCATGGACGATGGCCGGGGTCAGCGCGACACGCCGCAGCCTGTCGCGCACCACCAGGCCCGACTCAGGACCCCAGAGGCTGAGCGGGTCGTTGCCGATGATGCCGCGGCCCCAGGCTTCCTGGATCTTCTCACCCGCCAGGGTGCAGGTCAGGGAAAGACGGTCCGGCGTCAGACGCCAGATCCAGACATGGGGCAGGCAGGGTTTCAGCGCGGCGGGATCGATGCGGCTGCGCGGCGGCGGAGCCGTGCCCTCGCGCCATCCGGCCCAGCGGCGCAGCAGCAGAGCCATCCGCCGGTCTTCCAGCGCCGGCCAGCGACCGATGACCTCCTCCTCGTCCTGCGGGAGGCCTGCGGTCATGCCGGAGAGCCCGTCCCCGGGGGACCGGTTTCCGCGCCGCAGTCGGGGGACACCGGTTCGCTCCCGCCGCCGCAGATGCGGCAATGCGGGTCGCGGCGCAGCCGCACGGTGCGGAAATCGCCGCGCAGGGCGTCATAGAGCATCAGCCGGCCCGAGAGGCTGTCGCCGAGATCCAGAATCTCCTTCACCACTTCCAGCGCCTGCAGGCTGCCCATCACGCCGCCCAAAGCGCCGAGCACGCCGGCTTCGGAACAGGCCGGCACGCTGCCGGGCGGCGGCGGTTCGGGGAAGACGCAGCGATAGCAGGGATGGGGCGGACCGCGATGCGCCTTGAAGGTGGAGAGCTGGCCGTCGAAGCGCAGGATAGCCGCGGTTACCAGCGTCTTCTTCAGGCGGTAGCAGGTATCGTTGACGAGAAAGCGGGTTTCGAAATTGTCGCTGCCATCGGCGACGATGTCGTAGCCGCAGATCACGGAGTCCGCATTCTCCGGGCTGAGCCGCAGGGTGTGCTCGATCACCCGGACATGCGGATTGAGGTCTGCGATGGCGACCGCCGCGCTTTCGGTCTTCTTCTGCCCGAGCGAGGTGATGCCGTGGGCCACCTGCCGCTGCAGGTTGGACAGCGACACGGTGTCGTCGTCGACGATGCCGATCGTGCCGATGCCGGCCGCGGCAAGATAGAGCAGCAGCGGCGAGCCCAGCCCGCCGGCGCCGATCACCAGTACGCGGGCGGATTTCAGCGCCTGCTGACCCGCGCCGCCGATTTCCGGCAGGATGATGTGCCGGGCGTAACGTTCGAGTTCCTCCCGGGAGAACACTTACAGCCCGTCGAACAGCGCAGTGGAGAGATAGCGTTCGGCGAAGGATGGAATCACCACCACCACCGTCTTGCCCTCCATGCCGGGACGGCTTGCGACTTCGAGCGCCGCGGCCATCGCCGCGCCGGACGAGATGCCGGCCGGAATGCCTTCCAGCCGGGCCATGCGGCGCGAGGTCTCGAAGGCGGTTTCATTGCCGATGGTGATCGTCTCGTCGATCAGGCCGGTATCCAGGTTGCCGGGGATGAAGCCGGCGCCGATGCCCTGGATCTTGTGCGGCCCCGGCTTGCCGCCGGAGATCACCGGGCTGTCCTCGGGTTCGACCGCGATCATGCGCACGGACGGCTTGCGCTGCTTCAGCACGCTGCCCACGCCGGTGAGCGTGCCGCCGGTGCCGACGCCGGAGATCACCACATCGACCTTGCCGTCGGTATCGGCCCAGATTTCCTCTGCCGTGGTGTTGCGGTGGATTTCCGGATTAGCCGGATTTTCGAACTGCTGCGGCATCACCGAATTGGGGATTTCCTTCAGCAGCTCGTCGGCCCGGGCCAGCGCGCCCTTCATGCCCAGCGGCGCCGGCGTCAGTTCCAGTTCGGCGCCGAGAAACTTCAGCATCTTGCGCCGTTCCATCGACATGCTTTCCGGCATCACCAGGATCAGGCGGTAGCCCTTCGCGGCGGCGACGAACGCCAGCGCGATGCCGGTATTGCCCGAGGTCGGCTCGATGATGGTGGCGCCGGGCTTGAGCTTGCCGCCCTTCTCCATCGCCTCGATCATGGCGATGCCGATGCGGTCCTTCACCGATGCCAGCGGATTGAAGAATTCCAGCTTTGCCAGCAGTTCGGCCCTGGCGCCCGCTTCGGCGGCGAGGCGGTTGATGCGCACCAGCGGGGTGGCGCCGATCGTGTCGACGATGGAATTGTAGATCCGTCCGCGCGGCGGATTGACGGCGGATGCGTTACGGGCCTGGCTCATGTTTCCTCGCGCTCGTTGAAATGCCTGTTGCCTATCCTGCCGTCAGGTTCCGGGCGGCACGGGGCCGGCCCCGGATCGCAACGGCGTCAGATCGTGAAATCAGCAGTCTCGAGTTCGGCGGCGAAGCCGGCGGTCTCGGCGCGGCTGCACAGATCGTCCAGGGTGATCTTGTCGATCCTGGCCATGATCGCCGCCTGGCATTCCTCCCAGATCGGCTGCACCGTGCGGCGGCCGAGTTCGGAGCCGGCGCGGAATTCCTCCTCGCCGTCGGCGTCCAGCTCCGACACGATGCGCACCACCTCGCCCACCGTGATGCGGCGCCGCTCGCGCGCCAGCGTGTAGCCGCCGCGCGGACCGCGCACGCCCTTCAGGATGCCGTTGCGCACCAGATGCTGCATCACCTGTTCGAGATAGCGCTGCGGCACGCCCTGGCGAGCGGCAATATCCTTGGACTGCACCGGTTCGGGCCTGGCATGGAAGGCGATGTCGACGACGGCCTCCAGCGCATGCATGGTGCGCCTGGTACATTTCAACATGGCTGTCACTCTCCCTGAGCTGTCTTCAGCGGCGTCGCCGCCGCATCCGGGAGCGCATGCGACCCCGTCGAACCGAAGCCGCCGGCGCCACGCTGCGTCTGCGGCAGCTCGGCCATTTCGTTCCAGGCGACCCGGGCATAGGCCGCCACGATCATCTGGGCGATGCGTTCGCCGCGATGGATGGTGAAGGGCTTGTCGCCGTGGTTGATCAGCACCACGCCGACCTCGCCGCGGTAATCGGCGTCTACCGTGCCGGGCGCGTTGAGCACGGTAACGCCATGCTTCAGCGCGAGCCCCGAGCGCGGCCGTATCTGTGCCTCGAAGCCCGGCGGCACCGCGATGGCGAGGCCGGTCGGCACCAGCCGGCGCTCGCCGGGCTGCAGCGTGACCGGCTCCGAAATCGCCGCCTGCAGGTCGAGGCCGGCGGAATCCGGCGTTGCATAGGCCGGCAGCGCGAGTCCTTCGGCATGGGGCAGCCGCTTCACCGCGACCTGCAGATTCCGGGCAGTCATGCTTTCTTCCCCGCTGACTTCACTCTGGCGCCGGTCTTGCCGCCGGCGCTGAAAAATCCGGCGATGCGCTCGGCGAGCCGGGCGGCGACATCGGCCTTGCTCATGCGCGGCCAGTCTTCCACGCCGTCCCTGCGCACCAGATGCACGGTATTCTCGTCGCCGCCGAAGGTGCCGCTACCCTCGCCCACATGATTGGCGACGATCCAGTCGCAGCCCTTCGCGACGAGCTTCTTCTGCGCATAAGCCACGACATGCTCGGTCTCGGCGGCGAAGCCGACCACCAGGGCAGGCCGGCGCTTGGCATCGGTGGTGGCGATGGCGCGCAGGATGTCGGGATTTTCCGCCAGCCGCAGCGACGGCGGCTCGTCGCCGCTTTTCTTCAGCTTCTGCGGCGCTTCCACCGCGACCCGCCAGTCGGCCACCGCGGCGGCGCAGACCACCGCATCCACCGGCAGGCGCAGGAAGCAGGCGGAGAACATGTCGCGCGCCGCTTCCACATGCACGGTCGTCACGCCCGACGGATCGGGCAGATTGACCGGCCCGGTGACCAGCGTGACCTCGGCGCCGCGCGCAGCCAAAGCTGCCGCGATGGCATGGCCCTGCTTGCCCGACGAACGGTTGGCGATGTAGCGCACCGGATCGATCGGCTCGTGCGTGGGACCGGAGGTGACGATGATCCTGCGGCCCTTCAGATCCTGCTGCAGCGGCGCGACGGAGGCGGTCCGGCTTCCGGCCGCAGGCTGCACCAGGGTGAGATGCTTCGGCTGCGGCCGGCCGAACTGTTCCTCGATGGCGGCGACGATCTCCAGCGGCTCGGCCATGCGGCCGGGACCGAATTCGCCGCAGGCCATCTCGCCGTCATTCGGACCGACGAAGGCCACGCCGTCCTGCTTCAGGATCCCGATGTTGCGCTGCGTGGCCGGGTGAACCCACATGCGGACGTTCATCGCCGGAGCCACGAGGATCGGCTTGTCGGTGGCGAGCAGCAGCGTGGTTGCCATGTCGTCGGCGAGCCCGCTGGCCATGCGGGCGAGGATATTGGCCGTGGCCGGGGCGACGACCAGCAGGTCGGCATCGCGGGAGAGCTCGATATGGCCCATTTCGGCTTCGTCGGTCAGGGAGAAGAGATCGGTCGCGACCTTCTCGCCGCTGAGCGAGGCGACGCTGAGCGGGGTGACGAACTGCTCGGCGGATTTCGTCATCGCGCAGCGCACGCTGGCGCCGCGCTCCCGCAGGCGCCGGATCAGCTCCAGCGCCTTGTAGGCGGCGATTCCGCCGGAGATCACCAGCAGGATTCGTTTGCCCTTGAGCATGCCCGTTCGCGCCATCCCTTGTGCCGGCGCGCGTCAATTCACGCCACCGGAGTGTGTTAAAAAGTATTCTACTCCGGCAGAAACTACAAGACCTCGGGGGAAATGCTAAACGTGCTGGCCGCCGTTGATGTGGATTTCGGCGCCGTTCACGTAGGACGAGGTCGGCGTACACAGGAAGTAGATCGTTGCCGCGACCTCCTCGGGCTTGCCCAGACGGTGCATCGGAATCTCGCGGCGGACGATCTCGTCGGTGCCCGGCGAGAGGATCGAGGTGTCGATCTCGCCCGGCGCAATGGCGTTGACGCGGACGTTATGCGGGCCGAATTCGGACGCCATTTCGCGGGTCAGCGCCGCCAGGGCGGCCTTCGAGGTCGCATAGGCCATGCCGGCGAAGGGATGCACGCGGCTGCCGGCGATGGAGGTTACGTTGACGATCGAGCCCTGAGCCGCCTTGAGCTCCTGGAACAGGCCCTGGGCCAGCAGGGCGACCGAGAAGAGATTGACATTGTAGACATGCAGCATCGTCTGCAGGTCGGTGTCGAGCACGCCGAGCCGCGAGCCGCCCGGCCCCTTGGGCGAGATCGCCGCATTGTTGACCAGCGCGTCGAGCTTGCCGTCCGGCAGGCGCTCCTTCAGCGCCTCGATGGCGGCCGGCAGCTGGTCGATGTCGGCCAGGTCCATCTGGACATGGCTTTCCGCGCCGCCCTCCCAGGGGCAATGCTCGGAAAAGGGCTGGCGCGACACGGTGAAGACCCGCCAGCCGGCAGCGGAGAACCGCTTCACCGTGGCATGTCCGATACCGCGGCTGGCGCCGGTGAGGATCAGCGTGCGTTGACGATCAGGCATAGTTGCAAATCTATCGCAGCGGCCGGGCAGTGACCAGCGGCCGCGTGGGGCGCCCCGCGGTGTCTTTTCGGCGCTCGGCTCCGGAACCGGTTGCGGCGGCGCCCGGTCCCCCTTTATTGCTGCCTGTGCCCCACCCCCTGCCGCGAAAGGACAGGCGATGACGGACGCCTATCCCATCGGCATCGAAGAGGAATATTTCCTTGCCGATGCGCATACGCATAATGCCGTGCCGCGCATGCCGCAGGCGCTGATCCGGCGCTGCCGGTCGGCGCTGGGGGACCAGGTACAGACCGAGCTGCTGCAGTCGCAGATCGAGGTGGCGACCCCGGTCTGCACCTCGCTGGACGAGGCCCGCGCGGCGCTGCGCCACTGCCGCTCGGCCCTGAAGGAGGCGACGGCGGAATTCGGCCTGGCGATCTTCGCCGCCGGCACGCATCCGCTGGCGGAATGGACCGAGCAGGAGCCGACCGACAAGCCGCGCTACCACAAGATCGCCGACGACCTGAAGATCCTGGCGCGGCGCAACATGCTCTGCGGCATGCATGTCCATGTCGAGCTGAACGACCCGCATGTGCGGCTGGACGTGATGAACCGCATCCTGCCCTTCCTGCCGGTGCTGCTGGGGCTGAGCACCTCGTCGCCCTTCTGGCGCAAGCACGCGACCGGCCTGATGGGCTACCGGCTGGCCGCCTATGACGAGCTGCCGCGCACCGGAATCCCGGAATTCTTCGTCAATCTCGCCGACTACAACAGCTATGTCGACACCCTGGTCTCGGCCGGCGTGATCGAGGACGCGACCCATATCTGGTGGTCGATCCGCCCCAGCCTCCGCTTCCCCACGCTGGAGCTGCGCATTGCCGATTCCTGCACCCATCTGGAAGACACGCTGTGCATCGCCGCGCTGTACCGCTGCCTCGCCCGCATGCTGCGCCGGCGGCCCAATCTCAACGGCACCTGGCGCAACCACACGCGGCTGCTGCTGGAGGAGAACCGCTGGCGGGCGCAGCGCTACGGCACCACGGAAGGCCTGATCGACATCGACGCGCGCTGCATCGTGCCGTTCCCGGAGGTGGTCGAGAACATGATCGACCTCATCGCGGAGGACGCCGCGGCGCTCGGCTGCACGCGCGAGGTGGCGCATGTCCGCGTGATCCTCGAGCGCGGCACCTCGGCGGCGCAGCAGATCGCGGTCTACCGCCAGGCCCGCGAGGCCGGCGCCAGCCGCATCGAGGCGCTGCGCGCAGTGGTCGGCTGGCTGATCGAGAAAACGGCGGCATGATCCTGCGACGGGATGAAACCCGGCCCGGGCGGAGGCATTCTTCCGGCAATGGCTGAACCGCAATCCGACGGCGCCCTGCGCCTGGACAAATGGCTGTGGATGGCGCGCTTCTGCAAGTCGCGCAGCATCGCCCAGGGTTTCGCGGAAAAGGGCCGCATCCGCATCAACGGCCGGGTGGTCGACAAGCCCCATGCGCTGGTACGGCCGGGCGACGTGCTGACCCTGCCGCTGCCCCGCGGGGTCTGCGTGCTGCGCATCCTCGCGCTGCCGCTGCGCCGCGGCCCGGCGGCCGAGGCCCAGGCCGGCTACGAGATCATCCCCTGACCGGAGGGGGGTGCGACAGCTCGTTCGTGTGCACATAATTGACCGGGGCAGGAGCACGTGCTACCCGACGGGCCACGGCCGCCCCATATGAGCGCAGTCCGCAGCCAGACCTCTCAAGGTTTCTCGCAATGACCTACGTCGTGACCGAAAACTGCATCAAGTGCAAATACATGGACTGCGTCGAGGTCTGTCCGGTCGACTGTTTCTACGTCGGCGAGAACATGCTGGTCATCCACCCGGACGAATGCATCGACTGCGGCGTCTGCGAGCCGGAATGCCCGGCCGAGGCGATCATGCCCGATACCGACAAGCGGACCGAGAACTGGATCGAGCTGAACCGCGAATACGCGGCCAAGTGGCCCAACATCACCCGCAAGGGCGAGCCGCCGGCCGACGCCGATGACTGGAACGGGGTGGCGAACAAATTCGCCGAGCATTTCAGCCCGAATCCCGGAACAGGAACGGCCAAATAGGGACAATTCGCCCAAAACGGGCATCGGACGGGGATTCCTGTCCCTGATCGCGCTGTGATTCAGCGTGGAATTGTGGTATCTTTATAACTGAACAATAACCTCATCTGCAGCAGCATGCTCGCGGACGAGCAGGATGGCTTCTGGATAAAACTCCAGGTTGCATCCGTTCCATGGTCTTGGCCAGCACCCATTCCTCCAGGTTTGCATCGAACCTCCTGGACGGCATGCGGTTTTGGCCGAGGTGACGTTTTGGCGTGAGATCAGCGAGGGTGGCCCGTGAAGAAAGCCAAGAGCAAAAGCCCGGCCAAGGTGAAGTCTGCAAGTCCGTCGAAAGCCGCCAAGGCCAAACCGGCGGCGAAGGCGAAGCCGGCCGCCCGCGCCGCCGTCGCCAAGAAGCCCGCCACCGTGAAGCAGAAGGCGCCCGCCAAGACCGCCGCGAAGAGCAGCGCGGCCAAGCCGGCCGCCAAGGCCGCGCCGAAGGCGGAAGCCAAAACCAGGACGACCGCCCAGCCGCCGAAGAAGGCCGAGGCAAAGGCGGCGAAGCCCGCCAAGACCGAGACGAAGGCGACGGCCAAGCCGGAAACCGCCAAGGGCAAGGCGTCCGCCAAGGCCAGCGCCGCGACCAAGCAGGCTCCGGCCAAGCCCGCCGTCACCAAGCCGCTGGCGGTTTCGGCGCCGCCGTCGCGCCCCCTGCCGCAGCCGGTGCGCCCCGCCGCGCTGGAAAGCCGGGCCAGCCAGCAGCCGGTCAAGATGGTCCAGCTCAAGCCGGCACCGAGCAAGGTCAAGGTGGATTTCGCCGCCGGCGACTATGTCGTCTACCCGACCCACGGCGTGGGCAAGATCCTGCGCATCGAACGCCAGATGATCGCCGGCTTCGAGCTGGATCTGATGGTGGTGGAATTCGAGCGCGACAAGATGACCGTGCGTGTGCCGCTGAGCAAGGTGAACGCGGTCGGCATCCGCAAGCTCTCGACGCCGCAGAAGATGCGGGCCGCGCTCGACACGCTGAAGGGCCGCGCCCGCGTCAAGCGGGCGATGTGGAGCCGCCGCGCGCAGGAATACGAGGCGAAGATCAATTCGGGCGATCCGGTCGCCATCGCCGAGGTGGTGCGCGACCTGCACCGCAATGCCGGCCAGCCGGACCAGAGCTACTCCGAACGCCAGATCTACGAATCGGCGCTCGACCGCCTGATGCGCGAGCTCGCCGCGGTGGAGCGCATCGACGAAGAAACCGCAACCAAGAAGCTCGAGAAAATCCTGAAAGTCGCCTGACGCAGACAATGCGCGAAAAGGTCACACGGCTTTTCGCTTCGCAACACCAGAAGGGTCCGGTAGCATCCACTGCCGGACCCTGCTTCGTTTGGCCGATTCGATAACCGACTTGCTCGCACTCCATTCCAGATCCGGAACCGCCGCCAACGGTGGAGCGGCAAAACCGCAGGCCCAGGCACCCGCCACGGAAGCCTTCGCCGTGCTGCGCCTTGCGCGCCGGGTCTGGGCGGTGGCGGCGATCCACGCCGAGGTGCAGCGCCTGCAGGAAGCGCATCAGGAACTGGCGGCCCGGCTGCTGCCGGGCGACCGCCTCGTCTATCTCGGCAACGTCATCGGCCATGGCGCGGCGACCATCGCCACCCTGGACGAACTGCTTGCCTTCCGCCGCGACTTCCTCTGCCTGCCCGGCGTCGAGCCGGAGGACATCGTCTATCTGCGGGGCGCGCAGGAGGAAATGTGGCGCAAGCTGCTGCAGATCCAGTTCGCGCCCGGCCCGCGCGAGGTCTTCGACTGGATGCTGCGGCACGGGCTGGAACCCGTGCTGCGCGGCTACGGCATCGATCCCGCGCAGGCACAGGCGGTGCTGCGCGACGGCGCCGCCAGCATCAGCCGCTGGACCAATTCGCTGCGCGCCGCCATCCGCCAGCATCCCGGCCATGACGAGCTTTTCGCCAGCTTCCGCCGCGCCGCCTACACGGAAGGCGGCGAGCTGCTGTTCGTGCATGCCGGTATCGATCCGGGCGCGCCGCTCGCCGCCCAGTCCGACCACCTCTGGTGGGGGTCGCCCTCCTTCCGCGGGCTGGCCCAGCCCTATGCCGGCTTCCGCAGGGTCATCAGCGGCTGCAACCCGCGCGGCGAGGGGGCGCATCTCGACGCCTTCACCTGCTGCCTCGACGGCGGCGCCGGCTTCGGCGGCAGCCTGAACGTCGCCTGCTTCTCGCCCGACGGCGCCATCGTGGAGAATTTCGCCATCTGAATCCGCCCCGCGACCGCCATCGCGGGAACGGCGGGCCGGTTTCGGACATTCAGTCCTGCCGGCCCCGGTGCAAGCCGCGGCCGGCCGCGGCTGGTTGTGGAACGACCGGAACAAATCCGCCTGCGCGCGCTCCCGCGGAACACAAAAGCGTGAAGTGATCCGCCCTAATTCGGTCGTAAACCGGCAGAAGAATGATGCTGCCATGACCGCAGACCGGATGTCCGCTCCCCGCTCTTCCGCCGGCCGCCCCACCGCCGGACGCAGCGCCGGCGCGTCGTCCGACGCCAGCGACCGGGCCTTCGTGCGGCGCGCCATGCGCCTGCCCCTGCTGACCCCCGAGGAGGAGGTCGCGCTGGCCAGGCGCTGGCGCAAGACCCAGGACCAGACGGCGATGCACAAGCTGGTCGCGCCGCATATGCGGCTGGTGATCTCGACCGCGGTGCGGTTCCGCCATTACGGCCTACCGCTCAACGACCTCATCCAGGAAGGCAATCTCGGCCTGATGCAGGCAGCGACGCGTTTCGAGCCCGAGCGCGAGGTGCGCTTCGCCACCTATGCCGCCTGGTGGATCCGCGCCGCGATCCAGGATTTCGTGCTGCGCAACTGGTCGATCGTGCGCACCGGCACCACGGCGGCGCATAAATCGCTGTTCTTCAACCTGCGCCGCCTGCGGGCGCGCATCGAGCGCGGCGGCCGCGACAGCCTGAGCCGGGAAGGCCGCAGCCGGCTGGCGCGCCAGCTCAATGTCACCGAGAGCGACGTCGCCCATATGGAAAGCCGGCTGGCTGCCGTCGACCGCTCGCTCAACGCGGTGATCGGCGAGGATGGCGAGGCCGCCTGGCAGGACCTGCTGGTGGACGAACGCCCCGATCCGGAAGAGGCCACCATCGCACGCCGTGACTCACGCCTGCGCGCCCGCTGGGTGGACGAGGCGATGGCGACCCTGCCCGAGCGCGAACGCGTCATCGTGCGCGCCCGCTTCTTCAACGACGAGGCAGTGACCCTGGAGCGGCTCGGCGTGACGCTCGGCATCTCCAAGGAGCGCGTGCGTCAGCTCGAGCATCAGGCGCTGAAACGGCTGCGCCGCCAGCTCGGCGAGATTCCCGACCTGCAGCGCGACATCGCCGCGGGATAGTACTGCCCGCCCGCACTTCGGGCATTTCAAGACATGTCATGCGCGGCCCTGTCCCGACCATGACAACGTGTTTGACGGGAAGTCCGCCGGGTGCGCCGCCGTGACAACCTTCACTCCACGATCTTGATGCGCTCGCCGGGCTTGATCTCCTCGCCCTCGCGCAGCCCGTTGAGCACGCGGAACTGCTCCAGCTTGTAGCGGGCGAAGGGCAGCTTCGCGGCCACGCTTTCCGAGGTGTCGCCCGGCTTCACCGGCACCACCCGCAGGCGCAGCGGCTTGATCGCCGCGGCTTCCTGCTCGCTCAGGTATTTCAGCGTGTTCACGCTGCGGATCATGTCCGCCTCGATGCGCTGAAGGCCGCCCGACGGCGCGATGATGGTGAAGCGCACCATCTCGCCGTTCGGGAACTGCACGGCAACGAACCGCGCGTCGACGGTACTTCCGCTCTTGGTCTGCACCCGCGCCGAGGCAGTGGCCGCCGGCATGCCGTTGACCTTGATCGATTCGGCATTCTGGAAGCGCAGATTGGGCAGCCAGACCCGCGTCAGATACTGCAGCGGCTGGCCGCCGACGCTCTGCACCTTGCGCTTGTCGCGCTCCATGTCGAACTGCAGCTGGCCCGAGGCATGGCTGGCGATCACCGCCGCCGGCGTGTTCGAAATCCGCCAGTCCTGCGGCACCGAAAAGCTCAGGCGCAGATCGGGATGCGTGAAAGTCGTGCCCCGCACCACGCCTTCCTTCGGATCGTCGCCGTAGAGCATGCCGTCGATGCGGTCGAGATATTCGTCGCGGCGGTAGATCGGATCCTGCGGCCAGGCGCGCGCCTCCTCGATCGCCGCCCTGACACGGTCGGGCCCGCGCGGATGGGTGGAGAACATGTCCATCGTGCGGTCCTTGCCGGCCTGGCCCGCCATCTTGGTGGCAAGATCGCTGTAATCCGAAAGCGACTGCAGGAAAGCCGCCTGGGCGTCCGGCGCGTAGCCGACCTGCGCCAGCAGGCGCACGCCGATCAGGTCGGACTCGAACTCGTTCTCGCGGCTGAAGCTGGCGAGATAGGCGCTGCCGGTCAGGCTGCCGATCTGGCCGATCGCCTGTCCGGCACCGGAACCGAGGAAAATCGAGCCCAGGATCGATCCCAGTCCCACCGCGCCCTGCGTGATCAGCGAACGGTCGTAGCGCTGCTCGGAATGCCGCGCGATGACATGGCCGATCTCGTGACCCAGCACGCCGGCCGCTTCGGCCTCGTTGTTCGCCAGCGCCAGCGTACCCCGGGTGATGTAGACGAAGCCGCCCGGCAGGGCGAAGGCATTGACGATCGGCGAGTTCAGCACCGTGAAGGTGAAGCTGGTGGCGGGCTGGCCGGAGACGCTGGCAAGACGGCCGGCGATGCCGGCCACATAGGCGCCGATATTGGGGTCCTCGTAGACGCCGCCGAACTCCTGGATGACCTTGGGATGCTCCTTCTGCCCGAGCTCCTTCGCCTCTTCCGGCGACATGAAGATCTGGGCCTGGACCGGCGCGGCACTCGCGGCGGCAAGGCAGACGGCCAGGCATCCCGTTCGCAGCAGGTTGAGCATCAGCGTCCCTTGAAATTGGCGGCGCGCTTCTCGACGAAGCTCGCTATGCCTTCCTTCACATCCTCGCTCGCCATCAGCATCTTCTGGGTTTCATGGAAATCGGCGACGGCGGCGGCCGGCCCGTGCTCCAGGGCAAGCCGCGCGTTGCGCAGGGTCGCCGCGACCGCGAGCGGCGCCTGGGCGGCAATCGTCTGCGCAATCTTCATTGCCGCGTCGAACTGCCCGCCGGGCTCGGCCACCTCCTGGACGAATTCCAGCCGCAGCGCCGTGGCGACGTCGAATTCGTCGCCGGTCAGCAGATAGCGCATGGCATGGCCCCAGCCGGCGCGCTCGACCATGCGGATGGTCGCGCCGCCGGTCGCCATGATGCCGCGCTTCACTTCCAGCTGGCTGAACCGGCAGTCGCTGGCGGCCACCACGATATCGGCGGCCAGCATCAGCTCGATGCCGATCGTGTAGGTGATGCCCTGCACGGCGGCAACCAGCGGCTTGCTGCGGAAGGGCGGCACGTTGTTGCAGGGATCGATCTGGCCCGGTTCGGCCAGAAGGTTCTTCTGTCCCATCAGCGGCGCCACCTTCGGCAGGTCGAGTCCGGCGGTGAAATGCTGGCCCTCGGCATACAGCAGGCCGACCCGCGCCTGGGGATCATGCTCGAAGGCGGTATAGGCAGCCGCGAGCTCCTTCAGCATCTTCGGCGTGAAACCGTTCAGTTTCTGCGGCCGGTTGATGCCGATCAGGAAGACGGCGCCTTCCCGCCGGGTGAGGATTTCGCCGTCGGGATCGGCGCTGGGAATGGCGTTTCGGGACATCGGAGGAGCGGCAGCCGCACGCATTATTTTCACCTCAGCTGACATTTTCCGCGACTTTTCCACAGCACCCCGGATGCGGGCAAGGATGGCCCCGCTATAATGCCGCTTCGTGGCAGAAGCTGGGCAGTCGGGGAATCTGCGATCCGTGCCGAATTTCGCATATGAATCAAAGCTCGGTGGCCGTGACGGCAGACTGATCTGCGGCGTCGACGAGGCCGGGCGCGGCCCGCTGGCCGGGCCGGTGGTCGCCGCCGCCGTGATTCTCAACCCCAGACGCCGGCCGCGGGGCCTCGACGATTCAAAAAAACTGGATGCCGCGCAGCGCGAACTGCTCTACGGCCGGCTGATGGAACGCGCGCGCGCCGGCGAGCTGCGCTTCGGCATCGGCGCCGCCAGCGTGGCGGAGATCACGCGGCTGAACATCTTCCACGCCACCATGCTCGCCATGTGCCGCGCCGTGACGGCGCTGCGCATCGTCCCCGATCACGCGCTGATCGACGGCAATCACTGCCCGAAGGATCTGTGCTGCCCGGCAACGGCCATCGTCGACGGCGATGCGATCTCGGTATCCATCGCCGCGGCCTCGATCATCGCCAAGGTCACCCGCGACCGCGCCATGACGAAACTGCACCGGCGCTACCCCGCCTATGGCTGGGACAGCAACAAGGGTTACGGCACGCCGTCGCACCATGCCGGGCTGAAGCTGGTCGGCATTTCGCCGCATCACAGACTAGGTTTTGCGCCTGTACACCAGCAGATGACTCTAGATCTAGAGTTAACGACCTGATAACCCAAAGAATCTAATGACTTGCGGATCGTTTTAGGGGGAAGATCCGCACATGGCGCCGACATTCATCGACCCGACCCGCAAGTCCCGCAACACCAAGGGGCTGCGGAAGGGCCATCTCAGGCTCGTGGAATCCAGTCCCGATGCGGGCCGCAGCGCCAAGCTCCGCGCCCGGCCGCTGGTTTCGCGGCTGCCCAAGGCGGAAGTGTCGCGCAGCCTGCCGCATCCCGACCTGCCGCTGGACCGCATCCTGATCGGCGAGTGCGTCGCCGAGATGAACAAGCTGCCGGCCGAGAGCATCGACTGCATCTTCGCCGACCCGCCCTACAATCTGCAGCTGACCGGCGAACTGCGCCGGCCCAACGACACCGTCGTCGATGCGGTCGACGACGACTGGGACAAGTTCGACTCGTTTGCCGCCTATGACGCGTTCAGCCGGGAATGGCTGAAGGCCGCGCAGCGGGTGCTGAAGCCGAACGGCACGATCTGGGTGATCGGCAGCTACCACAACATCTTCCGCCTCGGCACCCAGCTGCAGGATCTCGGCTTCTGGATGCTGAACGACGTGATCTGGCGCAAGACCAACCCGATGCCGAATTTCCGCGGCAAGCGCTTCACCAACGCCCATGAGACGCTGATCTGGTGCGCGCGCAGCCAGGACGCCAAGGGCTACACCTTCAACTACGACGCCATGAAGGCGCTGAACGACGACCTGCAGATGCGCTCCGACTGGCTGATCCCGATCTGCTCGGGCAGCGAGCGGCTGCGCGGCGAGAACGGCGCCAAGACGCATCCGACCCAGAAGCCGGAAGCCCTGCTGCATCGCGTGATCATCGCCTCCACCAAGCCGGGCGACGTGATTCTCGATCCCTTCTTCGGCTCCGGCACCACCGGCGCGGTCGCCAAGCGGCTCGGCCGGCATTACATCGGCGTCGAGCGCGACAGGACCTATGCGAAGGCCGCCGAGCGGCGCATCGCGACCGTGCAGCCGGCGGCGCCGGATGACGTCGACGTCACGAAATCAAAGAAGGACGAACCGCGCATTCCCTTCGGCTGGGTGGTCGAGCGCGGCCTGCTCTCGCCGGGCACCGTCCTGGTCGATCCGTCCCGGCGCTTTTCCGCCCGGGTGCGCGCCGACGGCACCCTGGCCACGGCCGATGCCAGCGGGTCGATCCACAAGATGGGCGCCCATGTGATGAACGCCACCGCATGCAACGGCTGGGTTTTCTGGCATATGCAGGTGGAAGGCAAGCTGGTGCCGATCGACGTGTTGCGGCAGAAGCTGCGCGCCGAACTGCCCTGAGCGCAGTTCCTGTTCCCGCTGGCCGATGCTAGGCTCTGCCCCCGGTGGGGCCGGCGTCGGAGCGCCGGACGGCTGACCAGGGGGACGGATGACGGACCAGCGCGGGATCCCGCCGGCGTTTCTGCAGCGGTTTGCAGAGGCCGATGAGTCGCTGCTGCAGAATCGCGAGCGTGAGATCGATGCCTGCATGGTCGAGCGCCTGTACCAGTCCAGCTGGGCCGTCCGCTACCTGCCCTATCCGATCCTGTTCGGCGCGTTCCTGCTCTTCAACGACGCCACCAGCTGGTGGAGCATTCTCGGCCTGACCGCCTTCTACACGCTCGGCACCTGGTATCTCGACCGCCAGCGCTACGCCCTGCTCGGGCTCGACCATATAACCGATCCGGCGCTCTGGGCGCGGCGTTTCGCGATCGGCTCGACCGTGACCGGCCTGACCTGGGGCCTGCTCGGGGCGCTCTATTTCCCTGCCGACGACGTGCAGAAGCAGGGCATCATGGCCGTGGCCTGGGCCGGCATCGCCTTCAGCAACATGAACACGCGGGCCATGCATCTGCCCTCGTATTACGCCTTTCTTCTGTCGATGAGCGTGCCGGTTTACGGGCGCGTCTTCGTCTCGGGCGAGTTTGCCGCCATCGCGATGTGCCTGCTGGGAGTCCTGATGGCGATGGCGTTGTCGCTGGCGGCCCATGCCGCCAACCGGCGCGAACGGCTCGCCTGCGCCCTGCGCCTGCACAATGCCGAGCTGATCGGCGATGTGGACCGCGCCCGCGCCGCCGCCGAGGCCGACCGCCGCGACCTCGAAAATGCCTTCGAGCGGATGCAGCAGGAATTCGCCGCCGTGCAGCGCATCGCCGCCTGCGGCAGCTGGAGCTGGGAGCGCGACAGCGGCGAGATGACCTGGTCGGAGGAATGCGGCCGGCTGCTCGGCATGATGCCTGGCGCGGTGCCGGTCGGCTTCGACGCCTGGCTGGAGCAGGTGCATCCGGACGACCGCGCGCGGGTGCGCGACCATCACCGGCGGCTCCGCGACGGTGCGGCCCGTGACCGGGTCGCCTTCCGGCTTGCCGGTCAGCAGGCTTCCGGACAATGGCTGGAATCCGTGGCCGAGGCGGAGCGCGGCGGCGACGGAGCGGCGCGCCGGGTCTTCGGAATCCTTCGGGCCCTGCCGGATCAGTCCACGCCGTAGACCTTGAGCAACACCTTGTCGGGCCGGCGTTCGCCGATGCCGATGCAGAGCGTGTGCACCAGCCACTGCAGATCGGGCGCCCCGGTCTCGAAGCGCATCGCCGTGCGCATGTAGTAGGCGGAGGGATCGACCGTTTCGCCGCGGGCGAGCCGCGCCATCACCTCGGCCGGACCGATGCGCAGGCCGCGGCTCCACACCTCAACCTGCGTGCCGTCGTCGAGCGCCAGCATGTAGCGTGCATCGAGATCGGCCATGCCGTCGGGCCGCAGCACCTGCCAGTCGGCGCCGCCGGACAGCACGCGGCCGTTCAGCCGGCCCTTGACGCGGCCGCCGGTGATCGGCACGCAGCGGCGTTCGCCGGTATCCGCCTTGCCGGCGCTCTGCGGCGCGGCGACCTCGACCTCCAGTTCGAACAGCGGCGTCAGCATCGGCTTTCTCCTCCCCTTCAGGTTTCGCGCAACCGCGCCATCGCCTCGTCGAGCTGGCGGTTGAACGCCGCGGTCTGTGCGCGGCCCAGGATCTCGGTCAGCGCCGCCTGCGCCTTCTGCCAGAGCGGCAGGGCCTTCTGGAAGGCGCGCCGTCCTTCCGGCGTCAGCCGGATCACGCGGCGGCGGCGGTCTTCCGGAGCAACCGCCTGCCGGACCAGGCCGCGCTGCTCGAGCAGGCGCAGGTTGCGGGTGATCGTGGTCTGGTCGCTGTCCAGCAGCGCGGCCAGTTCGCCGACGGCATGGCTGCCATCGCGGTAGAGAAAGGCCAGCGTGCCGAATTGCGGCGCCGTCAGCCCCGTCTCGGCGAAATAGCCCGCATAGACCTGCCCCGCCAGCCGGTTGGCGGCGTGCAGGCGCTGCAGGGTGCAGCCTTCCTCGGTCAGCTGGCGGAAGGCGGCATCAGCCGGATCGGGACGTCGGCGGGCCATGCCCCATCAATAGCGCAGAGCCCGGCCCTTGCAAACCGTCCGCCGGCGGCTTAGCTGTATCTGCATTATATGTATATGCATGGAATCGGGAGACGGCGGATGCAGGACGTGGTGATCACCGGCATGGGGATGGTGACCCCGCTGGGCAGCGGAGTGGACATCAACTGGCGCCGCCTGACCGCGGGCGCCTCGGGCCTGCGCCGCATCACGGGCTTCGGGACGGATGATCTCGCGGCCAGGGTGGCCGGCATCGTGCCCGACATCGCCGAGGACGCGGACGGCTTCGATGCCGAGCAGGCGGCGCCGGCGAAGGACCGCCGCAAGATGGACCGCTTCATCCTCTTCGCGCTGGCTGCCGCCGGAGAGGCATTGCGGCAGGCGGACTGGCGGCCGGCCGGCGAGGCTGAGCGGAACCGGGCCGGCTGCATCATCGGCACCGGCATCGGCGGCTTTCCCGCCATCGCCGATGCGACGCGGACGGTGGAGCGCGCCGGACCGCGGCGGCTGTCGCCCTTCGTCATTCCCTCCTTCCTCGGCAATCTGGCGGCCGGCCATGTCTCGATCCGCTTCGGGCTGCAGGGTCCGCTCGGCTGCCCGGTCACGGCCTGCGCCGCCGGGGCGCAGGCGATCGGCGACGCGGCGCGCCTGATCCGCGCCGGCGATGCCGATGTCATGATAGCCGGCGGCGCAGAGGCCTGCATCGACCGGGTCAGCCTCGCCGGCTTCGGCGCGGCGCGCGCGCTGGCGACGGCGCATAACGACGAACCCGAAAAGGCGTCACGACCCTTCGACGCCGATCGCGACGGCTTCGTGATGGGTGAAGGCGCCGGCATTCTGGTGCTGGAATCGGAAGCGCATGCGAATGCCCGCGGTGCCGCCATTCTGGCGCGGCTCTGCGGCTACGGCACCACGGGCGATGCGCATCACATCACGGCGCCGCCCGAGGATGGCGCCGGCGCGCGGCGCGCCATGCAGATCGCGCTGCGGAGCGGCGGGCTGCGGCCTGAGCAGATCGGCTACATCAATGCCCATGCCACGGCGACGCCGGTTGGCGACGCCGCCGAGATCGCCGCCGTGAAGGCCGTCTTTGCCGGAACGCTGGAGACGCTCTCGCTTTCCTCCACCAAATCGGCCATCGGACATCTGCTCGGCGCCGCCGGCGCGGTGGAGGCGATCTATGCCATCGAAGCCCTGCGGCATGGCCTGCTGCCGCCAACCCGCAACCTGGACCGGATCGATCCCGACTGCGCCGGCATCGACCTCGTGCCGCACCAGGCAAAGAAGAAGGCCATCGACCATGCGATGTCAAATGCGTTCGGCTTCGGCGGCGTCAATGCCGCGCTGATCTTCGGCCGCACCTAGGCCTCACACCGACAGATTCACCGCCATGCCGGGCGACGGCGCGGCTGCCGCCTGCAGGGCAGCCAGCTCGCGGTCGGCCTCGGCGAACAACCTGACCATCTCGACCCGGTCGCGGCGGTCGAGATTCGGATGCAGGGCCGTCTCGCGCAGCTTGCGCAGGATCTTCCTGAAATCCCTGACCAGGCCGGCAGCCTCGCTTTTCAGCGTCGCGAGATCGTCGCCGCTGGCCGCGCTGCGGATCTGCCGGCCGGCCTGCGCCGCGGCATCAGGCTCCGCCGACTCGATGCCGGCCGCGGCTTCCGCCCTGGCGGCGGCCGCACCTGCCGAGGCCGTGGCGGCGGCACCGCCGGAGCCGCCTGCTTCGGCCAGCGCGCGGCTGAGTTCGCGGGCAGCATCGCGGATGTCCTTTGCCACCTTGCGCGCCAGCCGGGCATCGCCGGTGGCCGCGGCCGAGCCGGCGGCCAGCTTCAGCGCTTCCAGTTTCGCCTTGATGCGTTCCAGCTTGCGTCTTGCGGCTTCCTTCGCCGCCTCGCTCTTCTGCGTGTGCAGGTTGCGCAGGATCTCGTCCAGCGTCTGCTCGGCTTCGGTCTTCTTGCGCGGAGCGGTCAGACGCGCCAGCGTGTCGCGCGCGGCGATCATCGGGGGCATGGCCTCCCGGGCAGGTACGGCGACCATTCTGGCCTCCTCCGGTCTTAGCGCCGGCTTCTGCCGGCTGCCGTCATTCTAGGAGGAAACGGCGCTTTCGCCACAAAAAAAACGGCGCATTCATCGCGAATGCGCCGTATCCAGTTGGGGGGAAGGGAACGGTTAAGAGACGGTAGATTTCCGCAGTGTTACTGGACGACCTTCCAGCTGCCATCCGGCTGGCGGCAGGCAGTGCCGTAGCCCTGCTGCTGTTCGCCGGCGACCGTGATCGTCTGCTGGAATTCGCGGCAATATTCACCGCTCTTGGTCTGGTAGGCCGGCTGCGGCACGACGGTGCCGGCATTGCCGCTGTCGGGATTGCGCCAGGAAACCTGCGTGCCTGAGGGCGCGGTCTCGAAAGCGCGCTGGTTCGCGCGTTCCATATACTGCTGGTCGGCGCGGTCGAGCGACTTGCCGACCTCGGAGCCGAGCAGCGCACCAATCAGCGTGCCTGCCGCCACGCCGACGAGACGGCCGGTGCCGCTGCCGAACTGCGAACCGGCAACCGCGCCACCGACGCCGCCGAGCACGGTGCCGACATTCTGCTTCTGCCCGCTGTCGGTCGCACAGGCGCCGAGCAGGCCGGCGACGACGACAACCGGCACAATCCGTTTTGCAAGACCCATCCTGGCGAGGCCCCGACTGCGCATGGTGGTGAAATCCTCTCTGACATGCCCAGCTCGGGCACGCAGCGACAATGCGAAGCGATTGCGGCGGGTTTGCGGCAAGGGTTGGGTATTGTTGCGGCGTGGGCTATATGCTGCGGTTGCGGTTCGACCGAGCCACCAGACCTTCCGGACGGGACGCGATTGCCATGGAACCTTTCCCCACTCCCTTCACGCATTTTGCCGCCTGGCTGGCGGAGGCGGAGAAGAGCGAACCGAACGATCCGAACGCCATGGCGCTGGCAACGGTCGATGCCGACGGTCTGCCGAACGTGCGCATGGTGCTGCTCAAGGGCCATGACGAGCGCGGCTTCGTCTTCTACACCAATTTCGAAAGCCAGAAGGGCGTCGAGCTTCTGGCCAGCCGGAAGGCCGCCGCCGTGTTCCACTGGAAGAGCCTGCGGCGCCAGGTGCGCATCCGCGGCCCGGTGGAGATCGTGAGCGACGCGGAAGCCGATGCCTATTTCGCCTCGCGTCCCCGCGACAGCCAGATCGGCGCCTGGGCTTCGGCGCAGTCGCGTCCGCTGGAAAGCCGTTTCGCGCTGGAGTCTGCCGTCGCGAAGGCAGCGGCGAAGCATCTGGTCGGCGCCGTGCCGCGGCCGCCCTACTGGTCGGGCTTCCGCATCATGCCGCTCAGCTTCGAATTCTGGGCCGACCGCCCCTTCCGCCTGCATGACCGCCTCGTCTACCGCCGCACCCGCGCCGGGGACGGCAGCGAGAGCTGGCAGACCGAACGGCTGTTCCCGTGACGGAAACGAACCACATCGCCGGCACGGACCCGGCGCTGCGGGCGCGCCTGATGCGCCGCGCGACCTATGCGTCGGTTTCCGTGGCATTGCTGCTGGTCGCCGCCAAGCTGGCAGCCTGGCTCGTCACCGGTTCGATGGCGCTGCTCGCCTCGCTGATCGACAGCCTGCTCGACGGACTGGCCTCCGTGGTCAACCTGCTGGCGGTGCGGCATGCGCTCACGCCCGCCGACCGCGAGCACCGGTTCGGACACGGCAAGGCGGAAGCGCTGGCAGGCCTGGGACAGGGCGCCCTGATCGTCGGTTCGGCGCTGTTCCTGATCGTCGAATCGATCGACCGCCTGCTTGCCCCCCGGCCGGTGAGCGAGACCACCGCGGGCCTCGCGGTGATGGGACTGTCGATCGTCGCCACCGCCGCGCTGGTGCTCTATCAGCGCCATGTGGTAAAACGGACCGGCTCGCTGGCGATCTCCGCAGACCGGCTGCATTACGTCGGCGACCTGCTGACCAATGCAACCGTGATCGTCGCGCTGCTGCTGGCCAGCCGCAGCAGCCTGAGCTGGGTCGACCCTGCCTGCGCGCTGGTGGTGGCCGGCGTCATCCTGAAAAGCGCCTATGACATCGTGCGCGGCGCGCTGGATCACCTCATGGACCGCGAACTGGCGGACGAGGATCGCGAACGCATCAAGGCCGTCGTGCGCCGCCATCCGGAGGCCCAGGCGATGCACGATCTCCGCACGCGCCAGGCCGGCAATCAGATCTTCATCCAGTTCCACCTCGAGCTGGATCCCGAAATGCCGCTGCGCGAGGCGCATCGCATCGGGGAGGAGATCGAGAGGGAGCTGATGCAGGTTTTTCCCGGCGCCGAGGTGATCATCCACCACGATCCCGCCGGAATGGTTGAATCGCTGCCGGCTTTTGCAGGCCGAACGGTCTGACCGGACGTTGATCGCGGGGCGCCGCTGCCATTATGGTAGCCGCCTGCAAAATACAGGCGCCGGTTCGGGGGGAATTCGGATATGACGTTTACAGGTCTGCGCAGGCTGACGCCGGTCGTTCTGCTGCCGCTGGTGGCGCTGTCTGCCGCGCCCGCCCATGCCGCAGCCGGCATTGACGGCAAGACCCTGAGCATCCTCTGGGTCCTGCCCTTCGCCGGCATCCTGCTCTCCATCGCGCTGATGCCGCTGTTCGCGCCGCAGATCTGGCATCATCACTACGGCAAGATCACTGCCTTCTGGGGCCTCTGCGTGGCGATCCCCTTCGCGGCGACGCTCGGCATCGGCCCGACCGCCCATGCGCTGCTCGAAGTGGCGCTGCATGAATACATCCCCTTCATCATCCTGCTGTTCGCGCTGTTCACGGTGGCTGGCGGCGTCCGCATTACCGGCAACCTGCATGGTTCGCCGAGCCTGAACACGGCCATGCTGTTTGTCGGCACCGTGCTGGCCAGCTGGATGGGCACCACCGGCGCATCCATGCTGATGATCCGGCCGCTGATCCGCGCCAACGACAACCGGCAGCACAACGTGCACGTGGTCATCTTCTTCATCTTCCTGGTGTCGAATGTCGGCGGCGCGCTGACGCCGCTGGGCGACCCGCCGCTGTTCCTCGGCTTCCTCAAGGGCGTCGACTTCTTCTGGACCACGCAGGCGATGTTCCTGCCGACGCTGATCGCGGTGGTCCTGCTGCTCGCCGTGTTCTATGCGATCGACAGCTACCTCTACCGCAAGGAGGGAATCATCGCGCCCGATCCGACGCCCGACAGCGCCATCGGCATCGAAGGCGGCGTCAACCTCATCCTGCTCGGTGCGGTAATCCTGGCCGTGCTGCTGTCCGGCACATGGTCTCCCGGCGTGACGATCAGCATTTTCGGCATCGGCGTCGAACTGCAGAACGTTACGCGCGACGTGCTGCTGGTACTGATCGCTCTGGCTTCGCTGAAGCTCACCGCAGCGGAAACCCGCGCCGGCAACGACTTCAACTGGGGGCCGATCGTCGAAGTGGCCAAGCTGTTCGCCGGCATCTTCGTCACCATCATCCCCGCCATCGCCATCCTGCGCGCCGGCACCGAAGGCGTGCTCGGCCCGCTGGTCAGCCTGTCCTCGAATCCCGACGGCACGCCGAACAACCTGATGTATTTCTGGCTGACCGGCGGCCTGTCCAGCTTCCTCGACAACGCGCCGACCTATCTCGTCTTCTACAACATGGCGAGCGGCGACGCGGCAACGCTGATGGGACCCCTGGCCACGACGCTGCTGGCGATCTCCGCCGGCGCCGTGTTCATGGGCGCTAACACCTATATCGGCAACGCGCCCAATTTCATGGTCAAGGCCATCGCCGAGGACATGAACGTCAGGATGCCCAGCTTCTTCGGTTACATGGCTTGGAGCTGCATCATCCTGCTGCCCTGCTTCGCGCTGCTGACGCTCATTTTCTTCCGCGGATGACACTGTCAGGGGTTGCATATTGCGCCTGACGCTCCATATCGCACGGGTTGCGATATGGAGGGGATGGAATGCCGAAAATATTGATCAGCGCCGCCGGCATCGGCGGCGCGACCATGTTGATCGGCTTTCCGGCCCAGGCTGCCGCCATCGACGGCGCGGCGCTGCCACTGCTCTGGGGCATCCCCTTCGCCGGCATCCTGCTCTCCATCGCATTGCTGCCGCTGCTGGCGCCGCATTTCTGGCATCATCATTACGGCAAGGTCGCCGCCTTCTGGGCCTTCGCTTTCCTGGTTCCCTTCGCGATCCATGACAGCATCGGCAGCGCCGCCCATGTCGTGCTGGAAGTCGCGCTGCACGAATACCTGCCCTTCACCATCCTGCTGCTGTCACTGTTCACCATTGCCGGCGGCGTGCGCATCGTCGGCAATTTGCATGGCAGTCCGAGCCTGAATACCGGCCTGCTGGCGGCCGGCACCATTCTGGCCAGCTGGATGGGCACCACGGGCGCCGCGATGCTGCTGATCCGGCCGCTCATCCGGGCCAACGACAACCGGCGGCACAACACCCATGTCGTGATCTTCTTCATCTTCCTGGTCGCCAATGTGGGCGGCGCACTCACGCCGCTGGGCGATCCGCCGCTGTTCCTCGGCTTCCTGAAAGGCGTCCGGTTCTTCTGGACCATGGAGGCGATGTTTGCGCCGACCCTGGTGATCAGCACGATCCTGCTGGTGATGTTCTACCTGATCGACCGTTACCTCTACGTCAAGGAAGGCGTCACCCGCGATCCGACACCGGATACCTCGGTACGGCTGGAAGGCGGTATCAACATCCTCCTGCTGGCCGGTGTGGTCGGCGCGGTGCTGCTGTCCGGTTCCTGGCATCCGGGCTTCTCGTTCCATGTCGCCGGGATCGAGGTGCTGCCGCAGAACCTGGCGCGGGACGCAATCCTGCTCGCGCTGGCCGGCCTGTCGCTGCTGCTGACCTCGAAACACAGCCGCGAAGCGAACGGCTTCAACTGGGAACCGATCCGCGAGGTGGCCAAGCTGTTCGCCGGCATCTTCGTCACCATCGTACCGGTGATTGCGATCCTGCGCGCCGGCACCGAAGGTGCGCTGGGCGACATCATCCGGCTGGCCACGGACGAGAGCGGCGCGCCGCGCAACGAGATGTATTTCTGGCTGACCGGCCTGCTGTCCGGCTTCCTCGACAATGCGCCGACCTACCTCGTCTTCTTCAACATGGCGGGCGGCGACGCCGCGGCTCTGATGGGCCCGATGGCGGTGACCCTGCTCGCCATCTCGATGGGCGCCGTCTACATGGGCGCGCTGACCTATATCGGCAATGCGCCCAACTTCATGGTGAAAGCCATTGCCGAACAGTCCGGCGTGCGCATGCCGAGCTTCTTCGGCTACATGGCCTGGTCCGTCCCCATCCTGCTGCCGGTCTTCGCTTTGGTGACCTGGCTGTGGCTGCTGTGACCCGCCGGCATCACGGAACACGGGTTTCACATCGCTGTAATTGTGAGGAAAGGCGATTCGCGCTAGACTGACCACGATTCGGCGCATGGCGCTGCCGCGCCGGGTCTGTGGCACAGGCAGGAGGGACGAGCCATCGCAAAGACCACGACGCGCAAACGCGCTGCCGCGGCGACCGGATCGAAAGGCAAGACCGGAGCCGCTTCCAAGTCCGGGCCGGCCAGCAGGAAGGCCGCGCCGAAGAAGACGACAACGGGTATGACCAAGGCCGCGAAGACGGCGGCCAAGGCCAGAAGCCCCAAGAAGGCAGGCGCCACACCGAAGGCTGCCGAGAAAAAGGGCGGAATTCCCGCCAGCGTGCTGAAGCTGCACAAACTGATTCTGAAATCGCTGGACGACGACAAGGCCGAGGACATCGTGTCCATCGACCTGACCGGCAAATCCTCGGTTGCCGACTATCTGGTGATCGCCTCGGGTCGCTCCTCGCGCCAGGTTGGCGCCATTGCCGAGCATCTGATCGAGCGCATCGCGAAGGAGACCGGCAAGAAGGTGCGCGCCGAGGGCAAGGGCAGCGGCGACTGGATCCTGATCGATACCGGCGACATCGTGATCCACATCTTCCGGCCCGAGGTCCGCGGCTTCTACAATCTGGAAAAGATGTGGGGCGCCGCGATGCCGGAGCCGGCTGCCGCCTGACGCCTTTCCGCCCGTCGTCTAGACTGGCGGCATGAAGATCACCATCACCTGCGTCGGCCGGGCCGGTCGCGCCAAGCATGATGCGTCCCAGAGCCTGATCGAGGCCTATCGCGAGCGCCTGCCCTGGCCGGTCGCCATCCGCGAGGTGGAGGACCGCAAGGCCGGCGGCACGGCTGCCGAGCGCAAGGCGCGCGAGGCCGCCCTGCTGCTGGCTGCCATCCCGAAGGGTGCGGTCATAATCGCCCTGGACGAGCGCGGCAAAAGCCTGACCAGCCGGGCCTTCGCCGACCAGCTCGCCGCCTGGCGCGATCATGGCGAACAAGAGGTTGCCTTCGTCATCGGGGGCGCCGACGGGCTGGACCGGTCAGTTCTCGACAGGGCCAGGCTGACGCTCTCCCTCTCCGCCATGACTTGGCCGCATTTGCTGGCGAGAGTGATGCTGCTGGAGCAGCTCTACCGCGCCTGGAGCCTGCAGACCGGCCACCCCTATCACCGGGATTGACAGGCTGAATCAGCAGAATCGATCAGTGACATCGGAAAGGCCGGCGTGACGCCATCGCTCCGGTGCTGTATGTAGCGTCCCAGTCATCCGTTTTCCGGCATCTGCCTCCCTGAACCGCCATGACCGATACCGCCCAGAAACGCTCTCCCGTCGTCCTCTGCATCCTCGATGGCTGGGGTCTGCGCGACGATCCGGCCGACAACGCCCTGGCCCAGGCGCGGCTGCCGAATTACCGCCGCCTGCTGGAGACCCGGCCCTTCGCCAGGGTCGGCACCTCGGGTCGCGATGTCGGGCTTCCCGACGGCCAGATGGGTAATTCCGAAGTCGGCCATATGAATATCGGCGCCGGGCGGATCGCCGTGCCCGATCTCGGCCGCATCGACAATGCCGTGGCCGACGGCACGCTGAAGGACAATCCTGCCATCACCGGGCTGACCGCGAAGCTGAGGCAGAGCGGCGGCGCCCTGCACCTGATGGGCCTGCTGTCGGACGGTGGCGTGCATTCGCACCAGGATCACATGGCCGCGCTGGCCAACATCTTCGCCGCGGCCGGAATTCCGGTACAGGTGCATATGTTCGCCGATGGCCGCGACACGCCGCCGCGCAGCGCGCTCGGGTTCCTCGACGCCTTCCGCAAGGCGATCGCCGCGGCGCAGGGCGCGACGCTGGCGACCGTGACGGGCCGCTTCTATGCCATGGACCGCGACAAGCGCTGGGAGCGCATCAACCAGGCCTACGACGCGCTGGTCGAGGCCAGGGGAAAGACGGCGGACAGCGCCGAGGCCGCCATCGAGCAGGCCTATGCCGCCGACGAGACCGACGAGTTCATCACCCCGACCGTCATCGGCAGCTACCGTGGCATGCAGGACGGCGACGGCATACTGATGGCGAATTTCCGCGCCGATCGCGCCCGCGAGATTCTTACCGCCCTGCTGGATCCGCATTTCGACGGCTTCGCCCGCAGCCGCGTCGTGCGCTTCGCCGGTGCCGTCGGCATCACGGAATATTCGGAAGCCCTGAACGCCTTCCTCGAGACGGCCTATGCGCCGGTCCGGTATCCCATGACTTTGGGCGAGGTGGTGGCGAAGGCCGGCCGCAACCAGCTGCGCATCGCCGAGACCGAGAAATACGCTCACGTCACCTTCTTCATGAATGGCGGCGAGGAAAAGCCCTTCGACGGCGAGGACCGCATCCTCGTGCCCTCGCCGAAGGTGAAGACCTACGATCTCAAGCCGGAAATGTCGGCCGGCGAGGTCACCGACAGGCTGGTCGAGGCGATCACCTCGGGCAAATACGATCTCGTCATCGTCAACTACGCCAATCCCGACATGGTCGGCCATACCGGTTCGATGCCGGCGGCGATCAAGGCGGCCGAGACCATCGACAGCTGCCTGGCACGGCTCGAGCAGGCCGTCGCCGGGATGGACGGCGTCCTGCTGATCACCGCCGATCACGGCAATCTCGAGCAGATGATGGACAGGGAAAGCGGCCAGCTGCACACGCAGCACACCACCAATCCGGTGCCGCTGCTGCTGGTCGGCAGGCGCACCGACGGCTACGCGCTGCAGGACGGCCGGCTCTGCGACATCGCACCGACCCTGCTGCATTTCCTCGGACTGCCGCAGCCGGCGGAAATGACCGGCCGCTGCCTGGCGCAGCCTGCCGGGGCCGCGCCCGCCACTGCCCGCCGCCTTGCGTAAAGCGAATCTCCCGCTTCTCCTCTGCGCGGCGCTTGCCGCCTCGCCGGTTGTCGCGCCCGCGGCCTTGGCCCAGGGCGCGGCGGCACCACAGCAGCAGCTGCAGGATGTGCAGAAGAAACTGCAGCAAAGCCGGGAACGCGAACGCGAACTGGCCCAGGAAGCCGCCCGCCTGGCGCGCCAGCAGCGCGAGTTGCAGAAGAAGCTCGTAGCGGCCGCGCGCAAGCTGCAGGCGCAGGAAGACCTCGTCTCGCAGAGCGAGGAAAAGCTGGCGAAACTGCTCGCCGAGGAACAGGCTGCCCGCGAGGCGCTGGACACAAGGCGCGGCGAACTGGCGCAGACGCTGGCCAGCCTCGCGAAGCTGAGCCGGCAGCCGCCGGAATCCATGGTGCTGGCGCCCGGCTCGGCGCTCGACATGGTACGGGCCAGCCAGCTCATGGCCGCCCTGGTGCCGGAAATCGAGCAGCGCGCGGCAAGGCTGAAGGACGAACTCACCCGGCTGGCGCGGCTGCGCGACGGCGTCGCGGCAGAGCAGGAAAAACTCGGCGAAGCCATCGCCCAGCTGGACCGCGAGCGGAAGGACCTGGAACTGCTCCAGGCGCAGACGGCCGCGGCCGCCGAACAGACCCGCGAGGACCGCGACAGCGAGCGCGAGCGGGTGGCGCAGCTGGCCGCCCAGGCCAAGGATCTGCGCGCCCTGGTTGACCGGCTGGTGGAGCAGGAGCGGCGCGAGCAGGAAAGACGGGAACAGGAGCGTCGCGCCGCCGAGGCCCGCAGCCGCGCCGTTCCGCCGAAATCCGACGACCGGGAACCGCCCGAGGCCTATGTCGCTTTAGAAGGCAGCGCGGCCCTGCCGGCACGCGGACGTCTGGTCGGATCCTACGGACAGCCCGACGAGAACGGCGTGCCGCTGCGCGGCATCCGCATCGAGACGCGGGCAGGAGGTCAGGTGATTGCGCCGGCTGACGGCAAAGTGATGTTCGCCGGCCCGTTCCGCGGCTACGGGCAGCTATTGATCATCGCGCATGGCGGTGGCTATCATAGTCTATTGGCGGGATTTGGACGGATCGACCGGAGGGTCGGCCAGTGGGTTCTCGCCGGCGAGCCAGTCGGATTGATGGGCGGGGGCCAGACCAGCGGCCCGACCACTACAAACGAGAAACCCGTTCTATATTTGGAACTGCGACGCAAGGGCGAACCGGTGAACCCGCTGCCCTGGCTGGCTTCAGGTGACAGAAAGGTAAGCGGCTGATGCGCAACTTTTTCCTCGGCGGTGTATGTGCCTTCGCTCTGATGGGCTCGGTGGCGCTGTTCGCCGCACCCAGCAAGGTCGGCACGCTGCAGGCCAACGAGACCTATCGGCAGCTCAACCTGTTCGGCGAGATCTTCGAGCGCGTCCGCAACGATTATTACAAGGAGACCAAGGACGAGGAGCTGATGGAATCCGCCATCAACGGCATGCTCTCGTCGCTCGATCCCTATTCGGTCTATCTGCCGCCGCGCAATTTCCAGGAAGCCCGCGTGCAGACGCGCGGCGAGTTCGGCGGACTCGGCATCGAGGTTACGCAGGAAAACGGCCTGATCAAGGTGGTGTCGCCGATCGACGACACGCCGGCGCAGAAGGCCGGCATTCTGCCCGGCGACCTGATCACCCATCTCGACGGCGAGCCGGTGATGGGCAAGACGCTGCAGGAATCCATCGAGAAGATGCGCGGCGCGCCCAACACCAACATCGTGCTCACTGTCCGCCGCGGCGCCGACGGCGCGGCGAAATCCTTCGACGTGAAGATCACCCGCGCCATCATCAAGACCCGCGTGGTGCGTTCGCGCCGCGAGGGCGAGTTCGGCTATCTGCGCATTTCGTCGTTCAACGAGCACACCACGCAGGACCTCGTCGCCGCGATCGACAAGCTGAAGAGCGAGATGGGCCCCGAGCTGAAGGGCTACATCATCGACCTGCGCGACAATCCGGGCGGCCTGCTCGACCAGGCGATCTCGGTGGCGGATGCCTTCCTGAACCAGGGCGAGATCGTCTCGACCCGCTCGCTGCGCGCTTCGGCCGACGAGGGCCAGCGTTTCAACGCCAAGCGCGGCGATGTCGCCGACGGCAAGCCGCTGGCGGTACTGATCAACGGCGGCTCGGCCTCGGCCTCGGAAATCGTTGCCGGCGCGCTGCAGGATCACCATCGCGCGGTGATCGTCGGCAACACCACCTTCGGCAAGGGGCTGGTGCAGACAATGATCCCGCTCGGCGAATTCGGCGGCATGAAGCTGACCACGGCGGGCTACTTCACCCCATCGGGCCGCTCGATCGACAAGATCGGCATCACCCCGGATGTGGAGGCCTGGAACGAGCGCGACCGACAGATCGCCGCCGCGCTGAAAGCGCGCCGCGAGCTGAGCGATACCCGCCAGACGGAGGAAACCCAGCCGCAGCAGAACCAGCAGGAGAACGTCCCGCCGCCGGCCGCCGTGCCGACCCCCGGCCAGGACGGTCCCGACCTGGTGCTGCAGGCGGCCATGGAGGTGCTCCGCGCGCCGCCCAAGCCCTCGGCCCGGAAATAACCGGAAAACCGCAGAATCCGGCGCCCGCCCCGCGGCGGGCGTCAAGCGAACGTTAAGAAGGTCGGCCTATGCTGCCGCGGTTAAGCTGCGTTCGCTGAGATCCCGATGGCCGACCATACCGGACTGCATGTCGATCCCGAAGATCGCGCCCTGCCCGTGGGCGGGCGGAACCGCGCCGGCATGCTCGCCCGCCTGCTCGGACCGTTCCGCCGCCGCCGCAGGCCGGTGCCGGTGCCCGTGCCGCATCTCGACGACACGCCGCCGCCGGAGGATGCCGATCTCCTGCAGACCATTACCGGCGGCAATGACGAACCGCCGCCGCCCCGGCGCGAGGGCTTCAAGCACAAGCTGCAGCGGCTGCTCCGCTTCATCGGCCTGATCCTGTGGCCGCCCTTCCTGCGCGGCGATCCGGGCACCGTCAGCCGCCGCCTGCTGCTCACCGCCTGGACGCTGGTCCTGCTGGTGCTCGCCGGCACCGGGGGCTGGCTGGTCACCACGGGGCAGTCGCTGACCGCGTTGCCCGGCTCCGAGGTGGTGATCGGCGTTGCCCGCCTGGTGCTGCCGCCCGAGGCGCAGCTGGCGCCGGAGCAGAAAAGCGGCCGTGTCGAGACCCCGGCGGGCGTCGGCCGCCTGCCCAGCGGCCTGCTGATCGCGCCCGATCCCGCCCTGAGCGAAACCACGCCGCGCGGAATCGTGCCTAAGGTCGGCGCCGATGGCCGCCAGCCCTGGAGCGCCTATGCCCGCCCCTTCACCGAGCCGGCGACGCGGCCGCGGCTTGCCATCGCGCTGCTGAACATGGGGCTGAACGCCCAGCTCACGGCCGCGGCCGCCGAGCGCCTGGATCCGGCAATCAGCTTCGTCTTCAATCCCTATGCGCAGGACCTCGCCGCGCAGGTGGAACGCGCGCGCACTGTCGGCCATGAAGTGCTGCTCGGCCTGCCGATGGAGCCCTTCGACTATCCCGCCAGCGATCCCGGACCCTACACGCTGCTGACCTCGCTGAACGAGCAGGAGAATGTGCGCCGCCTCGACTGGGCGCTGGCGCGGGTGCCGGGCTATATCGGTTTCGCCAACCTGATGGGCGGCAAATACACGTCTTCGCCCGATCACATGCGCAGCGTCGCCAGCCTGCTGAAAAGCCGCGGCCTGATGTTCCTCGACCTCCGCACGGCGCCGCGCAGCGTGGCGGCGCGCGTCGTCCGCGACGCCGGCGGTGTCTATGCCTTCGCCAACCGGCAGATCGACGCGCAGCCGACGGCGCAGCTGGTGGATGCGCGGCTCGAGGAGCTGGAACGCATCGCCCGGCTCAACGGGGTTGCCATCGGCTCCGCCCTGCCCTATCCGGTGACTCTGGACCGGCTGCTGGCCTGGACCGCGACGCTGGATGCCAAGGGCATCGCGCTCGCACCGGTTTCGGCCATCGCCAACCGGCAGACGCCGGAATAACCTTTCTCCGGAAGGAGCCGCCATGAGTCATCCGCAGGAGGCGGACACCCGCCCCTATCGCGAAGGCGTCGGCATCGCGCTGCTGAATCGCGACGATGAGGTTTTCGTCGGCCAGCGCATCGACCAGACGGCCGAGGCCTGGCTGATGCCGCAGGGCGGCATCGATCCCGGCGAGGATCCGCTGCAGGCAGCCCTGCGCGAAATGGAAGAAGAGATCGGCGTGCCGCGGGCGCTGGCCGAAGTGATCGCCGAAACCCGCGACTGGCTGACCTATGACCTGCCGCCGGAGCTGCGCGACGTGGTCTGGAAGGGCCGCTACCGCGGGCAGCGCCAGAAATGGTATCTGGCGCGCTTCCTCGGCCGGGACAGCGACATCAACATCCGGACGGCGCATCCCGAATTCAAGGAATGGCGCTGGATTCCGTTTCGCCGGCTGCCCGACATGATCGTGCCGTTCAAGCGGCCGATCTACGAACAGATCGTCGCCGAATTCGCCGACCGCGTCCGCAGCTAGACACGGCGGCCATGACGCGAGGCGACATCCTGCTGGTCCACGGCGCCTTTGCCGGCAGCTGGGTCTTCGAAAACCTGCGCATGCGCCTGAGCCGGCAGGGCTGGAAGACCCATGCGCCGGACCTGCCCTTTCACGATCCGGGCTTTGCCGGGAAGGAGCCGCATCCCGATCTGCCCCGTCAGGGCCTTGCCGAGTATCGCCGCTTCCTCGCCGCCGAGATTGCCCGGCTGCCGCAGCCGCCGGTGCTGGTCGGCCATTCGCTGGGCGGATTGCTGGCGCAGCAGCTGGCGGCCGAAGGACTGGCGCGCGCCGCCATCCTGCTGGCGCCTTCGCCGCCCTGGGGTGTCTGGCCGCACAGCCGGACGGAGGTGGAAACCGCGTTCGGACTGCTCTGGCACAGCCACGACCTCTGGCGGAAGGCAGTGCAGCCCGACTATGCCACGGCGATCCGCTATTCCATGGACCGGCTGCCGCCGGCCCTGCAGCGCGACAGCTTCGCCCGGCTGGTGCCGGAATCCGGCCGCGCGCTGTTCGAGACCATCCACTGGTGGCTGGACTGGCAGGCGGCGAGCCGCGTATCGGCCTATCGCGTGCAGGTGCCGCTGCTGCTGCTGGTCGGCAGCGACGACAAGGTCAACTCACCGGGCACCTGCCGGGCCATCGCGCGCCGCTACGGCCGGCGCGCGACGTATCGCGAGATTGCCGATATGAGCCATTTCATCTTCGGCGAACCCGGCGAGGCCAGGGTTACCGACATCATGCTCGACTGGCTCGAGAGCACCGCGGCCTAGGACAGGCGGAAACCGCGCAGGATCCGCTCCGGCCAGGATTCCTCGCGCACCAGGCGGACGCCGAGATGCTCCGGCGGGGTGCCGACCGAGCAGCCGCCTTCCTTCGGATCGCGGATGAAGCTGATCATCGGCGCGCGATGCCTGCCCGCGGTGACGTAGATGCCGCAATCCTGGTCGGCCGCACCGGCCCGTGCGGCGCCCGGTGAATCGAGCGTCGTCCGCCGGTAGCAGGTGGACGTCCATTCCCACACATTGCCGGCGAAATCGGCAAGCCCGAAGGCATTCTCGCCGAAATGACCGAACGGCTGCGGCAGGGGCTGACGCTTTGCCTTCAGCTCCGCCTCGCGGCGGTAATTCTCCAGCCAGCGCAGGGCGGGATTGTTGCTGTCGTCCAGGCCCAGCGCATCGTCGGGAAAACGCTCGGCGGCGGCAAAGGCCAGTTCCTGGTCGGTGGGCAGCCGCCAGGTCTCGCCGGTGCGGAGGCTGAACCATGCGGCATAGGCCCGTGCATCCTCGAAGTTGAGACCGGTGGCGGGAATCCTGGCCGCATCGGCACCGGCGGGAAGACTGTCGCCGACAGGGGTGCAGGCGCCTTCCGCCACGCACTGCATGTAGCTGGCGGCGGAGACCTGGTATTTCATGATGGTCAGCGGTTTTTTCGGGAACGCCGATTCAAGCGGCGGATCGACCTCGCGGCCATCGCGAAAGAAGACGCCCGGCAGGCGGTATTCGAAGCGGCGCGGCGCGATCGTCACGGTTTCCGGAACAGCCAGTGCCGGCCCTTCGATGGCAGGCGGCGCAGCCGTGTATTTGGCGGCCAGTGCCCCGCCCAGGATCGCGGCGGCGGCCAGCGGCACGGCGAGGGCGATGGTCTTCCAGGAAACGTCGTCAAGTAAGGCGGAGGTGACCATGGAATCCTCCCGGGAGAGGAAGGGAAGGCTGCATCCATGCCCGCGATCCTGCGGGCATGGATGCCTGTCGGTGGCCGGGCATTGCCGTCCGGCCGGGGGACTTGGTCAGACGCCGGTGGCGGGCAGAACCGAGGTCATCAGGTCGTGGTTCCAGTCACCGGTGACGGTGAAGTGGGCCGCGGCACCCAGTTCGAACGCCTCGATCAGGTTGTGGTTCACGTAGGCGTAGATGCCCGGCTGATGGAAGGCGCAGAGCGCCGCGCCAGCCGTGCCGCCCGGGATGAACCAGGTCTCCTGATCGACTTCCGGCGGATTGTGGAACTTGCCCGTGGCCCAGACATAGTCGCCATGGCCGCCGATCAGATGCGGACGGGTATCGCGATTGGCCTGGGAGTGCACGATCAGCACCTTCTCGCCGACGGCAGCCTGCAGCGCATTCTTGCCGGTCAGTGCCCCCACCGCGCCGTTGAAGACGACATGGCTGGGGATCAGGCCGCGCATGACCTCCATCGTGTCGGCATAGGCCGAACCGGCATCCGGGTACTTCTTGAACTTGCCGTTCTTGTCGCGCGGCACGTAGAAGTCCTGCTCGCCGATATAGTAGATGCGGTCATAGGTCAGCGGATTGCCCTTGCCGTCGGTGAGACCCTCGCGCGGCAGCACCATGATCGCACCGTTCATGCCGGAAGTGACATGCCACGGCACCATGCCCGAAGGGGCGCAGTGATAGACGAAGACGCCGGCCTTGGTCGCCTTCCAGCGCAGCACCGTCTTCTCACCCGGATTGACTTCGGTCAGTCCGGCGCCGCCCAGCGCGCCAGTGGCGGAGTGGAAGTCGATGTTGTGCATCAGCGTATTGGTTTCAGGATTGATCAGCGTCAGTTCGACGTAGTCATCCTGATGCACCACCATCAGCGGACCAGGCACCGAGCCGTTGAAAGTCATGGCATGAACTTCGGTGCCTTCGTCATCGATGACGATCTTCTTCTCCTGGATCGTCATGGTGAACTCTACGATCGCCGGGCCGCCGACAGCCTTCTGCGTGTGCTTGTGCACGAAAGGCGGTGCGACCAGCTCGACCTTGCGCCGCGGCAGTGTGGAGATGTCCACCTTTGCAGCGGCCTTTGCCGGAGCGGGCGCCCGCTGGGCCTGCGCCGGAGCGGCAGCGACGATGGGTGCAATCGTACCAGCAATGGCCGCCCCTGCGAGCAGAGCGCGGCGGGAGACGTTGAGATGTTCGCTCATGGCTTCTTTCCTTCTCGATCGGATTTCAGAAGGCCCGATCTGGCCTGTCTCCTTTCTAAAGGAACGGGAGAGAGTCTCTTTGCGCCGCAACAAACATAAATCGCGGAAACCTGCGACATTTTTGCCCATCTCCGGGAGCCATCGCTGCAAAACGAGCAGACTGCGGCGACGCGTCGCAGCGGTCGCGACGCGCATGCGACATTCAGTCCCGCTGAAATGGAAACCGACGAATGCCGACGGCCGAACGGACGGCGGAATCAGAAGATGGCGACGGGAAGTCCGCAGCTGAGAATGATGTCGACGGTCCGTCCATCGCCGGACAGCGGTAGGATCAGAGCCTGGAAACGATGGCGACGGCTGTCGAGCATGTAGTCGTAGGAGAACATGCGCCTGCCGCCATCCTCCACCACCGCGTGATACATCGCGATCAGTGAGTCACGGAAATCGGTATTCGGGATTTCATCCAGCCAGCGGCCGGTCAGATCGGTGCCGTGATAGAAGACGAACTCGGTGCCGAACAGGCGATAGCGGAAACGCCGTCCGTGCTCATGCGCATCGGACGGCACCACGTCGATCAGCAGAATGTTGCCCAGCACCTGCTTGAGCTCGAGCGGATCGATATCGGCGCGGGACGGAAGCGCACGATCGCCGCGCTTGTCGTTCCAGTAGCGCAAAAGGTTTTTCAGCCGCGGATCGAGGTCGGATTCCGCAACCGGGTTGTACCGGGTCAAGGGTGACGTTTCCTGCCCCATCCCCTTAGCCTAAGCCGAACCGGCGCAGGAACAAACAGGAAGAGTCGGGAAAATGCCCGTGCAGAGGGGTCACGCGGCAATCGCGGCCAGGCGCCGCTGGCGCCACTGCAGCAGCCGCCACACGAAGGCCGCGAACCAGCGGCTCAGGCGGCCCTGCGGATCGAGGTCGCAGGCCTTGAACGCCATCGCCAGGCCGCGCTGGATATGGCCGAACCGGTAGACGCGGCTGGCGCGCAGCTCGTAGGCGGCACTCTGGCGGGTGCGGTCATAGGTGCCGACGCAGCCATTGCCGCACCAGTAGGCCATGGCCAGCTCGTCGTCGCTGGCCTCCTGCATGCGTCCGAGCGCGATGGCGAGACGGCGCCAGCGGCCCAGCGGCGCGCGCTGCTGATACCGCTGCAGATGCTCGTAGAACAGCTTGTAATGCCGGAACTCATCGGCGGCGATCTTGCCGGCGATCAGCTTCAGCACCGGCTCGCTGGTCGCATCGCGGATGGCGGAATAGAAGCTGGAGGTGCCGCATTCCACCACGCAGCGCGCCACCAGCTCGCCATTGCGGCTGCCGCGCACCGAGGTGGTCGCATCCAGCGGCAGGCGGAAACCCTCGGTGAAGCGCTGCAGCGCCAGCGCGGGATCGAAGGCGGGATCGGCGAGCTGCGCCCAGCGCGCCAGCGCGCGGCCATGCTGCTCCTCTTCCTCGCCCCAGTGCCGCGCCGCGGCGCAGAAATCCGGATCGTCGGAAAAGACGTTGCACAGATAGGCGACGTAGTCGCCGGCATTATGCTCCACCAGCGCCGCCGCTTTCACGGCGCGCAGCAACTCGGGATCCACCCTGGCAGGATCGAACCGGTCCCAGGGAATGTCGTCGAGCGTCCAGTGGGCTGCCATCGGACCAGTATTTAGACATCGGTCACCGAATTGCAACTCTCCGGCGCCGGTGCTAAGCCCTTGTCACAGCACAGCTCCTGCAACGGAAACGAGGCCGCGATGGACGCCGGTGACAGCCTTCTCTACCACAATCCGCGCTGCAGCAAGTCACGCCAGGCGCTGGCCCTGCTGCAGGAGCGCGGCGTGCAGCCGCGCGTTGTCGAATACCTGAGGGAGCCACCCGATGCCGCGGCGCTGAAGCGCCTGCTGGCGATGCTGGGGCTGAAGCCGCGCGATGTGCTGCGCCGGAAGGAAGCGGCCGAGGCCGGCCTCGATCCGGAAATGGACGATGCCGCGCTGATTGCCGGCATCGCGGCCAATCCCGCCGCCCTCGAGCGACCGATCTTCGTCCATCGCGGTCGCGCCGTGGTCGGCCGCCCGCCGGAACGGGTGCTCGAACTGCTCTAGTGGCCGGCCCTCGCGGCCGCTAGACTGACCGCTTACAAACGGAACCGCCCCATGACAGATCATGTCGCGGCGGCCGCCAAAAATGGCGGCCCCGCTCCGGCCATTTCGCTCTCGACGCTCGTTCTGCTCGCCCTGCTGACGCTGTTCTGGGGCATCAACTGGCCGATCATGAAGATCGCGCTGAACGAGATTCCGGTCTTCACCTTCCGCACGCTCTGCCTCGGCGGCGGCGCGTTCGGCCTGTTTGCCATCGCCTTCTTCAAGCGGATGCGGCTCGGCATTCCGCGCGGCTATGTCGGCAAGCTGGTCTGGATCAGCCTGTTCAACATCACCGCCTGGAATGTCTTCGTGCTCTACGGCCTTTCGATGCTGCCGGCGGGACGCACCACGATCCTCGCCTTCACCATGCCGCTCTGGCTGGTGCCGATGAGCGCGCTGCTGCTGCACGAGCGTCTGAACGGCTGGAAGCTTGCCGGGCTCGGCGTCGGCCTCAGCGGCCTGGCGGTGCTGATCGGCGGCGAATGGGAAGCGATGGCGGCGGCGCCGCTCGGTGTGCTGCTGGTGCTGGCGGCGGCGCTGAGCTGGGCGATCGGCACGCTCCTGATCAAGGCCTGGGCCGTGCCGATGGCGGCAGTGCCCTTCGTCGGGTGGCAGATGCTGCTGGGCGGCATCCCGATCTTCATTCTCGCGCCGCTGCTGGAACGGGCGCAATGGCAGGTCTGGTCATGGCCGGCCTGGAGCGCCGCGATCTACAACGCGACGATCTGCTTCGTATTTTGCTACTGGGCCTGGAACACGCTGGTGCGCATCCTGCCGGCGAATATCAGCGGTCTGTCGACCCTGATGATCCCCGTGGTCGGCGTCTTCTCGTCGATGCTGATGCTGGGCGAGCAGCCGGGCTGGCCGGAACTGGCCGCGCTCGTGCTGGTGAGCACCGCCCTGGGGCTGATCCTCAAGCCGGCCCGCTGATCAGTCCGCGGCGCCGGCCGGTTCCGCCTTCTCGACCCTTGCCGCGCAGAACTTGAATTCGGGAATCTTGCCGAACGGATCCAGCTGCGGATTGGTCAGCAGGTTGGCGGCGGCCTCGGCGAAGGCGAAGGGGATGAAGACCATGCCTTCGGCCACATCGCGGTCGGCGCGCAGCTTCGGCTCGATGGCGCCGCGCCGGGTCGAGACGCGGATACGGTCCCCCGGCTGCAGGCCCAGCCGCGCCATGTCGCGCGGATGCAGCATGGCAATGGCCTCCGGTTCCAGCGCGTCGAGCTGCGTGGCGCGCCGGGTCATTGCGCCGGTATGCCAGTGCTCCAGCAGACGACCGGTGGACAGCACGAAGGGATAGTCGTCATCGGGCAGCTCGGCCGGCGGCGTCACCGCGGCCGGCACGATGCGGCCGCGGCCCGTGGCGGTGGGGAAGCCATCGCCGAAGATCACCTCGCGGCCCTGCGGATAGGTGGCTGCCCCCTCGCGCTCCAGCCGCTCCCAGCTGATGCCGGCCAGCGAGGGCATCACCGAGGCCATCTCGGCATAGACTTCGCGGGGATGCGTGTAGCGCCAGCCGAGCCCCATGCGCTGCGCGATCGCCTGCACCAGTTCCCAGTCCTGCCGCGCCCCGCCCGGCAATGGCAGGGCGGCGCGGGCCAGCTGCACCCTGCGGTCGGTGTTGGTGAAGCTGCCGGTTTTCTCCGGCAGCGCCGAGGCGGGCAGGATTACATCGGCATGGAAGGCCGTCTCGGTGAGGAAGATGTCCTGCACCACGAGATGCTCCAGCGACGCCAGCGCCTCACGCGCATGGGCGGCGTCGGGGTCCGACATGGCCGGATTCTCGCCCATGATATACATGCCGCGGATTTCGCCGGCGAGGATCGCATTCATGATCTCGACGACGGTGAGACCGCGCTTCGGATCCAGCCCGCCGCCTGCATAACTGGCGCCCCACACGGCCTCGAAGGCCTGGCGCTTCGCCGCATCCTCGACCGGCTGGTAGTCGGGCAGCACCATCGGGATCAGCCCGGCATCGGAGGCGCCCTGCACGTTGTTCTGGCCGCGCAGGGGATGCAGGCCGGTGCCGGGCCGCCCGACCTGGCCGGTGATCAGGCTCAGCGCGATCAGGCAGCGGGCATTGTCGGTGCCGTGCACATGCTGCGACACGCCCATGCCCCAGAAGATGATCGAGGCCTTCGACGTCGCGTAAAGCCGCGCCACTTCGCGGATCACGTCCGGCGCGATGCCACAGAGCGGCGCCATCGCTTCCGGCGTGGAGCGCTGCACCGCCTCTTCCAGATCAGGAAAGCCGTCGACGAAGCGCTGGATGTAGGCCGGATTGCTCAGGCCCTCGGCGATGATGACATGCAGCATCGCATTGAGCAGGGCGACGTCGGTACCCGGCTTGAAGCGGAGCTGGTGCGTCGCGTAGCGCGCCAGTCCGGCCTGGCCGCGCGGATCCATCACGATCAGCTTCGCGCCCTTCTGCCGCACGGCATTCTTGATGAAAGTGGCGGCGACGGGATGGTTGATCGTCGGATTGGCGCCGATCACCACGATCACCTCGGCATCCATGGCGGCGGCAAAGGGCGCGCTGACCGCCGCCGAGCCGATGCCCTCCATCAGCGCCGCCACCGAGGAGGCGTGGCAGAGCCGCGTGCAGTGGTCGACATTGTTGGTGCCGAAGCCGAGCCGCACCAGCTTCTGGAACAGATAGGCCTCCTCGTTGGAACCCTTGGCCGAGCCGAAGCCGGCCAGCGCCGAAGGACCATGGCCGTCACGGATGCGCCGCAGGCCGGCGGCGGCAAGCTCCAGCGCCTCCTCCCAGCCCGCCTCGCGGAAATGCGTGAAGGGATTCGCCGGATCGACGATATCGTCGCCGCGCTTAGGCACACCGTCCTTGCGGATCAGCGGCTTCGTGAGGCGGTGCGGATGCTGCACATAATCGAAGCCGAAGCGGCCCTTGACGCACAGCCGGCCGCGGTTGGCCGGGCCGTCACGGCCCGTGACATACTGGATCCTGTCATCCTTCACATGGAAGGTGAGCTGGCAGCCGACGCCGCAGAACGGGCAGAGCGAATCCACCGCCGTGGCTGCTTTCGGCACGCCGACATTGCGTTCGTCCACCAGGGTGGAAGGCAGGAGCGCACCGGTCGGGCAGGCCTGCACGCATTCGCCGCAGGCGACGCAGGTGCTGTCGCCCATCGGATCGGCGAAGTCGAAGACGATTTCGGCATGATGGCCGCGGAAGGCCATGCCGATGACATCGTTGCCCTGCACCTCGCGACAGGCGCGGACGCAGAGATTGCACTGGATGCAGGCATCCAGATTGACCGCCATGGCTGGATGGCTGCGGTCCGGCGCCGGTACCGTCTCACAGGCGGGAAAGCGGCTTTCGGTGACGCCGATGCGTTCGGCCCAGCGCCAGAATCCGGAGTCCGCGTCATGGGCCTGATCGCGCGGAGGCTGGTCGGTCAGCAAAAGCTCGAAGACCAGTTCGCGGGCGCGTTTCGCCCGTTCGCTGGCCGTGCGCACCACCATGCCATCGGTCGCCGCGCGCTTGCAGGACGGCGCCAGCACGCGCTCGCCCTCGATCTCCACCATGCAGGCGCGGCAGTTGCCGTCGGCACGATAGCCGTGCTGCGGCGTATGGCAGAGATGCGGAATGTCGGTGCCGAGGCGCTGCGCGACCTGCCAGATCGTCTCGCCAGGCTGCGCCTCGACCTCGCGGCCATCGAGCAGGAAGCGGATCATCGGAAACGCTCCAGAACCGAGAGCAGCGGATTGGGCGCGGCCTGGCCGAGGCCGCAGATCGAGGCATCGCGCATCACCTGCGCCAGGTCGCGCAGCAGCGGCTCGTCCCAGGTCTGCTCCGCCATCAGCGCGGCGGCCTTCTCGGTGCCGAGGCGGCAGGGCGTGCACTGGCCGCAGGATTCATGGCGGAAGAAACGCATCAGGTTGAGCGCCGCCTGGCGTACGTCGTCCCGGTCCGACAGCACGATCACCGCCGCCGAACCGATGAAGCAGCCGTGTTTCTCCAGCTGGCCGAAATCCAGCGGGATATCGGCCATGCTTGCCGGCAGGATGCCGCCCGAGGCGCCGCCCGGCAGATAGGCGGCGAAGCGATGGCCATCCGCCATGCCGCCGCAATATTCCTCGATCAGCTCGCGCGCGGTGATGCCGGCCGGTGCGATCTTCACGCCGGGCTCGCGCACGCGGCCCGAGACCGAATAGCTGCGCAGGCCCTTCGCGCCGTTGCGCCCGTGCCCCAGCCACCAGGCGGACCCTTTTTCCGCAATCCGCGCCGCCCAGTAGAGGGTTTCGACATTGTTGATCAGGGTCGGACGGCCGAACAGACCGGCCTCGCTCGGGAAGGGCGGCTTGTGGCGCGGCAGGCCGCGCCGGCCCTCGATGCTTTCCAGCATCGCCGATTCCTCGCCGCAGATATAGGCGCCGGCGCCGCGCCGCAGCTCGACATGCAGGCCCTGCAGCAGGCCGGCCGTCTCGAGTGCCTGCAACTCCGCGGTGAGGATGGCATGCGCGGCAGGATATTCGTCGCGCAGATAGATATAGGCAGCCTCGGCCTCGATCACCTGCGCGGCGATCAGCATGCCTTCAAGGAAGCCGTGCGGGTCGCTTTCGAGGAAATGCCGGTCCTTGAAGGTGCCGGGTTCGCCCTCATCGGCATTGACGGCGAGCAGCCGCGGCTTCGGCTGCTGCAGAAGCGAGCGCCATTTGCGTGCGGTCGGGAAACCGGCGCCGCCCATGCCGCGCAGACCCGCCGCATCGAGCCCGGCAATCACCGCATCGCCGGTGAGCCTGCCATCGCGCAGGCGCTCCAGGGTGCCGTATCCGCCTTCGGCACGATAGCGCTCGAAGGTCCGGTACCGCGGCAGGACCGGCTGCACCTCACGACGGCGATGGATTTCCGCCAGAGCCGCCGCGCTGGCCGGCGCCACGACATTACGGCCATAGGCGACACAGGGCGCGCGGTCGCATTGCCCCATGCAGGGCGCGCGCAGGACGCGAACATCGTCCAGCTGCCCCAGCTGCTCCGCCAGCGCATCGGCGCCGGCCATCGCGCAGCTGAGGGAATCGCAGACGCGGACCGTCACGCCCTGCGGAGGAACCTCATCGTCATCGACAAAGTCGAAATGGGCATAGAAGGTGGCGGTCTCGTAAACCTCCGCCAGCGGCAGACACATCGCCTCGGCCAGCGCCACCAGCAGCCGCGCCGGCAGATGGCCGCGCGCATCCTGGATGCGATGGAGATATTCGATCAGCAGATCGCGGCGGGCGGCATCCGGCACCAGGATCTCGCGCAGCGCGGCATGATCGGCCTCATCGGCCTGCCGGCCACGCGGCTGCACGCGGCCCTTGCGGCCGAAACGGCCCGTCGCGGGCGATCCCGATGGGACAGACTGGTTCACGCGGCGATCCTCCGCCGCGGATTGTAGCTGTGCGTTACATGTTACGCGAGCGCCAAAGGCCGCTCAGGCGGCCGGCTCGAGCCGCGCGCCCAGCGCCTGCATCAGCGGCACGAAACCGGGGAAACTGGTATCCATCACGCGCGCATCGTCGATCACGATGCCATCCTTCGCGGCCAGTCCCAGCACCAGGAAGGACATGGCGATGCGGTGGTCCAGTTCGGTGGCGATGCTGGCGCCGGCGGACGACAGCCCCTGCGGCGGCCTGCCCCTGCCGTGGATCACCAGACCGTCCTCGAATTCCTCCAGATCGACGCCGCAGGCCTGCAGGCCGCGCGCCATCAGCGCCAGGCGGTCGCTTTCCTTGACCCGCAGCTCCCTGGCGCCGCGCACGATGGTGTCGCCGTCGGCGCAGGCGGCAGCGGCGAACAGGATCGGATATTCGTCGATCATGCTCGGCGCGCGCTCGGGCGGAACGGTGATGCCCCTGAGCGCCGAATAGCGCGCGGTGATGTCGGCGACCGGCTCGCCGCCCTGCTCGCTGCGGTCGCCGAAGCTGAGATCCGCGCCCATTTCCTGCAGCGTGGTGAACAGCCCGGTGCGCAGCGGATTGAGGCCGACCTTTCGCACCGTCACGGCGGAATCCGGCACGATGAGGCCGGCGACCAGCGGGAAGGCCGCCGAGGACGGATCGGCGGGAACCGTGATGCTGGAAGGCCGGAATTCCGGCTGGCCGGTCAGGCGGATCACCTTCGCACCGGTCTTCGCCGTCTCGATCTCCACCGTCGCGCCGAAATGGCGCAGCAGGTTTTCGGTATGGTCGCGGGTCGGCTCGGGCTCGATCACCGTGGTGATGCCCGGCGCGTTCAAGCCGGCCAGCAGGATGGCCGATTTCACCTGCGCCGAGGCGACCGGCAATTCGTATTCGATCGGCAGCGGGTCGGCGGTGCCGGTCATGGCCAGCGGCAGCCGGCCACCACTGCGGCCATGGAAGCGCGCGCCGATGCGGCTCAGCGGCTCCATGACGCGGCCCATCGGGCGGCGGCGCAGGGAGGCGTCGCCGGTGAAGACGGCGGTGAAGTCGTGGCTGGCCACCAGCCCCATGACCAGGCGCGCGCCGGTGCCGGCATTGCCCATGTCGAGCACGTCCTCGGGCTCGCTCAGGCCGCCCACGCCGACACCCCAGACCCGCCATTCGCCCTCGCCCAGGCGCTCCACCTCGGCGCCCATGGCCCGCATGGCTGCGGCGGTACGCAGCACGTCCTCGCCCTCCAGCAGGCCGGAGACCCGGGTCTCGCCGACCGCCATGGCGCCGAAGATCAGCGCCCGGTGGGAAATCGACTTGTCGCCGGGAACGGAGACGGTTCCCTTCAGCGGCGCGGTACCCGGCGCGGCGCGGAACGGGCGGGGTTTCTGGTTGTCCTTGGAGCTCATCGGTACTCGCTTGCGGACCGCCCGGACCGGGCGGCAATCCGGCGCGAAAAAAGCCGGTTTAACGGGTTGACAGGGCGCGCTTCTTTAACACAATCGCGCCGCTCCGGCCAGCAGGCCGGCGCGGCGTCGCGTTTCGATCCGGGGCATCCCGGGGCGCCCAACATGGAGATTGTCGATGGCCAAACCCGAATGGGGCACCAAGCGTCGCTGCCTGAGCTGCAGCGCCGCCTTCTACGATCTCGGCAAGTCGCCGATTATCTGCCCGAAATGCGGTACCGAGTTCAATCCGGAAGCGCTGGTGAAGACCCGGCGGCCGGCGCGCGTTGAAGAGGTCAAGGCCGTCAAGCCGGTGAAGGCCGTGGTGGACGATGCGGCGGATCCGGATGTCGATGATGCCGTGATCGGCGACGACATCCTGGAGGATGCCGACGAGTTCGAGGAAGAGGATGTCGGCGAGGAGATCGACGTCGACGCCGAGCCGGACGAGGAGACCTGACCGTATTTTTTCGCCGGCCTCATCGCCGCACAGGATGCGGCGATGAAAGGCTTGCAAAGCTGCGGGCGGCGGCTTATGGTCCGCCCCCGCCGACGGACCCCGCCCCCAGGGCTTAAGTCCGTGATTTAATGGGGCCATAGCTCAGCTGGGAGAGCGCCTGCATGGCATGCAGGAGGTCAGCGGTTCGATCCCGCTTGGCTCCACCAAAATCCCCCTGAAAAACCAGCACACGTTGTGTCAGCCGCCGCCGCCAAACCCGCGGCCTGCTTTGAATATTTGTAAATCGCAAAAGCTTCCGCTAAGCCAGAACAGGTGGAGCTTACCGGGGGGGTGGGGAATGATTCGGGGTTGGCTCGGCACCGGGCCAGACGAATCGGCAGCGGGTCGGCAGTCACTTCCGGACAGTCAGATCGGCAGCCGCCGCTCCACCGGGGCGGCATGATCGCGATCGAACAGACGGCGCCGGAAAAGACCGGCGTGGCATCCACGCTGCGCGCCGGACTGTATGTCCTGCTTTTCATGGTCCTGTCCGCGCTGTCCGCGATTGCCTTCGACCAGGTGCTGCGGGTCGTCACGCTGAAGGACGAGCAGATCGCGATGCGGATCGAGTCCGTCGCGGTGATCCCGCCCGCGCCCGGCTTCGCCATGTCGCCCGGGCCGGCCAAGGCATCGCTGCCCTACCGCTGTCCGCTGCAGCCCGAGACCTGGGTCTGCGAGGCCGGTTTCCAGCTCACCTACCGCCACCAGGCACGCCCGGACGGCGCCATCACGTCGCTCTACGCGCCGTATTTCTCCGGCCGGCTCCAGATCTACCTCAACCGCACGCTGATCGCCGACAGCGCCTGGGCGGATTCCCCGTCCTATCTCGGACAGAGCGCGCCGCTGCTGGTGCCGCTGCCGGAACCGCTGCTGCGCGAGGGCGACAACGAGATCGTCCTGCGTCTCGCTTCGGTCACCTATGGCGGCACGCTGGGCCGCCTCTTCATCGATGCCGATCACCGCCTGCGCGGCGACTACACGACGACGCGGATGATGGTGGCGACCCTGCCGCGCCTGCTCGAGGGCATGGTGATCGCCATGGGTGTCTTCATGCTGCTGATCTGGACGATGCGGCGGCAGGATCACCTCTATCTCGTTCTCGGCATCCAGCTGCTGAGCTGGGCGACGCCGGCGCTGGTGGCGGCCCTGATCGACGATCCGAGCCTGACGACGATCCGATTGGCCAATATCGCGCGCTTCATCTTTTCGGCCCTGACGCTGCCGTTTACATGGCTGTTCCTCGGCCGCCGCCAGCCGGTGCCGACATGGGTCTTCCTTCTGCTGCCGCTCGCCGCCTTCATCTGCGCTTTCCTGCCCGGCGGACAGGGCACCTGGATCATCCTGAAGGTGCTGATCCCGATCAGCGTGATCATCCTGCTGGTCTCCAATGTCATCCTGATGCATGCCGTCATCGTCGACCGCAACCGCGCGGCCCTGCCGCTGCTCTGCATGGCGGTGATCGGCGTGGTCTTCATCATGCGCGACCATTTCGTCGCCCTCGGTATCCTGCAGAACCGCCATATCCAGCTGACGCGCTTCAACGGCCCGATAGTCGCGACCGTGATGGGACTGATCGTGCTCGGCCGCTATGCCGGCGCGATGACGGCCGTGGAGCGGTTCAACAGCCAGCTGCGCCAGGCGGTGGCGGCCGCCGAAGAGAAACTGCGCCAGACCTTTGCCCGCGAGCAGGAGCAGGCCCGCAAGGCCGTGCTGGAAGCCGAGCGGATGCGGCTGATGGGCGACCTGCATGACGGCATTGCCGGACACCTGGTCTCGATCATCTCGCTCTGCGAGCAGCGCAGCGATCCGCAGAACCAGGAGGTGGCGCAGGCGAGCCGGCAGGCGCTGACCGATCTGCGCCTGGTGATCGATTCGCTGGAAGATGTCGGTGACGATCTCGGCATGATGCTGGCGGTCTTCCGCGAGCGGATCGAACCCCAGCTGCGCCGCAACGGCATCCGGCTCGACTGGCGCGTGCGCGCCCTGCCCGACCTGCCCGGCCTGCATCCCGCCGTCACGCTCGCGATCTTCCGCATCCTGCAGGAAGCGGTGTCCAATGCCGTCAAGCATTCGGGCGCGCCGGCAGTCCAGATCGATGCGGTCGCCTCGCCGCGCGCCGGTTATGGCATGCGCCTCACGGTATGCGACCAGGGCCGCGGCGGCGCTGTCCGCCGCAACGGCGGTTTCGGCATGGAGAACATGCGCCGCCGGGCGGCCACGATCGGCGCCGATCTCTCGGTGGAAAGCAGCCCCGGCGCCGGCACCAGGGTCATCCTCGACCTGCCCGCCCGCCTGAACAGGCCGGCCCAGACCGCCGGCTGACCGGCTAGAAGTTGATCAGGCCGCGGTTGATCGCCTCGAACACCGCCTCGCCGCGGCTGTTCACTTCCAGCTTGCGGTAGATGCTCTTGATGTAGCTGGGCACGGTGCTGCGCGAAACGCCGAGATTGTCGGCGATCTCGTTGTAGGTGAAGCCCTTGGCGATGCCCCAGAGGATGTCGGTTTCGCGCTTCGTCAGCCTCGCCGCCTGGCCGGCATCCTGATCGGCCGGCGCGGCGGCCTCCTCCTGCGGCGGCAGGCGGCGCAGGATGTAGCGGGCGATGGCGGCGGAAATCGGCGAATGGCCCTGCCGCACCTGTCGCACCGTATCGGCGATGTCTTCGGGCAGCGCGTCCTTCAGCACATAGCCGCTGGCGCCGGCAGCGATCGCCGCCACCACGGTGCGCTCGTCGGACAGCGCCGAAATGACGAGGATTTCCATCTCCGGGAAGGCCGCATGTCCCTCGCGGATCAGGCTGGTGCCATGGCCGTCCGGCAGGTTGAGATCGGTGATCAGTACATCCGGCGGCGTCTCGGCCATGATGGCGCGCCCCTCGGCCAGGGTGCCGGCTTCGCGGACCGCAAAGCCCGGATCAGCGGCAAGCGCCGTGCTGAGCCGCCGGCGGGTCGGCGGGTCGTCTTCGACAAGCAGGATGCGCACGGGATCGGCCATGATGCCCGTCTTCTCCTACAGCCAGTCGAGGAAATTGATCAGCGGCACCTCCGATGGCAGGCGGGAGACGCGGTCCACGGTCGCGGCTTCCGTGCCGAACAGCTGACTGGATAATGCATTTTCATCGATTCTGGAAATCGTATCGGCCGCGGACGGCCGCCGCACGGCAAGCAGCACCAGCACGTCGTTGCGCGTGACGCTGGCGCCCTGGACACCGAACAGGTTGCCGGCGCCGGGTACGTTGCGGACGCCGGTCACGCCCCGCTCGCCGATGCGGGACGTGGTGGACGCGCTGGAGCCCAGCGCGATGGCGCGGCCGAAGGGAATTTTCGCTGCGGCTTCGGTCGCCGTCTTGTCCGTGTTGACCAGCACCACGCCGCTGTTGGCGGTGATGTCGCCGGTCAGGTAGCTCAGCTCCATGACCGCATCCAGATCGACATACTCGTCGGTGACCTCGTTCGGTGTGACCCGGAGATCGATGCCGATATCGCGCTCCACGGATTCCGACGAGTTGTCGCTGCGCGCCACGATCAGGACATTGGCGCCGCCGAAGAACCGCGAGGTCTTGCCGGGCACGGCAGTGACGCTGGGGCTCGCCTCGATGCTGAAGGCGTTGATGTCCTCGGAGGCGATGTTCAGGGCGTAGGTGATGGTCGGAATGCTCACTTCCAGCGAATTCGTCCGCGTCGTCGAGGCGGGTTCTCCGGTCGTGTTGGTGCGCTCGAGATTGATCAGTGTGGAGCCGAACTGGAGCTGCAGCGCCTCCAGCAGGTTGATGCCGTTGCTGCTGGCACTGTCGCGGCTCTGGCGGATCACATAGGCGTCGATCGAGATGTTGGAATCTTCCGGCAGAGCGCCCGCGGCGGCGGCGGCCTGCAGGCGCTGCCGCAGCGGCTCGGCCGGCCGGGAGTTCGGACCATCCGCCAGGGCCGCGGCCAGGAATTCGGCGGCCTGGCGCTCGGCCGGCTTCTCGGGCGGGCCGGCGCGTTTCGCCGCCTCGAGCGCCCGGGCGGCGAGCCCGAAATGCCCGGCGCGATAGGCCGTCAGGGCAAGGCCGTAGCACAGGCCGTCGCAGTTGCCGCGGCGCCCGGCCGCCTCGGCGAAGGCGGCCAGCGCGGCGTCGTAGCGGCCGAGCCGGTATTCGGTGATGCCCAGCCCGACTTCCGGCAGCCACCAGTCCGGGGCGAGCCGGCTGGCATTGGCGAATGCGACCCGCGCCACTTCCAGATCGCTGTAGCGGCCGCGCGCCAGCAGATAGACGCCGTTGTCGTAATGCAGCCGCGCATTGGTCGGCTCGGCGCCGATGCGGCGGAACAGCGATTTCGGATCGACGCTCTCGGGATTGCGGAAACCCAGCTGCTCCATATGGCTGGCATGCTGCGTGTCAGCCGAGCTGCAGCCGGCCAGCGCCAGGAACAGCAACAGCAGGGCCCGGGCCGGCCCGGATCGACGGAAGGACATGGCGGATCGGTTCAGGGGTTGACGAACGGACGGCACCCGCGGGTCCGGACGGTCCCATGGGACAGCGACGCTCCCACAGGCCGCAGCATTCCTCCACCCCATATGTATGGGGTTCACGACCGGCACGGATCTTCGCCCTGCGCTACCGGGCCAGGCAGAGGATGCCGTAGCAGGCATCCAGCCAGTGGCGGAAAGCGAAATACAGGGCGATGTCGAGCAGCAGCAGGAGCAGCAGCGCCGGCGCCCCGATCCAGAGCAGGAAGCGCCGCAGGGCATGCCGCGTCAGCCGCGGCGCGGGAATGACATGGCCATGGACGCGTTCGGGCATTCGGCGCAGGCGGAACATGGCGCCATGCTGCGGCGAAAGCCTGCGGGCCGCAATGCCGCCGCGACGGGCTTTACGCCGGGGCGCGCCGGGCGCAAGCTGCGTCGGACTGTGATGATGACCGACCCGTTCCCCGGCCGCTCCACCTTTTCGACCGCCAGCGAGATGTGGTGGACCTTCACCGCCGCCGATTGCCGCGAGCCGGCGATCGGATGGCTTTATGACTACTGGCTGGCGAAAAAAGGCGGGCACCGCTTCCCCGCGCGGCAGGATATCGACCCGCTGGAAATGAAAGTTGCGCTTGGCGGCATCTCGCTGTTCGACGTCGAACGCGACCCCCTGCGCTTCCGCTACCGCCTGATCGGCGCCGACATCGTGCAGCGGGACGGCTTCGACCTGACCGGGCGCTATCTTGACGAGCTGCCGCTGGAGCAGTACCGCGCGCTGATCGAGGGCCGGCTGCGCCTGATCATGCAGAACCCCGCCCCGCTGCTGGTCCACAACAAGCAGTTCTACGACCAGCGCTGGTTCGACTACGAGGCGATCTGGCTGCCGCTGGCGAGCGATCACGTCACCGTCGACATCCTGATGGCCTGTCAGATCTTCGCCGACACGCCGACCGACCATGTCGGCCCGCCGGTGGTCCGGGCCGCAGCGCCATGACGGTCGCGCTG
>NZ_DATGQG010000037.1:0-20381 GCF_035304305.1 Ferrovibrio sp.
AATCCCGAGGCCACTCCGCGCATGCCGCCGCCGCTCAGCCTGGCGCACCAGATCGCCAAACGCTGGCTGGCGGGGGCTTAGTCATCGCCTTATTGACAGAACAATCAAAGAACATTATAAATTAATTTACCGCACTCGACCTCAACTGATCGCGCGCCGCCTTGCCGATTCGGCAAGGCGTTTTGATTCGTGCGGAGGGAGCACAGTCATGGCTGAAAGCAGCATTGAATGGACCGATGCGACCTGGAATCCAGTGGCCGGCTGCACCGTGATCACGCCCGGCTGTACGAATTGCTACGCTATGCGTATGGCGGCACGGCTCAGCGCCATGGACATGGAGAAATACGTCGGGCTGACGCGTAAATCAGGACAGCGACATGTCTGGACTGGGAAGATACGCCTCGACAAGGCATCGTTGGAATTGCCGCTTACTTGGCGCAAACCCAGACACATATTCGTCAACTCTATGAGTGATCTGTTCCATGACGCTGTGCCGGCTGATTTTATCAGTGAGGTCTGGGAGGTGATGCGACAAACGCCGCAGCATACCTATCAGCTTCTTACCAAGCGCCCTTCTCGCATGCGTGAGATCGCTGGTGTGTTGAATCGCAAGCCTCTACGGAATGCGTGGTTAGGCACCACGGTTGAACATTCCGATACACTTTGGCGGCTAGACGAATTGCGTAAGACGCCGGCAGCGATTCGGTTTGTCAGTTTTGAACCACTGCTAGGTTCGGTCGCCGAAGCCGATCTCAGCAAGATCCAATGGGCCATCGTCGGCGGCGAGTCAGGACCGCGCGCACGCCCAATGGATAAGGAATGGGTAGAGGAAATCCGCGACCTCTGCCGCGAGTACAAGACGGCGTTCTTTTTCAAACAGTGGGGCGGCGTAAACAAAGCCAAAACTGGTAGGAAATTGGACGGCCGTACTTGGGACGAGATGCCCTCTCGACTTACTTGAGAAAATGCGCCGCCAATTTAGTAGCCAATCCGGTAGCAGGCGGGCTGTCATTTGAGATCGCAAAAAACAAACTAAATTTGTGCAAGCCCTTTGCAGGAAGTCTCTTTGGAGGCAACACTTTCGCAAAAGCGGTTTCCAAACGCTCCCGCACAAAACGCTCAAGCCTCTGGGCGTCTGCATTGCGAATCATTGCCGGTTCAGCACCAAATAAATCGATTTGAGCAGATGCCTCGTAAATTCGCCTTAACCAGACATCAGTTCCGAAAATTCGGGTAAGCGCGCTCCTCTTACTTTCGTCCATGCGGCTCAGATCGTGAGGAGATTGCCGGACAACTGCGTTGATTGGAAAGAGATACCAAACATCAATAGCTTTAGTTTTGGAGATCACTTCCAGTGTATTCCACTCAACGGACATTCCGTAGGGGTCAAGAAAGAGAACCGCACGTTTAGGACGCCCGCTCCCTCTTTTGTTATGCCAGTCAATACCTGAGCATAAGTTACAGATGACTTTATTAGCGTCGTCCCGATGTATTTGAATTTCAGGATGGTTACTCTGTTCGGCTAAGGCCTTGAGCGCATCCACATGAGATTTTTTCTTATCTATAAAATGAAACTGCGAAAATGGCGGCACGGTCTCAAGCGCAATTCTGGCAGAGCCACGACGAGGCTCGATCTCTTCGTCTTCTTCTTCATTAGCAGGAACCCATTCACCCGTTCCCGCGAAGGCATCAACGTATATTAATTCAAACCCTTGGTTCTTTAGAGCTTGCGTATAAGCCGACAGATAGCCGGCTAAAATGTCGAGTTTTACTTCAGTCCACTGCCCGCCAAATCGATGCTGCTTCATTCCCTATGCCCCAACATCCCCGTTAAGGGCATTTCCTCATATTTATTCAGCAATATAAAGATTGAATACCTTATTATGCTTCTAGCCAGGCCCGAACCTGCGCCTTGATGAAGGCGGCGTCTTCCGGGTTCTGCACCGGGTTGCCGGCGCGATGGCCCCAGATGCTGGGGATCGGGCGCAGTTCAGCGTCGCGCAGATACGGTAATTCGGCCTCGTTGTCGGCGACGCGGAAATACAGATCCCTCTCGCCCGGCATCAGCAGCACGCGGGCCCTGATCGCGCGTAACGCCGCGGCGAGATCACCGTTGTAAAGCGGATTGGCGCTGATATCGCCGGCATGCCAGCAGCGCAGCTGCGCATGGAGATCGGCAGCGGCGCGGCGTCCGAAACGTTCTTCCCAGTCGGTGCGCAGAAAGGTTTCCATGTCCGGCGCCTTCAGCGCCGAGCGATGCAGACCGGCGCGATAGAAATCCTGGCTGAGTGCCCAGGCTGCATAAATGCGGCCAAAGGCGCGCATCGCCGCTTTGGGCTGGCTGCTGAAACGGCCATTGCCGAGATGCTCCGGCGCGGCTTCCAGCGTCGCCATCAGGCTGAGCAGGAAAACCTGGTTATGCACCGCCGTGCGCGCCGAACCGCAATTGACCACGATGCGCGCGACCTGATCGGGGAACAGTGCCGCCCAGTGATAGGCCTGCTGCGCGCCCATCGACCAGCCATAGACGCAGGCGATGCGCTCGATGCCGAACTCCTCGGCCAGCAGGCGGCGCTGCGCCTGCACGTTGTCATAGGCCGTGACCAGCGGCGGATATTCGGGATTGTTCGACGGACTGGAGGACAGGCCGTTGCCGAACATGTCGGGGATGATGATGAACCAGCGCGTCGGATCGAGCACGCCATCCGGATGGATCAGCCATTCCAGATCCGGATGCTGGGCCGCATAGCTGGTCGGATAGAGGATGACATTGTCGCGCGCGGCATTCAGCCTGCCATGCGTTTTCCAGCTCAGCAGCGCGTCAGGCAGAACCTCGCCCGACAGGGTTTTCACATCGCCGAGTCTGAATTGTCCGTTTTGCTGTTCCCACGCCATGCGCCGCGCATCCTGTTCTCTGTGACGGAGAGAGTCGACGCGACGATCTCAGGGACCGGCGGGACAGGTCAATTCAATGCCCCAGCATCCCCAGCAGTCTGCGCGCCGCCGCGGACGGCGTCGTCTTCCCCGCGCCCACTGCCTTCTGCAGTTTCGGCAGTTCCCGCGCGACGGCCTCGTTGCGCAGCAGGACCTCCATCAGGCCGTCCTGCAGTTCCTGCATCAGCCAGTGTTCGGCCTGGCGGCTGCGCTGCGCCTGCCATGTACCGGTCTTCTCCAGCGCCGCGCGATACATGCCGATGGTCGTCCAGATCTCGGCGATGCCCTCGTTCAGCAGCGCCGAAGCCAGCTGTACCTGCGGCTTCCATTCGGCATGGCGCGGGCGCATGAGCTGCAGCGCCATGCGGTAGTCGGCGGCCGCCAGCCGCGCCTTGGGCAGCAGGTCGCCATCTGCCTTGTTGATGATCACGAGGTCGGCCAGCTCCATGATGCCGCGCTTGATGCCCTGCAGGTCGTCGCCGCCGCCCGGCGCCAGCAGCAGCAGGAACATGTCGACCATGCCGGCCACGGTGGTTTCCGACTGGCCGACGCCCACCGTCTCGATCAGCACGACATCGAAGCCGGCCGCCTCGGTCAGCAGCATCGCCTCGCGGGTGCGGCGCGCCACGCCGCCCAGCGCTGCGCCGGCGGGGGTCGGGCGGATGAAGGCGTTGGGATCGCGGGCAAGTTTCTCCATCCGCGTCTTGTCGCCCAGGATGGAGCCGCCGGAGAGCTGCGAGGAGGGATCGATCGCCAGCACGGCGACCTTCTTCCCCTGCCCCGTCAGCAGCAGGCCGAACCGCTCGATGAAGCTGGATTTGCCCACCCCGGGCGTACCCGAGATGCCCAGCCGGACCGCCCTGCCGGTCTGCGGCAGGATCGCCAGCAGCAGCTTCTCGGCCGCCTCCTGGTCTGCCACGCGGCGGGATTCCACCAGGGTGATGGCCCGCGCCAGCGCCCGGCGGTCGCCGGCGACAAGGCGCGCGCCAAGCTCGGCAGGATCGGTGTCGCGGCGGGCAGGCATGGCCGGGACCATAGCGAAGCCGCCCGGGGCGGCCAATGGTCGGCAAGCCCCGGGCCCGACACACGCTGCGATTGATCGGGTGGCGATTGACAGACCGCAGCCGCGATTCGTATCTCTTTCATAATCATGCTGAATCTGTCCGAGTTGCTGTTCACGGCCGCGCCCTCGAAGGCGCTGGAAAAGGCGCGCGCCGACCTTGCCCGCACCGACCGGCGCGCCGAAGCGGAAGCCACCCCCGAGCCGGCGCCGGAACCGGCCGAATCGTCCCGGTCGGCGGAGGAAATCCGTCAGGAGGCCGCCACCACGCTGGCCGCCCGTGTCGACCTGCTGCGCGCCCGCCTGGCCCAGGCCCGCGGCGACACCATCTCGGCGCTGCTGTTCCTCGGCGACGCCCAGCATGATTGCGACGCCCTGGGCGAGGCCTGCGAGCAGGCCGGCTGGGCACTGGCCGGCGAGGGCGTGGTGCTGCTGCGCGAATCGCTGCGCCGGGCAACGCCGTCGGAAATCCGGCATCTCGATCTCATCAGTCTGCTGATCGATGCGCTGGTAGCGCTGCAGCGCGCCGAGATGCGCCCGGGGATGGCCCGCAGCGGCGAGGAACTGCTGCGCGCCCTCCGGCTGGCAGTGAGCCGCGAACTCGGCAGCGGCGACGCCTGAGCATCCGCGGGCCACGCGCCCGCAACAAAAACGGGAGCGGCGCATTTCCTCTCTGGAAATCGCAGCTTTTCGACTAAAGTATAAGCCATGCGCGCCGCCCTGCTTGGCATTGTCAGTCTGGCCGTCGCTGCCGGACATTCCTCACCCGCCGCACAGGCGGCAGAGGCGCTGCATTCCGCGGAGCTCTCCTTCGGCGTTTTCGCTCTCGGCGCGCAGGGCCTCGACATCGTCCTCCGGCTGGAACGCGAGAACGGCACGCTGCAGGTGGATACCGCCATGCGGACGACCGGGCCGCTCAACCTGCTGATGAAGTTCGAGAGCAAGACGCTGGTCGCGGCGCAGGTGCATGACCACGGACTGCAGCCGATCCACTACCTGATGGAAAGCGACGGTCGCTGGTCGAAACGCTCGATCCGCATGACCTGGGGGCCGGACGGTCTGCCGCAGGCCGTGGTCCAGCCCTCGCCCGAGGATGAGGAGCACGACCGCGAGCCGGTCCCCGATGCGCTGAAATACAATACGCTGGACCCGATCACCGCCGTGGCGACCCGCGCCCTGCGCGGCAGCAGCGAGCCGCCCTGCCACGGCAGCGATCCGGTCTTCGACGGCCGCCGCCGTTACAATCTGCATTACCGGCCGGTCGGGCCGGAGGAGCTGAAGCCGCATAACCGCTCGGCCTATGCCGGGCCGGCCTTCCGCTGCATGACCTGGCTCGAGCCGGTGGCCGGCTATACCCGGTCCTGGCTGGCGGAAAACCGCGATGCCGAGCAGCGGATGACCCATATCTGGCTGGCCCGCCCGCCCGGCACCGCCGTCTGGCTGCCGGTGCAGATCGAGAGCAGCTTCGCGCTGGGCAGCTCCACCGGCTATATTGCCGGCGCCCGGCTGAACGGCCGCGACTGGCTAGAACCGCTCGGCGTGATCCGGGCGGAAATGCCCCAGAATATCGTCCCCTGAGGGACTTCCCGCACCCGGTCGGGATGCGTCGGACTTGACGGAACGGCCCCAAAGGTCTTTATTCCGCCCGCTTTCCGGTTTTGGGAGCTGAATTCGGTCCGAGGATCGCCGTCCGTCCGCGAGTTTCGCGCACGGGCGCCATATCCGTTTGGCAGCATTCGAGCCCGCAACCGCAAGCCCGAAGAGGAACCATGTTTGAGTCGTTAAGCGGCAAACTCGGCGAAGTTTTTGATCGCCTGCGCAAACGCGGCGCGCTGTCCGAGGCGGATGTCTCGGAAGCGCTGCGCGAGGTGCGCGTGGCGCTGCTCGAGGCCGATGTCGCGCTGCCCGTCGTCAAGAGCTTCATCGACAGCGTGAAGTCCAAGGCGATCGGCCAGGAAGTGCTGCGCTCGGTCACGCCGGGGCAGATGGTGATCAAGATTGTCCATGATCACCTGGTCGAGATGCTGGGCGGCGCCGGCGAGGGCCCGGAGACTGATTCTGGGATCAGCCTCAACGCCGTGCCGCCGGTGCCGATCCTGATGGTCGGCCTGCAGGGTTCGGGCAAGACGACCAGCACGGGCAAGATCGCACTGCGGCTCCAGAACAGGGAGCGCAAGAAGGTGCTGATGGCGTCGCTCGACGTCTATCGTCCGGCGGCGCAGGAGCAGCTCAAGATCCTCGGCGAGCAGACCGGCGTGGCGACGCTGCCGATCGTGCCCGGCCAGATGCCGGTCGACATCGCCAGGCGCGCCATCCAGGCCGGCAAGCTCGGCGGCTACGACGTCGTGATACTGGATACCGCCGGCCGGCTGCATATCGACGAGACCCTGATGCTGGAAGTCGCGGCCGTGCGCGACGCCGTGCAGCCGCATGAGACGCTGCTGGTCGCCGATGCGCTGACCGGCCAGGACGCCGTCAATGTGGCGAAGAGCTTCAACGAGCGTGTCGGCATCACCGGCATCGTGCTGACCCGCGTGGACGGCGACGGTCGCGGCGGCGCGGCGCTGTCGATGCGCGCCGTCACCGGCAAGCCGATCAAGCTGATCGGCGTCGGCGAGAAGCTCGACGCGCTGGAAAGCTTCCATCCCGAGCGCATCGCACAGCGCATCCTCGGCATGGGCGACATCGTGTCGCTGGTCGAGAAGGCGGCCGAGACGATCGAGAAGGAAGAGGCCGAGCGGCTGGCCGCGCGCGTCCAGAAGGGCCAGTTCGATCTCGACGACATGGCCTCGCAGCTCAAGCAGCTGCGCAAGATGGGCGGCATGTCGGGGGTGATGAACCTGCTGCCCGGCATCGGCAAGATGAAGCAGCAGCTGGCGCAGGCCAATGTCGACGAAAGCATCCTGAAGCGCCAGGAAGCGATCATCAGCTCGATGACGAAAGCCGAGCGCAAGAACCCGAAGCTGATCCACGCCTCGCGCAAGAAGCGCATCGCGGCGGGTTCGGGCACCAGCGTGCAGGACGTCAACAAGCTGCTCAAACAGCACATGCAGATGGCCGACATGATGAAGCGCATGTCCAAGCTCGGCCAGAAAGGTTTCATGCGCAGCATGGGTGCGATGCTGCCGGGGATGCCCGGCATGCCCAAGCTGTAGGGTTTTACGAGTTCAGGGTTCAGACGAGTTCAACGAAAGGAAGACCATGTCAGTCAAGATCCGCATGACCCGCGGCGGCGCCAAGAAGCGCCCCTACTACCGCATCGTGGTGGCCGACTCGCGCAGCCCGCGCGACGGCCGCTTCATCGAGAAGATCGGCTCCTACGATCCGATGCTGCCCAAGGACCGCGAGCGCGTGCAGCTGGACACCGAGCGCGTGAAGTACTGGCTGTCGCAGGGCGCCCAGCCGTCCGACCGCTGCGCGCGCTTCTTCGCCAAGGCCGGCCTGATGAAGTGGGAGCACGGCAACAATCCGCAGAAGGCGAAGCCGAAGGCCAAGGCGCAGGAGCGCATGAAGGCTGCTGAAGAGGCCGCCAAGGCTGCCGCCGAAGCGGCTGCCGCGCCGGCCGGCGACGCCGCCTAAGGAAAGGCATGACCCGCCGGGTTCTGCTGGGCGTGGTGATCGGTGCGCAGGGCATCCGGGGCGAAGTGAGGGTGAAAACCTTCACCGGCGACCCGGAAGCCATCGGGGATTACGGTCCCCTGTCTGATGCGAAAGCCGAGCGCCAGTTCAGGCTGAAGGTCCGGCGGATCGCGAAGGGTGACGTGGTGATCGCGGCGATCCAGGGCATAGCCGACCGCAATGCGGCGGAAGCGCTGAAGGGCACGGAGCTTTACGTGCCCCGCGATGCGCTGCCCGAGGCCGGGGACGGCGAGTTCTATTACGCCGACCTGGTCGGGTTGCAGGCTTTCGCCACCGACGGCCGTCTGCTCGGCCCGGTGGTCGCGGTGCATAATTTCGGCGCCGGCGACATGCTGGAGGTGAAGCCGGAAGGCCGGGCCTCCGTCATGGTGCCGTTCACCGACGACGCCGTGCCCGAGGTGGACGTGGACGGCGGGAAAGTCACCGTCGATCCGGCTTTCTGGCTGGGTCCGGATGCCGCGGATGCGGCGGAACGGAGCCGGGAGGAGGCCGGCGAGCCGTGACCGGCACCGGCTCCCGCGGGTGGGATGCCCGGATACTCACCCTGTATCCGGCGATGTTTCCCGGTCCGCTGGGCCAGAGCCTGGCCGGCAGGGCCCTGAACGAGGGGGTCTGGTCGCTGAGAGTGGTGGACATTCGCGACTTTGCACGCGATAAACACCGCTCCGTGGACGACACCCCCTTCGGCGGCGGACCCGGCATGGTGATGCGGCCCGACGTACTGGCGGCAGCGATCGATGCAACGGTCGCGGCGGCCGGGGAAGCGGCGGCGGAACAGCCGCTGATCTACTTCTCGCCGCGTGGCCGGCGCCTGGACCAGGCGCTGGTGCATTCGGTGAAGGATGCAGGCGGCGCGACGCTGGTCTGCGGACGGTTCGAGGGGGTGGACGAGCGCCTGCTGCAGGCGCGCCCCGTCACCGAGGTCAGCCTCGGCGATTTCGTCCTCTCGGGCGGCGAGATCGCTGCCTATGCGCTGCTCGATGCGGTCGTGCGGCTGCTGCCCGGGGTGATGGGTGCCGAGGAGTCCGGCACCGAGGAGAGTTTCGCGGACGGCCTGCTGGAATATCCCCAGTATACCCGGCCGCAGGAGTGGGAGGGCCGCAGCGTGCCGGAGGTGCTGCTGTCGGGCCACCACGAAAGGATCGCAGCCTGGCGGCGCGATCAGGCGGAAAGGATCACCGCCGAGCGCCGCCCGGATCTGTGGGAAGACTACGCCAAGCGCAAGCGCGGCAAGTGAACGAAACGGTTTGGTTTGAAGAAGAAAGGCTGAGTGCCATGAACCTGTTGCAGCAGATCGAGAAAGAGCAGACCGAGGCCCTGGCGGCTGCGCGCGCGGTGCCCGAATTCGGCCCCGGCGACACGCTGAAGGTGAACGTGAAGGTGGTGGAAGGCGGCCGCGAGCGCGTGCAGGCCTATGAAGGCGTCTGCATCGCCCGTTCCAACCGCGGCGTGAATTCTTCCTTCACCGTGCGCAAGATCTCCTACGGCGAGGGCGTGGAGCGTATCTTCCCGCTCTACTCGCCGCGCATCGAGTCGATCAGCGTCCTGCGCCGCGGCGATGTGCGCCGCGCCAAGCTCTATTACCTGCGCGGCCGTACCGGCAAGGCTGCCCGCATCACCGAGAAGCGGGACACCGCCCCGGCCGAGAAGGCCGCCGCCGAAAAGGCGGCAAAGAAGAAGGAAGCCGCCGCCAAGGCCTGATCGCGGCGCCGTCCCGCGGCACCCGGTCCCACGGATACACCGCCTGCCATCCCTGCCGGGGTGGCGGGCGGTTCCTTTTTGCGCCGGACCATCTCCGGCTGCCTGCCGCAACGAAACCTACTTTTCCGCTAAATAACTGTTTGTCCTCGCCTTCCGGTTCGGATTTATTAGCCCCGGCCAAGCGTACAGACAGGAGGCCCGACTGAGCACGAGCCCGCAATCCGAGGGGGCTGCGCTGGACTTTCTTGCCGGCGGCGGCGAGATGGGTGCGCGCATGCGCGCCCTCGACTGGGCCGCCACGCCGCTGGGCCCCGCTTCCGGCTGGCCGCAGAGTCTGAAGGCAACGATCCGCATCCTGCTCAGCTCGCGCTTCGCCATGTGGATGTGCTGGGGCCCGGAGCTGACCTTCTTCTGCAACGATGCCTACAAGCCGACTCTCGGCGTGAAGGGCGACTGGGCGCTCGGCGCGCGGGCCGACAGGGTCTGGGAGGAGATCTGGGAGGATATCGGCCCCCGCATCGACACGGTGCTGCGCACCGGCCAGGCGACATGGGACGAAAATCTGCTGCTCTACCTGGAACGCAGCGGATTTCCTGAAGAGACCTACCACACCTTTTCCTACAGCCCGCTGGCGGATGACCGCGGCGCCATTGTCGGCATGCTCTGCGTCGTCGCCGAAACGACGGAGCGGGTGATCGCCGAGCGCCGCATGGCCCTGCTGCGCGACCTCGCGACCCAGCTGACCGGCGTGTTCACGCTGGACGGGATCTGCGACGCCCTGCACAGGGTGAGCCGCAATCACGACGACCTGCCGCTGCTGGCGGCGTATCTCCACGACGAGGACGGCGGCGGCGCCACGCGCATCTGCTATGTCGGCGACGACCAGGATCGCGCCCGCCTTCCCATCAGCATCGCGGCGGGTGACGGCAGCGCCTGGGTGACGGCCATGCAGGACTGCCGCAGCGGACCGCTCCTGATCGAGAAACTGGCCAGCCTGACGGGTGACCTGGCCGGCACCGGCTGCTGGGAGACGCCGCCGGAACAGGGGCTGCTGGTGACCCTGCAGGGCAGTGATCGCATCGCCGGTTTTCTTGTCGTCGGCCTCAATCCGCACCGGCGGCATGACGAGGATTATGCCGGCTTCGTTGCCCTGCTGGCGGGGCAGATCGAGGCCAGTCTGAAGAGCGTCCACGCCTATGAGGAGGAACGGCGGCGCGCCGAAGCGCTGGCCGAACTCGACCGCGCCAAGACGGCGTTCTTCTCCAATGTCAGCCATGAATTCCGCACCCCGCTGACGCTGATGCTGGGGCCGCTGGAGGATGCGCTGAACCGGCCCGACCTGCTGGGGTCGGAAGAGCTGCGCAACACCCTCGACCTTGCGCATCGCAACGGCCTGCGCCTGCTGCGCATGGTCAACACGCTGCTGGATTTCTCGCGCATCGAAGCCGGCCGCAACGATGCCCGGTTCGAGCCGACCGACCTCGGCGCCTTCACGGCGGATCTTGCCGCCAACTTCCGCTCGGCCATGGAGCGCGCCGGCCTGCGCTTCACGGTGGATTGCCAGCCGCTCCCCCATCCCGTCCATGTCGACCGGGAGATGTGGGAGAAGGTGGTGCTGAACCTGATCTCGAATGCCTTCAAGTTCACCTTCGAGGGCGAAGTCAGCGTCACCATTGCCGCCGATGCCGATGGCCGCCATGCCGAGCTCCGCGTCCGCGATACCGGCATCGGCATCGCGGCGGAAGAGCTGCCGCACCTGTTCGAGCGCTTCTACCGGGTCGTCGATGCACGCGGCCGCAGCTTTGAAGGCACCGGCATCGGTCTGGCGCTGGCGCGGGAACTCGTGACGCTGCATGGTGGCAGCATCCGGGCGGAGAGCGAACCCGACCGGGGCAGCTGCTTCATCGTCAGCATTCCCTTCGGGACACAGCACCTGCCGCCCGAACGCGTGGTGAAGACACCCTCCAGCCCCCAGTCTGCCAGCCCGCAGGCCATCGGCTATGTCGCCGAGGCGCTGCGCTGGCTGCCGGACGAGGACAGACCGGCCGCTGACGACGCCGGCAATCTCGGCCTGCCGGCGCAACCGGGCCCGCGCATCCTGCTCGCCGACGACAATGCCGACATGCGCGACTATGTCCGCCGTCTGCTGGAAAGCCATGGCTACAGGGTGGAAACGGCGGCGGACGGCCGGGCCGCCCTGGAATCGGTGCTGAACAACCCGCCCGATCTGGTGCTGAGCGACGTGATGATGCCGCGTCTGGATGGTTTCGGCCTGCTCGCCGCCATCCGCGCCCAGCCCGGAATGGAAATGATGCCGGTCATCCTGCTATCGGCCCGGGCCGGCGAGGAAGCACGGCTGGAGGCGCTTCAGGCCGGCGCCTATGACTATCTGGTGAAGCCCTTCTCGGCGCGCGACCTGCTCGCCCGGGTCGGCAGCAAGCTGCAGATCGCCGGCATGCACCGGGAGACCCAGCGGGCGCTGGTGGAGGAAGCCTCGACGCTGGAGATCATCAACCGGCTGGCCGCGACCGTGGCAGCCGAGATCGATCTCGACCGCACGGTGCAGGTCGTGACCGATGCCGCCACCGAACTGACCGGCGCGGCCTTCGGTGCCTTCTTCTACAACGTCGTGAACAGCGAAGGCGAACGCTACATGCTGTACACGATCTCGGGCGCGCCGCGCGAAGCCTTCTCCAAATTCCCCATGCCGCGCAACACCGCGATCTTCGGCCCCACTTTCCGCGGCGAGGATGTCGTGCTGTCCGACGACATCACCCAAGATCCGCGCTACGGACAGAATGCGCCCTACCGCGGCATGCCCGAGGGCCATCTGCCGGTACGCTCCTATCTCTCTGCGCCGGTCATCGCCGCCTCGGGCGAGGTGCTGGGCGCCATTTTCCTCGGCCATCCCGAAGCGGGCATCTTTACCGACCGCGCCAAGCGGCTGGTCAAGGCCATCGCGCCTCATGCCGCGATCGCCATCGAGAAGGCGCGGCTCTACCAGGCCGCACAGACGGAGATTGCCGAACGCCGGCAGGTGGAGGAGGAGCGCGAACGGCTGGTGGCCGCCCTGCGCGAGCTGAACCAGACACTGGAAACCAAGGTCGTGGAGCGCACGGCCGATCTCGTGCGCGCCAACCAGAAACTGCGCAGCGAGGCGCAGGAGCGCGAGCGGGTCGAGGAAGCCCTGCGCCAGGCGCAGAAGATGGAGGCGATCGGCCAGCTCACCGGTGGCGTCGCCCATGACTTCAACAACCTCCTGACCGTCATCATCGGCAATCTGGAAACCCTGCAGCGGCAGTTCGATCGCGAAACGCCGGACAGGCAGCGCATGCGGCGCTCGGTGGAGAATGCCACCCGCGGCGCCCAGCGCGCCGCCGCGCTGACCCAGCGGCTGCTCGCCTTCTCCCGGCGTCAGCCGCTCGAGCCCAAGCCGGTCGACGTCAACAAGCTGGTTTCCGGCATGTCGGACCTGCTGCGCCGGACCCTCGGCGAACAGGTCTCGGTGGAAGTCGTCCTCGCCGGCGGCCTGTGGCGTACCCATGCCGATCCGAACCAGCTGGAAAGCGCGATCCTCAATCTCGCCGTCAATGCCCGCGACGCCATGCCCGACGGCGGCAAGCTGATCATCGAAACGGCGAATACGGAAATCCACGAGGAACAGGCCGTCCGCCAGTCCGAAATGGCACCCGGCCAGTATGTGATGATCTGCGTGTCCGATTCCGGTCGCGGCATGACGCCGGAGGTGATGGCGCATGCCTTCGAACCGTTTTTTACCACCAAGGATGTCGGGCACGGCACCGGCCTTGGCCTGAGTCAGGTCTATGGCTTCGTGAAACAGTCCGGCGGCCATGTGAAGCTCTCCAGCGAGCCCGGCCAGGGCACCACCGTACGGGTCTACCTGCCGCGCATGATTGCCGACACGGAAACGGAGGATCAGCCGGCCGCCTTCGCCGGCCCGTTCAGCGACGGCGAGGAACTGGTGCTGGTGGTGGAGGACGATGCCGATGTGCGCGCCTACTCCACCGAGATGCTGTCGGATCTCGGCTATAAGGTACTGCAGGCGCCGGACGGCAGAACCGCGCTGGATCTGCTGGACCGGCATCCGGATATCGTTCTGCTGTTCACCGATGTCGGCCTGCCGGGCGGCATGAACGGACGTCAGCTGGCCGACGAGGCGTTGCAGCGCCGGCCGGAGCTGAAGGTGCTGTTCACCACCGGCTATGCCCGCGACGCCATCGTCCATGACGGACGGCTCGACCCCGGGGTGCAGCTCATCACCAAGCCGTTCACCTACGCGGCACTGGCCGCCAAGCTGCGCGACATCCTTGATGTGAAATCGCGCCGGCGCAGCCTGCTTTTCGTCGAGGATGATGCGATGATGCGCGGCCTGATGGCCGATGCGCTGCAGGATTCCGGCTTCCGCGTGCTGCAGGCCGCCACGGGGCGGGAGGCGATCACACGCCTGCGCCTCGGCGCCGGCAGCATCGACGCGGCCGTGGTCGACCTCGGCCTGCCGGACATGCGCGGCGACGAACTGGTCGGCGAGTTGCGGGCAATCGACACCCGGCTGCCGATCGTCATCGCCAGCGGCTATGGCGAGGCCACCATGCGCACGCGCTTCGCCGACGACCCGCTGCTGCGTTTCCTTGAAAAGCCCTATGTCTCGACCCAGCTGGAAGACCTGCTGCGGGATCTCGGCGTGGCGCCCTGAGCGTCAGGCCTTTCCGGTCAGACGGGCCAGCAGTTCGACCCGGCGCGCCGCCAGTTCGCCACCGAGCTCCATCATGTCGAGGCCGGACTCGCGCAGGGCAGGGAAGAGTTCGCTCTCCTCCTCCCTGACATGGTGGCGGACATATTCGCCAAGGACGCTGACCTTCGCGTCGTAGAGTTCGTCTTCCGGCGCCATCTTCTCGATCTGGGCGATCAGGGACTTGGCGCTGCCATGCTCGACCTCGGCCTCGTCGACCAGATCCTCGTCATCGAGCATGCCGCGCGCTGCGGGATAGAGGAGTTCCTCCTCGATCTGCGCATGCACCTTCAGAAGCAGGCAGATCTTGAGGGCCAGCGCCTGCTTCTCGTCCGCGTCCTCCAGCATCTTGAACTGGTCGAACAGGGAAGCGACTTCGCGATGATCCTGGGTGAGCAGGCGCGTGGCGTCGACCGGAACCTTCTGCTCGACGGCCAGCCGGCCCATCAGCTTGGCGCCGCTTGCCCCCGAGCGCTTGCGCGCGGCGGTCCGACCCGTGGTGCCTCTGCCGCGGCCCGTTGCGCGGCGAGCGGCAGTCTTGCCGGCCGCTTTCCGTGCCGCGGTCCGCTTGGCGGCAGGGCGGGCAGCAGCGGACCGGGTGGTCCGCCGCTTGGCCGCCGTCTTGCGTTTGGCCTGCGTCCGTTTGGCCATGGATCAGGCCGCCATGCGGTTGGCGTATTCGGTGCTGGCGCCGTCTCGGTTCTTTTCCCGCTTCAGACCGGGCACCGGGTGGCCGCCTTCCGTCTGCAGCCGGTATTCCTCGCCCAGCTCACTGCGCGCCTGTTCGATCACCTGTTCGCTCGGCACCCCGCCCTTATTGACGACGCCCTGATAGTCGAAGTAGCGGTGATCCGCCGGCAGGTCGGAGACCGGCATGAACTCGCTTTCACTGGACGTGAGATCGACCTGTTCGGCCAGGACCTTGCGCAGATAGGCCTTGTTCTCCTGGAACAGCAGCGGCTCCTCCAGGGCCTTTGGCAGCATCTCTTCCGGATCGCGGTTCTCGATCTGGCGCATCATCTCGCAGGCGATGCGCAGATGCTCGATTTCCATGTTGAGATGGAGTTCGTAAAGCGCCTTCACCCGCTTGTCCGGCTCCTGCTCCATGAAGGACCAGTAGAGCCAGCATTCGTTGTATTCGTGCATCACCAGATTGGTCAGCCAGCTCGCCGTCGGATCGAGGATCGATTCGTAATGACTGACATGCTGCTCCTCGATCTCGGCGATCTCGGCATAGAGACCACGAGCCAGCATTTCCTGCGGCCGGTTGCCGATCGTCATGTAGAAGTTCATCGTCTGCTGCTCGGCCGCCATAACCGTCAGCGCGTTCAGGATCGATTGCGGGTCGGCGGCCAGCGCGGTCATCGGGCGGCGGATTTCGTCGCGCGGATCGCGGTGCTCGAAGATGGTCGGCCGGCCGGGCATGATCTCGGTCAGCCCGCCGACGATCTTCTCGGCCTTCTTGTCGCTCTCGATCAGCGCCATCAGGTTGGCGTAGCGGTAGAGGTGGTCGAAATCCTCCAGCAGGCCGAATTCGTAGACCTGCTTCAGATAGGCGTCCGGCTCGTGCTGGGCGACCCAGGCGGTGAGATCGACCGCCACCTGCTCGTAGCCGATGGTGACTTCCAGCGTCGATTCATCGCCGGGAATCAGCCAGTTGATCGCCTTCTGCTGCTGTGCCTCGGCGCGCCGCACCAGCGCCAGCTGCTGCTTGATCTTCGGATCGGCCGTATGGCGCGCCATGGTGTGGGAGAACATCACCGCCTCGACCTCGATGCCGTTCATCACGATGCCGCGGCAGCGGCTGTAGGGATGTACGGTTTCCTTGTCGTAGGGCTTTACGTTCAGTTCCGACCAGTTGCGGAACTGCTTCTCCAGCGGAATGCCGCGTTCGCGCAGGGGATTGAAGGCCATGTTGCTCTCTCCGGAAATGGGGCGACCGATGCGTGACCGGTGGAGAGCACAACGGCATCTGCCGCCGCCTGTTCCGCCGCTGATTAAAAAGTTTCCAGAGAATGCGGTGAAAGGGCCTACTGGGCCGCGTCCTGCGCTGCTGCCCGGGCGACGATGGCCGCGAAAGCTTCCGGATTGTTGCGCTTCAGATGACCGGCAAGTTCCGGCTGCTTCTCGGCGGACCAGCGCGCCAGCGCATGCAGCACCGGCTTGAGCGAGGCGCCGAGATCGGTCAGCCAGTATTCCACCTTCGGCGGCACCGCGGCATGCACCCGGCGGCCGACCAGACCGGCGGCCTCAAGCGCACGGAGTTGCTTGGTCAGCTCCTTCTGCGTGATCAGCGGGATGGCGCGCGCGAGTTCGCTGAAACGCAGCGGCTCGCCCCGGGCCTGGGCGAGGGTCAGAATGGTGGGCACCGCCCATTTGTTGGCGATGAGCTCCAGGGTGACGCCGATCATGTGCGCGCAGAGCGGCTGGCCGTCTTCGGTGAGGGCCCGGCGGAAATCGAGCGGAGCCTTGGTATCCATTTGGCAAGTATAGAGGCTCAAGGTGCCTGCTTGCAATTAGATACTATTGAGCCTATCCCTCTGATCCGGCAGTCATGTGCCGATACCAGGAGGAAAACAGACAATGGCCAAGCTCGACTTCCACTTCTCGCCCGGCGCCTGCTCGCTCGCCACCCATATCGCTCTGGAGGAGGCCGGCGCAACCTTCACGCCGAAGCCGACCTATACGCGCAAGGGCCAGACCCGCACGCCGGAATACCTGGCGCTGAATCCGAAGGGCAAGGTTCCGCTGCTGATCGTGGACGGCAAGCCGCTGACCGAGAACACTGCCATCCTCACCTTTCTCAGCCGCAGCTATCCCAATGCGAAGCTGCTGCCGGCCGGCGATGCGCTGAAGGAAGCCGAGGCGCTGTCGTTCATCGCCTGGTGCGCCTCCGGCGTACATCCGGTGATGAGCCGCTTCTTCGGCCCGCAGAATTTCTGCGACCTGCCGGACAGCGCGGACAACGTGAAGGCGCTGGCGGCCAAGGCCACCGCGGCCAACTTCGCCCTCATCGAAAAGGCGCTCGAGGGCAAGGACTGGGTCTTCGGCGAATGGTCGGTGGCGGACGCCTATATCTTCGTCTTCTACAACTGGGCCACCAAGCTCGGTCTCGATGTCTCTCAGTATCCGAATTACGGCAAGCATTTCGAGCGCATGAAGCAGCGGCCCGCCGTGCAGCGCGCGCTGGCCCGCGAGGCCGAGGCGCTCGCGGCCATGGACAAGGCTGCGTAACCGGCAGCCGGCCCATCAGCAGAACGGCGGGGAAGTAAATCCCCGCCGTTTCCCGATTAACGATGGTAGTCTGTGCAGGCGGCGATTCGAAAAAATTCGCGCCGCACCGGCTTCCACAAAAAACGGAAATCCAAAATGGCCTTCATCGAAAAGTTCGGTCCCGTGATCGGACGCATCCTGATCGCCCTGCTGTTCATTCCTGCCGGCTTCGGCAAGATCGGCGGCTTCGAGGGCACGGTCGGCTACATTGCCTCGAAGGGCATTCCGCTGCCGCAGGTGGCGGCGGCCGGTACGATCTTCGTCGAACTCGTGGTCGGCATCGCGCTGCTGATCGGCTTCAAGGCGCGCTATGCCGCACTGATCCTCGCCATCTTCACCGTGGCGGCGGCGGTGCTGTTCCACAATTACTGGGCGTTCCCGGCGGAACAGGTCGCGGCGCAGAAGATCAATTTCTTCAAGAATCTCGCCATTACCGGCGGCCTGCTCTTCGTGGCCGCCTTCGGACCCGGTCCGCTGTCGCTCGACAAGCGCTGACACATCCGCGAGGCGGCGTCAGGCCGCCTCGCCCTTCTTCTTCGCCTTCTTCGTCGAAACATCCTCGATCAGCCATTCGCGCATCGCCTTGATGCGCGGCGCATCGGCCATGTGCTCGAGGCAGACGAACCAGTAGGCGTTGGTGAGCGGCAGGGTCGTGTCGAAGAGCTTGACCAGCCGCCCGCCGGCCACCTCCTCGGCCACCAGTTCGGGATCCATCACGGCAACGCCCATGCCCTGCACCGCGGCCTGGATCGCGTAGGAGCGGGTTTCGAACATCGGCCCGATATTGGGATCGATGCCGTTCTCGCCGACTGCGCTGAGCCAGATGCGCCAGTCGTCGCGGCGGTTCTGCGAATGCAGCAGCTTGTGGCTGGCCAGGTCCGCCGGCTCGCGGATCAGCCTGGCGAATTTCGGATGCGCCACCGGCACCAGCGATTCAGAGAACAGCCGCGTCGCCTTCAGCCCCGGCCAGTTGCCGTCGCCATGGCGGATCGCACAGTCGATCCCCTCATGTTCCAGATCGGCCGGCTTGATCGAGGTGGTGATCCGCACCTCGATGTCGGGATAGCTCTCCTGGAACCGCGGCAGGCGCGGGATGAACCAGCGCATGGCGAAGGTCGAGAGCATGGAGACGGTGAGTGTGCCCTCGCCGCGGCGCGCCTCCAGCTTGCTGAGCGCGGAGGCCAGATGGTCGAAGCCTTCCTGCACGTCGGGCAGGATCAGCTGCCCCTCGGTGGAGAGCACCAGCCCCTTGCGGGTGCGGCGGAACAGCGGCACGCCCAGCAGTTCCTCCAGCTGGCGGATCTGGTGGCTGATCGCCGACAGGGTGACCGAGAGCTCCTCGGCGGCGGCGGTGAAATTGAGATGCCGGCCGGCGGCTTCGAAGGCCTTGAGGGCATTGAGCGGCAGCAGACGGCGGCTGGGCAGGTGGGCCATGAGAATCTTTTAAGCCGGGGGCGAATTTAAATCCAGCCGAGCCGATGGAACAGCCACTGGACTATGGCGCCCCACTCCTGTTGAATCCCGCCTTCCCGAGGCAGAATGCCTCGCATTTTCGCCAAGTTCAGACCAGCAAGAGACCGATATGACCGCGCCCCGCACGCTTTACGACAAGATCTGGGACAGCCATCTGGTGGATATGGATGCCGATGGCAACGGCCTCATCTATATCGACCTGCATCTGGTCCATGAGGTTACCTCGCCCCAGGCCTTTGCCGGCCTGAGGGCTGCCGGCCGCAAGGTCCGCCGCCCCGACCGCACGGTGGCCGTGCCGGACCACAACGTCCCGACCACCCCGGACCGCGCCCAGTTCGTCTTCTCCGATGACGAGGCCCGCATCCAGGTCGAAACGCTGGACCGCAACGCGAAGGAATTCGGCGTCCGCTACTACCCGATGAACGATATCAACCAGGGTATCGTGCATATCGTCGGGCCGGAGCAGGGCTTCACCCAGCCGGGCATGACCATCGTCTGCGGCGACAGCCATACCTCGACCCACGGCGCCTTCGGCAGCCTGGCCTTCGGCATTGGCACCTCGGAAGTCGAGCATGTGCTGGCGACCCAAACCCTGCCGCAACGCAAGGCCAGGAACATGAAGGTCAACATCGAGGGCGAGCTGGGTCCGGGCGTCACCGCCAAGGACATCATCCTTGCCGTCATCGGCAAGATCGGCACTGCCGGCGGCACCGGCTATGTCATGGAATATACCGGCAGTGCCATCCGCAGCCTCTCGATGGAAGGCCGCATGACGGTCTGCAACATGTCGATCGAAGCCGGCGCCCGCGCCGGGCTGATCGCGCCGGACGAGAAGACCTTCGAATACCTGAAGGGCCGTCCGCATGCCCCGAAGGGTGCCGCCTGGGAGCAGGCGCTGGCCTGGTGGAAGACCCTGCCCAGCGACGAGGGCGCGCATTATGACGCGGTGGTCGAGCTGAAGGCCTCCGAAATCGCGCCGCACATCACCTGGGGCACCAGCCCGCAGGACGTGGCGCCGATCACCGGCGCCGTGCCGAATCCCGCCGAGGTGAAGGACGAGCAGAAGCGCGCCGCCCTGGAGCGCGCGCTCAGCTATATGGGCCTGACGCCGGGCCAGAAGCTGGAAGAGGTTCCGGTGCAGCGCGTCTTCATCGGCTCCTGCACCAATGGCCGCATCGAGGACCTGCGGGCGGCGGCCGCCGTTGCCAAGGGACGCAAGGTGGCGGCCGGCGTGCAGGCCATGGTGGTGCCCGGCTCGGGTCTGGTGAAGCACCAGGCCGAGGAGGAAGGTCTGGACAGGATATTCCTGGAGGCCGGCTTCGAGTGGCGCGAACCGGGCTGCTCGATGTGCCTGGCGATGAACGCCGACCGGCTGAAGCCGGAGGAGCGCTGCGCCTCCACCTCCAACCGCAATTTCGAGGGCCGTCAGGGCCCGCGCGGCCGCACCCATCTGATGAGCCCGGCAATGGCGGCTGCCGCCGCCGTCACCGGCAAGCTCGCCGACGTGCGCAAGTTCATCTGAGCCGGGAGAGGACAGATCATGGAAAAGTT
>NZ_DATGQG010000038.1:0-72923 GCF_035304305.1 Ferrovibrio sp.
GGCGGCGAAGCTGGTGAGAGCCGGCTTTACAGCCCCAGATAGGCCTGCCGGACGCGGTCGTCGTGCAGCAGTTCCTCGCCGCTGCCCTGCATGACGATGCGGCCGTTCTCCAGCACATAGGCGCGGTCGGCGAGCTTCAGCGACACGGCGACATTCTGCTCGACCAGGATCACTGTCATGCCGCGCTGCTCGTGCAGCAGTTTGATGATGCGGAACACCTCCTGCACGATCGCAGGCGCCAGGCCGAGCGAGGGCTCGTCGAACATGATCAGTTCGGGCTGGCTCATCAGGCAGCGGCCGATGGCCAGCATCTGCTGCTCGCCGCCCGACATGGTGCCGGCCGCCTGGTCGCGGCGCTCGGCCAGCTTCGGGAACAGCGCATAGACCTCTTCCAGCGTGGCCTTTTCCTTCGCCCGCGCGCGCGGCAGCAGGGCGCCCATCTGCAGGTTCTCGGCTACCGTCAGCGTCGGGAAGACCTGGCGGCCTTCCGCCACCTGGCCGATGCCGAGATTGCAGACCCTGTAGCTCGGCAGTCCGGCGATCTCCTCGCCCTGATAGCGGATGCTGCCGCGCCGCGGCGTCTCGATGCCGGCGATGGTGCGGATCAGGGTCGACTTGCCGGCGCCGTTGGCGCCGACGATGGCGACGATGCTGCCCCTGGGCACTTCCAGCGAGACGTCGTCCAGCGCCTGGGCGTCGCCGTAGAAGACATCGACATGGTCGAGGACGAGGCTCATACCGCGGCCTCCTCGCCGAGATAGCATTCCAGCACGGCCGGATCGCGCACCACCTGCTCGGGCGTGCCGTCGGCGATCACCTGGCCATGATGCAGCACGACGACCTGCTGCGACAGCGCCATCACGGCGCGCATGACATGCTCGATCAGCAGGATGGTCATGCCGGTTTTCGCATTGATCTCGCGGAAGACGGCGACCATCTGGTCGGTTTCGGTCGGGCGCAGGCCGGCCATCACCTCGTCCAGCAGCAGCAGCTTAGGCTCGCCGGCCAGCGCGCGCGCCACTTCCAGCCGCTTGCGCTCGGGCAGCGTGAGCTGCGCCGCCGGCTGGCCGCGCTTGTCCAGCATGCCGAGGCGGTCGAGCACGGCTTCCGCCTTGCGCTTCGCCGCCCGCACGTCGCGCTCGGCGCGCAGCGCGCCGACCAGCACGTTCTCCAGCGCCGTGAGTTCCTTGAACGGCTTCACGATCTGGAAGGTGCGGCCGATGCCGGCATGGCAGATCTGGTCCGGCCGCAGCCCGTCGATGCGCTTTCCGTCGAAGGTGATGCTGCCTTCGTCCGGGCGGAAGACGCCGGCGATCATGTTGAACACCGTCGTCTTGCCGGCGCCGTTCGGTCCGATCAGGCTGACGATGCCGCCCTGCGGCACCTCCAGCGAGGCCTGCCGCACCGCGCGCAGGCCGCGGAAGCTTTTCGAGATGCCCGAAACCGACAGCAGCGGCGCGCTCATGGCTTCTGCTCCAGGCCGAGGCGCTTGCGCAGCGGCGGCCAGATGCCGTGCGGCAGGTAGATGATCACCACCAGCAGGCAGATACCGTAGAAGACCTGCTTGATGCCGGGGATCTCGTAGCCCAGCGCATGCATCACCTCGGTGACGGTTTCCGCCAGTACGGTGAGCACGAAGGCGCCGAGGATCGGCCCGAACAGCGAGCCGACGCCGCCGATGATCGGACCGAGGATCAGTTCGATCGAGCGGCTGATGTTGAAGATCTGCTCGGGAAACAGGTTGTTGTAGTAGAAGGCGAAGAAGACGCCGCTGAGCGCCGTCATGCCGGCGGAGATGGCGACGGCGATCATCTTGTAGCGGAAGACGTTGATGCCCAGCGTCTGTGCCGCTTCCGGCTCTTCGCGGATTGCCAGCCAGTAATAGCCGATGCGGCCGGTCAGCAGCCAGCGGCAGAGCAGGAAGGCGCCGGCGGTGAGCGCCAGCAGGATGTAGTAGAACATGGTGGGCGAGCCGCGCAGGTTCGGCAGGTCGTTCACGCTGTACTGCTCGACCGGCAGGAAGAGGCCGCCCGAGCCGTTGACCCAGTCGAAGTGGTCAAAACCGATGCGGGTGAATTCGGCGAAGGCGATGGTCAGCAGGGCGAAATAGACGCCGCCGATGCCGAAGCGGAAGGCGAGGAAGCCGATGCCGAGGCCGAAGGCCATGGATATCGCGATGGCGACCCAGACGCCGGCCCAGGGACCGATGCCGAAATGCACGTAAAGCGCGGCCGCCGTATAGCCGCCGAGGCCGACATAGAGCGCATGGCCGAGGCTGAGCTGGCCCGCGAAGCCCATCATCACGTTCCAGGCCTGGCCGGTATAGGCGAAGTAGAGAATGATGACGAGGACGGAGAGGATGTAGGGGTCGACCAGCAGCGGCGCGACCAGCATCGCGGCCATGAGCAGGCCGAGCAGGATCAGCGCGCGCTTCGGCACGCCATCGACAAGACGGGCGATCATGCTTTGCGTCCCAGCAGGCCCTGCGGGCGGAAGAGCAGCACGAGGATCAGCAGCGCGACGGCGAACATGCTTTTCGCCGAGGGCGCGAAGAACAGGCCGGACATCGCTTCCGACAGGCCGATCAGGATGCCGCCGAGCAGCGCGCCGGGCATCGAGCCCAGTCCGCCGACGATGACGATGACGAAGGCCTGCAGGGTGAAGGCCGGACCGATGCTCGGCGTGGTGTCGATCAGCAGCACCATCATGGCGCCGGCGGCGCCGACGCAGGCCGAGCCGATGCCGAAGGTCAGGGCATAGAGCCGTCTGACGTTGAGGCCGACCACCAGGGCGCCGAGGTAGTTGTCGGCACAGGCGCGGATGGCGCGGCCGGTGCGGGTCAGCCTGAAGAAGGCGAACAGGCCGGCGGCGATCGCCAGCGCCAGCACGGCGGTGATCACGCGCACCTTGTCGACCAGCAACGGGCCGATCTCGACCGAGTCGAGCGAGTAGTCGACCAGAACGCTGCGCGCATCGGGGCCGAAGACCATCAGCAGCGCATTGACCATGATGATGGCCACGGCGGCGAGCAGGATGAACTGGCTGTGTTCCGGGCGGTTGACGAAGGGATTGATCAGGACCGCCTGCATGACATAGCCGAGCGCGAAGAGGATTACCGCGATCGGCACCATGGCCACCAGGGGGTCGATGTTCCAGGCGCCGAAGGCGACGATCGCGGCATAGCTCGCGATCGTCATCATCTCGCCATGGGCAAAGTTCACCACGCGCACGACGCCGAAGATGACCGACAGCCCGAGCGCCATCAGGCCGTAGACCAGCCCTGTCAGTATGCCCTGCAGGGCGACGTTGGCGATGAGTTCAGCAGGCATCGGTCATCTTCGGCAATCGTTGCGGTTACGCGGCTGTCAGCGCTTGCTCCAGCTCGGCAGCGGCAGCAGGAGGTTGTCTTCCGCGATGTCGAGCGGGAGGACCACCTTCGGCCGCTGGTCGAGGTTCTGCAGCGTGACCGACTTGATGTTGACGTTCTGGCCCTTCTCGTTGAACTGCAGCGTGCCGCCGGCCATCACGTGGTTTTCGATCCTGGTCTGGCGGATCGCGTCGGCCAGCGCCTTGCCGTCCGTGCTCTTGGCGCGGTTGAAGGCGTCGGCGGCGACCATCACGGCCTCGAACGAGAAGCCGACATTGAGTTCGAACATCTCGTTCTTGTAGGTCTTGGTGAACTCGTCCAGCAGCTTCTGGGTAAGCTGCGAACGCGGGTTGTACCACGGCACGTTGGTGATCATGCCGTTCGAGAACTTGCCCAGCGTCTTGTAGAACTGGCCCTCGTAGAAGCCCGGCGCGCCGGGGCTCATGACGATCTTCGGCTCCCAGCGCTGCTTGACCATCTCGCGCACCATCAGGATGGCGTCGTTCAGGCGCGTCACCGGCATCAGCATCTCGGCGCCGGTCGCCTTGGCCTTGGCGATCTCCACCGAGAGGTCCTTGGCCTGCGGGTCGTAGGCGATGGTCTCGACGATCTGGAAGGGCAGGTTGAAGCGCGGCGCCATCGCCTTGATCGCGCCGGCCATCGACTGGCCGAAAGTGTCGTTCACATGCATGAAGACGGCGGTCTTCGGCGTGATGCCGCTCTTCTCGAAGACGCCCTTCATCAGGTTCAGGCCGTCGCCGACCAGCATCGGCGCGGTCGGGAAGTTGCGGAAGACGAACTTGTAGCCCTGTTCGGTGATCTGCGGCGCGGCGGCCACGTTGATGATGTAGGGCACGCCCTTCTGCTCGGCGACCTGGGCGATGGCGGCCGACTGGCCGCTGTCGAAGGCGCCGATCAGCACATTGGCGCCGTCATTGATCAGCTTCTCGGCGCGGCTGCGCGCGACGTCGACGTTGGATTCGGTGTCGGCGCTCATGATCTCGATGTCGGCGCCCATGCCGAGCTGCTTCAGCACGCGCGGGGCGATGTCGATGCCGCGCTGGCAGGCGAGGCCGAGCTGGGCCTGGTAGCCCGAGCGCGGATGGATCGAGCCGATGCGCAGCTTGGCGCCCTGGGCACGGACGATGTTGAAGGGGCCGCTGCCGGCGAACAGGGCGGCGCCGGCGACGGTGCCGGCGGCGAACTGGCGGCGTGTAAGCTTGGTCATTTGCTGTTCCTCCCGTGGATTGTCAGCTTCTTCGACTTCTCTGGCCGCTGCTACCGGGCTGTTCCGGCGGCAGGCTTGTGGCGTGACGGTAGCGGATCGTCTTCCGCTGCGGAATGGACGGCGCCGCCGTTGCGCGCCGGGCCGATGAATTTCTGCAGCAGCTGCATCAGGGTCTGGTGTTCGGCCGGGGTGAGCGCGCCGGTGACATGGCGGTCATGCTCGGCGACGCGGGCGGTGAATTCGGCCATGCGGCGCTGGCCCTCGGGCGTCAGGAAGAGGCCGTAGGCGCGGCGGTCGCGCGGATCGGTGCGGCGCTCCACCAGGCCGAGCCGCTCCAGCCGGTCGACCATGGTCATGGCGCCCGAGCGGGCGACGCCCAGGGCCTCGCCCAGCCGGCTCTGCTGCAGGCCGGGATTGCGTTCGACGAGGATGAGGGCGGAGAACAGCGAGGGCGTGATGCCGGTCGGCGCCAGGCGGGCGTAGAAATCCTCCCAGACCCGCAGCTGCGCCAGGCGCAGCAGATAGCCGACATGCTGCGGCAGGCGGCCGTAATCCACCGCGGTGCCGGCAGGGGCCCCGCGCAGGCTGGTCCTGCTTCCGGTCCTGGTCGCTTTCAACGGTACCGCCGGCATGGGAATGCCTGTTCCTCCCCCACACGGTGTCTGCGCACCGCCGGCCGGGATTGTAAAGAAGCAGAATTGTAATGCAAGCGGACAATCCGGAATCCCGGCGTGTCGCGTCTCAGCCGGACTTGCGGCGATCCTCGCCGTAGCGGCGGTCGATGCGCTGGCGGCGTTCGTTCCCCGCCGCGATCTGCACCGTCTGGCGCCGGTCCGCCCTGCGGCGGCGCTCGCCCAGCCGGCGCCGGTCGGGGCCGACGAAGCTGCTGCTGCGGATGAAGCGGCGCGGCACCTGCAGCACATGCATCAGCCGCAGGATCAGCGCCTCCATCGCGACCGGCTTGACCACGATCTCGTTGACCCCGGCGTCGCGGGCGGCGGCCACCAGGGCGGTGTCTGGGGCTTCCGCCATCAGGATGATCGGCGTCTGGCCGCCCGAGGCGCGGTCGCGGCGCAGCCGGCGGGTGAAGCTGATGCCATCGCTGCCGGGCAGCCTGTTGTCCAGCAGCACCACGTTCGGGCTGTTCTGCAGCAGCTGGCGCTGCGCCTCGGCCGCGGTGCCGGCGACATGGATCACCGGAAAGCCCATGCCGAGCAGCACGTCGCGCAGGGCGCGGCGCAGGCCGCGATCGCCCTCGGCCACCAGGACGGAGGCGCGGCGGAAGGCGTTCGGATCGAGGCGCTGGGGCTTGGTCATGGCGGGCCTGTTCGCCCGCCAGTCTCTCCGCCAGCCCTTAACGAAGCGTTTGTGTCAGTCGCGGAGCAGTTCGTTAATGGAGGTTTTCGAGCGGGTCTGAGCGTCGACCCGCTTGACGATCACCGCGCAGTAGAGCGACGGGCCCGGCTCGCCGTTGGGCAGCGGCTTGCCCGGCAGGCTGCCCGGCACCACCACCGAATAGGCCGGCACGCGGCCCTGGAAGACCTCGCCGGTGGCGCGGTCGATGATCCTGGTGGAGGCGCCGAGATAGACGCCCATGGAGAGCACCGAGCCCTCCTCGACGATCACGCCCTCTGCCACCTCGGCGCGGGCGCCGATGAAGCAGTTGTCCTCGATGATCACCGGATTGGCCTGCAGCGGCTCGAGCACGCCGCCGATGCCGGCGCCGCCGGAGAGATGCACGTTCCTGCCGATCTGGGCGCAGGAACCGACGGTGGCCCAGGTGTCCACCATGGTGCCGCTGTCGACATAGGCGCCGAGATTGACGAAGCTCGGCATCAGCACCACGCCCGGCGCGATATAGGCTGCCCGGCGCACCACCGCGCCCGGCACGGCGCGGAAACCGGCGGCGCGGAAGCGCTGCTCGTTCCAGCCGGCGAATTTCGACGGCACCTTGTCGAACCAGTGCGCGCCGCCCGGCGCATCCGAGATCAGCATGTTGTCGGTGAGGCGGAAGGACAGCAGCACGGCCTTCTTGGCCCACTGGTTCACTTCCCATTTGCCGCCCGTCTTCTCGGCGACGCGCAGCCTGCCGTCGTCCAGCGCCTCCAGCGTCGCTTCCACGGCATCGCGGATCTCGCCTTTGGTCTGGAAATTGACCTGGTCGCGGTTGTCCCAGGCGGCGTCGATCACGGGCTGCAGCTGGCTCTTGAGGGCGGCGTCGGACATGGAAATTCCTCTTGCAGGCGTCACGGGAGGGCGCGAAATCCGCGAGACAATAGCCGCCGGGCCCTGCCAGTCAACCAGCGGCGGCGTTCAGCCCCGGGTCAGGTCGGTGAGGAAGGCGGTCAGATCGGGGGCGATGTGATGGATATGGCCGTCGCCGTCGTCCGGCGCCGACCAGGCCTCGTGGGTCGGAATCCACACCGTGGTCATGCCGAGCGCTGCCGCCGGCACCAGGTTGCGCGCCATGTCCTCCACCATCACCGCGCTGCGCGGATCGACCGCATGGGCGTCCAGCAGCCGGCGGTAGGGCGTCTCCTGCGGCTTCGGCAGGTATTGCGACGAAACGATGTCGAACACCGCCTCGAAATGATGCGCGATGCCGAGCCGCTGCAGCACGCGGTCGGCATGGGCGACGGTGCCGTTGGTGTAGATCATCTTGCGGCCGGGCAGGCGGTCGAGCGCGGCATCCAGCTCCGGCGCCGGCGGCACGACCGAAACGTCGATGTCATGCACGTATTCCAGGAAGGCGGCCGGATCGATGCCGTGTTCCACCATCAGGCCGCGCAGGGTCGTGCCATGGCGGTTGAAAAAGCCCTTCTGCTGCCGCTTGGCGTCCTCCAGCGCGATGCCGAAATGGCCGCAGATGAACTCGCCCATGCGCTGGTCGATCTGCGCGAAGAGGTTGCAGCGCGCCGGGTAGAGCGTGTTGTCCAGGTCGAAAATCCAGGTCTCGGCCCGACGCAGGGCGTCGCCGGCGAGAAAGGCGGTTTTGTCAGCAGCGGCAGGCATTTGAGGCGGCGTCATCACGGTTTCGCAGGATAGGACCTTCCGTCTAGAATGGCGAGCATCGGCGGCCGCGGATGCGGGCCGCGCGGGAGGGTTTGTTGGTCGCGCCGGGTCTGGCTTTGGGGCAGGAAGTGGCAGGGGAACAGGGCGAGGCTCAGATCGCACCGGCTGCTCTGGTGCCGCTTTTTCCCGGCCCCGCTGCCCTGCTGGATCACAAGGGCGGCGTGCTGGTTGCCAATGCGGCGGCCGAACCGCTGCTTTCCGCCATTGCCGGCGGCGCATTGCCGGCGCTTGCAGCCGCCATCGACGCCGCGCTGGGCGACGGTCGGCCGCGGCAGGAACATGCCGACCTGCCCGGTGCGCGCGGCGCGGCCCTGCAGGTCACGCTGATTCCCGCCGGCGGCGCGAACAGCACGACGCGGCAGGTGCTGCTCCTGGCGCGCGATACCACGCTGGAACGCAACCTGATCCAGGCACTGATGCAGTCGCGCCAGCTGTTCCGCGATCTGGTTGCCTGCTCGACGGATTTCGCCTGGGAGACCAGATCCGACGGCCGCTTCGGCTTCGTCTCGCCGCGCGGCGCGCTCGGCTATACCGCGCGCGAACTGGAAGGCCGCTCGGCGCGCGAGCTGGCGGCGCCGGACGATCCGGAAACGCCGGCGCCTGCCATCTGGCCCTTCGACGCCAATGCGCAGCTCGAGGCGGTGGAAGTCTTCCTGCAGCGCAAGGACGGCAGCATCGGCTGTTTCGAGGTGTCCTGCCTGCCGGTGCGCGACACCAGGGGCGAATGGCTCGGAACCCGCGGCGTGGCGCGCGACGTGACCGAGGCGCGCGAGCGGGTCGATGCGCTGCGCCGGGCGCAGAAGAAGCTCAACAAGCTGGCCAATACCGACGGCCTGACGGGCCTGCTCAACCGCCGCGCCTTCCTCGCCGAGCTGGACAAGCGGCTGGAACGGCATCGCCGCAACGGCCTGCGCGGCACGCTGATCTATTTCGACCTCGACAATTTCAAGAAGGTGAATGACGTGCGCGGCCACCAGACCGGCGATGCGGTGCTCAAGGCGGTGGCCGACGAGACGCGCCGCCTCGTGCGTGCGCTGGATCTCGCCTCCCGCATCGGCGGCGACGAGTTCCTGATCTGGCTGGAGGAGACCGGCCGCCCGGCGGCGGAATCGATTGCCCAGCGCCTTCACGAAGCCGGACGGCGGCTCGACCGCGAATTCGGCGTCGAGGGCTTTCCGCTTGGCCTCTCCGTTGGCGCGGTTTTCTCGCGGCTCGACCGGCCGGAGACGGCGGAGGCGCTGATCAGCCGCGCCGATGAGGCCATGTATGTGGCGAAGAAGGGCGGCAAGGGTCGCAGCCATATCGCGCCGCCGCCCGACGACGATGCGGGTGCGGCGTCATGAGCAGCATTCCCTACGACAAGGCCAAGGAACTCGCCGCCTCCGCCGACAAGTCGGTGCGGCTGCAGCTGGCGCAGCGCCGGGACATCCAGCCGGAGATTCTCTATTACCTCGCCGTCGACGAGGCGGAGGAGGTCCGCCGCGCCATCGCGGAGAACGAGGCGACGCCGGCCCAGGCCCATATCATCCTGGCCAACGATTCCTCCGAGGAGGTGCGCGCCCGGCTGGCGGAAAAGGTCGCCCGCCTGTTGCCTGAACTGCCGGACGACGAAGCCGGCAAGGCGCGCGAATACGCCATCCAGACGCTGGAACTGCTGGCGCGCGACGAACTGACCCGCATCCGCGCGGTGCTGTCGGAGGCGATCAAGGCGGCCGACCATGTGCCGCATCACCTGGTCAGGCAGCTGGCGCATGATGTCGAGCTGATCGTCTCGGCGCCGGTGCTGCAATTCTCGCCGCTGCTGACCGACGACGACCTGCGCGAGATCGTCGCCGGTGCGGCGCAGTCGGGCGCGCTCGCCGCCATCGCGCGACGCGTCGGGCTGTCCGGTCCGGTCTCGGATGCCATCGTGGCGACGCGCGACGTCTCCGCCGTCGCCGCGCTGCTGGCCAACGATTCCGCGCAGATTCGCGAGGAAACCCTGGACCTGATCCTCGATGCCGCGCCGGGCATCGAGCCCTGGCACGAGCCGCTGGTGCAGCGGCCGAACCTGCCGGGCAAGGCGGCCAAGCGCATCGCGGGCTTCGTTGCCGCCTCGCTGCTGACGCGGCTGGCCGGCCGCCGTGACCTGCCGGCCGACACGCTGGCCGAGCTGCGCCAGATCGTCGAGCAGCGCCTCGACGTGAAGCTGGAGGAGACGGCTGACGACCAGCCCTCGATGGCGGAGACCGAAGCCCGCGTCATGCAGCTGATCCGGGAGAACAAGCTCGACAACGACATGGTGCAGGATGCGGTCGAGCGCGGGGACCGCAATTTCGTGCTGCAGGCGCTGGTGCAGAACGGCCGCATTCCGCTCTCGGTGGTCCAGAAGGCTTTCGAGGCGCGCAACGGGCGGCTGATCACGGCGCTGGTCTGGCGCGCCAAGTTCACCATGCGCACGGCGGTGATGATCCAGCGGGATCTGGTGCGCGTGCCGCCGCGCCTGATGGTGAACGCGCGCAACGGCACGGATTACCCGATGACACGCGGCGAAATGGAAGACCAGCTCAGGATTCTGGGCCTCTAGGCGGCTGTTCGACCATGCATTACACGTCAGTGTTGCTGATCGCTGCCGGTCAGGCGGCGCTCTCGTCCACCACGCGCAGGCCCTGTTTTACCGCCTCGCGCAGCCGCAGCAGCTGCGCTGCCGTGGCGATGGCGATTTCGCCGGGATGCTTGCCCGAAACGCCGTCGATGCCGATCGGGCAGGTGAGTTTCACGATCTGCTGTTCCGGGATGCCGAGCTCGCGGAAGCGCTTCTCGAAGCGGGCGCGCTTGGTCTCCGAGCCGATCAGTCCGACATAGGCGAAGCGGTTCTCCTGCAGCGCTTTCGCGGCGATGCCGAGATCCAGCGCGTGATTGTGGGTCATGATCAGCAGCCAGCTGCCGTCCTCCAGGCCGGCGATCTCGCGTTCCGGCGCATTGGTGATCTCGACACTGACGCCGGGCGGCACATGGTCGGGGAACTGGTCGGCGCGCGGATCGAACCAGCGGATGCGGCAGGGCAGGGCGCTCAGCACCTGAACCAGCGCCCTGCCGACATGGCCGGCGCCGAACAGCGCGACGTTGAACAGGTCCGGCCGCTGCGGTTCGAACAGCAGCGTGACATGCCCGCCGCAGCATTGCCCCAGCGCGGGCCCGAGCGGAAACTTGCGCAGGCTCGGCCCCTGTTTGCCGCCCAGCATGTGGCGGGCGATCTCGATGGCGCGGAATTCGAGCGTGCCGCCCCCGATGCTGCCGATGCTGGTCTCGGGCGTCACCACCATCTTGGTCCCGGCCTCGCGCGGCGCCGAACCGTCGACGGCGGCAACCGTGACCAGCACGGCGGGAATGCCGCGCTGTTCCAGATCCGTCAGCGCATTCAGCCAGCCGCTCATTTCGCCGCCACCGCTTCGGGCGCGGCGGCCAGTTTGCGCTTCGCCGCCTCGATGGCCAGCAGCACGCGCTCCGGCGTTGCCGGCGCATCGAGATGGACGCGCTGCGTGCCGGCCGCGGCGGCCACCGCATCCTTGAGCGCCAGCCAGCCGGAGATCGCGAGCATCAGCGGCGGCTCGCCCACGGCCTTCGAGCGGAAGATCGTCTCGGCCGGATTGGGTTTGCCGTTGACCAGCCTGACGCGGAAATCCGCCGGCAGGTCGCGCGCGGTCGGAATCTTGTAGGTGCTCGGCGCATGGGTCCGCAGCCGGCCGTCAGCATCCCACCACAGTTCTTCCATGGTGAGCCAGCCGAGACCCTGCAGGTAGCCGCCCTCCACCTGCCCGAGATCGATGGCCGGGTTCAGGGAGTCGCCGCAATCATGCAGCAGGTCGGCGCGGGTGAAGCGGTATTCGCCGGTAAAGCAGTCGACCAGCACTTCGGTCGCTGCGACGCCATAGGCGAAATAGAAGAAGGGGCTTCCCCTGCGCGTGGTGCGGTCGAAATGGATGCCCGGCGTGGCGTAGTAGCCCGAGGCAGCCAGCGAGACACGGGCGATGTATGCGTTATGCACGGCCTCGGCGAAGGACATGACATTGCCGCCGCCCTGCAGCATGCCGTCCCTGAACCGGATGCCGTCCGGCGGCACGCCCAGAATTGGCGCGGCCACCTCGGCCAGCCGCCGGCGCAGGGTCAGCGCCGCCGCTTCCGCCGCCTTGCCGTTCATGTCGGCGCCCGATGACGCGGCGGTGGGAGAGGTATTCGGCACCTTGTCGGTGCGGGTGGCGGTGATGCGGATCTGCTCCAGTCCGATGCCGAGCACGTCGGCGACCACCTGCGCGACCTTGATATAGAGGCCCTGGCCCATCTCGGTGCCGCCGTGATTGAGCTGCACCGAGCCGTCCTCGTAGATCAGCACCAGCGCGCCAGCCTGGTTGAGGAAGCTCGTGGTGAACGAGATGCCGAACTTCACCGGGGTCAGCGCCAGGCCCTTCTTCAGATGCGGACTATGCGCATTGAAGGCGTCGATCTCCTGCCGGCGGCGGCGATAGTCGCTGCTGGCCAGCAGGTCTGCGAACAGCTCGGGCAGGATGTTGTCGCGGATCGTCTGGAAATACGGCGTGACGTTGCGTTCGGTCTTGCCGTAGAGATTGGCCAGCCGCACCTCAAGCGGATCGCGGCCCAGATGGCGCGCGATCTCGTCGATGACGTATTCGGTCGCCGCCATGCCCTGCGGCCCGCCGAAGCCGCGGAAGGCGGTGTTCGAAACCGTGTTGGTTCTGCAGCAGAGTCCCGTGATCGTCACATCGGGAATCCAGTAGCTGGAGTCGGCATGGAAGACGGCGCGGTCCACCACGGCGCCGGTCAGGTCGGCGGCCCAGCCGCCGCGCCCGGCCAGCAGCAGATCGTAGCCGAGGATGCGGCCCTCCGCGTCGAAGCCGACATCGTAGCGGACGAGGAAATCATGCCGCTTTCCGGTGACGATCATGTCCTCGTCGCGGTCGAGCCGCAGCTTGACCGGCTTCTGGGTACGATGGGCGAGCAGCGCGGCGATGCAGGCGAACTGGGCCGCCTGGCTTTCCTTGCCGCCGAAGCCTCCCCCCATGCGCCGGCATTCCACCGTGACGCTGTGCAGCGGTTTGCCCAGCACGCGGGCGACCAGCTTCTGGACTTCGGAAGGATGCTGGGTGGAGCAGTGCACGAAGGTGTCGCCACCCTCGCGCGGCTCGGCCAGGCTGACCTGTCCCTCGAGATAGAAGTGATCCTGACCGCCGAGATGCAGCTCGCCGTTCAGGCGATGCGGTGCGCGGGCGATGGCCTCCTGCGCGTTGCCGCGCTTCAGCTGCAGCGGCGGCAGCAGCAGGGATTGCTTCTCGACGGCCTCGGCCAGGTCGAGCAGCGGCGGCAGGTCCTCGTATTCCACCTTTACCAGCCTGGCCGCGCGCCGCGCCGTGGCGAGATCGCGGGCAGCGATCGCGGCGACCGGCTGGCCGTGGAACTCGATGGTGTCCTGAGCCAGCACCGGCTCGGGACGCACCACCGGCGCGATGTCCGGATCGCCCGGCACATCGGCCACCGTAATGACCGCAGCCACGCCCGGCACGGCCCGGGCCGCGCTGAGATCGATGCTCCTGATCCTCGCATGCACCCGGTCGCTGAGATGCAGGGCGGCATGCAGCAGGCCTTCCGGCTCGGGCAGGTCGTCGATGTAGCGCGCGCTGCCGGTGACATGCCGGGGCGCGCTGTCATGGGGAATCGGCCTGCGGGCGGCGGTCATTCGGCGGCCTCCAGGCGGATGCGCTGGCCGTTCGCTTCCAGCGCGAACTTGCGCAGCAGGTTCTGCGCCGCCAGCAGGCGGTATCCGGCGGAGGCGCGCATGTCGCTGAGGGGCCGGAAGTCCTCGGCCAGGGCCGCGACTGCCGCCTCGACATCCGGCAGCGATGCGCCGGTCAGCGCGGCCTCGGCCCTGAGTGCCCGGGCCGGAACGGCGGCCATGCCGCCATAGGCAATGCGCGCTTCCCTGACCGTGCCACCGTCGAGTTTCACATGGAAGGCGCCGAGCACGGCGGAGATGTCCTGGTCGAAGCGCTTCGAGAGCTTGTAGACCGCGAAGCGGCTGTCGGCGCCGGGCTTCGGCACGGTGACGCTTTCGACGATCTCGCCCGGCGCCAGCGCCGTCTTCCGGTAGCCGAGATAGAAGTCCTCCAGCGGCAGGCGCCGCGACCCCGCCCGGCCGCGCAGCGTGATCGTCGCGCCGAGCGCGATCAGGGGCGGCATGCTGTCGCCGATCGGGCTGCCATTGGCGATATTGCCGCCAAGGGTGCCGGAATTGCGGATCTGCACCGAGCCGAGGCGGCGGACCATCCGGGCGAAATCCGGATGCAGGCTTTCGATGGCGGCGAAGGCGTCGGCATAGGTGACGCCGGCGCCGATGGTGACGGCATGGCCGTCGTCGCTGATTTGCTGCAGCTCGGCGACGCGGCCGAGATACACGATGCTGCGTGGCTGGCGCTGCTGCTTGGTCACCCAGAGGCCGACATCGGTGCCGCCGGCCAGCAGCCAGCTTTTGCCGTCCGGCAGGGTCTCGAGCGTTTCGATCAGTTCATCGATGCTGCGCGGCGCGAGGAAATCGCCCGCCGCCGTGGAATGCCTGAGCATGCGCGTGCGTTTCAGCTGCCCGAGCTGCTGCAGCAGGGCGGCTTCCATCGCGGTGAAGCGGTCCTCGCGCGCGATCTCGAACATGCGGCGTCCCGCCTCGAGGATCGGGCGGTAGCCGGTGCAGCGGCAGAGATTGCCGGCCAGCGCATCTTTCAGGCTTTCGTCATCAGGCGTCACGCCATGATGGAAACAGGCGAACAGCGACATGACGAAGCCCGGCGTGCAGAAGCCGCATTGCGAGGCATGGGTCTCGACCATCGCCTGCTGGACGGGATGCAGGGCTTCGCCGTCCGCCAGATCCTCGACGGTGAACAATGCCTTGCCGTCGAGCTGGGCGACAAACAGGATGCAGGCGTTCACGGCGCGGTAGCGCAGGCGGCCATAGACGGCCTCGCCGATCACCACCGTGCAGGCACCGCAATCGCCCTCGGCGCAGCCTTCCTTGCTGCCGGTGCGGCGCAGCCGGAGGCGGAGATACTCGAGCACCGTCATGGTGTGGGGGACATCGGGCCCCACCGTCACCACCTGGCCGCGCGATACGAACCTCACGGGTTCGGACATGCTGCCTCCGGTCCCTGTTCCTCCCCGTCCCGGCGGGGCCGGGTCAGGTCATCAGATCGCTGCCGCGGAAGGCCCACCCGGTCATGCGCCGCTCGAACAGGGCCGCTACCGCATACATCAGCACGCCCATAATCGCCACGACGACCAGCCCGGCAAAGACCAGCGGCACATTGTAGCTCGAGGAGGCCGAAAGCATCAGGTAGCCGATACCCTCGTTGGACGCGACCGTCTCGGCGATCACCGAGCCGACAAAGGCGAGCGTGATGGCGATCTTCAGCGAGGCGAAAAGATAGGGCATGGCGCGCGGAAGTCCAATCTTGGTCAGGATTTCCAGCTTGCTGGCGCCCAGCGAGCGCAGCACGTCGCGCAGTTCCGGCTCGATGGTGGCAAGCCCGGTGGCGACGTTGACCACGATCGGGAAGAACGAGATCACGAAGGCGGTGATGATGGCGGGCACCGTGCCGATGCCGAACCAGATCACCAGCACCGGCACCAGCGCCACCTTGGGGATGGAGTTGAAGCCGACGAGCACGGGATAGAGCCCGTTGTAGACGAATTTCGAGGCGCCGATGGCGATCCCGAGCAGCGCGCCGCCGACCACGCCGAGCACGAAGCCGGCGGTGGTGGTGTACAGCGTCTGCAGCGAATGGTGCAGGATCTGCGGCGCGAACTGCACGCTGGTCTCGAAGACCAGCGTCGGCCGCGGCAGGATGAAGGGCTCGATGCCGGTGACGATGCAGACCGCTTCCCAGAGCACGAAGAGGCCGATGGTCACCAGCCATGGCATGGCTTTCAGCAGCGCTCGTTCGCCGGTCACGACACCCTCACCGAATGGATATGCTCGCGCAGTTCATGCACGATGGAACCGAAATACGGCTCGAAGGTGGTGTCCAGCGTGCGGGGGCGCGGAATGTCCACCTCCCGGGTCAGAATCACCCGGCCGGGCCGCTTGCTCATCACGAAGACCCGGTCGGCGAGATAGACCGCCTCGCGCAGGTCATGGGTGATGAGGATCGCGGTGAAGCGCTTCTCCATCCACAGCGCCTGCATCACGGCCCACAATTCCTCGCGGGTGAAGGCGTCCAGCGCCGCGAAGGGCTCGTCCAGCATCAGCAGCCGCGGATTGTGGATGATGGCGCGGCAGAGATTGGCACGCTGCTGCATGCCGCCGGACAGCTGCCACGGCGCCTTCTCGGCGAATTCGGTGAGGCCGACGGTGCTGAGCAGCGCCATTGCCTGGTCGACATAGGCCTTGCGCTCGCTGCGCAGCCGGCGCTTGTGCGGCTCGACGATCTCGAGCGGCAGCATGACGTTGTCGAGCGTGCTGCGCCAGGGCAGCAGGGTGGAGTTCTGGAATGCCATGCCGACGCCCTGGACGGGGCCCTTCACCGGCTTGCCGCCGATGGTGATGCTGCCGGCGGTCGGATTGAGCAGGCCAGTCACCAGCTTCATCAGCGTGGACTTGCCGCAGCCCGACGGCCCGACCACGGCGACGAACTCGCCTTCCCTGATGTCGAGCGAGAGATCCTCGACCGCGAGCGTCTGCTCCTCGGCCATCCGGTAGACGAGGCTGACCCCGTTGATCTTGACGAAAGCCGGTCCCTGCATCATGCAAGCCCTCGGACAAACCCGGTGCGGCATCGCGCAACTCTGCGGCCGCCCCGTCGAACACACACCTGCATGATGCGCCTGATCCCCCTGGAAATCCCCGCGACTCGTTCTTTTGCGCCGCACACAAACAGAAATTGTAAACACTGTTGCCGTTGAATTGTAAATCTTTTTTGCCTGCCTCTTTTCCGTGCGACAGGAGCAAACGATGAGCAGCGAGGCGCGCGGCGTCGCGTGGCGGATCAGCGCATTTTTCGCGGCTTTCTTCCTGGTGCCCGGCGTGCATCTGCCCTTCTGGTCGGTATGGCTGGAATCGCGCGGCCTGAACGCGACGGAGATCGCCATCGTGATGTCCTCGGCGATCCTGCTGCGACTCGTGGCGGGGCCGGCGGCGGCGCATCTGGTCGATCGCAGCAGCGCGCGCCGCCAGGCGATCATTCTGCTCGCCTGGGGCAGCGTCGCCGTCTTTACCGCCTACTGGTGGGCCGAGGGCTTCTGGCCGATCTTCCTGCTCGGCCTGCTGCACGGCATCCTCTGGTCGCCGATCACGCCGCTCACCGAAAACATCGCGCTGCTCTCGGCCGCCCGCTTCGGCGTGCAGTATGGCCGCATGCGGCTCTGGGGTTCGGTGAGCTTCCTCGTCGCCGCCTATCTTTCGGGACTGTGGCTGAAGGGCCGCCCGGACGACTGGATCCTCGCGCTGCTGTTCGCCGGCACGTTCGTCATGGCATGCTGCAGCCACCTGCTGCCCGATATCCGCCTGCCGCTCGACCGGCCCAAGCTTGGCGCACCCGCCAGGCTGCTGCTGCGCAGCAGACTGTTCCTTGCCTTCCTCGGCGCCAATGCCTGCCTGCAGGCGACCCATGCCATGTTCTACACCTTCGGCACGCTGCACTGGCGCGGCGCGGGACTGAGCGATGCGCAGATCGGTTTCCTCTGGGCCGAGGGCGTGCTGGCGGAGGTGATCCTGTTCGCCGCCGGCCAGCGCGTGGCGCTGAAGGTGGGCGGCGCCGGCCTGCTGCTGCTCGCCTGCGCGGGCGGCGTGCTGCGCTGGGGCCTGACCGGCGTGGTGGAGGATTTCCCGGCGCTGGTGGTGCTGAACCTGCTGCATGCCGCGACCTTCGGCTGCGCCCATCTCGGCGCCATGCGGCTGATGGCCGAGGGCGTCGATCCCGACGTCTCGGCGACCGCGCAGAGCCTTTATACCGCGGCCAATTCGGCGATGCTGGCGCTGGCGACCCTGGCGATAGGGCCGGTCTTTGCCGCGATCGGCGGCCTTGCCTATGTGACGATGCTGCCACTGTCGCTGGCCGGCGGCGCCTGCGCCTGGCTGCTGTGGCGCCGCCGGAACCGGCTGCGGTTTGCCTGAGACATCGCGGCGGAAAACAGATGCGCCCCGGCCGGTTTCCCGGGCCGGGGCGCGAATGGACCCGGATCCGCGCGGGTATTGCGCGGAGTGGATCAGTCCTTGGCGCGCTCCATGTAGACGCCGCCTTCCTGGATGTTGATCACGATGCGCACGCCTGCGGTGATATGCGGCGGCACCATGACGCGCTGGCCGTTGGAGACGATCGCCGGCTTGTAGGAGGAGGAGGCCGTCTGGCCCTTCACCGTCGGCTCGGTTTCGGTGATCTCCATCACCACGGTCTGCGGCAGGGTGACCGAAACCGGCCTGCCCTCATAGAGCGCGATCTCGACATGCATGCCGTCCTGCAGCCAGACCGCCTGGTCGCCCACCACGTCGGCCGGCACCGGGATCTGCTCGTAGGTCTCGATATCCATGAAGGTGATCGTGTCGCCCTCGGTGAACAGGTACTGGAATTCGCGGGTGTCGATGAAGACGCGCTCGACCGACTCGGTGGTGCGGTAGCGCTCGGTGGTCTTCAGGCCGGTCGCCAGGTCGCGCAGATCGAGCTGCGTCACCGGCGTGCCCTTGCCGGGCTGGATGTTCTGGGCGGTCAGCACGGCGAAAAGCTTACCGTTGATCTCGACCACGTTGCCCTTGCGCAACTGGTTGGCGTTCACCTTGGCCATACATGTCTCTCCGGAAACGAATAGCGGGCCCCGAGCTTGCTGCGGACCCGCTTGCGAAAATGCCGGGCGGAAACTATCAGGTCGGATATTCCTTCTCAACCCGGGTCAGCGCGAAAATGCAGGATGGCGGCAGTTCGGGACGGGCGCCCTGGTGGCGGCCCGACATCTATGCCCGGCGGCGGCCGAATCTGCAGGTGCGCCAGGCCGTCCTGCGCGCCATCCGCGACTGGTTTTCCGGCGAAGGTTTCGCTGAGGTGGAGACCCCGGCGCTCCAGGTTTCGCCCGGGCTGGAGCCGCATCTGAAGGCCTTCGCCACCGAGCTGGAACTTCCGGGCGGCGAGCGGCAGACGCTCTATCTCCATACCTCGCCGGAATTCGCCATGAAGAAGCTGCTGGCCGCCGGCGAGGACAGGCTGTTCCAGCTGGCGCCGGTCTTCCGCAATGGCGAGCGCGCCGCCCTGCATCATCCCGCCTTCCTGATGCTGGAATGGTACCGCGCCGGCGAGGATTACCGCCGGATCATGGAGGATTGCGAGCAGCTGCTGCGGGCGGTGGCCCGGGCAGCGCAGCGGCCCGTGCTGCGCTGGCAGGGGCAGGAGGCCGTGATCGACCGGCCGTGGCAGTATCTGACCGTGCATGAGGCGCTCGCGCGTTTCGCCGGCCTCGATCTTGCCGCCTGCATCGGCACCGATCCGCTGCAGCCCGATCTTGCCGCCATGCGCCAGGCCTGCCAGCGCATCGGCGTGCGCGTCTCCGACGGCGACAGCTGGGACGACCTCTATTTCCGCGTCGCGCTGGAGAAGGTGGAGCCGCATCTCGGTATCGGCGCGCCCTGCATCCTTTACGATTATCCGATCCACATGGCGGCGCTCAGCAGGCCGAAACAGGATGCGCCGCATCTGGCGGAACGCTTCGAGCTCTATGCCTGCGGCGTGGAACTCGCCAATGCGTTTTCCGAACTCACCGACGCGGCCGAGCAGGACCGCCGCTTCAGGGCCGATATGGCGCTGAAGAAGCAGCTCTACGGCTACGATTACCCGGTCGATGCAGATTTCATCGCCGCGCTGGAGCATGGCCTGCCCGACTGCGCCGGCATCGCACTCGGCGTCGATCGCCTGATCATGCTGCTGACCGGCGCGGACCGGATCGAGGAGGTGCTGTGGCTGCCGGTGAGCGAATGACGACGGCGCGGGCCGCCACGATACTCCTTCTGCTGGTCGTCGCCGCCTGCGCGCCGCGGCAGCTGCCGCAGCTGCCGCCCCCGCCGGTGGTGGCGCCGTCGGGCGATCTGCGGCTCTGGCCGAACCGGGATGCCATCCAGTCCGCCTGCCTCAACGATCTCGCCGCCACCGGGGCCGAATTCGAGCTGATCGCCCAGGCCCAGCCGGGGAAGGGCGGCTGCACGCTGGTCAACGGCGTGCGGCTGATCCGCACCGGTGTGCCGCTGAACCGGCCGGTGGAAGTGACCTGTCCACTGGCGCTGCGGCTGATGCAGTTCGAGCGCGAGGTGATGCAGCCCGAGGCCTTGCGCGTGTTCGGCAAGCCGCTGGGCAGTATCAATCACGCCGGCGGTTTCAACTGTAAGCGCATGACCGGCAACGGCGCCCGGATCAGCGAACATGGCCATGGCCGCGCCATCGACATCTGGGGTTTCACCCTGGCGGACGGCACGCGGATTTCGATCGCCGACCACTTCCGCGCCCGCGGGCGGGAAGGCGATTTCCTGCGGCAGGTCAGCCGGCAGGCCTGCCGCTATTTCTCGGTGGTGCTGGGGCCCAATGCCGATGCCAGCCATGCCAAGCATTTCCACTGGGATATCAGCCAGTGGAAGCGCTGCGGGGCGTAAGGCCAATATACAGGCCCGCAGATGGCGCAACAGCTGAACATCCAGTCGGTGGCAATGGCGAACCTGCAGCCCAGCATTTATCTCCAGCTTCTGCGCTGGGCGGCGTTCAGGGGTGCCAGGCGGCGACTGAATCGCAGCCCAGACGCCGGAAGCCGCGCAATTTGTTCTTGACGGCGCCGCAGCCGCGCCGTATGACGCCTCGTCTTCGTGGTGATTTGAGCCGACCGGCTTGCGGACCACGTTAAACAAACCGCTAAAAGGTCGGGTGGTTTGACGAAACCCCGGGCCTGCGGTGCCGGGGTTTTTTGTTGCCCCCGCAGCGCGGTCCGGCCGAGACGATGGGCGCAGGACGATGGACGACGCGAGCGGCGGCAAAGGGAAAAACACTCAGGGCTGGCGGCTGGCCACCCGCATGGTGCGCGGCGCCACGCAGCGTTCACCTTATGGCGAGACCTCGGAAGCCCTGTTCCTCAATTCCGGCTTCACCTACGAGAATGCCGAGGCCGCGGAGGCACGGTTCAAGGGCGAGCAGCCCGGCTTCGTTTACAGCCGCTACGAAAACCCCACGGTGCGGATGTTCGAGCAGCGCATGGCGCTGATCGAGGGCGCCGAGGATGCGCGCGCCACCGCGAGCGGCATGGCCGCGGTGAATGCCGCGCTTACCTGCCAGCTGCGCGCCGGCGACGAGATCGTCTGCTCGCGCGCGGTCTTCGGGTCGATCGCCTATATCGTCAACGACCTGCTGCCGCGCTTCGGCGTGAAGAGCACCATGGTCGACGGCACCGATCTGGCGCAGTGGGAGGCGGCGATCACGCCGCGCACCAGGGTCGTATTCCTGGAGACGCCGGCCAATCCGACCCTGGAACTGGTCGACATTGCCGCGGTTGCCGCGCTGGCGCACCGGCATGGCGCGCGGCTGGTGATCGACAATGTGTTCGCCACCCCGGTGCTGCAGAAGCCGCTGGAACTGGGCGCCGATATCGTCGTCTATTCCGCCACCAAGCATATCGATGGCCAGGGCCGCTGCTTGGGCGGCATCGTGCTCGGCCCGAAAAGCTTCATCGAGGACGAACTTGCCCCCTACCTGAAGCATACTGGCCCGGCGCTGAGCCCGTTCAACGCCTGGGTGCTGCTCAAGGGGCTGGAAACCCTGGAACTGCGGGTGGCCCGCCATGTGTCGAATGCCGCGAGCGTGGCGGATGCCCTGGCGGCCCATCCGCAGGTGGCAAAGCTGATCTACCCGGGCCGACCGGATCACCCCCAGCATGCCCTTGCCCGGCGCCAGATGAGCGCCGGCGGCGGCATGATCGCCTTCGCCCCGAAAGGCGGCAAGGCGGCGGCCTTCAGGTTCCTTAATGCGTTGAAAATAATCGATATTTCGAACAATCTGGGGGATGCGAAGAGTCTGGTCACACATCCCGCGACGACAACCCACCAGAGGTTGAGCGAGGAGGAGCGTGCGCGGCTCGGTATCAGTGATGACCTGCTGCGACTGTCGGTTGGGCTGGAAGATCCCCGGGACCTGATCGAGGATCTGTTACAGGCCCTTGAAAATGCAAGTTGATCTGTGTTGCCCATCTGCCACAGGGGTGGATTTTCGAATTTCCGCCACGCGTTAACGTTTCCGGACGGCCCGGGGCTGCTGCTATAGTTCCCTCAGGTTGAGGCGTCCCGAGTCCGCTGCGGCTCCAACACGTTCCAAGGAGATTCTCGATGAATGTTCGTATCGCTCTGCTGGCCGGCGCCGCCCTGGTGGGTCTGGCATCGGCCCCGGCGGTGGCGCAGGGCCAGGGTCCGTATGTCGGTATCGCCGGCGGTGCATCCTGGATTGAGGATGCCGACATTTCCGGTGCCGCGCCTGTCACCACGCTGGAGTTCGACACTGGCTGGGCTGCCCTGCTGAAGGGTGGCTATGCACTCGGCAACGGCCTGCGTCCGGAACTCGAACTCGGCATTCGCGACTGGGATGTCGACGGCGCCAACGGCGGCATCGCCGCGAGTGGCGAGCTGAAGATGTACACCGTCTTCGCCAATCTGAATTACGATTTCCTGCCAAACGGCAACTGGAGCCCCTATCTCGGCGCCGGCCTCGGTGTTGCCCGCTTCTCGGGTGACGTCACTGCCGGTGGCGTGACGGGCAGCGGCCAGGATACCACCTGGGCCGCACAGGGCATTGCCGGTCTGTGGTACGCGCTGAACAACAACTGGCTGGTGAGCGCGGATTATCGCTACCAGTTCGGCGGCGACCCCGATTTTGGCGGCGGCGTCGAGGGCGATCATTCGATCCACACCGTCATGCTCGGTCTGACCTACCGCTTCGGCGCTCCGGCCCCCGCGCCGCAGCCCGCCGTTGCCGCTCCGGCTCCCGCGCCGGCTCCGGCCCCGGCTGCTGCCGCTCCGCCGCCGCCGCCGCCGCGTCTGCCCGAGACCTATGTCGTGTTCTTTGCCTTCGACCGCGCGGAAGTCAGCCCGGTTGCGGCGCAGGTGCTTGATCGCGCCATCGCTGACTTCCGGTCGACCGGCATGACCAACATCGTCATCGAGGGCCATGCCGACCGTTCGGGCAGCGATGCTTACAACCAGCGTCTGTCGCAGCGTCGTGCGGAATCGGTTGCCGCCTACCTGCGCAGCAAGGGCATCGGACAGAACGCGATCCAGACGGCCGCCTTCGGCGAAAGTCGTCCGCGCGTTCCGACTGCCGACGGCGTCCGCAACGACGAGAACCGTCGCGCCGAACTGTTCCTGCGCAAGTAAGCCGGCGCAGAACGTCATCGCGGCCGCTCCTGCGCAGGCAGGGGCGGCCGTTTCTTTTGGCGGAGGCTCCTGCAGGGCGTCGTCCTGCCGGCTGGACATGACGACCGCAATCCCTAGATTATTGCCGTGATGTGGCACCAGCCGCGGACGGATTGGCATGTATCAGCAGACCACACGCGACATCTCGGTAACCGTGGAGCCGATCTACCTTGAGGAGCAGTCCTCGCCGGACGAGGGCTATTACGTCTGGGCCTACAACGTGAAGATCGAGAATGGCGGCGCAGATACCGTTCAGCTGCGCAGCCGCTACTGGCGCATCACCGACGCCCGCGGCCGGGTCCAGGAAGTGCGCGGGCCGGGCGTGGTGGGCGAGGAGCCGGTGCTCGGACCGGGCGAGAGTTTCGAATATACCAGCGGCACGCCGCTGCCGACCTCGTCGGGCTTCATGGTGGGCACCTACCAGATGGAGACCGAGAGCGGCGAGCAGTTCGAGGTGAATATCCCCGCTTTTTCGCTGGACCTGCCCCATGAGGCCCGCCGGGTCAACTGAACACGGCGGTGCCGGGACTGAATCCGGCATCACATTATGGCTTGCGCGAATGGCCTGCCGCCGCCGGAGTGGCCTATAATCCGGGCGGGGCAGACCGACCGATCCGTCGCCAGCCAGGAGAGATATCGTGAGCAACGCACCCAAATCAGGCGCCGCGAAGGCGATTGCCAATCTGGTCGAGCGGCCCGATGTGGTTCGACCGAGCCGCGCGGAAGCCGAGGAGGCCGTGCGCACGCTGCTGCGCTGGGCCGGCGACGACCCGGAACGGGAAGGCCTGCGCGGCACGCCCGACCGCGTGGTGCGGTCCTACGAGGAATTCTTCGCCGGCTACAAGGAGGATGCCGTCGCGCTGCTGGAGCGCACCTTCGAGGAAATCGACGGCTATGACGAGATGGTCGTCCTGCGCGACATCCGGCTGGAAAGCTACTGCGAGCATCACATGGTGCCGATCGTCGGCAAGGCCCACGTCGCCTATCTGCCGAGTACCCGCGTGGTCGGCATCTCGAAACTGGCACGTGTGGTGGAAGTCTACGCCAAGCGGCTGCAGATCCAGGAAAAGATGACCGCCCAGATCGCCAACACGATCAGCGCCGTGCTGCAGCCGCGCGGCGTCGCCGTGGTGATCGAGGCGGCGCATCAGTGCATGACCACCCGCGGCGTGCACAAGCCGGGCGTCACCATGGTGACCAGCCGCATGCTGGGCGCTTTCCGGGAGGATCCGCGCACACGGCAGGAATTCCTCGCCATGATCGGCAATCCGGCCAGCCGGGCCGAGTGAACCTGCCGCCGATCAACGCTATCGCACCACCCACCTGAACCCGGTCATGACATCCGCACAGCCTGTCCCCAGTCGCGCTGCGCTGGACTGGATCGAACGCCTGATCGCCTTCGACACCACCAGCCGCCTCAGCAACCTCGCCCTCATCGATGCGATTGCCGATTATCTGGCGCAGCATGGCATCGCCTCCGAACGCATCTTCGACGCGACGCGGACGAAGGCGAATCTCTACGCCACGATCGGGCCGAAGGACCGGCCGGGCATCGTACTCTCGGGCCATACCGACGTGGTGCCGGTGGACGGCCAGCCCTGGTCGAGCGATCCGTTCCGCGTGGTCGAGCGCGGCGGCAGGCTGTTCGGCCGCGGCACCGCGGACATGAAGAGCTTCATCGCGATCTGCCTGGCCATGCTGCCCGAGATGCTGGCCAGGCCGCTCAGCGTGCCGCTGCATTTCGCCTTCTCCTATGACGAGGAGGTCGGCTGTTTCGGGGTACATGGCATCGTCGATTACGTGAAGCACAGCGGCATGATGCCGCGGCTGGCGATCATCGGCGAGCCGACCGAGATGCAGGTCGTCACCGCGCACAAGAGCGTCTGCGCCTGCAACACGGTGGTGCGCGGGCTGGAGGCGCATTCCTCGGCGACGCACCAGGGCGTCAATGCCGTGCAGGTCGCCGGCGAGCTGATCGCGGAGATGAATCGGCTCCAGCGCGAATACCAGAAGCCGGAGCATTGCGACCACCGCTTCACCCCGCCGCATACCACCATCACGGTGGGGCAGGTGCATGGCGGCACCGCGCGCAACATCCTCGCCCGCGAATGCCTGCTGGAATGGGATGTGCGCAGCGTGAAGCCCGAGCACGATCTGGCCATCTTCGATGCCGTGCAGAAATTCGCCGAGGAACAGCTGCTGCCCGACATGCGGAAGGTCCATGCCGGCACGGGGATCGAGACGAAGATGGTGGCGCGCGTGCCGGGCTTCCTGCCCGTGGGCGTCAATCCGGCCGAGACGCTGGCGCTCCGGCTGGCCGGCCAGAACCAGACCCATGCGGTCGCCTATGGCACCGAGGCCGGCATCTTCCACGAGGCGGGCATTCCTGCCGTGGTCTGCGGACCGGGCAATATCCGCGAGGCGCACAAGCCGGACGAATATATCGAACTGTCGGAAGTCGCCGCCGGCGAGGCCTTCATGCAGAGGCTGATCGATTTCTGCCGCGACGACGGCAGCCTGTCATTCCTGCAGGATGCGGTCTAGGGCTTCCCGGTAGCGCGCGGCGTAGTCGCCGGCGCGGACATGCCGGCGGTTCTCGACCACGCGTCTGCCGCCCGCATAGACCTCGCGGATCGGCGATTGCGGCGTTGAGGTAAAGATCCAGGCATCCAGCGCCGCATCGCCGCGGCGCCCGGCCAGCGCCGGCGCATCCTCGTCCAGGCAGACGAAATCGGCGCGGCAGCCTGACGTGATCGCGCCGAGCTTCAGGCCCAGGGCCTGGGCGCCGCCGCGGCAGGCCGCATCGAACAGCCGGCGCCCGGTCGAGCGTTCCGGCCTGCCCGCCAGCAGGTTGCGGCCGCGATGCAGCAGGCGCTGGCCGTATTCCAGCAGCCGCAGGTCTTCCGCCGCATGCACGCCGATATGGCTGTCCGAGCCGATGCCGAAGCGGCCGTCCTGCGCGAGGTAGCTTACGGCCGGAAAGATGCCGTCGCCGAGATTGGCCTCGGTGCTCGGGCAGAGGCCGGCCACGGCCTGCGATGCCGCCAGCCGTGCCGTTTCGGCATCCGTCATATGGGTGGCATGCACCAGGCACCACCGGGCGCCCACCGCGCAATGGTCGAGCAGCCATTCCACCGGCCGCCGGCCCGACCAGGCGATGCAATCCTCCACCTCGGCGGTCTGCTCGGCGATGTGGATGTGAACGGGCGCGCCATTGTCGATCGCATCGATCATCTCCAGCGCCTGATCCAGTAGTTCGGGCGAGACGGCGCGCAGCGAATGCGGCGCGATGCCGAGCCGCCGGTCGCCGCGGTCGCGGAAGGCAGGCGCCAGCCGCTCCAGCAGCCTCGCATACGCCGGTGCATCATGCAGGAAGCGCCGCTGCCGCTCCTGCGGCGCGCGCGCGCCGAAACCGCCATAGCGATAGAGCACGGGCAAATGGGTCAGCGCGATGCCGGTCGAGTCCGCGGCCGCCAGCACGCGCCAGCTCAGTTCGGCCGGGTCGTCGTAGGCGCTGCCATCGGGCTGGTGGTGCACGTAGTGGAATTCGGCCACCGCCGTATAGCCGGCCTGCAGCATCTCGGCATAGAGCTGCGTTGCAATCGCTTCGATATCCTCCGGCGTCAGCCTGGCGGCGAAGCGATACATGGTTTCGCGCCAGGTCCAGAAGCTGTCGCCGCCCGCCGGTCCGCTGCGCTCCGCCAGGCCGGCCATGGCGCGCTGGAAGGCGTGGCTGTGCAGGTTCGGCAGGCCGGGCAGGGTGATGCCGCCGACCGGCTCGGCATCTTTCGCCGTGCTTTGCGGCGTCACCGCCGTAATCATGCCGCCTGCATCGACCTCGACCAGCACATCGTCGTGCCAGCCGTCCGGCAGCAGGGCGTGACGCAATAGGAAGCGGCGCATGACGGGGTCCTCGGGGTTGTATATATAAGTTGGCAGATATGGCTTCTGAACGGAAGGCGTGCGGCATGTGGGACAGCGTCTGGCGCAATGCGGATATCGCGACCATGCAGCCCGGGGGCGAGGCCTTCGGGGCGATCCGCGACGGTGCCATCGCCCTGAAGGATGGCCGCATCGCCTGGATCGGTCTGGCGCGCGACCTGCCGGCCGGAAATATCGGTCCGGAAACGGCGGTGCATGATCTCGGCGGCGGCTGGATCACGCCGGGCCTGATCGACTGCCATACCCATCTGGTCTATGGCGGCAGCCGCGCCCATGAATTCGAGCTGCGGCTGAACGGCGCGAGCTATGAGGAGATCGCCCGCGCCGGCGGCGGTATCGTTTCGACGGTTGCGGCCACGCGCCAGGCCGACGAGGAAGAGCTGCTGCGGCAGAGCGAGAGGCGCCTGCGCGCGCTGCTGGCCGAGGGCGTCACCACCATTGAGATCAAGTCGGGCTATGGCCTCGATCCCGGGAACGAGCTGAAATGCCTGCGCGTGGCGCGGCGCCTCGGCGAGCGCTATCCCGTGCGCGTGCGGACCACCCTGCTGGCCGCCCATGCCGTGCCGCCGGAATTCAAAGGCAATGCGGATGGCTACATCGATCTCGTCTGCCGCGAGATCATCCCCGAAGCGGCGAGCAGCGGCCTCGCCGATGCGGTGGATGCCTTCTGCGAGACCATTGGCTTCGATGCCGCGCAGACGCGGCGCGTCTTCGACACGGCGAAGAAGCACGGCCTGCCGGTCAAGCTTCATGCCGAGCAGCTCAGCAACATGAATGGCGCGGCGCTGGCGGCCGAATACGGCGCGCTTTCCGCCGATCATCTCGAGCATCTGGACGAGGCCGGCGCAAAGGCCATGGCGCAGGCCGGCACGGTGGCTGTGCTGCTGCCCGGCGCCTTCTACGTGCTGCGCGAGACGAAACTGCCGCCCGTCGATCTGCTGCGCCGGCATGGCGTGCGGATGGCGGTCTCCACCGACTGCAATCCGGGAACCTCGCCGGTCTCCTCGCTGCTGCTGATCCTGAACATGGCCTGCACGCTGTTCCGCCTGACGCCGGAAGAGGCGCTGGCGGGCGTGACGCGTCATGCTGCAGCAGCGCTGGGGCTGGGCGAATCGCACGGCATTCTCGCGCCGGGGCGGGCTGCGGATTTCGTGGTCTGGGACATCGATCGTCCAGCCGCGCTGGCCTACCAGATCGGCCTCAATCCCTGTCGCCAGGTGGTTTTCGGCGGAAGGCCGCTACGGCACTGAAGCCCATCGGCGTTAACCACAGCGGCGAACAAGATTGCACAGCGCGGACGCGCCTTTTATGCTTGCCGTAAGGGAATGCATGATTCACCCTTTTGGGCAGGTGACCCATGAGTGACTGGTTCTACGTTGCCGGCGGCGCCATCGTTCTGCTCTGGCTGGGTGCGTGGCTGCTGCTTCATCTCGGCAATTTCGAGCAGCGTATCAGCCAGATCCGCCTCACCCTCGACATGCGCATGAGCAGCATCGAGAAGCAGTTCGCCGCCTACAACAAGTTCTTTGCCGACAACGAGCGTGCGGCGCAGCTCACCTACGACGAACTGAACGATCTCAAGAAGGATATCGGCGATCTGAAGCAGCAGATCGACGAGGTCAAGCGCGCCATCAACGTGCTCGAAGTCGCGGTGAACGATCTCAAGCTGCGCAACAATCCCCGCAACCTGCGGGTCATCTGACCGGGTTTTCTAGGGCTGCAGGTCGGGCCAGAGCGCCCGCATGTCGGCCACGATCTCGTCGACGATCGCCGCCAGCAGCTTCTCGCCTTTCTCCGCCGTTGCCGCCGTCGCATCGCCGGTGGCGCCGCTGCGGTTGAGCTGGGCGCCCGGCCGTTCCTCGGGCGTCAGCCGCACCGGCTGGTGCAGCTGCAGGTCTGCCGCATCGCTCTCGGGCATGGCCGTTTCCGACAGGCGATCCAGCCGCACGAGCCCGGGAATGATCGCCAGCAGCAGCGAGGTATCGCGCTCGCCGCCCTCCGGATCGGCCCAGTCGATGCCGCAGCTGTCGCCCAGCAGCGCCAGGTCGGCCGTGACCACCTGGATGCCATGGCGCTGCAGGATCGTCTGGGTCGCCAGCCTGAGCGGCGCCGCGGTAGAGGGGCCGTTGTTGAGCAGCAGCACGCGCTCGGCGCCATGGCGCAGATAGCCTTCGATGATCTCGGTGACGAGGGCGGTGAAGGTGCCGGCTTCGAGATGCTGGCTGCCCGGATAGTCCATCACCTCCGGGTGGTAACCCTGGCCGATGGTCGGTGCCACCAGCACCGGCATCGCGGCCAGCAGCCGCTCGGCCACCGCCTCTACCACCAGCCGGTCGGTGCCCAGCGGCAGATGCGGCCCATGGGCCCGGGCCGCGGCGCCGATCGGCAGCACCACGGGCAAATCGTCGCCGATCAGGTCGGCCGCCTCCATCCAGGTCAGGTCGGCGAGGCGGAATCCGGTGCGGGGTTTGACGGCATTGGTCACGACGCCAGCCTATCATGTCCGGCTCCGTGTGCCATATCGACCTCTATCATATCCGGTGTCCGGCTTGCCGCAGCCCGCGGCAGAGCCTATGAGTGCGCCTCCTGATCCCGCGAGAGTGAAAGCCGTGCCCCGTCGCCCGCCCAGCAGCAGACCGCCCCGTCGAGACGGCGACAGACCCTCGCCGCGATCCCGCCGGGACGGGGATGCGAAGACCGCGCGCGGCCCGCAGCGCAATGCGCCGGCTGCCGGCCGGGGTGATCGCGACCGCGCGGAGGGAAAGCGCCCCGACAGCAAGCGGGCCGAGAACAGGCGGCCGGAGAATACGCGGCCGGAAAACAGGCGACCCGGAACCAGGAGTCCGGACGGCAGGCAGCGTGACGCCCGCCGCCCGGCCGAGCGCCGCGCCGGCGGCAGCCGCCCGGGAACCAACCGCAAGGTCATCGATGGCGCGGCGGCGCTGCTGGACGCCATCACGCAATCCGGCGATCCGGCCGATCGCGTGCGTCATGCCTGGATGCGCCAGCATCATCGCGCCTTCGATGCGGCCGAGCGCACGGCGCTGATCGGCCTGAGCGAAGACGTGTTGCGGCAGCGCGGCAAGCTCGACTGGTGGCTTACGGAAGCAGGCGCGGAACCGGACAACGCATTGCGCGTCGCGGCGCATCGCATCCTGGTCTCCGGCGCCAAGCCCGACAATCTGCTCTGGCTGTTCGAGCAGCCGGATGCCGTGGCGCCGGTCCTGCGCAAGCTGGATGGCCATACGCTGGAACATCCGAAGATGCCGCAGGCCGTGAAGCACAGCGTGCCGGAGTGGATTCTGCCGCATCTGAAGGAACGCTTCGGCGCCGATCTCGAGCTCGAGCTAGGCGCCATGCTGCGGCCCGCGCCGCTGGATGTGCGCATCAATCCGCTCAAGACCACGCGCGCAGCGGCGGAAGCGGCGCTGGCGGCGGAAGAGCTGCGCAGCCAGCCGACGCCGTTCTCGCCGCTCGGCCTGCGCCTGTCGCCGCAGGCCTATGTCAACAACACCCAGGCCTATGCCGAGGGACTGATCGAGCCGCAGGACGAAGGCTCGCAGCTGGCCGCCCAGCTGGTCGATGCGAAAGGCGCGAAATTCGTCGTCGATTTCTGCGCCGGTGCGGGCGGCAAGACGCTGGTGCTGGCGGCGGCGATGCAGAGTACCGGGCGGCTAGTTGCCATCGATATCAGCAGCGGGCGGCTGCAGCAGGCGCGGCTGCGCCTGCGGCGGGCCGGCGCCCATAATGCCGAATGCCGCGCCATCGAGCCGAAATGGCTGAAGCGCCATCGCGAACTGGCCGACCGCGTGCTGGTGGATGCGCCCTGCACCGGTACCGGCACCTGGCGCCGCAAGCCGGATGCGAAATGGCGCCTGACGCCGCAGGATCTGGAAGAACTTGTCCCGCGCCAGGCCGAGATCCTCGACCGCGCGGCCAGGCTCGTGAAGCCGGGCGGACGGCTCGTCTACGTGACCTGCTCGGTGCTGCTCGACGAAAACGAGCGGCAGGTGGAGGCGTTCCTCCGGCGCTGGCCGGACTTCGCGGTTCTGCCGGTAACCGAAGTCTGGCCGCAGACCATCGGCGGCGCCTGCCCGGTGCCGGGGCCTTACCTCAGCCTCTCACCCGGCCGCCACGGCACCGACGGTTTCTTCGCCGCGATTCTGGTCCGCAGCGCCTAGCCATTTGTCGAGGAAGCCGTCGAGCCAGGCGGAAATACCGGCATCGAAACGGCGATAGCCCTCGCGCATGACGTCGCGCGCCTGGGCGCCCGGCAGCACCAGGCGATGACCCGCCATCGTGCTCCAGCGCTGCATCATCGCGCCCGTCACTTCGGGATGGAACTGCAGGCCATAGGCGTTGCCGCCGACCCGCATCGCCTGGTTCGGATACCATTCGGTTGCGGCCAGCCGTTCGGCGCCGGCCGGCAGATCGAAGCCTTCGCCATGCCACTGGAAGATATGCAGCGGGTCGGGGAAGAGGTCGCGGCCGGCTTCGGTGGGCTTCACCGGGTAATAGCCGATCTCGTGCCAGCCCTCGCTGTTGGGTGCCACCCGGGCGCCCCCGGCACGGGCCAGCAGCTGCGCGCCGAGACAGATGCCCAGGAAGGGCGTGCCGCTGGCGACGACCTTCGGGATATAGGCGATCTCGGCGCGGATGAAGTCGAGATGGTCGTCATTGGCGCTCATCGGCCCGCCGAACACCACGCAGCCGGCATAATCCTGCGGCTGTCCGGGCAGCTCCTGCCCGAGGCAGGGACGGCGGATGTCGAGGCGGAAACCGCGTTCGCGCAGCTTGTCTCCGATCCGGCCGGGATCGGAACTCTCCTGATGCACGATCATCAGGATGGATGGCTGCGCACTCTGGGCCGGGGAGGGATCTGCCGCCTGCATCTCACCCCTATATCTATTGCGCCGTGATGCCGCCGTCGATCACGAATTCGGCCCCGGTGGTGAATTTCGACTCGTCCGAGGCTAGGTGCAGGATGCAGTAGGCCACGTCGTCCGGCTCGCCCAGCTTGCCCAGGGGCACCTGCGCCTCCAGCTTGCGCTTGCGTTCGGCCGGGTCGCCGCCGGCATAGATCATCGACTGCACCATGGGCGTGTCGATGAAGGTGGGATGCACCGAGTTGCAGCGGATGTCATAGCCGCGCTTGGCGCAGTGCAGCGCCGTGGTCTTGGCCAGCATGCGGGCGCCGGCCTTCGAGGTGTTGTAGGCCGACATGTTGTGGCCGGCGATGATGCCCGAGACCGAGGAAATGATGACGATCGAGCCGGGTGCATGCTTGCGCATCCGCGGCAGGCCGTGCTTGATGCCGAGGAAGGGGCCGTCGAGGTTGACGCTGTGCACGAAGCGCCACTCCTCCACCGAAATGTCTTCCACGCTCTTCAGTACGCCGACGCCGGCCGAATGCACCATGACATTCAGCTTGCCGAAGGCGGCTTCGGTCACGTCCAGTGCCGCGATCCACTGCTGCTCGCTGGTGACGTCGAGATCGACCGCGATGGCCGCCTTGCCGATTTCCTCGGCAACCTTGCGCGCGCCCTCGAGGTTCCGGTCGGCAACGACAACCTTCGCGCCTTCCTTTGCCATCAGCATGGCGGTGGCCCGGCCGAGCCCCGAGGCTCCGCCGGTAATCAGCGCGACTTTGTTGGCTACGCGGCCCGTCATGTCCGTTTCCTCCTGCTTTTGTTATCCGATCAATCCGGCTCTTCGAGTTTGGCCGGCAGTCCGGCATCGACCAGTGCTTTCAGCAGCTCGTCCAGGTGGGCGCGATCGCGCGCCTCGACGACGAATTCGATCTCCGTGGATTTGGCCGATGCCAGCGTGAACAGCCGCTGGTGCGCCACTTCCACGATGTTGACGCCCGCCTGGCCGATCACGCCCGATGCCTTCGCCAGTCGGCCCGGCGCGTCGTCGGTCATGACGATGATGCGGGCCAGGCGGCCGTCGCGCACCAGTCCGCGCATCAGCACGGAGGCGAGCAGCCGGGTATCGACATTGCCGCCGGAGATCACGATGCCGACATGGCGATCCCTGAACCGCTCCGGATTGGCCATCAGGGCGGCGAGGCCGGCGGCGCCCGCGCCTTCGGTCACGGTCTTCTCGATCTCGACCAGCGCCACGATGGCGCGTTCGATATCGGCCTCGCGTACGATCAGCACGTCTTCCACCAGCCGGCGCGCCACTTCCATCGGCGCGCGGCCGACATCGCGCACGGAAATGCCCTCGGCGATAGAGATGCCGCCGACACTCACCGGCTGGCCATGCATCTGCTGGTGCATGGCCGTGTAGAGTTCGCTTTCGACGCCGAAGATGCGCATTTCGGGCTTCAGCGCCTTCGCCGCCGTCGCCATGCCGGCGATCAGGCCGCCGCCGCCCACCGGCACGATCAGGTCCTGCAGCTGCGGCGCCTGTTCCAGCATTTCCAGCGCCATCGTGCCCTGGCCGGCCATGATGGCGGGATCGTCGTACGGATGGACGAAGACGAGATTTTCGTCGCGGGCGAGCTGCCCGGCCTTCGCGGCGGCCTCGGCCAGGGTTTCACCCTCCTGCACAACCCTCGCGCCGAAAGCCTTCACATGGCGCACCTTCACGAAAGGCGTGGTCTTCGGCATCACGATGGTGGCGGGAATTCCCAGTCGCCCGGCGTGATAGGCGACACCCTGGGCGTGGTTGCCGGCCGACATCGCGATCACACCGCGCCGGCGCTCGTCGTCGGACAGCTGCAGCAGCTTGTTCAACGCGCCGCGCTCCTTGAAGCTCGCGGTAAACTGGTGATTCTCGAATTTCAGCCAGACCTTGGCGCCGGTCAGCTTCGACAAAGTCCACGACTGCAGGCAGGGCGTCACGGCGACAGCGCCGCGGATGCGTTCCGCCGCCGCGCGCACGTCGTCGAGATTGATTGCCGGGATCAGGGCGGGTCCGGCTGCCACGTTACTGTTCATATCAACTCCCGGAATGGCGGCGGCAGCGCGGAACGGCTTGGACTTCCTGCCGCGCGGGACTACCTTTGACGCCATGGAAGCGCCGCATGACAGGTCCCTGCATGACAGGCCGGCGGATAACGGGATGCCGGATGACGGGTCGCCATATGGAAGGCCCGGCCCGGACAGGCCGCTTTTCGAGGCAGAACTGAGGCCGCACCGCTCGCTGTCGCCGCGCGGCTTCATGATTCTGATGTCTGTCTTCGGCGGCGTCAACTTCGTGGCGGGCACCGGTTTCTGGCTGCTTGGCGCCTGGCCGGTTTTCGGCTTCCTCGGTCTCGATGTGGCGCTGCTCTGGCTTGCCTTCCGCTACAGTTACCGGCAGGGGCAGGCACGCGAATTCATCCGGCTGGATGACAGCGGCCTGACCATTCTGCGCCGCGACGACCGGGGCCGCGAGCGGGTGACGAAGCTGCAGCCCTACTGGCTGCGCGTCGAATGCCGCGACGACGACGAATACGCCGCGCTCAGCCTGTGCAGCCATGGCCGCGCCACCGAGGTGGGCGGCTTCCTCAGTCCCGACGAGCGCCGCGATCTGGCCGCCGCCCTGCGACATGCGCTGCAGCAGCAGCGCAGCCCCGCCGGCGGCCTGTTCCCCCTCGGCCAGACCTAGAGCCCGGCGCGAACGCTTTACAGCCGCCGCCGGCGGACGCCCCAGCAGGCGTCCGGGCTGCTTTTCCCCCAAAACCGGCTTCAGTCCGTCACCCGGCCCGCAACCCAGCAAGGAGAAACGAAAGCCATGAGCGATTCCCTCTATCCCAAAGCGACCAAAGCCCTGGCCGACCGGCGCCGCGAGCTTGCGCCCGGGCCCGAGGCGGCCTTCCGCCAGTTCAGCCAGGCGGTGTTCCAGGACGGGGCGCTGGACGCGAAGACCAAGCAGCTGATCGCGGTGGCGGTCGCCCATGTGACGCAATGCCCCTATTGCATCCAGGGCCATACGAAGGCGGCGACCCGCGCCGGCGCGACGCCGGAGCAGGTGATGGAGGCGATCTGGGTGGCGGCCGAGATGCGCGCCGGCGGCGCCTTCGCCCATTCCGCCATCGCGCTGGAGACGATGGCGCCGAAGGAATAGGGAAACGGCAGTCCATTCCCCAGGATCGTCGCCCTCGCGACCGGCGCGAGGACGACGATTTCCGTATCCGGGCGCGTTCATCGCGGATTGCGAGCCGCTGCCCGCTAGCCGCTCAGGCCCAGCACGTCGGACATGCGGTAGAGGCCGGAGGGTTTGCCCTTGGCCCAGAGCGCGGCGCGCACGGCGCCCTTGGCGAACATGGCGCGGTCGGCCGCCTTGTGGGTGATCTCGATGCGCTCGTTGTCGGCGGCGAAGATCACCGTATGCTCGCCGATGACGTTGCCGCCGCGCAGCGCCGCGAAGCCGATATTGCCTTTCCGCCGCGCGCCGGTGATGCCGTCGCGACCGCGATCCGCCACCTTTTCCAGCAGCACGCCGCGGCCCTGCGCCGCCGCCTCGCCCAGCATGATCGCGGTGCCCGAAGGCGCGTCCACCTTCATGCGGTGATGCATCTCGACGATCTCGATATCCCAGTCCTCGCCCAGGGTTGCCGCCATCTGGCGCACCAGGCCCGCCATCAGGTTGACGCCCAAGCTCATGTTGTAGCTCTGCACGATCACCGTGTGATGGGCGCATTTCTTCAGCGCTTCGAGATGCTCGCTCTCCAGCCCGGTGATGCCGACGATGTAGGCGGCCTTGGCCTGGGCCGCGAGCGCGGCATTGTGGGCGACCACGGCGGGCGTCGAGAAATCGATCACCGCATCGACATTGGTGAAGAGCAGGGCGGGATCGTCGACGATCTTTACCCCGGTCGGGCCGATGCCGGCCAGTTCGCCGGGATCCCGGCCGGCCAGCGGCGAGCCCGGGCGTTCGCTGCCGCCCGCCAGCACGGCGCCGCTGGTGGCGGCGATCTCGCGCAGGATCGCCTGACCCATGCGGCCCGCCACGCCGACGATACCGATGCGAATGTCGGGCATGTTGTTCTCCCCTGCGAGTGACGAAACCGGCGGCACTCTAGCAGCAGGCTTTCGCGGCAGTCACCGGTCGGCGCGAAGCCCGGTTGCCCGGGAACAAAAAGAGTTCCTAAGATGGAGCGGAGCCGAATCGATGCCCCGTCCGTCCCAGCAGCCCCTCAGCATGAATCTTGCCCAGGCCCGCCGGCTCTGGCTGCGGGCGCAGCGGCTGGACGAGCCGACGCCCTTCGGCAGCGGGCCGGAAGCGACGCGGGCCGCAGTGGAGCATCTCGGTTATGTGCAGATCGACACGATCAACGTGATCGAGCGCTGCCACCACCATATCCTGTTCACGCGGATTCCCGATTACCGGCGCGCCCATCTGCACCAGGCGCAGGATGTCGACAAAACGGTTTTCGAATACTGGACCCATGCGCTGTCCTATGTGCCGGTGCGCGACTTCCGCTTCTTCGTCCGTGCGATGAAGCAGGACTGGGACAGCCGCGGCTGGTTCGCCAGCGTGCAGCCGAAGGACATGCGCAAGGTGCTGCGGCTGATCCGCGAGGGCGGGCCGCTCACCATCCGCGACATCGACGACGACGAACTGCGCGAGAAGGATCATCCCTGGGCGAGCCGCAAGCCGTCCAAGCGCGCGCTGCAGCTCGCCTTCTTCAAAGGCATCCTGACGGTGAGCGCGCGGTCCGGCATGGTGAAAACCTACGATCTCACCACGCGGCATTTCGGCTGGGAGAGGCTGCCGAAGGCGGCAAGCGAGCGCGAGGTGGCGGAATACGTGCTCGACCGTGCGCTGCGCGCGCAGGGACTGGTGAGTCTGGATTCGATCTGCCATCTCGATGCAGGCCGCAAGCCAGCAGTACGGGCGGTGATCGAACGCCGCGTGCGGCGCGGTGAACTTGTCCCCGTGGCGCTGGAAGGGGCGGGGAAACAGGCGCACTGGGCGCGGCCGGAGGCGCTGGAGGAGGTGCTGCCGCCGCTCTCCGGCGGCGTGCATATTCTCTCGCCGTTCGATCCGCTGGTCATCCAGCGCAGGCGGCTGCAGCTCTTCTTCGGCTATGAGCATCGCTTCGAGGCCTATCTGCCGAAGGAGAAGCGCGTCTTCGGCTATTTCGGCCTGCCGGTGTTGCTGGGCGACGGGATCGTCGCCGTGCTCGATCTCAAGACCGACCGCGAGAAGGGCAGGCTGCTGATGCAGCAATGGACCTGGATCGCGAAAGGCGCGCGGATGGAACGCAAGCGCCTGATCGAGGAAGCACTGGAACGGTTCGAGGCGTTTCAGCTCGGAAAATGAATTCCCTCTCCCGCAGGCGGGCGAGGGATTCTGCATACCGGAATATGCGCCCTTACTCCGGCTTGCCGCCGAGCATTTCCTTCACCTTGGCGAAGAAGCCCGAGCTTTCCGGGCTCGATTCCTCGTTTTCGATCTGGGCGAATTCCTCCAGCAGCTCGCGCTGGCGCTTGTTCAGGCGCACCGGCGTCTCGACCATCACCTGGATGTAGAGGTCGCCGTAGCCGGCACCGAAGCCGGACTGCTGCAGCGAGGGCATGCCCTTGCCGCGCAGGCGGAACTGCTTGCCGGTCTGGGTGCCTTCGGGAATGGTGACCCGCGCCTTGCCGCCGTCGAGCGTCGGCACCTCGATGACGCCGCCGAGCGTGGCGGTGATCATCGAGACCGGTACGCGGCAATGCAGGTGCTGGCCCTCGCGGCGGAACAGGCGGTGCGGCTTCACCGTGAGGAAGACATAGAGGTCGCCCGGCGCGCCGCCGCGGATGCCGGCCTCGCCTTCGCCGGCGAGACGGATGCGGTTGCCCTCGTCCACGCCCGGCGGGATGTCGACGGCAAGCGTCTTTTCCTTGTGCACGCGGCCGGCGCCGCCGCAGACCTTGCAGGGTTTCTCGATCACCCGGCCCATGCCGCCGCAGGTCGGGCAGCTGCGCTCGATGGTGAAGAAGCCCTGCTGGGCGCGGATCTTGCCATGGCCCTTGCAGGTCGGGCAGGCGATCGGCTGCGCGCCGGCCTCGGCGCCGGAGCCGTCGCAGGCCTCGCAGGAAACCGACGTGGGCACGCGGATCTTGGCCGCCTTGCCCTTGAAGCAGTCTTCCAGCGTGATCTCGAGATTGTAGCGCAGGTCGGAACCGCGATTGGCGCTCGAGCGCCCGCCGCCGGCGCGGCCGCCCATGAACTCGCCGAACAGGTCGTCGAAGATGTCGGAAAACGACGTGAAATCGAAGCCGGCACCGGCACCGCCGCCCCGTCCGCCCTCGAACGCGGCATGGCCGTACTGGTCGTAGGCCGCGCGCTTCTGGTCGTCCTTGAGGACGTCGTAGGCCTCGTTGATTTCCTTGAACTTCTGCTCGGCCTCCTTGTCGCCCGGATTGCGATCCGGGTGATACTGCATGGCCAGCTTGCGGTAGGCTTTTTTCAGGTCTTCAGCCGTGGCGTCGCGGCTCACGCCCAGAAGCTCGTAATAGTCGCGTTTTGTCGCCATGGGTCAGCTTTGTCTCTTGGAGCGGCCCGCTCCGGCACGCCCGAAGCAGACCGGGCGCCCGTGGAGGCGCCCGGCTTCATCGCAACGGTTACTGCTTCTTCTTGTCGTCCTTCACTTCCTCGAAATCGGCGTCGACCACGGTGTCGTCCGTCTTGGTCTCGCCGCCCGAGGCCGTGCTCTCGGTGCCGCCGGAAGCCTGGTCGGCCTGGCTCTTGTAGAGCGCCTCGCCGAGCTTCATCGAGGCCTGGCTGAGCGCCTGGCTCTTGGCCTTGATGCCATCCACGTCGTTGGCCTCGATCGCCTTGCGCAGGTCGGCGATGGCGGCCTCGACAGCCGACTTGTCGGCAGCCGGAGCCTTGTCGCCGAGATCGGCGATGGTCTTCTCGGAGGCATGGATCAGCGCCTCGGCCTGGTTCTTCACCTCGACCGCCTCACGCCGCTTCTTGTCTTCCGCGGCATGTTCCTCGGCTTCCTTCACCATCCGCTTGATGTCGTCTTCCGACAGACCACCCGAGGCCTGGATGCGGATCTGCTGCTCCTTGCCGGTGCCCTTGTCCTTCGCCGAGACATGCACGATGCCGTTGGCGTCGATGTCGAAGGTCACTTCGATCTGCGGCACGCCGCGCGGCGCGGCCGGGATGCCGACGAGGTCGAACTGGCCGAGCAGCTTGTTGTCCGCCGCCATTTCGCGCTCGCCCTGGAAGACCCGGATCGTCACGGCATTCTGGTTGTCCTCGGCCGTGGAGAAGACCTGGCTCTTCTTGGTCGGGATGGTCGTGTTGCGCTCGATCAGCTTGGTGAACACGCCGCCCAGGGTTTCGATGCCGAGCGACAGCGGGGTCACGTCGAGCAGCAGCACATCCTTGACGTCGCCCTGCAGCACGCCGGCCTGGATGGCGGCGCCGATGGCGACCACCTCGTCCGGGTTGACGCCCTTGTGCGGCTCGCGACCGAACAGCTGCTTCACCGTCTCGATAACCTTCGGCATGCGGGTCATGCCGCCGACCAGCACCACCTCGTCGATGTCGCCGGCCGACAGATCGGCGTCCTTGAGCGCCTTCTTGCAGGGCTCGATGGTGCGCTGCACGAGATCGTCGACCAGCGCTTCGAGTTTGGCGCGGGTCAGCTTCATCACCAGATGCTTCGGACCCGAGGCATCGGCGGTGATGAAGGGCAGGTTGATTTCGGTCTGCGTCGCGGACGACAGCTCGATCTTCGCCTTCTCGGCGGCTTCCTTCAGGCGCTGCAGCGCCAGGCGGTCGGAGCGCAGGTCGATGCCCTGCTCCTTCTTGAACTCGGTCGCCAGGTAATCGACGATCCGCAGGTCGAAGTCCTCGCCGCCGAGGAAGGTGTCGCCGTTGGTCGAACGCACCTCGAAGACGCCGTCGCCGATCTCGAGGATCGAGATGTCGAAGGTGCCGCCGCCCAGGTCGTAGACAGCGATCTTCTTGCCGTCGCCCTGCTTGTCGAGGCCGTAGGCAAGGGCGGCCGCGGTCGGCTCGTTGATGATGCGCAGCACTTCAAGGCCGGCAATGCGGCCGGCATCCTTGGTGGCCTGACGCTGGGCGTCGTTGAAGTAGGCGGGAACGGTGATCACCGCCTGGGTAACCTTCTCGCCGAGGAAGCTCTCGGCGGTTTCCTTCATCTTCTGCAGGATGAAAGCCGAGACCTGGCTCGGGCTGTATTTCTTGTCCTGGGCTTCGACCCAGGCGTCGCCGTTGTCGCCCTTGGCCACCTTGTAGGGGACCATTTCGGCGAACCGGCGGGTGGCATCGTCGCTGTAGGCGCGGCCGATCAGGCGCTTCACGGCGAACAGCGTGTTTTCCGGGTTCGTCACGGCCTGGCGCTTCGCCGGCTGGCCGATCAGGCGCTCATTGTCCTTGGTGAAGGCGACCATCGACGGCGTGGTGCGCGCGCCCTCGGCATTCTCGATCACCTTGGGAGTCTTGCCATCCATGATGGCAACGCACGAATTTGTCGTGCCGAGGTCGATACCGATGACTTTGGCCATTTTACGCTCCTTATTGCTGGCGGTCCGGGGCGGCCTAAAACCGAAGCACCGCGACGGACCCCTTCCGGTTCATGGTGTCGCCGGCTATGTAAGAGTGCCCTGCCGCCCCCGCAACGGGTGTGGCGAAAAAATGTCCGTTCGCCACCGCGTAAACACCGCCAAACCGGCCTGCAGGGCCGGCCCGGACTGGTTAACGGGGCCGGGAGGAGGCCAGAATGACCCCAGTAACCCTCGCGCGATCCGGCCTGTCCGGCACGATCCTTGCCGGAATCGGCTACGGCCTGGGCGGCTATTTCCTCTGGGGCCTCTCGCCGGTCTATTTCAAGGCCGTGGGCATGGCAGGGGTCTCGCCGCTCGAGCTGACCGCCCACCGCATCCTGTTTTCCTTCCTGCTCTGCGCCGGTCTGGTCCTGATTCTGGGCAAGGGCGGCGAGTGGCGGCAGGTGCTCACCAACGCGAAACTGCGGCTGGTGCTGGCCGCCACCTCGGTTTTCCTCCTGGGCAACTGGCTGGTTTTCGTCTGGGCCATCGACCGCGGGCAGGTGATGGCCTGCAGCCTCGGCTACTACATCAACCCGCTTTTCGCCATGCTGCTGGGCCGCCTCGTGCTCAAGGAGCGGGTGAGCCGGCTGCAATGGGGCGCCATCGCGCTGGCCGCGGCCGGGGTATTCGTGCTGATCCTGCGCGCGGCCGATTCCGGCATCTGGCTGGCGCTGATGATCGCCGTCAGCTGGGGCGGCTATGCGCTGCTGCGCAAGCTGTATCCGCTCGACAGCCTGATCGGCCTGACCACCGAGACCCTGGTGCTGTTTCCCGCCGCCATTGCCTATCTCCTCTGGCTCGGAGGCGAGGGGAGCGGCCGTTACCTGACGGCGGATGGCTGGGTGGTTTTCCTGCTGGTGATGGCCGGGCCCGTCACCGCCGCGCCGCTGGTGCTGTTCGCGGCCGGCTGGCGCCGGCTCCGCATGGTCACCATGAGCCTGCTCCAGTTCCTCTCGCCGAGCCTGCAGTTCCTGCTGGCCGTCCTGCTCTGGGAGGAGGCCTTCACCGACGCCCATGCCGTGGCTTTCGCCTGCATCTGGGGCGCGATTGCCATCTACAGCTGGAATTCCTGGCGAATTGCCCGCAGGACGGGCTGAGATTCAGGCGGGCTGCGCGGGACTGCCGCAACAGAAAAATCGTTGGACACCCGCCTGCACCGGGCGTTTGCTTGCAGGGCAACCATCCTCAGGGAGCGTGCCATGCTCGACAGACGTCACATGATGCTGGCGCTGGGCGCCGGACTGTCCACCGGGTTGTTTCCCTCCATCACGCTGGCGCAGGCCGCCGGAAAAGTCCCGGTCGATGCTAAAAGCGTGCTGATCGTGGTCGACGTGCAGAACTGCTTCGTGCCCGGCGGCAGCCTGGCGGTGAAGGATGGCGACCAGATCGTGCCGCTGATCAACCGCATCGCGAAAACCTTCAGGAATGTCGTGCTGACGCAGGACTGGCATACGCCGGATCACGTCTCCTTCGCGTCCCAGCATGGTGGCAGGAAGCCCTTCGAGGTGATCAGCCTGCCTTACGGCGAGCAGATCCTCTGGCCCGATCACTGCGTGCAGGGCACCGAGGGCGCGCAGTTGGTGAAAGGCCTCGACATTCCCCATGCGCAGCTCATCATCCGCAAGGGGTTCCACAAGGATGTCGACAGCTACTCCGCGTTTACCGAGGCCGACGGCAAGACCTCGACCGGACTCGGCGGCTATCTGAAGCAGCGCGGCATCCAGCGCGTCTTCGTGGCCGGTCTGGCGACGGATTTCTGCGTCGCCTGGACGGCAATGGACGCCCGCAAGCAGGAATTCGAGACCTTCGTGATCGAGGATGCCTGCCGCGGCATCGATACCCAGGGTTCGCTGGCGAAATCCTGGGAGGCGATGAAAGCGGCGGGCGTCCAGCGCATCCAGTCGGGCGATCTCGCCCCGGCCTGACTCGCCCCGGCCTGACGCACGGGCCTTTACAGCGGGGCGGAATGCGCCAGATTGGCGCCATGTCCGCCCCGCACGCCATTGACGGCTTCCGCTTCTATCCCGGCTTTCTCGACGCCGCGCAGCAGCGTGCTCTGCTCGATGCCGTGCTGGACGTGCAGAATGCGGCGCCGCCCTACCACGCGGCGATGCCGAAAAGCGGCCAGCGCATGAGCGTGGCCATGACCAATGCCGGACGGTTCGGCTGGTATTCCGACCGCGACGGCGGCTATCGCTACATCCGGCATCACCCGGAAACCGGTCGGCCCTGGCCGGCGATTCCCGATGAAGCTCTGGCGGTGTGGCAGACCGTGGCGGCGTATGCAGCCCCGCCGGAATGCTGCCTGATCAACCTCTATCGCGGAAGCGCCAGGATGGGCCTGCACCAGGACCGCGACGAACAGGATTTCGATGCGCCGGTGGTGTCGATCTCGCTGGGCGACACGGCGGTGTTCCGCATCGGCGGCGATACGCGGAAAGGCCCGACACGCTCGCTGCGGCTCAGTTCCGGCGATGTCTGCGTGCTTGGAGGTCCGGCGCGCATGGCCTTCCACGGCGTCGATCGGGTGCTGGAGGGCAGCAGCCGCCTGGTTCCCGGCGGCGGGCGCATCAATCTCACCCTGCGGCGGGTGACGAAGGCGGATTAAAAAGATCATGCCCGGGACGAGGCCCGGGCATGACGGTCTTCATTATCTGGATCCGCTGGATTACGCCTGCGTATTCACCGTCTGGCCGGGCTGGGCCTCGGGCTGCGGGCCGCCCTTGGAGACGCCGACCATGGCCGCGCGCAGCAGCCGGCCATGCTGGACATAGCCGGCGGTGATCACCTGCAGCACGGTGCCGGCGGCGACATTCGGATCCTCGATCTCGAACATCGCCTGGTGCAGGTTGGGGTCGAAACGCTGGCCCTGGGGGTCGATGCGGGTGATGCCGTGGCGCTCGAACACGCTGAGCAGCTCGCGTTCGGTGGCCTCGACGCCGATCACCAGATTCTTCGTCACCTCGTCGCCGCTGTCCTTCGGCGCGCTGTCGAGCGCGCGGCGCAGGTTGTCGGCGACGCTGAGCACATCCTTGGCGAATTTGCTCGCGGCGAACTTCACCGCGTCTTCCTTTTCGCGCTCCAGCCGGCGGCGCAGATTCTCCGCATCGGCCAGCGACCGGAGGACCTGATCCTTCAGCTCGGCGATCTCCGCCTGGGCCTTGGCGAGCTCGGCGGCCAGATCGGTCTCGACGGCGGGGCCGGGAGCGGCAGCGGGTTCGGCAGGCTGCCCGTTCTGTGCGGAAACCTGATCGTCTGCGGGAGTCTGTCGTTCGGTCTGGGTCATGATCTGTCCTTGCAACAGCCGGTCATATACGGATTACAGGCTGGAATTGAAAGGGGGCGGGGGTGAAATGCCCTGTGATCTCGGCCGGGCGCCGGTCAGCCGATCAGGCGCCCGACCACCTGGGCGGTGAAATCCACCATCGGCACCACCCGGGCGTAATTCATCCGTGTCGGGCCGATCACGCCGATGGCGCCGACGATGCGCTGCTGCTGGTTCTGCAGCGGGGCCACGATCAGCGAACAGCCGGCGCGGCGGAACAGCGTGTTCTCCGAGCCGATGAAGATGCGCACGCCCTCGCTGCCCTGGGTCAGCTCGATCAGCCGCAGCATCTCCTCGGTGTTCTCGAGCTCTTCCATCAGATTGCGGATCCGCTCGAGGTCGGCGATGGCGGCGACGTCACCCAGCAGATTGGCGCTGCCGCGCACGATCAGGGTGCCGCGCTCGGATTCGCCGCCCCAGACGGCAAGGCCGGCCTCGACGACGCGGGCGGCCAGCTGGTCGAGTTCGGCGCGGCGCGCCTGCAGTTCGGTCAGGATCTCGTCGCGTGCCTCGCCCATGGTGCGGCCCTTCAGCCGCTGCGAAAGGAACTGCCCGGCCTCGGCCAGCGCCGAAGCGGTCATGCCCATCGGCATTTCCAGCATCCGGTTTTCCACCTGGCCGGATTCGGACACCATCACCACCAGCGCCTTGCCCGGACCGAGCGGAACGAATTCCACGTGGCGCAGCGGCTCGTCGGCCTTCGGCGCCACCACCAGACCGGCATGGCCCGACAGGCCGGACAGCGCGGTCGTCGCCTCGGTCAGCACTTCCTGGAAGCCGCGGCCGGATGCCGCGCAGCGGCTCTGGATCGACTCGCGCTCGTCCTGGGTGAGATCGCCCACCTGCAGCAGGCCGTCGACGAACAGCCGCAAGCCGGATTCGGTCGGCAGCCTTCCGGCGGAGGTATGGGGCGAGAAAAGCAGCCCGGCCTCCTCGAGATCCGCCATGGTGTTGCGGATGCTGGCCGGCGACAGCTTGTGTTCCAGTTTCTTCGAGAGAACGCGCGAGCCGACGGGCTCGCCGGTCGCCATGTAGGTCTCGACAACCAGCCGGAGGATTTCCCGGCTGCGCAGGCTCATCTCCTGGATCATGACCCACAATTAAGAAGCTCTTCCGCCCCCGTCAACGGCATCGCAGAACCCCCGGTTGCAGCCGTGCGGTCCGTCTGGAAAGACGGCCGGCAATGAACGAAACTTGCGGCCGGCGGGTTTTTTGCCCGAATGGCCGGCAGGAGGGGGCATGCCCGACATCTTCGTGTTCATCGCCATCGGCTTCTTCGCGCAGCTGGTGGACGGGGCGCTCGGCATGGCTTTCGGCCTGCTGTCGACCACCAGCATGCTGGCCTTCGGGGTGCCGCCAGCGACCGCCAGCGCCATTACCCATATCGCCGAGATCTTCACCACCGCCGCTTCGGGCGCCTCGCATGTCTATCACCGCAATGTGGACTGGCGGCTGGTGCGCCGGTTGGCCCTGGCCGGCATGACCGGTGGCGCGATCGGCGCCTATCTGCTCTCCAATGTCGACGGCAAGGTTATCGCGCCGGTGGTGTCGCTCTACCTGATCGGGCTCGGCTGCTTCATCCTGTTCAAGGCCTTCCGGCCGCTCTGGCCGGCCGAGATCCGCGGCCCGCTGGTGCCCGGCGTCGGCCTGGGCGGCGGAATCCTCGATGCCGCGGGCGGCGGCGGCTGGGGGCCGATCGTCACCGGATCGCTGATCGGCCGCGGCCTGCAGCCGCGCAAGGTGATCGGTTCCACCAATCTCACCGAGTTTCTCGTCACGGCGACGATCTCGGCGGTGTTCATTCTCAATCTCGGCTGGTCGGATCTCGATGCCGCCCTGGGGCTGGTGATCGGCGGCGTGCTGGCGGCACCGCTCGGCGGCTTCCTGGTCAGCCGCGTCCCGACCCGCGCACTGATGATCGCCGTCGGCGTGATCATCATCGCCACCAGCCTGCTGCGCCTCTTCTGAACGGCATGAGCAGTGCTTGATTTAACCGGTTTCGTACCCATCTCTTTAACTATGCAGCAGCAGCCGTTCCGATATCCGCCAGGGCCCTGCCGGGAGACGCATGTCTTGTCCCGGAACGGCCGCTGACGATCTGCTGAAAGCATATCTCTTCCGTTCCGGGTTTTCGCACAGCCGCAACCGCCTTCTGGCGTGATGTCCTTGTCCTGCATGGGGAGCTGCAGCCGTGACCGCCCGTCTCCGGACCTATTTCTGCGATCAGTGTAACCAGACCGTGCCCCGGGCCGCATTGCGCTGCCCGTGGTGCTTCCGTCCCGTCCATCAGCTCGGCACCGTTCCGACGATTTTCCGGAACCTGCCCATGCAGACGGACCAGCCGGCGGACGAGTCGCGCGCCGCAAACGCGCAATCCGGGAGCCAGAGGCCATGAGCGTTCCAGGCACGGTCCGGCGGATCATCTGGCCTGCCATCACGACGGCCGCCAGCATCTGCATCTATCTTCTCCACCAGCAGGCCTTCGACGCCCTGAATCTCGGCGTCGATGCCAAGGCCGTGCGCGGAATTTCGGGTGCCGCGAGCTACTTCGCCGCCGCCTGGCTGGGCGGCCGGCTGATCGGCATCGCGCTCGAGCGCGTCGGCAGCAACCGCCGCCGCGTGCCCAAGCTGCTCCAGGAGCTTGTTTCGGTGGCATTGTTCGTTGCCGCGGCGATCGCCACCATCATCCTAGTGTTCGGGCATTCCGTGACCGGCGCGCTGGCTGGGTCCGGCCTGGTCCTCGCGATCCTGGGTTTCGCCATCCGCAACGCGCTGGCCGACGTCCTGTCCGGCATCGCGCTCGGCCTCGAGGCGCCCTACCGCATCGGCGACTGGGTGGAGATCGACAGCACGATCCGCGGCCGCATCGTCGAGATCGGCTGGCGCACCACGCGCCTGCTGTCGCGCGACGATACCTACACCATTCTGCCCAACAGCCAGATCGCCCGGCAGCGGCTGACCAACTACAGCGCGCCGCGCCGCCATTACCGCACCAAGGTGCAGATCCTGCTCAATCACGACGTGCCGGTGGCCACCGCAAAGGCGCTGCTGGCCGAGGCGGCCGCGCGGCCCTCGATCATCCTGACCACGCCGGCGCCGGACGTGCGGGTGATTTCCTACGATGCCGACGGGATCCGCTATGCGGTCCGGTTCTGGGTGCCGAGTTTCGCGGAAGACGTCGATTGCCGCGATGCCGTGCTCACGGCGATCGATGCCGCGATCCGCGAACGCGGCCTGGCGCCGCCGCATTCGCGCCTGCGTCTGGTCGGCGATACGCCGCATCCGGCACAGGTGGAAGCACCGGTTGAAATGCGGCCTCAGTTGCGCACGGCTTCGTCAGCTTGACAAAGCGGCAGAAGGGGGCAGATTGACCTCATGGAACAGATCGGCGCCACGTCCCTGATCCAGCCGACCCTGCGGTCGAACCGACTCATCGCAGGCGTCTAGCCCCTGGCGCGGCGTCAAGGAGACGCACGCCGGGGCCAGGGGAACTTCTCCAAACAAGCGGATCCTGCCTCTTGGCGCCGTGCGCATCGCGCGGCGCGGCGGAGATGTGCCATGTCCAAGCCCCGTTGCCAGCTGACAACGAAGGATTTCAGCATCCTCCAGGAACTGCTCGAGAAGGATACGCGTCACGACGATGCCTTCCTTCGCCTGCTGCGGCAGAAGCTGTCCTCGGCCACCGTCGTGTTCCAGGAGGATATCGATCCCCAGGTCGCGACGATCAACAGCCGCGTGGAGTTCACGGTCGACGGCGTCGCCGACCGGCGCACCCTGGTCTATGGCGGCGTGAACGTGTTTTCGGAGCGCACCCTGCCGGTCACCACCCTGCGCGGCCTCGCATTGCTCGGCCTGCCTTCGGGCGAATCGATCACCGTCGAGCGCTCCGACGGCCGCGAGGAATTCATCCGCCTCGACTGGGTGTCCAGCCAGCCGGAAGCGGTGATCCGCAAGCGGATGCAGTTCGCGATGATGCCCGGCGCGACGGAGGAAGCGCCGTCCAGCGTCGTCGCGTTCAGCCCCCGCAGCAAACCGTCGGCGGCGCGCATGGCTGCGACACCGCCGGGCCCCGATGATGACGATCCCGGTCCGCGCGCGGCCTAGCGGTTGGCCTGCCAGATCAGCGCATTGAGCAGTCCGGCATAGCTGACCCAGGCGAGATAGGGCAGCAGCAGCCAGGCTGCCCGGCGATCATGGCGGCGGAAGGCAAGCGCGGTGGCGGCGATCGCCAGCCAGAGCAGCACCAGCTCCGCCAGCGCCCAGCCGATCTGCCGCGCGCCGAAGAACAGCGCCGACCAGCCGAGATTGAGCATCAGCTGCAGGGCGAAGAGCAGCAGCGCGCCGCGTGCGCCCTGCAGCCCGTTGGCGCGCCAGACCAGCCAGGCGGCGATCGCCATCAGGGCGAACAGGGTCGTCCAGACGATCGGAAAGGCGATGGCGGGCGGCGTGATGGCGGGCTTGGCGAGCGTCGGATACCAGGTTGCCACCGAGTCCGACGTGATCGCGCCGCCGATGGTGGCGACGCCGAAACAGAGAACCAGGAATGCGCCGAGCGCGGCGAGGCTCGGCATGGCGAAGGCGGGGACGGGAGCTGTGCGCATGCAGACGAGATAGATGCCGGACGCGACGCGCCCAGCCGGTTCGCCGGTCACAAGGAAACTGGTTTTCCGGAGGAAATGGAGCGGGCGATGAGATTCGAACTCACGACCCCAACCTTGGCAAGGTTGTGCTCTACCCCTGAGCTACGCCCGCTCAACAGATCCGGGCGGCCCCGAAGGAGCGCCGGGCAACCGGAGGGGCCCGGTTGCAGGCGCGCAATATACCCAGCCGCTTTCCCGATGCAAGCGTCTCGTGGCACAAAATCCCGCCGCCATGCGCGCCACGGTTCCGGGCAAGGTATTTTCCTGCCTATGAGATTCCGGCGGGCTCCGACGGCCCTTGCGCCGGCCCCGGCTTACCTGTATTGGGTTGCGCCTCGCACCGGGGCTACGGTTTTTCCGCCCGCCCGGCTGCCATATGGGTCCCCATCGTCTAGAGGCCTAGGACGGCGCCCTCTCACGGCGCAAACCGGGGTTCGAATCCCCGTGGGGACGCCATTTTCCGGCATTCCATCCCGATATGGCTGAAGTTCGTCCGCGCATCTGACAGCGCGATGCCGGTGTCGTGACCGCGATGCTTCCGGAAACCTGATCTTCGACACCGCCGCCTTGATCGCCTCGCCGCTGGGCGGGCTTCTGCCAGCAATCCTCGACGCTGGCGGTGGCGGCCGGCTTTACCGCGATTTTCGTGATCGGCAGCCTCGACGGGGGCTTCAGTCCGCCGCATCCTGTTCGGCCGGCATGTCGACCGGCACCCCTGGCTCCATCTTGGAGCTGCGGATGGTGAGCGCCGTCTTCACATGGGCGACGTTGGGCAGGGCGGTCAGTTCGCGGGTCAGGAAGGTCTGATAGGCGTCCCAGTCGCGGGCGACGATCTTCAGGATGAAATCGTTCTCGCCGGCCAGCATGTAGCATTCGCGCACCTGCGGCCAGTTGGCCACGGTCTGCTCGAAGGCCACCAGGTCATGCTCGGCCTGGCTGTTCAGCCCGACCATGGCGAAAACGGTAACGCCGTAGCCGAGCAGCTGCGGATTCAGCTCGGCATGGTAGCCCTTGATGTAGCCGGCCTCCTCGAGGGCGCGGACCCGGCGCAGGCAGGGCGGTGCCGAAATGCCGACCCGCTGGGCAAGCTCCACATTGGTCATCCGCCCGTCGGCCTGCAGGTCGGCAAGGATCTTGCGATCGATCAGGTCGAGCTTGACTCGTTGCATGGAATTTCTCGCCAGTGGAGATTTGCGTAATAATATTATAAGCAATAATATTATAAGCCGCAGCCGATTTCCAAGGGGCGGCGCCGATTTGTTTGTGCTGCCCGGGGCGTGCAGGCCAGGCCGGACCGCCAACGGCAGGTTGACGCCCGCCCTATATGGAAGGGGTAAGTGCAGCCGGCGCGGACGTTTTCGGTTATCTAACAGCGCCGGAGGCTGCCGAGTCGCGGCTTTGCAGGTCGCGACCCGGCTGCCATAATTTAAAATCGTTTTCAGCGCCGCCTGGACAGCGGCTGGAGTTGATGTGACATGGCCACCACCCACCGCACCAAGGTTCTGATACTGGGCTCCGGCCCCGCCGGCGCGACCGCCGCGATCTATGCCGCGCGCGCTTCGCTCAAGCCGATCATGGTGCATGGGCTGCAGCCGGGCGGCCAGCTCACCATCACCACCGACGTGGAGAACTATCCGGGCTTCGCCGAGGTCATCCAGGGACCCTGGCTGATGCAGCAGATGGAGGCGCAGGCGCAGCATGTCGGCACCACCATCATCCATGACTACATCGTCTCGGTGGATCTCTCGAAGCGGCCCTTCGTGGCCAGGGGCGATTCCGGTGACACCTATGTCGCCGACACGCTGATCATCGCCACCGGCGCCCAGGCGCGCTGGCTCGGCCTGCCGAGCGAGCAGACCTTCCAGGGCTTCGGCGTCTCGGCCTGCGCCACCTGCGACGGCTTCTTCTTCCGCGGCAAGAAGGTAGTCGTGGTCGGCGGCGGCAACACGGCCGTGGAAGAGGCGCTGTATCTGACCAACCACGCCAGTGAAGTCACCGTGGTGCACCGGCGCGACAGCTTCCGCGCCGAGAAGATCCTGCAGGAGCGGCTGTTCGCCAATCCGAAGATCAAGGTGGTCTGGGATCATGTCATCGACGAGATTCTCGGCGACGAGGAGCCCAGGGGCGTCACCGGCGTGCGGCTGAAGAACGTGAAGACCGGCGCCACGCAGGAACTCGCCACCGACGGCGTCTTCATCGCCATCGGCCATACGCCCAATACCGAGCTGTTCAAGGGCCAGCTGCCGCTCGATGCGGAAGGCTACATCACCACCAAGCCGGGCACGACGCAGACTGCGATCCCGGGCGTCTTCGCCGCCGGCGACGTGCAGGACAAGATCTACCGTCAGGCGGTGACCGCAGCGGGCACCGGATGCATGGCCGCACTGGAAGCCGAGAAGTTCCTCGCGCATCACCTGCAGCCGGCGGCCGAAGCGGCCGACTGACGCCGGCCATATCGGCCGGGGGGCCGGGGGGAGTACTATGTCCGCGCTGGACTGGGACAAGCTGCGCATCTTCCACGCCGTTGCCGAAGCCGGCAGCCTCACCCATGCCGGTGAGACGCTGGGCCTCAGCCAGTCGGCCGTGAGCCGCCAGATCGGCGCGCTGGAAGCACAGCTCAATGTGACGCTGTTTCACCGGCATGCCCGCGGCCTGATTCTCACCGAACAGGGCGAACTGCTGTTCCGCACCGCGCGCGAGATCTTCTCGCGGCTGGCGGTGGCCGAGGCGATGATCGCCGATTCCAAGGACAAGCCGACCGGCGAGCTCTGTGTCACCACCACGGTCGCCTTCGGCACGATCTGGCTGGCGCCGCGGCTGAAGGAATTCATCGAGCTCTATCCCGACCTGCGCATCGAGATGGTGGTGGACGACCGCGAACTCGATCTCTCCATGCGCGAGGCCGATGTGGCGATCCGCATGTGGAAGCCGACCCAGGCGGATCTCGTCTACCGCAAGCTGATCACCGTGCATAACCATGTCTACGCTTCGGTGGATTACGTCACCCGCCATGGCGCCCCGCAGACCATCGAGGATCTCGATAACCATGCGCTGATCGTCTACGGCGAGGAGGCGCCGGCGCATTTCAACAACATCAACTGGCTGCTCGAGATCGGCAGCCCGGACCGCCCGCGCGCGCCGGTGCTGACGGTGAACAACGTGTACGGCGTGATGCAGGCGGTGGCCAGCGGCCTGGGTATCGCGGCGCTGCCCGATTACATGGTGGAAGGCAATCCGCGCATCGTGCGCGTGCTGCCGAACATCGACGGGCCCAGCTTCGACACGTTCCTCGTCTATCCGGAGGAATTGCGCAATACCAAGCGGCTGGCCGTGTTCCGCGACTTCCTGCTGCGCAAGGTTGCCGACTGGCATTACTGAGATGGTGGTGCCAGCAGCGTCCTCGCCCGGAACCGTGTCCCGCCGCAACGAACTGCTGGCCAGGATACGCCGCCCCTGGGACATGGTGGCGCAATTCGTTGCGGCCGCCGGGATAGCGTATCTTCTCGACGGCTATATCGCGGATGTCTGGCGCTGGGGATATCTCGCAGCGACCGTTGTCGCCCTGCTGCTGCAATATGTGACCCACCGGAGCCTGCTGGCTGACCGCAGCCGGCGGGAGAGGGCGCGGCTGTGGTGGGTTCGGCTCTATGCCGTCTATTTCCTCAACGGCGCGCTGCTCGGCGCGATGTGCGGCGTCATCGCCACGCTTCCGCCCGAACCGGGGCCGATGCTGGCGCTCGTCTGTCTTGCGGGCGTCGCCATTGCCGTGACGCTGACCACGGCGGTGCAGCTGACGATTGCGGTGACCGTTGCCCTGCTGGCCGGGGGGCCGGGGATCGTCATCCTGCTGGCCGGCACGCCGGAGATGCAGGTCTTCGGCGCCTGCATTGCCATGGCGCTGATGGTGCTGGTCACCTTCGCCATCCGCCTCAACCGCTACTTCCGCCGCAGCACCGAACTGGTGGAGCGCCTGCGGGTGACGCTGCGGGACCGCACGCGCAGCGGCGCCGATGCCGAGCGGGCGCAGCTCCGCCTGCGCTCGATCCTCGACACGGCGCCCTTTCCGATCGTCGTGATCCGCCGCAGCGACGGCGCCTTTCTCTACAGCAACCGGCCGGCGGCGGAGCTGTTCGGTATCGATGCCGCCTCGGCCGAAGGCGCGCCGCGCTATGTGCTGGACCCGGCGCATCGCGACCGCATTTTCGGCACCGAGCTTCTGCGCCCCGAGGAAGAGCTGCAGATCGCGACCGCGCAGGGCCGGGCGATCTGGGCCACCATCGCCGCGGTGCCGATGCGCTACGGCGACGACGACGGCGCCCTTGTCGTGGTCAATGACGTCACCGCCAAACGCGCCTCGGAAGAGCGCCTGCGCGTGGCCGAGCAGCGCCTGAGCGACGCGCTGGCCGTGGCGCCCGACGGCGTCGCGCTGTTCGATGCGGAAGAGCGGATGGTGATCTGCAACAAGGCCTATGCCGACATCATCGGCATGCCGCTTTCCGCCAGCACCGGCATGACCCATGACGAGGTCTGCCTGCGCTCGGTGACCTCCCGGCCGGCGCCGGAGCGCGCCGGGGTGCGGACCGACTATCCCGACTGGCTGGCGACGCGCAAACGCATCTTCAAGGCGGCCCTCGGCGAGCCGCATATCTTCTATGATACCCGCGACCGCCGCTGGCTGCAGATACGCGATTTCCGCCTGACCTCGGGCGGCACGGCATCGCTGATCACCGATATCAGCGAGCTGAAGCAGCGCGAGCGGGAGCTGCGCGAGGCGAACGAGAATCTGGCCGCGCAGGCGGAAGCGCTGGCCGCCCGCGGCGAGACGCTGGAAGCCGCGCGCCAGGCCGCGATCAAGGCACACCAGGAAGCCGAATACGCCAACCGCGCCAAGTCCCAGTTCCTCGCCCATATGAGCCATGAGCTGCGCACGCCGCTCAACGCGATCAACGGTTTTTCCGAGATCATGGCGCTGCAGCTGCTCGGCCCGTCCGGCGTGCCCCAATACGACCGTTATGCCAAGGACATCCTGGCCGCGGGCAGGCATCTGCTCTCGGTGATCGACGACATCCTCGACCTTTCCAAGGTCGAGGCGGGCAAGATGAAGCTGACGCCCGAGCCGGTGGTCTGGTCGAAGCTGGCCTCGGACTGCCTGACCCTGCTGCGCCCGCTGGCGGCCGACCGCATGGTGACCCTGCAGGTCGAGCCGGGCGCCGAGGACGCCACACTGTTTGCCGACGAGCGGCTGGCCAAGCAGATGCTGGTCAACCTGCTCTCCAATGCGGTCAAGTACACCCCGTCCGGCGGCAGCGCCGGCATCCGCTTTCTGCCGGACGGCTGCGGCGGCGGGGTGGTGGAGGTGACCGATACGGGCGTCGGCATGAGCGATGCCGACCTGGAAAAGGCGCTGGAGCCCTTCGGCCGTATCGATTCGGCGCTGGTTTCGCAGATGCGTGGGACCGGCCTGGGGCTGCCCCTGGTGAAGGCCCTGATCGAATTGCACCAGGGGCGGCTGGAAATCGACAGCGTGGTGGGCCGCGGCACCACCGTCCGGCTCCATTTCCCGGCCGCCCCCGAAATGGCACTCCCCGGCAAGCTGCTGTAATAGCTGCGAAATAAATCACCGGTCAGTTATGCAACAGCCGCATGGCTGGCTTGACTATTCGCGGATTCTCAAAAGGCGGCGCAGGGCTTACATCACTTCCTGTCAGATGTTGCGTCGCAGCATCTTCTACGAGTTTTTGGCCCCGGCCAGAAACTTCGGCCGCGATAGCTCCCCCGCTATTTCGGCCTTCCGCGCGTCTCGCGCGGAGCCTCCCTGTTAAGACTTGCCGGCCTGGTTTCCAGGCCGGCTTTTTTTTGCCCGCCGCCCTCAGGCCAGCAGCGGCGCGAGGTCGCCCAGGCGGCGGACGATGCGGCAGCCGAGATCGCGGAAAGCCGCCTCGTGGCGATCCGGCTGTTCCGGCCGGAAGGCGAAAACCGTCATGCCGGCACGGATTCCCGCCGTTGCCCCAGGCAGGCTGTCTTCCACTACGGCGCAGCGCGCCGGCGCGGCGCCCATCTCTCCGGCGGCGAACAGGAACAGGTCCGGTTCCGGCTTGCCCCGGGCGACCTGCCGGGCGGAGAACCGGTGCGGGAAATGCCCCGCCAGCCCGCAGAGCTCCAGACTCAGGGCGATCTTGTCCAGATCGGAGGAGGAGGCGATGCATTTCGGCCTGTGCACCTGCTCCAGCAGCTCGGCGGCCCCCTCGATCGCCCTCAGTTCGGCCCCGAAGCGCCGGAAAGTCTCGGCCTGCAGGTCGGCCTCGAAATCCCCCGGCAGGGCCAGCCCGTAGCGCTCCCGCACCAGCCGGAAACAGCTCGGCAGGCTCAGTCCGGTGAGATCATGGGCGACCTGGGCCTCGTCGAAGCGCGGATCCAGCCCCAGCGCCACAAGCTTTTCGTAGAAAACGCGATTCGCGATCGGCTCGCTGTCCACCAGCGTGCCGTCCATGTCGAAAATGACGAGGTCGAAGGCCATGAAGGGCTGCATAGCGGATCGGGCCGGCCTCCGTCACCCGGCCCGGGCGGATCTGCGACCAAAGACTGCGACAATTCCGCGCAAAGGGGTGGGGGCGTCGCTGTTGCACCGCCTATACCCTTATGCTAGGTAAACGCGGCTTTCGCGCCAGGGGTCGCGGAGACGCGGCCAATGCGTGCCAATTCCCCAGGTTAGTCAAAGCCTTACGCGATGCGCCGGGGCGCGTTGGGGACAGGGCGGAGGATTACCGTCCGTCTCCGGTCCGATGTGCCGGCGGTAATAAGAAGAAGGGTCGTTCGTGGCTCAGGAAACCATCGTCTCCGGCATCGCCGGCCGCTATGCGACTGCGCTGTTTGATCTGGCGCGCGAGGCCGGCCAGCTCGATGCCGTCGCCAAGGATCTCGACACATTGTCGGCCATGCTGGCCGAATCCGCCGATCTGACCCGCCTCGTGCGGTCGCCGGCCTTCAGCCGCGAGGAGCAGGCCCGGGCGATCGCCGCCGTGGCCGAGCGCGCCGGGCTGCAGGACCTGGTCCGCCGCTTCCTCGGGGTGACGGCGCAGAACCGCCGGCTTTTCGCGCTCAGCGACATCATCCGAGACTTCCGCAGCCTGCTCAGTCACCATCGTGGCGAGGCGCTGGCCGAGGTCACGTCTGCGGTGCCGCTCAATGACGAGCAGCTGCAGCAGCTCAAGTCTTCGTTGTCGTCGGTTGCCGCCGGCAATGTCGTGATCAACGCCAAGGTCGATCCCGGCCTGATTGGCGGCCTGGTCGTCAAACTCGGTTCGCGCATGATCGATGCCTCGATCCGCACGAAGCTCAATAACCTCAAGTCCGCCATGAAAGGTGTTGCGTGATGGACATCCGCGCCGCAGAAATTTCGGAAATCCTGAAGACGCAGATCAAGAATTTCGGCGCCGAAGCCGAAGTCTCGGAAGTCGGCCAGGTGCTCAGCGTCGGTGACGGCATCGCCCGCGTCTACGGCCTCGACAAGGTCCAGGCCGGCGAGATGGTCGAGTTCCCGGGTGGCGTCAAGGGCATGGCCCTGAACCTTGAATCCGACAATGTCGGCGTCGTGATCTTCGGTGACGACAGCGGCATCAAGGAAGGCGACACCGTCAAGCGCACCGGCGCCATCGTCGACGTTCCGGTCGGCAAGGGCCTGCTCGGCCGCGTGGTCGACGCGCTCGGCAATCCGATCGACGGCAAGGGCCCGCTGACCGACGTGACCCGCGCCCGCGTGGAAGTGAAGGCGCCGGGCATCATCCCGCGCAAGTCGGTGCACGAGCCGATGCAGACCGGCCTGAAGGCGCTCGACGCGCTGGTGCCCGTCGGCCGCGGCCAGCGCGAGCTGATCATCGGCGACCGCCAGACCGGCAAGACCGCCGTCGCCGTCGATACCATCCTGAACCAGAAGCCGATCAACGCCTCGGGCGACGAGAAGAAGAAGCTGTACTGCATCTATGTCGCGGTCGGCCAGAAGCGCTCGACCGTCGCGCAGGTGGTAAAGACGCTGGAAGAGGCCGGCGCGATGGAATACTCCATCGTCGTGGCCGCCACCGCGTCGGAGCCGGCACCGCTGCAGTTCCTGGCGCCCTATGCCGGCTGCGCCATGGGCGAATACTTCCGCGACAACGGCATGCATGCCCTGATCATCTATGACGATCTGTCCAAGCAGGCCGTCGCCTACCGCCAGATGTCGCTGCTGCTGCGCCGTCCGCCGGGCCGCGAAGCCTATCCGGGCGACGTCTTCTACATCCATTCGCGCCTGCTGGAACGCGCCGCGAAGATGAACGACAAGAACGGCGCCGGTTCGCTGACCGCGCTGCCGGTCATCGAGACCCAGGCCGGCGACGTCTCGGCCTACATCCCGACCAACGTGATCTCGATCACCGACGGCCAGATCTTCCTCGAGACCGACCTGTTCTACCGCGGCATCCGCCCGGCGATTAACGTCGGCCTCTCGGTCAGCCGCGTCGGCTCGGCCGCGCAGATCAAGGCGATGAAGCAGGTGGCCGGCACGATCAAGCTGGAGCTGGCGCAGTACCGCGAGATGGCGGCCTTCGCCCAGTTCGGTTCCGACCTCGACCCCGCCACCCAGCGCCTGCTGAACCGCGGTGCCCGCCTGACCGAACTGCTGAAGCAGCCGCAGTACCAGCCGCTGCCGGTGGAAGAGCAGGTGGTGTCGATTTTCGCCGGCGTGCGCGGCTATCTCGACAAGATCCCGGTCGGCGATGTCGGCCGCTTCGAGCAGAGCCTGCTCGGCCTGGTGCGCGGCAAGCATGCCGACATCCTGGAGGACATCCGCAACGCCCAGGCGATCACGCCGGAGATCGAGACCAAGCTGAAGGCCGTGCTCGACGAGCTCGCCAAGACCTTCGCCTGATCGCAAACGAAGGGTAGCGCGTTATGCCTAGCCTCAAGTCCCTGCGCATTCGGATCAACTCGGTCAAATCGACCCAGAAGATCACGAAGGCGATGAAGATGGTGGCAGCCAGCAAGCTGCGCCGCGCCCAGGAGGCGGCCGAACAGGCCCGTCCTTACGCCGAGCGCATGGCGCAGATCCTGTCCTCGCTGGCCGCCGGCCAGGCGGGCGCCGAGAACGCGCCGAAGCTGCTGGTGGGCACCGGCAGCGACCAGGTGCATCTGCTGGTCGTTGCCACCGCCGAACGCGGCCTCTGCGGCGCTTTCAACTCCTCGATCGTCAAGCTCGCGCGGCGCAAGATCGAAGAGCTGACCGCCCAGGGCAAGACGGTGAAGATCCTCTGCGTCGGCAAGAAGGGCCGCGACCAGCTGCGTCGCGACCATGCCGCGAAGATCGTCGATACCCTCGACCTCTCCAAGGTCAAGAGGGTCGGTTTCGCGGAAGCGCAGGAGATCGCCGACCGCCTGCTGGCGCTCTACGACGAGGGCCAGTTCGACGTCGCCCATATCTTCTTCAACAACTTCAAGTCGGTGATCAGCCAGGTTCCGACCGTGCAACAGATCATTCCCGCCATGGTTGGCGGCAATGACAATGTCGAGCCCGGTCCGGATCTCGGCGGCGCGATCTACGAGTACGAGCCGGACGAGGAAGCCATTCTGCTGCAGCTGCTGCCGCGGAACCTGTCGGTGCAGGTCTACCGGGCGCTGCTGGAGAATGCGGCTTCCGAGCAGGGCGCCCGCATGACCGCGATGGACAATGCGACGCGCAATGCCGGCGAAATGATCAAGAAGCTGACGACGGTCTACAACCGGTCGCGTCAGGCGCAGATCACCAAGGAACTGATTGAAATCATCTCCGGCGCCGAGGCCGTCTAAGCGGCGCGTACCGGACAGAAGGAACAGAGAGAGCGGAGCAGCATCATGGCTACCAACAAGACGGGTCGCATCACCCAGGTCATCGGCGCGGTCGTCGACGTGCAGTTCGAGGGCACGCTGCCGGCGATCCTGAACGCGCTGCATTGCACCAACCAGGGCAACCATCTGGTCCTCGAGGTGGCGCAGCATCTGGGCGAGAACACCGTCCGCACCATCGCCATGGATTCGACCGACGGTCTGGTGCGCGGCATGGAAGTCACCGATACCGGTGCGCCGATCTCGGTGCCGGTGGGCCCGGAGACGCTCGGCCGCATCATCAACGTGATCGGCCAGCCGATCGACGAGCGCGGCCCGATCAACGCCAAGCAGGCCGCTCCGATCCATGCGCCGGCGCCGGAATACGTCGACCAGTCGACCGAGCAGAAGGTGCTGGTCACCGGCATCAAGGTCGTCGACCTGCTCGCGCCCTACGCCAAGGGCGGCAAGATCGGCCTGTTCGGCGGCGCGGGCGTCGGCAAGACCGTGCTGATCATGGAGCTGATCAACAACATCGCGAAGACCCACGGCGGCTACTCGGTGTTCGCCGGCGTCGGCGAGCGTACCCGCGAGGGTAACGACCTCTACCACGAGATGATGGAATCGGGCGTCATCAAGACCGACGGCCCGGGCTCGAAGGTGGCGCTGGTGTACGGCCAGATGAACGAACCGCCGGGTGCCCGCGCCCGCGTCGCGCTGACCGGCCTGACGCTGGCGGAATACTTCCGCGACCAGGAAGGCCAGGACGTGCTGTTCTTCGTCGACAACATCTTCCGCTTCACCCAGGCGGGTTCGGAAATGTCGGCGCTGCTCGGCCGCATCCCCTCGGCGGTGGGTTACCAGCCGACGCTGGCCACCGACATGGGCGCCCTGCAGGAGCGCATCACCTCGACCAACAAGGGTTCGATCACCTCGGTGCAGGCCATTTACGTGCCGGCCGACGACCTGACCGACCCGGCGCCGGCCACCTCGTTCGCGCACCTTGACGCGACCACCGTGCTGTCGCGCCAGATCGCCGAGCTCGGCATCTATCCGGCCGTCGACCCGCTCGACTCGACCTCGCGCATCCTTGATCCGCGCATCGTCGGCGAGGAGCATTACGAGGTTGCCCGCCGCGTGCAGACGATCCTGCAGAGCTACAAGTCGCTGCAGGACATCATCGCGATCCTGGGCATGGACGAGCTTTCGGAAGAGGACAAGCTCACCGTCGCCCGCGCCCGCAAGATCCAGCGTTTCCTGTCGCAGCCGTTCGACGTGGCGCAGGTCTTCACCGGTTCACCGGGCGTGCAGGTTCCGCTGGCCGAGACGATCCGCGGCTTCAAGGAAATCACCGAAGGCAAGCACGACCATCTGCCGGAAGCCGCCTTCTACATGGTCGGCACCATCGACGAGGCGGTGGCCAAGGCCAAGAAGATGGCTGCCGAGGCGGCCTGATCTGACGGCGTAAAGGAGCAGGCCCATGGCCGAGACCGTGAAGTTCGAACTGGTATCGCCGGAGAAGCTGCTGCTCTCGCTCGACGCGGAGATGGTGGTGGTGCCCGGCGAGGCCGGCGATTTCGGCGTGCTGCCGGGCCACTCGCCGCTGATCTCGACGATCCGCAACGGCGTCATCGAGGTAACGGTGAACGGGCAGGTGAGCGAGCGCATCTTCGTCGCCGGCGGCTTTGCCGAAGTCGCCAACGACAAGCTGACCGTGCTGGCCGAGGAGGCCGTGCCGGTGAACAAGCTCGACCGCGCCAAGGTCGAGCAGCAGCTGAAGGACGCCCGCGAGGATTTCGAGGACGCCAAGGACGACCATGCCAAGGCCCGCTGCCAGGCGCAGGTCGAGAAATACACCGCCATGCTCGAGGCGGCGGCGTAAGTCATCGCACGACGGCAGTATTGAATTTGTGTCATGGCCGGGCTTGTCCCGGCCATCCACGTCTTAAGGGCCCGCTTCCAAGCGGGCCTTGTGTTTTTCAGGGAGAGCGGAGAAGCGCGCGATGGCGTCCGACATTCCATCCATCCTGGAACGCTGCATCGGCGGCTATACCGTCACCAACGATCCCGCGCGGATCGACCGGCCCGCATCCATGCCTTCCTGAGAAGATCTACTGGTCGGAAGGTGTGCCGCTGGCCACCGTCGAGCGCTCGCTGCGTCATTCCTTCAATATCGGCGTCTCTGGTGCCGGCGGCCAGGTCGGCCTGACGCGGATCATCACCGACTACACGACCTTTGCCTATCTCACCGATGACTATGTCGAGCCGGCGCATGAGCGCAAAGGCCGCGCCGCTGCCATGGTCCGCTTCGCGCTGGATCACCCGGATCTGCAGAATCTGCGGCGCTTCCTGCTGGTTTCCAGGGATGCGAGGGAATTGTATGAGCGCTCCGGCTTCACCGCGCCGAAGAATCCCGAGCGCTTCATGGAGCTTCTGCCGGGCAAGCGCAGCTGACGCCGCTGACTTAGCTGATCGATGAAGCGGCCGGGTCTTCCCCGGCTGTTTCCGGGGCAGGTGCCGCAGCGGCAGGCTGGGGCGCGCCCAGCAGGGGCGCCATACGGCGGGCGGCCTTCACCGCCCGTTCGACGAGGTCGCGGCGGGCCGCAGCAGCGGTCAGCAGGCGGTCGAGCCGGGCTGCCGAAAGGTCGGGGCCGGTCGCCTCCAGCAGTCCGGCCTTCAGCCGCTGATAGGCTGCCTCGCAGCTGTCACCAGCCTGCATGGCCGCGGCCAGGTCGAATTCCGGCCGCGTGGTGTCGGCCGCCCGCAGCGCCGCGCGCCATGCCTCCTCGAAATCCCGTCCGGCAGCGCCGGGATGATCCGCCGGCTCCGGATCGGCCGCGGCTATGGCCTGGTAATGCTGGGCGGCGCGCAACACGCCGGGCAGCACGCGAACCACGTGTTCGGACAGATCGCTGCGCTGCAGCCGCAAAACGAATTCCATGATGGCATTGGCAAGGCCGGCGGCGGCCTGGCTGCGTCTCTGCCGCTGGCTTCCGGTGACCTCGCCGCGCGCAATCTCGAGGGCCATGCTGCCCAGCCGCTGCAGCTCCAGCCGCAGACCATCGAGCGCAAGCGCGGGCACGACCGCGACGGTGGGATCGAGATGGCGCGGCTTCGCCAGATCCTCCTCGGCCGAGCGGAACCGGCTTCGCAGGAACGCGGCCAGCTGCGGCACGGCCGGCGCCAGAAGCACCACGCCCAGGATATTGAACAGGGTATGGAACAGCGCCGTGGCGAGCGCCGGTTCGGTGGTGACCAGCCTGATAGTCGCCAGCAGCCAGGGCAGCAGCAGGTAGGTCGCGATCGCCGTGATCAGGTTGAACAGCACATGAGCCGCCGCACTGCGCCTGGCGTTCGGCGTCGCGCCGATCGCCGCCATCAGCGCCGTACTGGTGGTCCCGAAATTCGCGCCGATGACCACCGCCGCCGCGGCTTCCAGCGGCAGGGTGCCGGTCATCGCTGCCGTCACGGTGATGGCGGATGTGGCGCTGGAAGACTGCGTCAGCGCGGTCAGTGCAACGCCGAGGCCGGCGAAGATGAGCCGTCCCAGCCAGCCCTGACTTGGCAGCATTTCCGGATCCACCAGACCGGCAATGGTGCCGAAGGCCTGCTGCAGGGCGGCAATGCCGGCGAAGAAGCAGCCGAAGCCGGTCAGCGCCACTCCCCAGGCGCCGCGCGGCCGGTCGCTGCCGGTCAGGCGGAGCAGCATGCCGATACCGATCAGCGGCATCGCGAACAGCTCGATCTTGAGCTTGAGGCCGATGACGGCTGCCAGCCAGCCGGTCATGGTGGCACCGATATTGGCGCCGAAAATCACCCATATCGCCTGCACAAGGTTGAGCAGGCCGGCATTGACGAAACCGATCGTCGCGACCGTGATGGCGGTGGAAGACTGCACCATCGCAGTGACGGCGAAGCCGGCGGCCAGGCCGCGCAGCGGCGTGCTGGTTCCGGTTTGCAGGATGTCGTGAAGAGCGTCTCCGGCGGCGTGTTTCAGGCCGTCCGTCATCAGCCACATCCCCAGCAGGAAGAGGCCGATGCCGCCGAGCAGGCTGCCCGTCATCGCGGGAAGATCGAGCACCATGGGTTCACCGGCGCAGAACGAACTCGCCAGCCGGCCGGCGATGCTCCCAGCCGCGCCGCTCCAGTTCCGGCTCGTCGGTCTGCTCGGCCGGATAGCCGACGCAGAGATAGGCGATCAGGCGCCATTCCGCCGGCACGTCGAGATCGCGGCAGACGGCGATCGGATCGAGAATCGAGACCCAGCCGGCGCCGACGCCATGCGCCCGGGCCGCCAGCCAGAAGCCGTAGACCGCCATCACCGAGGAATAGTCCAGCATCTCGGGCATGGTACGGCGGCCGAGGCCATGACCCTGCCCGGTGGCCTCGTCGCAGAAGACGGCGAGATGCACCGGCGCTTCCCTCAGGCCGGCCAGTTTGAGCGAGGCATAGAGCCTTGCCTGCTCGCCCCTGTAGTCGCGCAGGGCCTCGGCATTCTCGCGTTCGAAATTGGCGATCACCCTGGCGCGGCGGGCCGGGTCCTCCACCAGCACGAAGCGCCAGGGCTGGCTGTTGCCGACGCTGGGCGCCAGCGCCGCCAGCTCCAGCAGATGTCCGATCAGCGCCGGATCGACCGGGTCGGGCCGGAAATGCCGCACATCGCGGCGCCAGACCATCAGGTCGCGCAGCCTGTCCCGGAAGGCGGTATCGAAATCGGGCGGTGAGCCGGTCATTGCGCCTCCATGATACGGCGCGCCGCCCGGAATGCGGAAGCATTCCGTTCCGCCCTCCGCGTCACGCCGCCGCAATCGCGGGGTGCGGGAAATCCGCTAGACTGGCCGGAACCGAAACCGACGGCAGGAGCAGAGATGACCGGGAATACGATCGCGTTCGAACTGGCGCAGCTGCGGCGGATGCGGCTGGCATCGCTGTTCGAGGGCTCGACGCTCGTCCTGCTGGTCTGCGTCGCCATGCCGCTGAAATACATGGCCGGCTATCCGCAGGCGACGCAGATCATCGGATCGGTGCACGGTTTCGCATTTCTCTTCTATGTCTGGGTGGTGATCAATACGGTGGCTGGCGGCGGCTGGCGGGTTGCCGAGGTCCTGCGCCTGCTGGTATCTGCCTTCATTCCCTTCGGCGCCTTCTTCAATGTCGGATTCCTGCGCCGCAAGGGCGAGGCGATCGCCGCACGGGGGATGCTGTGATGCTGTATCTCTGGCTGAAGGCGCTGCATCTCGCAGCCGTGGTGACCTGGATCGGCGGCATGATCATGCTCGGGCTGACGCTGCGCCATGCCGTGGCCGGACGGCCGCCGGATTTCCAGCGTCTTCTGGCGGCCCTGCATGGCTGGGACCGGCGGGTCACCGGGCCGGCCATGGGGCTGGCCTGGATCCTGGGAATCTGGATGGTGGTCGATGCCGGCTGGCTCGGCGCCAACTGGCTCTGGGTGAAGCTGGTGCTGGTGGCGCTGCTGTCGGGCCTGCACGGTTTCCTGGCCGGCAATCTGCGAAGGTTGGCCGGTGATGCCGGCTGGACGCCGCCGCCATCCCTGCGCCTCGCGCTGCCCGTCACGCTGGCCGGCCTTGCGGTGATTGCCGCGATGGTGGTCGTCAAGCCGTTCTAGGCTACAGCAGGCCCTTCTCGCGGAAGCTCACATGTCCCTTGCGGCCGACCACCAGATGGTCGTGCAGCGCAATGCCCAGAGCCGCCGCCGCATCGCGCACCTGTTTCGTCATCTCGATATCGGCGCGTGAGGGCGTCGGGTCGCCGCTCGGGTGATTGTGCACGAGGATCAGCGCCGCCGCGTTCAGCTCCAGCGCCCGTTTCACCACTTCGCGCGGATAGACCGGCGTGTGGTCGATGGTGCCGCGCTGCTGCGCCTCGTCGGCGATCACCTGGTTCTTGCGGTCGAGAAACAGGATGCGGAACTGTTCGATGCCTTCATGCTGCAGCACAGCCCGGCAGTAATCGAGCAGGGCCTGCCAGTTGCTGATCGCCGGTCGCTGCATCGCGTCGGCCTTCAGCATGCGCAGGCCGGCCTCGCGGGTCACCTTCAGCGCGGCAATCACCGCCGCGCCGCAGCCGGGCACCTTGCCGAGGCGATCCACGGGGGCCGCCAGTACGGCGGCAAGGCTGCCGAATTCATCCACCAGCGCTTTCGCCAGCGGCTTCACGTCGCCGTTGCGGAAGACGCCGAACAGGATCAGTTCGAGGATCTCATAATCCGGTATGCCAACGCCGCCGCTCTCCAGGAAGCGGGCCCGCAACCTGCTGCGATGGCCGTGGTAGTGGGGCTTCTCGCCCGTCTCGCTGTCGCTTTCGCTTTCGCTTTCGGCCATGGCCCGGCAGCTTTCCCTCGGGAAAGCGTACCACCGGCGCCGGCCTGCGAACAGACACAACCGGACGCGGCGTCCTGCATGCTCACATGGACGGCACGTCCGGGTGCGGAAAATACTGACGGGATCAGACGTAGGGCGGCTTGTGCCAGCCCCTGGGCGACAGGGTGAAGATTTCGTAACCGGTCTCGGTGACGCCGATCGAGTGTTCGAACTGCGCCGAGAGCGAACGGTCCTTGGTCACCGCGGTCCAGCCGTCCGACAGCAGCTTCACCTGCCATTTGCCGGCATTCACCATCGGCTCGATGGTGAAGAACATGCCGGGCTTGAGCGGCACGGCATGCTTGCGCTCTTCGTAATGCAGGATGTTCGGCGGCTCGTGGAAGATCCGGCCCAGGCCGTGGCCGCAGAAATCGCGCACCACCGAGAAGCGCTCCTTCTCCACGAAGGTCTGGATGGCGCGGCCGATATCGGCCGTGGTGGCGCCCGGCTTCACCGCCTCGATACCGCGCATCATGGCTTCGTAGGTCACCTCGCAGAGGCGGCGGCCCTTCACGCCGACATTTCCGAGCAGGAACATGCGGCTGGTATCGCCATGCCAGCCATCAAGGATGACGGTGACGTCGATATTCAGGATGTCGCCTTCTTCTAGGACCTTGTCGCCCGGGATGCCGTGGCAGACGACATGGTTCACCGAGGTGCAGATCGATTTTGGGAAACCGCGATAGCCTAGCGGCGCCGGCACCGCGCCATGCTCGATGATGAAGGCATGGCAGAGGTCGTCCAGTTTGCCGGTGGTCACGCCGGGGACGACGAAGGGGGTGATGTAGTCCAGCGTTTCCGCGGCTAGCCGCCCCGCGGCGCGCATGCCGGCGAAATCCTCGGGTTTGTGCAGCCGGATGGCACCGGGACGGAAATCCTCGTCCTCCTCGGCGACTTGGGCAAGATTTTGATTCACAACGATAATTCCAGATTTTTACAGATCCAGCGGAAGGCGGCGGTCGATACGGATGGCGGCCTGCGTCACGCTGCAGGCGTAACATAGCGCCTCGACCCCCGCATTCCTAGCCTCCCTGAAAGCGGCGGCGTAGGCGGGGTCGCAATCTTCGGCGATGCGGAAACGGCTGCAATCGCCGCGCTGCACTACGAAAAGCAGCACGGCACGATGACCCGCCGCGACCATGGCGGCCAGTTCCTGCATATGCCTGGCGCCGCGGGCCGTCACGCAGTCGGGGAATTCGGCGAGACCCGGCTGCCGCATGAGGTGCACGTTCTTGACCTCGAGATAGCAGTCCGGCCGGCCCTCCGCGGTCAGCAGGAAATCCACCCGGCTGGCGGCGCCGTAGGCCACTTCCGGGCGATGCAGGTGATAGCCCGCCAGTTCCGGAATGGCATCGGCCGCCAGCGCCTCGGCCACCAGCCGGTTGGGCAGTGTGGTGTCGATCCCGACCAGCGCGCCGTCGGCCTCGGCCAGAACCCAGCCCCAGCGCAGCTTGCCGCGGCCCGGCTTGAGCCAGACGCGGCTGCCCGGTTCGGCGAGGCCCAGCATCGCGCCAGGATTGGGGCAGTGCACGGTTTCCTCCCGCCCGTCGGGAAAACGCACATCGGCCAGGAAACGTTTGTAGCGGCGCAGCAGGATGGCCGGGGTCAGCGGAACGGGGAAGTCCATGGGCAGGCTTTAGCGGTCTCTGGTCTGCCCGTCCAGCGCGTGCTATGCCTGCCCCATGACCGAGATGCAGGGCGGAAAAGCGAAAATCGTCACCGCAGCGATGCTGGTGATCGGCAACGAAATCCTGTCCGGCCGCACCCGTGATGCCAACATGCATTTCCTTGCCGGCAAGCTGACCGAGGCCGGCATCCGCCTGATGGAAGCCCGCGTGGTACCCGACGTGGAGGACACGATCGTCGCCGCCGTGAACGAACTGCGCGGCCGCTACGACTACGTCTTCACCTCGGGCGGCATCGGACCGACCCATGACGACATCACCGCCGACTGCATCGCCAGGGCCTTCGGCGTCGGCATCGACGTCCAGCCGGAAGCGCGGCGGCGGCTGGAAGCCCATTACGAGCCCGGCATGCTGAACGCGGCAAGGCTGCGCATGGCGCGGATTCCCGATACCGCCACGCTGATCGACAATCCGGTTTCGGCGGCGCCGGGCTTCCGTATCGGCAATGTGCTGGTCATGGCCGGCGTGCCGATGATCTTCCAGGCGATGGTGGCGAGCGTATTGCCGACGCTCACCGGCGGTGACCGGCTGCTGTCGCGCACGGTGATCTGCCAGGTGCCGGAAGGGGCGGTGGCGGAACCGCTGGGAGCCCTGCAGAAGGAATATCCCGACGTGGAGATGGGGTCCTATCCGGCCTTCCGCGGCGGCAAGGCATCCACCTCCATCGTGCTGCGCAGCACGGACAGGCAGCGGCTCGATGCTGCCGCCGGGAGAATGCACGAGATCTTCCGCCAGCTCGGCGGAGAGCCTGTCGAGAACGAGATTGTCTGATGCGCTGGTTTGCTGCTCTGGCCCTGGCCCTCTTTGCAACTTCCGCCGCGGCGCAGACGCCGGGGCAGTATGACGCCCAGCTTCCCGCGGCCAATGTGCCGCCACCGCCGTTCCTCACCCGGGACATGACCGCCCTTTGCGAGGCTGCCGACAGCAGCCCGGAGCAGATTGCCTGCCTGCGCTACCTGCAGGGCGCCGTCGCGATGTACGAGCTCACGGTCGCGGAAGGCACGGAACTCACCTGGTTCTGCGCGCCGCGCGAGGCGCCGGGCAGCCTGCTGCGGCAGCAGTTTCTGAACTGGGCGGCGGACAATCCGGATCAGGCCGATACCGATGCCATCCAGGCGGTCAGGGCGGCGTTGAGCGACGCTTTTCCCTGCCAGGAATAGCGACCGGCCTGCCTTCAAATTGCCGTGTTGCTGAACAAAGCTGCGCGCAACACCGTTTCGTCCCCGGTATGATCCGGCTGAAACCCATGCGCCGTCTTCTCGCCCTTGCCGCTCTTGCGATGCTCGCTGCCTGCGGGCCGCCGCTGACCTGGACCAAGCCCAACGTCACGGAGGCGGAGGCACGTCTGGATTATGACGAATGCACTGGGCTGGCGCGCGATCAGGCCTTCCGGGAGAGCTTCTTCGGCTATGGCTATTACGGTTACGGCCGCTTCGGCCCCGGATATCCCTGGTCGCCTTACGGCCGTGCCTATTCGCCCTTCCATCACGATCCCTTCATGAGCAGGGTGCAGCGCGAGCACGATCTGCACGCCTTCTGCCTGCGCGCCCGCGGCTACCGACTGACTCCGATGGCCCAGCAATGATCCGCCGCGCAATCCCGGTCGCCGTCCTGCTGTCATTTGCCGCCTGCGCGCCGTCGACCGAGTGGTCGCGCGCAGATACAACGCCGGAGCAGCTGGCGGCCGACGAGCGGGCCTGCGCGGAGATCGCGCAGTACCAGGCGCTCGACGAGAGTTTCGCCTCGGGGCCGAAATACCCGCCGCTGCGCGACACGCAGTTCATCATGGACAGCGATGCGGAGGGCGGCGGAGGCGGCATGGTCGCATCCTACAGTCGCCGGGGGCCGCGGGAATACGAACTGACGGAATACTGCATGCAGCAGCGCGGCTACCAGCTCGTGCCGGTAAGGAAGCCATGAAACGGATCGCTTCGATCATCCTGCTGCTGACCCTGGCTGCCTGCGCGCGGACTCCAACAGAATGGACCCGCGCCGATACCTCCGAAGCGCAGCGCATGGCTGACGAGAAGGAATGCGGCGCCATCGCCTACAGGCAGGCGCTGGATGAGAGCACGGCGTCGCACAATCTCTATCCGCCCTATACCGGCACCGGCTTCGGCTGGGGCCCGCCATGGCACAGCGTGCGCTCGCCGTCCTATTTTGAGCGGGGGCCGCGGGAATACGAGTTCCGCGACTACTGCATGCGCCAGCGTGGCTATGTGCTGACGCCGGTCAGGCCGGCGGGCTGACGATCAGCCGTTGATTTCTTCGGCGCGGTGACAGGCAACCTGCCGGCCGCCGCCCGTCTCCCGCAATTCGGGCGTCTCGCTGCGGCAGATGCCAGTGGCGAAGCTGCAGCGATCGGCCAGCGCGCAGCCGGGCCGGAGTTCCGTCTGACTCGGCGGATTGCCGGGCAGGGCCGCGCGGCGGCGTTTCTGCCCGGGCGGCGGCGGGACCGGTTGCGGCAATGCGGCCAGCAGCGCCCGCGTATAGGGGTGCGCCGGGCTGGCGAAGATCTCTGCCGTCGGGCCGGTCTCGACGATGCGGCCGAGATACATCACCGCCAGCCGCGCGCAGACATGGTCGATGACCGCGAGATTGTGGCTGATGAAGAGATAGGTGATGCCATGGCGGCGCTGCAGCTCCGCCATCAGGTTCAGCACCTGGGCCTGCACCGAAACGTCCAGCGCCGACACCGCCTCGTCGGCGACGATCAGTTTCGGATGCGTGATCAGCGCGCGGGCGATGGCGATGCGCTGGCGCTGTCCGCCGGAGAATTCATGGGGGTATCTCGCCATGTCGCCCTCGCGCAGGCCGACATTCGTCAGCGCCTCGGCGATGCGTTCGCGGCGGGCGCCGCGCGGCAGCTTCTCCAGTACGTCCAGCGGTTCGGCGACGATCCTCTCGACCTTCTGCCGCGGATCGAGCGAGCCGTAGGGGTCCTGGAACACCATCTGGAAATCGCGCCGCGCGGCGCGCAGCTCCGCCGCGTTCAGCGCGTTAAGGTCGCGGTCCCGGAATGTCACCGTACCGCGATCGGGTTTTTCCAGCGCCATGACAAGGCGCGCCAGCGTCGACTTCCCGCAGCCGGACTCGCCCACGATGCCGAGGCTTTCGCCGCTCTCGATATGCAGCGTTACGCCGTTCACCGCATGTACGGCGGGCCGCGGGCCGAGCAGCGCGGTGCGCGGCAGCGGATAGGCCTTGTGGATATCGGCCAGCCGGACGAGGGGGGCGGTCACGGCAGCAGGCTCCGCGATACATCGGTGCGCCAGCATTCGGCCCGGTGCAGCGGCCCGACGGCGACATCGGGCGGCATCTCGGCGCGGCAGCGCGGCTCGGACAGCGGACAGCGATCGGCGAAGGCGCAGGCGGGGCCGAGCCGGTGCAGTTCCGGCACGATGCCCGGGATTGTCGGCAGCGGCGGTCGCGGGTAGCGGTTATCCGCGCCCGCGCGGCCGAGCCGCGGCATGGCGGCGAACAGGCCGCGCGAGTAGGGATGGGTGAGATCGCCGAATACCTCGCCCACCGGGCCGGTTTCGATGGCGCGGCCGGCATACATCACCATCACATGCTGCACGGTTTCGGCGATCACGCCGAGGTCGTGGCTGATCAGGATCAGCGCCATGCCGCTGTCTTCGACCAGGCTCTGGATGAGATCGAGGATCTGGCCCTGGATGGTGACGTCCAGCGCGGTGGTGGGTTCGTCGGCGATCAGCAGGTCGGGATCGCAGGCCAGCGCCATGGCGATCATCACGCGCTGGCGCTGGCCGCCCGACATCTGGTGCGGATAGGCATCGAGCCGGCTGCGCGGCTGCGGGATGCCCACGCGATCCAGCAGCTCGACGGCGCGTTCCAGTGCCTGCCGCCGGTTCATGCCACGGTGCAGCATCAGCGGTTCGGCGATCTGGTCGCCGATGCGATGCAGCGGGTTGAGCGAGGTCATCGGCTCCTGGAAGATCATCGCCATGCGGTTGCCGCGCAGGCGGCACAACGCCGCTTCATCGGCCTGCAGCAGGTCCTCGCCCTGGAAAGCGATCCGGCCCTCGGCCCTGGCGCCGTCGGGAAGCAGGCCCATCAGGGCCAGCGCCGTCATCGACTTGCCGCAGCCGCTTTCGCCCACGATGCCCAGCGTTTCGCCGCGGCGCAGGTCGAAGCTCAGGCCGCGCACCGGCTGCACCGGGCCCTGGCCGGAGGCCAGCGTGACCCGCAGGTCGGAAACGGACAGCAGCGGCGCGGTCATGTCAGCGCTGCCGCGACAGGCGCGGATCGGTGAGATCGCGCAGCCCGTCGCCCAGGAGATTGAGGCCGAGCACCGCCAGTGCAATCGCGCAGCCCGGCCAGACGGCAAGCCAGGGTGCGCGGAAGACGTAGGATTGCGCCTCGTTCAGCATGCGGCCCCAGGACGGCGTCGGCGGCTGGGTGCCGAGACCGAGATAGGACAGGGCGGCCTCGGCCAGGATGGCCAGCGCGAACTGGATCGTCGCCTGCACCACGATCACGGCAAGGATGTTGGGCAGCACATGCTCGATGGTGATGCGCACCGCGCCCTTGCCGGCGCTCCGGGCAGCGAGGATGAAGTCGCGCGCCCAGATGGCGTTCGCCGAGGCGCGCACCACGCGGGCGAAGACGGGAATGTTGAAGATCGCGATGGCGATGATGGAATTCATCGTGCCGGGCCCGAAGATCGCCGCCAGCATGATGGCCGAGAGAATGGCGGGGAAGGCGAAGGTGAAATCGGCGAAGCGCATGACCAGTTCTTCCAGCCAGCCGCGTTTTGCCGCGGCCAGCAGGCCGAGCACGGTGCCGAGGATCAGTCCGATGCCGACGGCGATGATGCCGACGCTGATGGAATTCTGGGCGCCGGCGAGAATCTGCGACAGCACGTCCCGCCCGAAGGGATCCGTGCCCAGCCAGTGCTCGGGCGAGGGTGCGGCGAGGCGGCGGCGGATGTTGATGGCGGTTGGCGCATAGGGCGTCCAGACCAGCGACAGCAGCGCCATGCCCAGCATGATCGCCGACAGGATGCCGCCGACCAGGAAGGAGCGGTGCCGCATGGCGCGGCGCAGAGCCAGGGCCGCTTCAGACATCATGAACCTTCAGCCGCGGGTCGATGACGGCGTAGAGCACGTCGACGATGAAGTTGACCACCACGACGGTGAAGGCGAGCAGCACCACTGCCGCCTTTACCACTTCGATGTCGCGATTGCTGATCGCCTGGAAGATCAGGCGGCCGAGGCCGGGCAGCGAGAAGACCTGCTCGACCACGATGGCGCCGGCCAGCAGATTGCCGAACTGGAGCCCGATGATGGTGATGACCGGGATCAGCGCATTGCGCAGCACATGGCGCCACAGCACGGCGTTGCGGCTGAGGCCCTTGGCGCGCGCGGTGCGGACGAAATCCTCGCGCAGCACTTCCAGCACGGAGGAACGCGTGATGCGGGCAAGGATCGCGGCCTGCACGGCGGCGAGCGCGATGCTGGGCAGGATCAGGCTCTGCAATGCGGCGCCCGGATCGCTCCAGCCGGGAAATCCGCCGGCGGAGAGCCAGCCGAGATTGACCGCGAAGAGCAGGATCAGCAGCAGGCCGAACCAGAAATTCGGAATCGAGATGCCGAGCTGGCTGATCGCCATGACGATGACGTCGGCGGGACGGTTGTGGCGGGCGGCGGCGAAGACGCCGAGGCTGAGCGCCAGCAGGACGGTCAGCAGCATCGCAGAGATGGCCAGCGGGTAGGTGAGCGCCAGCCGCTCGGCGATCAGAGGCCAGACCGGCGTCTTGTAGGCGTAGGAGATGCCGAAATCGCCGACCAGCAGATCGCCGATCCAGCCCAGGTACCGGTCGAGCAGGGGGCGGTCGAGCCCGTACTGGCTGCGGAAGACGGCGAGCTGCTCCGGACTGGCGTCGATGCCGAGCACCAGCAGGGCGGGGTCGCCGGGCAGGATCTCCAGCACCAGAAAGACGATGATCGATGTCGCAACCAGCGTGGCGATCAGCGTGGCGAGGCGTTTGGCGAGGAAGGCCGGCACGTCAGACCCGATCCGCGTCCTGGCTATGGCGGCGCCGGGCCAGTTCGTCCAGCAGGGCGCGGCGCGCCGAATCGTCCATTCCCGGCCATGCGCCGATCTCGGCGCCGGTGCGCCAGCAGCCGCGACACCAGCCGGTCCGGTGATCGATGCTGCAGACCCTGATGCAGGGCGAGGGAATGGGGGATTCAATCATGGCGAAAATGCGGCGATGTTCGCCAAATCTCCCTTCAACTGCCGCCACTTAACCAGCAAATTCGGGCTGGGGACTTGAACCATCGGGGTGGAAACCCTTATCTAGCGGTCGCCGTCGGGGGTGGCTTGCGACGGACAGGCGAGGGGACAGCCAAAACGATGATCGACATAAAGAATCTGGTCAAGCAATTCGGCCCGTTCACCGCTGTCAACAATATCAGTTTCAGTGTTGCGAAGGGTGAGGTTCTCGGCTTTCTCGGGCCCAA
>NZ_DATGQG010000039.1:0-21730 GCF_035304305.1 Ferrovibrio sp.
TACCGCGTCCGCCTCGACACGAAAGCGGGGCCGAAGACGCGGATCGAGTTCAATACCGACGGCGTCTTCCTGCGGCGGCTGCAGCGCGACCCCGAGCTTTCGGGCGTCGCGGCCGTGCTGTTCGATGAATGCCACGAGCGCGGACTGGAATCCGACACGGCGCTGGCGCTCTGCCTCGAAGCGCAGGGAGCGCTGCGGCCCGACCTGAAGCTGGTCGCCATGTCGGCGACCCTGGACGCGGCACCTTTCGCGCGGCTGATGGGAGACTGCGCCATCGTCACCGGCGAGGGGCAGAGCTACCCTGTCGAAACACGCTGGCGGCCCGTCGCGCCGCAGGTCCGGCTCGAACAGGCAGTCAGCGACGTCATCCGCGAGGCCCTGCGCGACACCGAGGGCGACATCCTGGTATTCCTGCCGGGCGTGGCCGAAATCCGGCGGACGGAAGAACGCCTGTCGGAATCCGCCCTGCCTGGCGAACCCGACATCTATCCGCTCTACGGCGATCTGGCGGGCGACCGGCAGGATGCGGCCCTGCGACCGAGTCCGCCGGGCCGGCGCAAGATCGTGCTGTCGACGGCGATCGCGGAAAGCTCGCTGACCATCGAAGGCGTCCGCGTCGTCATCGACAGCGGCTATATGCGGCAGCCGCGGTTCTCGCCGAGCACCGGCATGGCGCGCTTGGAAACGCTGCGCGTCAGCCAGGCGTCCGCCGACCAGCGTCGCGGCCGCGCCGGCCGCGTGGCGCCCGGCATCTGCTACCGGCTCTGGGCCGAGGCCGCCCATGGCGGCATGCCGAAGTTCACCGCGCCGGAAATCGCCGTCACCGATCTCACGCCGCTCGCCCTTGATCTCGCCGTCTGGGGCGTGCGCGATGCCGGCAGCCTGCCCTGGCTGGACGCGCCCCCGGAGGCCGCAATGGCCTATGCCCGCGACCTGCTGCGGCGTCTCGGCGCGCTGGATGACGGCGGCGGCATCACGCCGCATGGCAAGGCGATGGCCGAGCTGCCGCTGCATCCGCGCCTTGCCCATATGGTGATCCGCGGTCACGAGCTCGGCCATGGCGGGCTTGCCTGTGTGCTGGCGGGACTGCTGTCCGAGCGCGACATCGCCCGGGGCGGCACCGGCGTGATGCGCGATGCCGACCTGCGCTGGCGGGCAGAGATCGTTGCCGGAGAGAACGAGCGCCAGGCCGCGCCGCATGGGCTGCGCATCGACATGAATGCGGTGCGGCAGATCCGGCAACTGGCCGAGGGCTGGCGGCGCCAGGTCGGCGCCCGGCCGCACCAGGGGCCAGCAGACGATGCCGGCTTGCTTGTCGCACTGGCCTATCCCGACCGCGTCGCCAAGGCACGCGGCGGATCGGCCGGCAGTTTCCTGCTCAGCAACGGCCGCGGTGCGCGGCTCGACCCGATGGATGCGCTCAGCCGGGAGGCATATCTGGCCGTGGCGGAAGTCGATTCCGTGCAGGCCGACGCGCGCATCTTCCTTGCCGCGCCGCTCAGCGAGCGGGATATCGAGACCGCTTTTGCCGACGCTCTGGAAACCCGCGACGCCGTGGAGTGGGACGAGCGCAGTGAAGCTGTGCTGGCCAGGCGGCAGCAGCGGCTCGGCGCCATCGTGCTGCGCGAGAAGCCGCTGCGCGAGCTGCCGGCCGAGCTGGTTCAGCAGGCGCTGCTTGCTGCCATCCGCAAGCGGGGAATAGCCGATACGCTGCCCTGGACCGACGGCCTTCGGCAGTGGCAGGCGCGCGTGGCCCTGCTGCGCCGGCATCTGCCCGCGGCGGCCGACTGGCCGGACATGAGCGATGCGGCGCTCGCCGAACGGCTGGAAGACTGGCTGCTGCCCTATCTGCAGGGCGTGACGAAGCTGTCGCAGCTGGATGCCATCGATCTCCACGGCGCGATCACCGGCCAGCTGGATTTCGCGCAGAGGAAGCTGCTCGACGCCGAGGCGCCAACGCACTGGCAAGTGCCGTCGGGCTCGAATCTTCCGATCGACTATGTGCAGGGCGATGTTCCCGTGCTGGCCGTGCGGCTGCAGGAGATGTTCGGCTGCGCGGAAACGCCGGCGATCGCCGGCGGCAGGGTGAAGCTGCTGCTGCATCTGCTGTCGCCGGCACGGCGGCCGCTGCAGGTCACCAGCGACCTTGCCGGCTTCTGGCAATCCAGCTACCGCAGCGTCAGGGCGGAGATGCGGGGGCAGTATCCCAAGCATGACTGGCCGGACAACCCGCTGCAGGCGGCGCCGACGGCACGCGCCAAGCCGCGGCCGCGCGGCTGAACCCTTGTTGGTCCTGTGGCGTGTTCCTAGGATGAGGCGATGAATCCGGATCGACGGGGGGAGGTGCGGATCCTGTTCGGGGACCCCGGGCAGGGCACGCGGAGACTTTACCGCCAGGCGCTGGTCGCCGCGGGCTACACCCATTTGCGCGAATTCGACAGTCTGAAAGGCTTTGCCGACCTGCTCGCCGTGGCGCAGCCCGACCTGGTCTTCATGGATACCGAGATGCCCGGCGGCGACGCTGCCGCGCTGATCCGGGACCTTCGCTACAACCGGCTCGGCGTCAATCCCTTCCTGCCCGTCGTGATGACCACCTGGGATACGTCGCAGGCGGTGGTGCGCAAGTTCATCGATGCGGGCGCCGATGACCTGCTGGCCAAGCCGCTGTCCACGCGGATGCTGCTCGACCGCGTCGAGGCCGTCTGCCTGCACCGCAAACCCTTCGTCGTCACATCGGACTATATCGGTCCGGACCGCCGCAAGGAGACGGCGCGTCGCGCCAGTACCGTGCCGCTGATCGAAGTGCCGAACGTGATCCGCGCCAAGCTGGCCGGCGAGGCGCTCGATCCCCAGGCCCTGCAGCAGGCGATCCGCGCGACCAGCGAGCAGGTCAACCGCCAGCGCCTGCGCGCGGCCGCCTTCCGCATCGCATTCGTGACGCAGCAGATCATTCCGCTCTACCAGGCCGGAGAGCCGCCGGAAGAGGCGACGCTGGCCATGCTGCACGACCTGATCGCCTCGGTGGAGGATATCCGCCAGCGGGTGCGCAATACGGAATTCGCCCATGTCGGCCAGATCTGCGACCGTCTGCTGCAGCCGGCCCGGCAGATGGCGGAATATGGCGCGGCGCAGCCGTTCGATGCCGAATGGCAGAAGAATTTCAGCCTGATCAAGACGCTGGGCGACGCCGTGCTGGCCTTCTTCAATCCGGACCGCGACGCTTCCGCGCTGGCCAGCGAAGTGGCCGAGGCGATCGACCGTTTCCGGGCCCGCAAGGCGGCGCAGGAAGCGGGCGAAATTCCCTTCGCCTGATCAGCGCAGGATTTCGTCGGGCCGCAGCAGGAAGCCTGCCATCAGGCGATCGACCGGCGCGAAGTCGTCGGTCAGCACCGGCGGGTCGACGGCGGCGATGCGCCGGTTCAGGTCGTCTTCCGGCCAGCGGAGCCAGACGCGCTGGCCCAGGCGCGACACCGGATCGGTGGCGCGCAGCATCGGCGACGCGCTCGGCTCGGCCAGGCCCAGCACGACAAAGGTGACGCGCCCGCCACGTCGCCGGCTGTCGTCATCCAGCCAGACCTCCACCACGGGAAAGTCCTGCTGCATCGTTTTCACCAGCGCAAAGGTGAAGCGCGGAGCCTCGCTCTGGTCGATCACGTTGATCGCATAGGCGCCGCCCGGCACCAGCCGGCGCCGCACCAGCTGGTGGAATTCCCGCGTCACCAGATGAGAGGGAATCGAGAAGTCGTGAAAGGCATCGCCGAGAATGAGATCGAAACGCTGCTCCGGCGGCAGCGTGGCCAGGGTATGCCGCGCATCGGCATGGATGATGCGCAGGCCCGGCGCGTCGGGGCGCAGCCACATGGCCTCGGCGGCGACCCTGGTCACCGCCGGATCGATTTCCGCCACCGTCAGCGCGGCATCGGGAAAGGCGGCTGCCCAGGCGCGCGGCAGGGTAAAGGCGCCACCGCCGACGAAATAGGCGCGCGGCGGCTGGCCCTCCAGCAGGCGCCGGGTCCGCTCGGCGACGAAATGCAGATAGGGCGAGTAGAGCAGCGTCGGGTCGTCGCGGTCGTTGATGCTGTGGGCAAGATGATCCAGCACCATGGCCGCCGAAGGCCGGCCGCTCTGCGGCGCGAAATCGATGACCCGGATGCAGTAGTAATCGCTCTCGGTATGGCAGGGCGCGGCGAAGCCGGGCAGGCGGGCGAGGCCGATGGCGGCAAAGATCAGCAGGGCAATCACGGGCACGGCGATGGCCCGCCGGCGCCCCTGCAATCCGTAGGCCAGCGCGAAGGCCAGATAGAGCACGGCAACGGCCAGCATCGTGCCGCTCGAGCCGATCCAGGAAATGAAGAGATAGCCGGCGCTCAGCGTGCCGAGGATGCTGCCTGCGGCGCCGAGCGCGAACATGCGGCCGATGACGGGGCCCTGCCGGTCGGGCGCGTCATCGATGGCGAGCTTGGTCAGCACCGGCGAGACGATGCCGACGAACAGGCTGGGCAGGAAGAAGATGCCGCCGGCCAGCAGGGTGATCAGCAGCAGCGGCGGCGCCCGGCTTTCGACCAGGATGCCGGCGAGCCAATGCAGCAGGGGAGCGGCGCCGCCTGCCGTCAGGCCGGCCAGCAGCAGCGCCAGCGCGATGCCGCGCAGGGCGGTCGCCGCGGGAATCTGCGGCGCGGCCAGCCGGCCGCCGATCCAGTGTCCGATCGAGAAGCCGGCCAGCACCACGGCGATGATCGCGGTCCAGGTATAGAGCGACATGCCGACATAGGGCGCCAGCATGCGGCCGGCCACGATCTCCACCACCAGCGAGGCGGCCGAGGTCAGAAAGAGGGTGAGGCCGTAGGCGGCCTGTCGCTTGACGCTCACGCTGGCAGACTAGTTGATCGGCTGGCCGGCGGCGATGGCTTTGGCCAGCGTTTCTTCCTGCTGCCGCGCATAGGCCGGGAATTCCATCTTCTCGTACTGCTTCTCGGCGACGAAGCGGAACATCGCCAGGAAAGCCGGCTGGGGCAGCAGGCCGCGCATCCGGGCAGGCGAAACCAGATGTGCCTGGCCGCTCACCGGCTTCTCGGGCAGGAACAGGATGGTGGGCGTCGAGGTGACCGCCCAGCGCCGCGCCATCTCCTTCTCCGGCAGGACCCTGCCGTCGAGGTCGGTCACCTCCCGGGCGCCGAACTGGTTCAGCTGGATCATCTCGAAATGCTGCCGCACATAGGCGCTGATCGTCGCGTTTGCCAGATGCTTCTCGTGCATCTCGGCGCAGTAGATGCAGCCGCGCTGCTCGAAGCTGACGGCGAGGCGCTTGCCTTTGGCTGCGGCCTCCTCGATGTCCTGCGCGAGGTCGAGAAAGCTGTCGAGAAACCAGTCCTGCACATGCAGGCCGTCGTCGTTAAGCCTGGCCGCCCGCGCCGCGGCCGGCGCCAGCGTCAGGGCGAGGGCGGATGCGATCAGGCTGCGGCGGGTGAGCATGGCCGACCTCACGGATGCAGATGGGTCCAGCCGGTCAGGCCGCGCTCGACGATTTCCGGCAGGCCGTTCGGCACGACCGCGATTTCGGGCAGAAGATCGCTTTCGCTCTTGTTCATCGTTTCCAGTGTAGCGCCGCAGGCGATGAATTCCACATCCAGATCCTGCAGGCCGGCTATGCGCGGGGCGACGGGGCTGTCCTTCAGCACGGCGGCGATGCCCGGGCCATAGGCGATGACCGCCAGACGCACCTGGGCGGCGTCGTAGTATTTCTGGATGTTCACGATGTTGCTCAGGACGGCATTGATGCGTTTCGGATCGTCTTCCGACAGGCTGACGACGATCTTGCGCGGATTGTCGATATCCGGCTGCGGATCGGCGAACTTGCCCTTTCGCTCCTGCGCCTTGGCCGGACCCGTCGCGGCCAGAGCCATGACGCACAGAATCCATCTGCGGCGGGACAGCATCAGTCACCCGTCCGCTGTGTGGGCGTCACGCCGAGGCGGGCAGCCAGATCGCTGGTGATCTTCGGCGGCGTTGTGCGGCAACTGGTCATGCAGGTATCCGGTGTCACGTCGGGACGGGGATCGCCACCGGCAATGAAGCCCTCGCGGTTCGGCATCTTCACGGTTCTCAGTCCTTCCGCATCCAGTTCCCTGTCGGCAGGCCAGAGCTCGGCCTGGTTCAGCAGCCAGGCGGTGATGGAATAGACCTCGTCCGGCGTCAGGCTCTGCGGCGCGCCGAAGGGCATGGCGCGGCGGATATAATCATAGAGCCCCGGGGCATGGGGCCAATAGCTGTCGATGGTCTTGCGCGGATCCTCCGAGGTCAGTGTGCCGCGCCCGCCGATCAGCTCCGGATAGCGCCCCGCGCCTTCGCCGAATTCACCGTGGCAGGCGGCGCATTGCGCCATGTAGAGCTCTTCGCCCGCCGCAACATTGCCCTTGCCCGGCGGCAGGCCGGCGCCATCGGGTCCGCGCACGTCGATATCCCAGCCGGCGATTTCCTCCGGGCTCGCCGGTCTGCCGAAGCCGAACGGACCGGTGGGTCTGTCCTGCGCCAGCGCCGGACCGGCAAGAGCAAAGGCAAGCAGCAGGGCGAAGCATCTAGCCGATCTGGACATTCTCAACCTCGCCGCCCGGATGCACGCGCCAGGTATGGATGGAATTCTTGTGGTAGATCGAGTTGATGCCGCGAACCTTCCGCAGGGCCTCGATGGTGGGCTGCACATAGCCGCTCTCGTCGGTGGCGCGGCTCTGCAGCAGCAGCGGTCGCCCGTCCCATTGCAGCGGGAAACGGAAGCGGGTCAGGCTTTTCGAGAGGACCGGTTTCTGCAGTTCCGCCGTCTGCCAGTTCATCCCGCCATCCAGCGAGACATCCACCTTGCTGATCCTGCCGTAGCCCGACCAGGCGATGCCGCGGATTTCGTAGAACCCCTTGCCGAATTTCATCGGCTTTTCCGGGCAGGGCGAGGTGATGACGGAATTCGCCTCCTGCACGAAGGTGAACTGGCGCGCTTTGCCGTCCGGCATCAGGTCGGTGTATCTCGAGGTCTCCTCGCGGTGATGCCAGGGCTGGTCGCCGATCTTGATGCGCCGCAGCCATTTGACATTCACGTTGCCCTCCCAGCCGGGCACCATGAGGCGCAGTGGATAGCCGTTCTCGGGCCGGACGCGCTCGCCGTTCTGGGAATAGGCGAGGATCACGTCGTCCATCGCCTTGTCGAGCGGGATGCTGCGCGTCATGGCAGCGGCATCGGCGCCTTCTGCCAGCAGCCATTTCGCCGGCTTCTGCACGCCCACCTCGGCCAGCAGGGTGGAAAGCCGCACCCCTGTCCATTCGCAGCAATGCACCATGCCGTGGCTGAACTGCACGCCCGCCATCTGCGCGCCTCGCCATTCCATGCCGCCATTGGCCGGGCATTCGAGGAAATGGATGCGGCTCACCGAGGGAAACCGCATCAGGTCGTCCATGGTGAAGATCAGCGGGCGGTCCACCAGGCCATGAATCATCAGGCGGTGCTGCGCCGGGTCGATTTCCGGCACGCCGCCGTGGTGACGCTCGAAGCAGAGGCCGTTCGGCGTGATGATGCCGTCCAGTTCGTGCAGCGGAGTGAAGTTGATCGAGGATTCTTCGGTCGCCGTCAGCCAGGGGACGTTGCGGCGGACGATATGCCTTTCATGGGGCGAAGGCATGCCATAGGGGCTGGCGGTGACGCCCGGGCCGAGGCTCTGCATCCATTCGGGGACATTCGGCGGCAGATTGTCCGGGCCCGACGCCATCGCCTCGCCGACGCCGGCGCCCGCCAGCAGCGCCGCACCGCCCGCCGCCGCCGATCCTTTCAGGAAACCTCGCCGCGAAGGCCGGCCGGCGGTTGGGGGCATGGCGTCCTCTCCGTTCAGCCGCTGATGCCGCGCGGATCGGCGCCCAGCACCGTCACGCTGCGGTTTTCCGGAATGCTGACGCTCTGCCGGCCGGCGAGATGCCGGGCCAGCAGGTCATAGACGGGCGGGCCTTCCGTTCCCTCGTTGATCGAAGCCCAGCCGGCGACGGTGTAGCTCTTGTCCGCCTGGATCGCCTCGCCGGTGCGCAGCAGGGTCATGTTGGAAATCCGTTGGCCGATCGGCTTGCCGATGTCGATGCTGTAGGCCATGCCGCCGACGCGCACCATGTCGCCGCCCTGCTGGTAGTAGGGATCGGGGTTGAAGAGATTGTCGGCCACATCCTCCAGAACCGTCTTGAGAAATTCGCCGGTCATCTGGGTGCGGTAGACATTGGGGTAGGTGATCGCCGTCTGCGAATAGAGCGCGTCGCCGGTAATCGCCTGGCCGGGCAGCAGCGTGGCGCCCCAGCGGAAGCCCGGCGACAGCGCGATCTCGGCGTCGCGTTCGGCCATGATGGCCTGGCAGATCAGGTCGTCGAAGGTGCCGTTGAAATTGCCGCGGCGGTAGAGCAGCGAATCCGTCCGGGCATGAACCTTCTCCAGCACCGCCCTGTGGGGTGCGCGGATCTCCTCGATCAGCCTGGCCATGGCCGGATCGGGCGCAATGGCGTCGGAGAAGACCGGGATCAGGCGGAACCGGTAGTCGGCCACGCGTTTGTTCCGCACGTCGAGGTCGAGGCGGGCCAGGAACTTGCCATGGCTGCCCGGTGCCACCAGCAGGGTGTTGCCGACCTTCACCACCGCTGGGATCGCATCATGGGTATGGCCTGTGAGGATCACGTCGATCCCCTTCACGCGGCCCGCCATCTTGCGGTCGACATCGAAGCCGTTATGGCTGAGCAGCACGATCAGGTCGGCGCCGCCCTCGCGGGCCTCGTCGACGCGCTCCTGCACCCTGTCTTCCTCGATGCCGAAGGACCATTCGGGGATCAGGTAGCGCGGATTGGCGATCGGCGTGTAGGGGAAAGCCTGGCCGATCACGGCGATCTTCACGCCGCCGCGTTCGAACACCCTGGTGGATTCGAAAACCGGATCGCCGAAGCCGGTATCCTTCACGTTGCCGCACAGGAAGGGGATATTCATGGCTTCGGCCTGGGCCTTCACATGCTCGGCGCCGTAGGTGAATTCCCAGTGCGCGGTCATGGCGTCGACGCCGAGCGCCTGCATGGCCTTCACCATGTCGGCCCCCCTGGTCACCATGGAGGTGTAGCTGCCCTGCCAGGTGTCGCCGCCATCCAGCAGCAGCGTGTTGTTCGGCCGCTCGGCGCGGATCGCCTTCACCAGCGTGGCCATATGCGCAAGGCCGCCCAGCTTGCCGTATTCCTTCGCCAGCTGCGTGAAATCGTTGAAGGTGAGGGCATGCGCCTCGGGTGTGCCGGCCCTGACGCCGAAATGCTGCATCAGGTGGCGGCCGACCAGATGCGGCGGCAGGCCGAGCGCATCGCCGACGCCGATATTGACGCTGGGCTCGCGGAAATGCAGCGGCACGAGCTGCGCGTGAATGTCGGTGAAATGCAGCAGCGTGACCTGCCCCAAGGGCTCGAAGCGCAGCAGGTCGGACTGCGAAATCGCCTGCGCCGCCGCGGCGCGGCCCAGCGGGCCGCCGCCGAGCAGGACGGCAGCGGCGGCACCGGCCTGGAGAATGTCGCGGCGGCTCAGCATTGCGTAACTTTCATCCTATCATCAAAACAGTATTTTTCTGTACAAAATACGCAAACAGATGCCCCTGGACGGGGCATCTGCAGGTCAGCGGCGGACGCTGGGCGCTTCGGACTTGAGTCCGTTGCCGCGCCAGGCGACGTAAAGTTCCAGATTGGTGTATTCGTCGGAGCCGCGGGGATAGGTGGCGGCGCGGACTTCCTGGTTGCAGCCTTCGAAGCGGCGATGCAGCGAGCCGAAGGACTGCCACTTCAGCCGGTAGGTGGGATAGCCGTTCGACTGGCCCTGGCTGAGATTCTCGACGCCCATGTTCCGGCCGGCATTGTGCACGTGGCAGTGGGCGCAGGACACATCCATCTGGCCGCGACGGGTCTCGTAGAATTCCTTGCCCTTTTCGAAGAACGGCGCTGCCGGCCCATCGATCTTCACGTTGATCGGCATGCCGCGCGACTGGTACTCGACATAGGCGGTCAGGCCGAGCAGGGGCTTCGACTCCCATTTCAGTTCGGGCGCCTGCATGTGTTCGGTGCGGCAGATATTGATGCGGTGCTCGATGCTGGCCAGCTTGCCGCGCTTGGGCTCGAATTTCGGATAGGTGACGGCAACGCCTTTCATGCTCTGTGCGGCATCGCCATGGCAGGAGGCGCAGGATTTGCCGGCCGCGCCCTCGACCCTGTTCCACTCGGCCTCGCCGTCCTGGACGGCCAGCATGCCCGGATTCTCGAAATCGTCATCCTGCATTGCCTGGGTTTCCGGCGATGCGAAGACATAACCCGACATCTTCTCGCCGGACATGAATTCCGCGTATTTCGGATTGGCACGGTACTGCGCCAGCGGATCGCCGCTGTCAGCCGTGCTGGTCGGCTTCTCCTCGCTGCAGGCCGCAAGGCCGGCGGCGAGAATGGTAGAAGCGACGACGAGAATCTTGCGATACCGGGCCATATTTCCCCCTAGCACTCTCGGTTCCGTCGCCGGTCAGGACACGGTGATCTGCTGCGTCGCCTTGTAGACGCTGCCGTCATCGTCGGTCCAAGCAAAGGCCAGTTCGCCGCTCTCGGTCGCCTTGATGAAGAACGAGATATACGGGTTCGCCGAAATCGCCGGTTCCAGCTTCGCCTCGAAAACCGGCTTGCCGTTATAGGTCACCGACATCCTGTTGATGATCTTGCGCGGGATGGTCTGCCCCTGCGCATTCTTCCGCTGGCCGGATTCCATCGGGTGCGACACGAGAGTCTTGATCTCGATCACTTCACCCCTTTTGGCATTGTTCGGCACCCGGATGCGCGGCTTGACGTTCTCAGCCATGATTCGCTTCCTTCCTGTTCGATCCCGTTGACCTCAGCCGCCGCAGCCGCCGATGGTGACCTTCACTTCGCGCGTGGCGGTCCAGGCGCTGCCGTCGCTCATTTCGGCCACGGCGATGATGTTCTGCGTCTCGGCCATGCGCATGCGGAACTGCACCTCGGCCTTGCCGCTTGCCGGATTGAGGCTGAAGCTCGCCACGCCGGGCAGCGGGTTCCGGTCCGCCACCACATGGATCGCCTTGACGTAATCCTTGTCGGTCATCGGGCTGTCGACCGTGATGGTGACCGGCACCGTATTGCCGTTCTCGGCGATCTCCTGCGTCTTGATCTGCACCTTGCCGGCCTTCGGCTCGGTCTTGACCATGTCGCTCAGCAGCTTGCGGGCGGATTCCGGCGTCGCCCGGGCGTTCAGCGGCGCCATGGCTGCCGCAATGCCGCCGAGGCCGAGCGCAACCGCCTGGCGGCGGTTCAGGCCCTCTCGCGCGAGGTTTGTGATGGGGCTCATGACGGGTACTCCTGTTCCGAATTCATCTAGGGCACGCCGACTCATTTCAGAGTCGAAAGATAGGCGACGAGATCTTCCACCTGCTCGGCGGTCAGCATCGGCTTGCCTTCGAAGCGCTTGGCGACACGGTGAAAGCCGCTGACCCGGTAATAGGCCGGCATGATGGTGTCCTCGTTCAGCAGCTTCGGATTGACGATGCGCAGACGGATCTCGCCGGGCGTCAGGCGGCTTCCCACTTCCGTGAGGTCCGGCCCGATATTGCCGATGCGGAAATCAACTTCCGGGATCGGCAGCCTGTGGCAGATAACGCAGTTGCCCTGGCCGCCGGTGATCGCCCATTCGCGGCCCTTGGCGGGGTCGCCGGGCTTGCCGGTGAGTGATTTCTCGATCGCGTAATCCTTCACCTCGTAAGGAGCGAGGCCGGGTTCGCTGACCCGGGCGTCCTGCGCCAGTGCAGGCAGGGCGATCAGCGCCGCCGCGAGCACGACGGATGCCAGTGAGAAACGGATCTGCTGCATCATGCCTCCCCTTCGCCCTCTGTTGACTGCGGGGGCTTTGCGGCCAGCCTTGGTCAAGCCGGCCTTCAAGTCCACAACAAAATTCATGGTCCGTCGGCCGGTATGTATTTCCGTCAGCATGACGCTCCTTCCGGTTGCTGCGAGAGCAGCTGCGCGAGGGCGGGATAGAAGAAATGCTCGCCCGGGTAGCCCGCCAGCCGGCCGGTTTCGCTGCCGCAGGCGACGAGAACGAAAGTCGGGGTGTAGTAGGCACCCAGCCGGGGCAGGTCTTCCGGCCAGGGTTTGGCCAGATCGATCCGCCGCAGCGGCGCGCGCTGACCTTCGGCGCTGTCCGGATAGCCGGGGCCGATCTCTCGATGCCAGGCCTGGCACCAGGGGCAGTCGTCGCGCTCAAGCATCACCAGCTGGAGAGGCTGCGCGGCGGCCGCCCCGGCGAGGAATGCGAATATAACACAAATAATATGTGCAAATCTAGATAACATCGCCGCGTATTGTTATTTGATCATAGCGAGTCGATCAATAGGCTGACGGGCAGGAGGGCCGGAATATGTCGTGTCATCTGCGCAATGCTGTTCTCGCCGGTCTCGGCATTGCCATTGCCGCGGCCTCGCCGGTTGCTGCCGAGCCGGTGCAGCTGTCCCATGACGGCCGGGTCCTGAACGGTGAGGTGCAGCTTGCCGAGGGCAGGAGCGTCAGGGACGGCGTGCTGCTGCTGGTCCATGGCACGCTGGCGCATAACCGGATGGAGATCATGTCGGCGCTGCAGGAGATGCTGGCCGAGCGCGGCATCTCCACACTCGCGCTGACGCTTTCGCTCGGCGTGTCAGACCGCAAGGGTATGTACGACTGCGCCCAGCCGCATCGCCACGGCAACCAGCAGGCCGCCGCCGAGATCGGCGCCTGGGTGGACTGGGCGGCGAAGCAGGGGGCGGGCAAAGTCGGCGTGCTGGGCCATTCCCGCGGCGGCGCGCAGGTCGCCTATTACGCCGCGCAGGCCGGCGACCGGCTGCCGGCCGTGGTGCAGAAGCTCGTGCTGGCGGCGCCCGCCACCTTCGACCGCACGAAGGCGAACGAGGATTACAGAAGCCGTTACGGCGGCGACCTGAATGCGGTGATGGATCGCGCTGCGGCGCTGGTCGCCGGCGCGAAGGGGCAGGAACTGATGCCCGATACCGATTTCATGTACTGCCAGAAGACGAGCGTCGCGGCCGCCACCTTCATCGACTACCACTGGGGCGACGGGCGCAACGACGCACCGAGCCTGCTGGGCCGGATCCGCCGGCCGGTTCTGGTGGTCGTCGCGGGCGGCGACGAGATCGTCACGGACCTGCCGCAGAAGCTCGAAGCGGCGCTGAAGCCGGAACGCTACCGCGCCGTCACGGTGGACGGCGCGGACCACTTCTTCCAGGACCTGTACGGCGAGGATCTCGCCGACGCGGTTGCCGCCTTCTGGGCGGAGTAAGGGGCGGCGCCTCAGCCGCCGTTGTCGAAGCCCGGAATATAAGGCGCGACCTGGATGCCACCGTCCCAGATCATCCGCAGCGCCACATAGGCGATGATGAGCAGGCCGATATAGGCGATCCAGTGATAGCGGTCGAGCAGGCGGGCGATGAACTTCGACGCCACCGCCATCAGCGCGATCGACAGGACCAGGCCGAAGGCGAGGATGTAGGGATGCTCGCGCGCCGCGCCGGCCACCGCCAGCACGTTGTCGAGCGACATCGACACGTCGGCCATGATGATCTGGAGGATCGCCTCGCGGCGGGTCTTCGGCGCAGGCTTCTCGACGCTGTCGTCATGCTGGGACTTTTCCGCCCGGGCCTGCTCGCGCAGCTCGCGCCACATCTTCCAGGCCACCCAGAGCAGCAGGATGCCGCCGGCCAGCGTCAGGCCGATGATCTGCAGCAGCTGGACCGCGACGCCGGCAAACAGGATGCGCAGCGCGGTGGCCGCGAGGATGCCGTAGATGATGATCTTGTTGCGGTCCTTGGCCGGCAGGCCGGCAACGGCCATGCCGATGACGATGGCGTTGTCACCCGAGAGGATGACGTCGATCATGATGACTTGCAGGAACGCGCTGATTTCGGCGGCGGTGATCGTGAGGCCGAACAAAGAAATGTCCATCGTCTTGCCTTGTTGCCTGCGCGGGCGGGTGGGATGAATCGCGGAAGGGGCGCACTTTAGGACAAAACGCCCGACCGGCTCAAATATGTATTTCCCCGCCGTTCCGGCCAGAGGATGCGACCTTCTGTCCCGCGCGGCCCTTTGTTGATCCGGTCTTCGCCGCTACCATTGCGGCATGACCGCAAATACCCCCGATACCGGACTGTTCACCCTTGTTCCCGGCCGCACCCCGCTGCTGGTCAACATACCTCATGCAGGGACCCGGCTGTCGCCCGGCCTGGAGAGTCGCCTGACCGATGCGGGCCGCCGGCTCGCCGATACCGACTGGCATGTCGAGAAGCTCTACAGCTTCGTGACGGGCATGGGCGCCGGCCTGATGGTGGCCACGCATTCGCGCTACGTCGTCGACCTCAACCGCGATCCGGGCGGCCGCGCGCTGTATCCCGGCGCCGACAATACCGAGCTCTGCCCGACCAGCGGATTCGATGCCGAGCCGCTGTATCGCGATGGCGCCAGGCCGGACGAGGCGGAGGTGGCCGCGCGTGTGGCGCACTACTGGCAGCCTTATCACGACCGTCTCGTCGCTGAACTCGAGATGATCCGCCGGCGGCACGGCTTTGCCATTCTGCTCGACGGTCACAGCATTCCCTCTGTCGTGCCGCGCTTCTTCGAAGGCCGCCTGCCGGATCTCAATCTCGGCAGCAACGACGGCCGCAGCGCCGCGGCAAGCCTGGCATCGGCGGCGGAAGCCGTGCTGGCCGGCGCGACGGGGTTCACGTCGGTGCACAACGGCCGCTTCAAGGGCGGCTACATCACGCGCCATTACGGACGGCCGGAGGAAGGGCTGCATGCCCTGCAGCTCGAGCTCGCGCAGGCCTGCTACATGGATGAAGCCCGTCCCGAAATCTGGGATGCCGCGCGCGCGGCGCCGCTGACGGCGGTGCTGCAGCGGCTGGTCGTGCGACTGCTGGGCTGGACGCCGCGCGATGGCTGACCCGGCTAGGCGCTTCCCGGTCTCGCGCTGGCTGGCCCTCTGTCTGGTCCTCGGGCTGCCGGTTGCTCTGGTGCTGCTGGTCGCGGGAGCGAGCGGCCTGATCTCCGGGCGGGCGGCATGGATTCTGCTCTTCGTGCTGCTGGGCATGGCCGGCCTCTTCGCCGTCTGGCATACCCGTGCCGCCTGGCAGGTGCTGCGGCGCACCGACGAAATTCTGGGGCGCGAGAGCCGCGCGGCAGCCGACTGGGATGCCTTCACGGTGATCGGCGAACTCGGTGTCACCGTCGAGCGCCTGCGCCGCACCCTGCTGGATGAAAAAGGCCAGGTGGCGCTGCAGAGCACGACGGCGGACGCCATTCTCAATGCCCTGCCGGATCCCGTGCTGCTGCTGGATTCGCGGCGGCAGATCGCGCGCGCCAATTTCGCCGCGCGCAAATTCTTCGGCAACGAGATGATCGGCCATGACCTCGCCGTCGTGCTGCGGCATCCGGCGGTGCTGGAAGCGGCCGATTCGGTGCTGCACGGCGAAAGCGGGCTGGCGTCCGCTGAGCTCACCCAGCCGGCGCCGGATGGCCGCAGCTTTTCGCTGCGGGTGGCCGCCCTGCCGGCCGGCCAGGGCGACACGGCTGCCGTGCTGACCCTGCATGATGTCACCGCATTGCGCCGCGCCGAGGAGATGCGCGCCGATTTCGTCGCCAATGCCAGCCACGAGCTGCGCACGCCGCTGGCCTCGCTGGTCGGCTTCATCGAGACGCTGCTGGGTCCTGCGCGGGACGACGAGGAAGCGCGCATCCGGTTCCTCGGCATCATGCGAGACCAGGCAGCCCGCATGTCGCGGCTGATCCAGGATCTGCTCTCGCTGTCGCAGATCGAGATGCGCGCCCATGAGCGCCCGTCCGAACCGGTGGCGCTGGCGCCCCTGCTGCGCGACACCGCGGCGGCGCTGCAGCCGCAGGCCGGCGCGCGCAACATCACGCTGCAGCTCGACCTCGACGAGAGTCTGCCGGCGGTCCGCGGCGCCCGCGATGAGCTGCTGCAGGTTTTCCAGAACCTGATCGACAACGCGATCAAATATGGCCGGCCGGATACGGCGGTCGAAATCCATCTCCGCCGCCGGGACCAGGACTGGCTGGAAATCGCGGTACGCGACCATGGCGAGGGTATTCCGCGCGATCACCTGCCGCGCCTGACCGAGCGATTCTATCGGGTCGACTCGGCGCGCAGCCGCGATCTGGGCGGCACCGGGCTGGGGCTGGCCATCGTGAAACACATCCTCAACCGCCATCGCGGCCGGCTGGTCATCGAGTCGGAGGTGGGCGAGGGGAGTATCTTCTCCGTGCGTTTGCCGATTGTTCGCTGATTCCGGCGCGGGGCTGTCATACGGCTGAAACAAACCCGTCATAACCATGTCATCGGGTCGGCCTAGGAGTGGCGCCGACCGAACGGCAGATCATTCGGGGTGGTTCGCTCGGTCACAGACGCGGGCAATCGCGTGCATCGCAAACCACGATAGAGGTACACCGTGACCAACAAAGCTGTTCTTCTGGCGGGTCTGGCGGCTGTGGCGTCGCTGATTCTGGCCGAACCGGTTGCCGCGCAGCAGGCGCGCAGCCAGATCCGGGTGGTCGGCTCCTCGACCGTCTATCCCTTCACCACCACCGTTGCCGAGCGCTTCGCTCAGACCGGCAAGTTCAAGGCGCCGATCGTCGAGAGCACCGGCACCGGCGGCGGCATGAAGCTGTTCTGTGCCGGCGTCGGCACCCAGCATCCCGACATGACCAACGCCTCGCGCCGCATCACCAAAAGCGAGTTCGAGGCCTGTGTCGCCAACGGCGTCAGGGAAATCGTCGAGATGAAGGTCGGTTTCGACGGCATTGCCGTTGCGCTGAAGAAGGGCGGCCAACAGATCGATCTGAAGCGCGAAGACATCTGGCTCGCGCTTGCCGCCAGGGTGCCGCAGAACGGCCAGCTGGTGGACAATCCCTACAGGACCTGGAAGCAGGTGAACGCGGCGCTGCCGGACTGGAAGATCGAGGTGATGGGCCCGCCGCCCACCTCCGGCACCCGCGACAGCTTCGTCGAACTGGTGATGGAGCACGGCTGCAAGGCCTTTCCGGAGATCAGGGCGATCACCGACAGGAAGGCCCAGGCGGCAGCCTGCGCCAAGATCCGCGAAGACGGTGCCTTCATCGAAGCCGGCGAGAATGACAATCTGATCGTGCAGCGTCTGGTGACTGGCCACGCCGGGGTCATGGGCATCTTCGGCTATTCCTTCCTGGAAGAGAATGCCGACAAACTGGTCGGCGCCAGAATCGACGGCGTCGAGCCTGACTTCGAGACCATCTCGGAAGGCAGGTATCCCGTCTCCCGCCCGCTCTTCGTCTATGCCAAGAAGGCCCATATCGGCGTGGTTCCCGGCATGAAGGAGTTCATGGCGGAGTATGTCAGCGACCGCTCCATGGGGCCGGGTGGCTATCTCGAGAAGAAGGGCCTTGTGGCCATGCCGAAGACGGAGCTGGAAAGCGTCCGCTCCCAGGTGCTCGGCCTGACCAATCTGGCCATGTAGACTGTTCCGGCGGCCGGCCATCCGGCCGCCGGATTTTTTTGGTGCGATCCAGCCGGACCTGACATGCCGCTCACTTTCCTCGCTGCCATCCTGATCAGCCTGACCGTCTTCGGCTTCTATCTCGGCCGCTCGCGCGCCCTGGCGCTGGCGGGCGGCAGGATCGCCAATCTGCATTCGCTTCCCGGTTTCTACGGCTGGTATGTCGCGATCTGGTGCGGCCTGCCGGCCCTGCTGGTTTTCGCCGGCTGGATCGCGTTCGAAGACACGGTAGTGCGCAATCTGGTGGTGGCCGGCCTGCCGGAGCAACTGCGCAGCCTGCCACAGGACCAGCTCGGGCTGGTGATTTCCGACATCCGCAACATGGCCTTCGGAAACATCCCGCCCGACCAGGCCGATGCGGCGCTGCGCCCGGCGGTGGACCACTATGTCAGCCTGCGCCGGACCGCCCATGTCGCGCTGGGCGTGCTCGTCATCTGCATCGGCATCATCGGCCTGTTCTGGGGGCGCTCGCGTATCGCACCCGACTTCCGCGCCCGCAACCGGGTCGAGCAGGTTGCGGGCATCATCCTGGTGGTCGCCTCCGTCATCGCCGTGCTCACCACCGTCGGCATCGTGCTGTCGCTGATCTTCGAGGCGATGCGCTTTTTCGCCGCCGTCAGTCCGCTGGACTTCCTGTTCGGCACCGTATGGTCGCCGCAGACCGCGATCCGCGCCGACCAGGTCGGCTCGTCGGGTGCGTTCGGCGCCGTGCCGCTCTTCACCGGCACCCTGCTGATCGCCACCATCGCCATGCTGGTTGCCGTCCCCGTCGGCCTAATGGCCGCCGTCTACATGGCCGAATATGCAGGGCCGAAGCTGCGCGCCTGGGCCAAGCCGGCGCTGGAAATCCTCGCCGGCATCCCGACGGTGGTCTACGGCTTCTTTGCCGCTCTGACCGTGGCCCCGCTGGTGCGCCGCGCCGGCGAAAGCGTCGGCCTTGAAGTTGCCTCGCAATCGGCGCTCGCCGCCGGTCTGGTCATGGGCATCATGATCATTCCCTTCGTTTCGTCGCTGTCCGACGACGTGATCAATGCCGTGCCGCAGAGCCTGCGCGACGGCTCCTACGGACTGGGCGCGACGCAGTCCGAGACCATCAAGAAAGTGATCCTGCCGGCCGCGCTGCCGGGTATCGCGGCCTCGATCATCCTCGCCTTCAGCCGCGCCCTCGGCGAAACCATGATCGTCGTGATGGCGGCCGGACTGGCGGCCAACCTCACCGCCAATCCGCTGGCGGCGGTGACCACCGTCACCGTGCATATCGCCTCGCTGCTGGTCGGCGACCAGGAATTCGACTCGCCCAAGACGCTGGCGGCTTTCGCCCTCGGCCTCGTGCTGTTCGCGGTGACGCTCGGCCTCAACATCGTGGCGCTCCGCATCGTCAAGAAATACCGGGAACAATATGACTGATCTCGCCGTCAGCGCCCCGACTGCATCCGATCGGCCGGCGATCGGCCCGGGCATTCACATGACCGAGCGGGCCGCGAAGCGGCTGAAGGCGCGCTATGCCGCCGAGCGCCGTTTCCGCCTGATCGGCCTGTCCGCCATTCTCTTCTCGCTGCTGGCGCTGGTGCTGCTGCTGGGCAATATCGTGTCGAACGGCTTCACGGCCTTCCGCCAGACCCATATCCGCCTGAATGTCGAGTTCAGCGCCCAGCATATCGCGCCGGCCGGAACGACCGATTTTAACACGATCATGCAGGGCAATTACGGCGGCATTATTCTCGCCGCCCTGCAGGAGCGTTTTCCCGAGGTGCAGAGCCGCGGCGAACGGCGCCGGCTGCAGGCACTGATCAGCGCCGGTGCCGAACCGCAGCTCGCCCGCATGGTGGCTGAAAATCCCGCCCTGATCGGGACGCGTGCCGAGGTCTGGCTGCCGGCTTCATCGGACATCGACATGTTCGTCAAGGAACAGGTCGACACGAAGGCGCCGGAAGAGGAACGGCGGGTGAAGGACAACCAGGTGCGCTGGATCGATGCCCTGAAGGCCGACGGCGACCTGGAACTGCAGTTCAACACGCGCTTTTTCACCGGCGCCGACAGCCGTGAGCCGGAACTGGTCGGCATCCTGGGCGGCGTGGTGGGCTCCATCTACACCCTGCTGGTCTGCCTCGCGGTATCCTTTCCGCTCGGCATCATGGCGGCGATCTATCTCGAGGAATTCGCCCCGAAGAACCGCTTCACCGAAATCATCGAGGTGAACATCAACAATCTCGCGGCGGTGCCATCCATCGTCTACGGCCTGCTCGGGCTCGCGGTCTTCATCGGCTTCTTCGGTCTGCCGCGCTCGGCGCCCTTCGTCGGCGGCCTTGTGCTGGCACTGATGAGCCTGCCGGTGATCATCATTGCCGCCCGCGCCGCCCTGCGCGCCGTGCCGCCCTCGATCCGGCATGCGGCGCTGGGCGTCGGCGCTTCGCCGCTGCAGGCCGTCATGCACCACGTGCTGCCGCTTGCCATGCCGGGCATTCTCACCGGCACCATCATCGCCATGGCCCATGCGCTGGGCGAGACGGCGCCGCTGCTGATGATCGGCATGGTCGCCTTCATCGTCGACATACCCGCCACGCCGGTGGATGCGGCAACCGTCCTGCCGGTCCAGATCTTCATGTGGGCCGACAGCCCCGAGCGCGGCTTCGTGGAAAAGACGTCGGCGGCGATCATCGTGCTGCTGGTCTTCCTCCTGCTGATGAATCTCACCGCCATCCTGCTGCGCAAGAAATTCGAGCGCCGCTGGTAGGAAAGATCCAGGGATAACCCGTGATGCAGACTGCAATGGCCAAAGCCGAACCCCGCACCGTCGAGGCGGAAATCAAGCTGTCGGCGAAGAATGTCGACGTCTTCTACGGCGAGAAGCAGGCGCTGAGGAAGGTCAGCCTGGACATACCGGCACGATCGGTGACGGCGCTGATCGGTCCCTCGGGCTGCGGCAAGTCCACCTTCCTGCGCTGCCTGAACCGGATGAACGACACGATCCGCGACTGCCGCGTGACCGGCGAGATCCGGCTGGACGACCTCGACATCTATGCCTCGAAGGTGGATGTCGTGCAGCTCCGCGCCCGGGTCGGCATGGTGTTCCAGAAACCGAACCCGTTCCCGAAATCGATTTACGAGAATGTCGCCTATGGTCCGCGCATCCATGGCCTGGCGGAGACCCGCGAGCATCTCGATCACATCGTCGAGACCGCCCTGCAGCAGGCCGGCCTTTGGAAGGAGGTCGGCAACCGGCTGAACGATTCCGGCACCAGCCTGTCGGGCGGCCAGCAGCAGCGGCTCTGCATCGCCCGCGCCATCGCCGTGGCGCCGGAGGTGATTCTGATGGACGAGCCCTGCTCGGCGCTGGATCCGATCGCCACCGCGCATATCGAAGAGCTGATCGACGAGCTGCGCCAGCAGTACACGATCGTGATCGTGACCCATTCCATGCAGCAGGCTGCTCGGGTTTCGCAGAAAACCGCCTTCTTTCACCTTGGCAATCTGGTCGAGACCGACGATACCAAGGTGATCTTCACCAACCCGAAAGACGAGCGGACGATGGGTTACATTACCGGCCGGTTCGGCTGAGGTTCACGGAGACTGTCATGCACACGCATATCGTCCAGAGATACGACGAGGAACTCAAGAAGCTGACGACCATGATCGTGCAGATGGGCGGTCTGGCGGAATCGCAGCTCGCGAATGCCGTCGAAGCCGTGACCAAGCGCGACAGCGAGCTGGCGAACACGGTCATCCAGAGCGACGCCAAGATCGACGCCCTGCGCCATCAGGTGGATGATTTCGCCATCGAGCTGCTGGCGCGGCGCCAGCCCATGGCCAGCGACCTGCGCACCATCGTTTCGGCGCTGCGCATCTCTTCCGAGATCGAGCGGATCGGCGATTATGCCAAGAACATCGCCAAGCGCAGCATCGTGCTCAACCAGGCGCCGCTGGTGCGGCCGGTACACGCCACGCCGCGCATGGCGCTGCTCGTGCAGGCGATGATCAAGGATACGCTGGACGCCTATGTGGCGGGGGACGTGGCCAAGGCCGATGCGGTCTGGGCACGCGACGAGGAAGTGGACGAGCTTTACAACAGCCTGTTCCGCGAGCTCCTGACCTACATGATGGAGGATCCG
>NZ_DATGQG010000040.1:0-25708 GCF_035304305.1 Ferrovibrio sp.
CCGCGCGGAAGGCCATGCGGCCATCCTGCTGCAGGCTGAAGGCGATGTCGGGATGCGCCATGGCGAGCCGGCGGACGATCTCCTGCACCGCCAGTTCCTCTGACCGGTCGGATTTGAGGAATTTCAGCCGCGCCGGTACGGTGTAGAAAAGATCGCGCACCTCGATCCGCGTGCCCGGACCGGCCGCAGCAGGCTTCACCGCGCCAACCCTGCCGCCCTCCACCTCGATGCACCAGGCCGTCTCGCTGTCGGCGGTCCGGCTGGTGATGCTGAGCCGCGACACGGCGCCGATGGACGGCAGGGCTTCACCGCGGAAGCCGAGCCAGCGGATATCAAGCAGGTCATCGCCGGGCAGCTTGGATGTCGCATGGCGCTCGACCGCGACCGGCAGCTCCTCCCGGCTCATCCCCCTGCCGTCATCACTGACGCTGATCAGCTGGCGGCCGCCGGCAGAGATGGCGATCTCGATGCGCTTCGCGCCGGCATCGATCGCATTCTCCACCAACTCCTTCACGGCGGAAGCCGGACGCTCGACCACCTCGCCCGCGGCAATGCGGTTGACCAGGGTTTCCGGCAGGCGGCGGATCGTCACGTCTTCATTCCCCCAAGGCTTGGTCTAGCCGCCGAGTCCGACCGGCTGGCCGACGACGACGACGAGCAGGTTCTCCCGGTCCAGCAGGCGCTGCGCCACCCGGCGCACATCCTCGGCCGTCACGGCATTGATCAGTTTCGGATATTGCTCGATGTAATCCGTGCCCAGTCCCGATATCTGCATCGCGACCAGCATGCCGGCGATCGCCGCATTCGACGAGAGCCGCAGCGGGAAGCTGCCGGTCAGATAGGCCTTCGAAGCCGCGAGCTCCTCCGGCGTCAGGCCGTCCCGGACGATGCGGGCAAACTCATCCCGCACCAGCTGCAATGCGGCCCCGACCTGCGCATTGCTGGTCGCCAGCGAGCCCGAGAACAGACCCGCGGCCTTGTAGGGCGTCAGCTGGGTACCGATCGAATAGACCAGGCCGCGCTTCTCTCGCACTTCCTCGAACAGCCGTGACGACATGCTGCCGCCGCCCAGTGCGTTGTTGAGCACGGTCGCCGCATACCAGTCCGGATCGTCGCGCAGCAACCCCGGCGCGCCGAACAGCACGACACTCTGGGGATTGGGAAACTGGATGATCTCCGGCGCGGCCGGCGTCTGCAGGGTTGCCGGGGCCGGCAGCGGCAGCGTCGCCTTGTCCGGCAGGCGACCGAAACTGTCATCGACCAGTTGCGCCAGATAATCCGGCTCGATATCGCCCACGGCGCCGATCAGAAGATTGTCGCGGGCCAGAGCCTGTTTCGTGAATGCGGCGAAATCCGCCGTGGTGATCTTCTCCAGGCTTTCCGGCGTGGGCGCCGAGCGGAGACCATAGGGATGCCCCGGAAACGCGCGGTCTGCAAAGCGCTCGCCGGCCAGGACGTTGGGGTTGGTGCGGCCGCGCTGGTAGCTGACGAGTGCGCGGGCGCGCAGCCGGGCCACCGGTTCCTCGTCGAAGCGCGGCGCCGTCATGGCGAGCCGCAGCAGATCGAAGGCGCGCTCGCTGTGTTCGCTCAGGGTGCGGAGGCCAAGCGTGATGTAGTCGCGGTCGGCGCCGAAGCTGAGCGAGATCGCCTTCTCGCGCATCGCATCCTGGAACTCGTCAGCATTCAGATCGCCCGCGCCTTCGGTCAACAGATCGGTCGTCAGCGCGGCCAGCCCCTCCTTCCCGACCGGATCGCTGGCCGAACCGCCGCGCCAGGCAGCCTGCAATGCGATGATCGGAATGGCGGGTTCGCGCACGAACCAGACCTCGATGCCGCCCGGCGTGCGGATCTTCTCGATCTTTGGCCCGGCAGCGGCAGGACCCGCGACCAGGCTGACGGCGAACAGGATGCAGAGCAGCAGGGCTGGCAGGCGGATCATGCGTCGCATTCCGGGCTCCTCAGCTCTGTTCCTTGGGCAGCAGATAGCCGGTCACCGAGCGCGGCGGATCGAAGACATGCCGCGCGGCGGCGAGAATCTGCTCGCGGGTAACCGCTTCCACCAGCCGCGGCCAGGCTTCGACATCCTCCACGGTCAGCCCGCTGGTCAGCGCGACGCCGAACAGCTGCGCCGCCCCGAACAGGCTGTCGCGGGCAAAGATCGTTTCCGCCTGCAGCACGGATTTCGCCACGCGCAATTCGTCTTCCGTCACGCCCTCAGCCAGCAGCTTGGCGATGATGCCGTCCAGCGCGGCCTCCACCTCTTCCAGCTTGCGGCCGGATTTCGGCGCGATGCCGAAGCCGAAACTGCGCTGGTCGAGCGACAGCGCTTCATACCAGGCGCCCGCCGAAACTGCCGGGCCATCGCCCATCACCAGCCCCTTGTAGAGTCGCCCGGTCGGGCCGTTCAGGATTTCGGCAAGCACCGCAAGCGGCACCGCATGTTCCTTCAGGCTGCTGTTCCGGCTCGGCGCCAGATAGCTCCGGCGCAGGCTCGGCTGCGAGACCCGGGCATCGGTCATCGTCAGCCGTCTTGCGGCGAGCTGCGGTGGCTCCTGCGGCCGCTGACGCAGGGGTACGCTGCGCCGCGGGATCGGGCCGTAGTGTTTCTCGGCCAGCCGGCGCAGTTCATCGGGTGAGACGTCGCCGGCCACGATCAGGATGGCGTTGTTCGGCGCATAATGCGTCCGGTAGAACTCCATGGCATCGGCCAGCGTCAGCCGCGCCAGTTCCTGCGGCCAGCCGATGATCGGCCGGCCGTAGGGATGTGCCAGAAACTGCGCTGCATCGAACTGCTCGGCGAACAGGCCACCGGGAGAATTCTCGGTGCGGCTCATCCGCTCCTGCAGCACGACCTGCAGTTCCGGGACGGCATCCTCCTGGCGCGGGTTCAGATACGCCATGCGCTCGGCTTCCATGCGCATCACGAGGTCGAGCCGGTCGCGCGCGATCGACTGGTAATAGCCGGTGTAATCGGATGAGGTAAAGGCGTTGTCGCGACCGCCCTCCCGGGCAACGATGCGGGAGAACTCACCAGGCGGCACGCTTGGCGTGCCTTTGAACATCAGGTGTTCGAGATAATGCGCGACGCCGGATCGGCCGGGCGGCTCATCGGCGGCGCCGACGCGATACCACACCATGTGATGCACGATCGGCGCGCGGTGATCCTCGATCAGCACCACCTGCAGGCCGTTGGCCAGCGTGAACTGGGTCGGATTGAAGATCTGCGCCCGGGCGGGCCCGCTCCAGCCGGCGGTCGCCGCGACGCCCGCCAGGGTCACAAGCAGGGCCAAGGCGGCGAAAAGCCGGCGTGTCGGCATGGGTCCTCCGTTGCGTTAGCTCCGTAACGTCGGGCCGTGCGGGACAGGCGATCAGAAAATGCCTTCCAGCGGTCCGCGCTCGCGGCGCTTGATCGTCGGCACGTTGCCGGCCGTGACCGGCTTGCCGGTGGCGGCGTTCTCACGCAGGCGCTGCGCTTCCTTCACCGGGTCCACCGCAACGCCGGGCGGCTCCGGCTGCTGCCAGAACACCAGGCGATCGACGAAGGACTGATCGCGTTCGGCCAGCTGGGTGAATTCGTCGTTCACCTTGCGGCGGATATCGGGATCGGTATTCGTCGCCCCCGCCTGCTGCAGCAGGGCCGCCTCGCCGGCCGAGCGTGCCGAGGATGTGGGGCCGCCGGCCTGCTGTGTCAATCCACCCGAACCGGGCCGGCCGCCGAGCGCCGCCTGGGCCCGGTCGCGCGCCTGGATTTCCTGGGGCCGCGGGGCGCCCGGCTGGGGCGGCCGCAGGCCGAATTCCGGCGGCAGCACCAGCGGTGCCCTGGTCACGACGGCAAATTCGTCGGGCGATTTCTTGTTCAGCCCCATCGCCTCGCGGGCGCTGTCGCAGCCGCTGACGGCCAGCGGCAGCAACAGAAGCGCCGGTATGGCAAGATGCTGTATGGAGAGGCGTCGGCCGGTGCGCGTCGGTCGACTCATGGACCCAACCCTCATTGCTTCGGAGAGCCGGATTTTACCCCTTCGGGACGGTCCGGCACAAGGGTGGCGCCGGCCCGTCAGGCCGCGGTAACCAGGTGGGCCGGCAGGTGCATCGTCACCCGCGTTCCCTGCCCCTCCTCGCTGTCGATCTCCAGCGAACCGCCATGCAATTCCATAAATTTCCGGCTGATTGCCAGGCCGAGCCCGGTCCCCTCGCTGGCGCGCCGGATGCTCGGATCGCCCTGCCAGAAGGGCTCGAAAACGCGCGGCAGGAACTCGCGGGGAATGCCGATGCCGGTATCGCTGACCTCGATGATGACCGACCCGTCCGCGGCACGGCAGCCGCCGATTCGCACCTGCCCGCCGGCCGGGGTGAACTTGATCGCGTTGGACAGCAGATTGAGCAGCACCTGTTTGATCGCCCGCGCATCGACTTCTACCTTCGGCAGGTCGGCCGGAAGATCCGCAGACAGCGCGATCTGCGCCTCGCGGGCGCGGCCCTTCACGATGACCAGGCAATCCGCGACGATGTCAGGCAGCTTCGCCTCGCCGAGGCTGAGCTCGTAGCGACCGGCCTCGATCTTGGACATGTCGAGGATGTCATTGATGACATGCAGCAGGTGCCGCGCGCTGGAGGCGATGTCGGCGGCATAGTCGAAATATTTCTCCGACGAGTCACCCCAGAGCCGCAGGCCGATGACCTCGGCAAAGCCGATCACCGCATTCAGCGGCGTGCGCAGCTCGTGGCTCATGTTGGCGAGGAATTCCGACTTGGCGCGGTTGGCGGCGACGGCATGCTCGCGCTCCCGCGCGTAGGATTCCGCCAGGCGCTCCAGGTCCTCGGCCTGGCGGCGCAGCCGCAGATTCGCCTCGTCGAGTTCCTGCTCGGCACGCTTGCGCTCGGTGATGTCGAGCGCCACCGAGAGGATGCCTGTGATGCGGCCCGCGGAATCGCGCAGCGGCACCTTGCTTTTCAGCTCGGCACGCAGCCGTCCGCCGGCAAGGTGATAGACCTGCTCGCGGTTCAGCACCGCCTGCCCGGTTTCCAGCAGCTCGCGTTCCAGCTCGGCCATGCTGGCGGTGAACGGCGCGCGGGACGCGTCCGCGATACCCTTCAGCGGCAGTTCATCGAGCCGGCGGCCGATCAGGCTGGCCTCGTCCACGCCGAGGACGGAGAAGACGGTGCGGTTGGCAAGAATGTAGCGCCCTTGCGGATCCTTGACGCTGATCGGCGCCGGCAGCGCGTCGATCACCGTGCGCAGCAGGTCCCGGCTCTGCTCCGCCGCCATCGCCATGGTCATGGCGGCGGTGATGTCCGTGCCGGCGCCGCGATAGCCGCGGAATTCGCCGGCATCGTCGAAGACCGGAACGCCGCTCAGGCTGTAATGCCGTTCCCCCGCATCGGAGCCAACCCGGAAGCGGAAGTCGCGGAACGGCCGGCGGGCCGCGAGCGCGGCGCGATGCTCCTGCCAGTTCGCCTCCGCGGCCGTTTCCGGGGCCTGCAGCAGGCGCTCGTATTCGTTCTCCGGCGACAGCAGCGCCGGGTAGGAGGAGTAGGTCAGCCGGTGTTCAGCGTCGCGCTCCCAGAACCAGTCCGAGGCGGCATTGGCGAAATCGCGGAACCGCGCTTCCGATTCCTCGCGCTGGCGCACCTCGCGGTGCCGTTCGGCGAGATGCGCCGCCCCGGCGGCGAGGATCGCATTGATCTGGTCGGCCAGCAGGCCGAATTCGTCATTCCGGTGCCGGTGCGGCACCTGAATTCTGCTGGCCTCGGGACGCAGCGGATTGGCCCGCCCGACCTGCGCGATCAGCCCCAGCAGCGGCCGGGTCAGCGTGTAGTAGAAGACCACCGCAAGGATCAGTGCCAGCACGACGTTGCGCACCAGGCCGGTTATGAATACCACCCAGAAGCGGTCGGTGATGCGGTGCGCGAGCAGCATGCCGTCCAGCACCACGCGGATTTCGCCGACCGGTTCGCGGTCGCGCGGCCCGAAGAGCGGCTTTACCAGCAGCTCGTCATGCGTCGGCAGCAGCGAGGTGAAAAGCGGCGCCCCGGCCTCGTATCGCGACCGCTCCTCGGCGGCCATGCGGCGGCCGTAATTGTCGTAGATCTCCGCGCGCCAGATCGGCTGGTACAGCAGCAGGCCGCTGACCACGCTCGCCGCGAGCTGCTCGTCCAGGGCATAGGCCGCCTGCGCCGCCGGCTCGGTCAGCATGCTCATGACCTGCTCGACCGTCGTGTCGCGCTGGTTCAGTTCGTTGCGGATGTCAAAGAAGAGCTGGACGCAGCTGGATACGAGCCCGACCGCCAGGGCCGCGATCAGGGTGACCTTGACCTGGCGGGTTGAAAGCCGCTGCCGTACCGGCAGCCCATTCGGGATCGGTCTGGACGGCTGCGGAGCCGTCATCGCGATGCCCGGCCGGGTATCGCATCAAGCGCAGTTCTGCACCCGGCGGAAACCACCTGTCGCCCCCAATGTTCGGGCAGCCTTATGCCGCCGATCCATTCTCTGCCGCGATGGTGCCACCATTGGGTTTCCCGAGCAACCAGTCCGTGCAAAACCGCCTGACGTCCGGTTGTGGTTTTCGCCTGCCTGCCCGCGGTGGTTCAGGCGTCCCGGGAGGGCCGGAGACCATCAAGCAGCAGCAGGCCGACGCCTACGACAATGGCACTGTCGGCCAGGTTGAAGGCCGGCCAGTGCCAGCCGAAGGCGTGCAGGTCGACGAAGTCGAACACGGCGCCGAAGCGGAGCCGGTCGATGATGTTGCCGATGGCGCCGCCGATGATGCCGCCCAGCGCCACCGCCACAAGCCGGTTGTGCGCCCGCCACAGCCAGATCGAAAGCCAGACCAGCACCGCCGCCGCCACGCCGACAAGCGTCCAGCTGCGCACCGCGCTGTCCTCCTGGAACAGGCCGAAGCTGACGCCGGTATTCCAGACCTGCACGAGGTTGAAGAACGGAGCCACGTATATGACCGGCGGCGAATGCTGGGCGACCAGATCGAGGAAAAACATCTTGCTGAGCTGATCGCCCAGCAGGATGACGGCCGCGACAGCGACGCCCGTTCCGGCCAATCCGCGGCGGGTCATGCGGCGGCGACCACCGCTTCGCTGCAGCGCCGGCAGAGCCTGTCATGGGAATGCTCGACCTCCGGCAGAACCTGCCAGCAGCGCTCGCATTTCACCCCGCCGGCCGGTTGCGGGACCACGGCAACGTTCTTCACCTCGTCGATGCGGAAAGCTTCGGCCGGGCCTTCGCCCTCGCGCAGGGTGATGCCCGACGTGATGCAGATCTCGGCGAAGTCGATATCCGCCAGCGCCGCGAGATCCTCGGCCGATGCATAGACGACCGGATGCGCCTGCAGGCTGGCGCCGATGCGTTTCTCGGCGCGTTCGATCTCCAGCGCGCCGGTGACCACGCGGCGGACGCGGCGCACCCGCTCCCATTTGGCGCCCAGCGCCGGGTCGAGCCAGGTTTCCGGCAGCCTGTCCCAGAGCTCGCGATGCACGCTGCCGTCCTCGGAGGGATAGCGCGTCAGCCAGGCCTCTTCCGCCGTGTAGCAGATGATCGGCGCCAGCCATTTCACCAGGCAGTTGAACAGATGGTCCAGCACCGTGCGTGCCGCGCGGCGGCGGATGCTGCCCGGCGGGTCGCAGTAGAGCGCGTCCTTGCGGATATCGAAATAGAAGCCCGAGAGATCGACGGCGCAGAAATTGTACAGCGCCACGTACATGCGATGGAAATCGTATTCCTCGCAGCTCTCGCGCACCACCGTGCCCAGCTCGGCAAGGCGGTGCAGCACCCAGCGCTCGAGCTCGGGCATCTCCTCATGCGGCAGCCGCTCGCTCTCCTGGAAGCCGGCGAGGTTTCCGAGCAGATAGCGCAGCGTGTTGCGCAGCCGGCGATAGGCATCCACCTGGGCCTGGATGATCTTCGGCCCGACGCTGAGGTCGTCGTTGTAATTGGCCGAGGCGACCCAGAGGCGCAGGATGTCGGCGCCCGACTGCTTGATGACGTCCTGCGGCTCGACCGAATTGCCGAGCGACTTGGACATCTTGCGGCCCTTCTCGTCGAGGATGAAACCGTGGGTCAGCACGGCATCATAGGGCGCGCGGCCGCGGGTGCCGCAGCTTTCCAGCAGCGAGGAATGGAACCAGCCGCGATGCTGGTCCGAGCCTTCGAGATAGAGCGAGGCCGGCCATTTCAGGTCGGGCCGCTGCTCCAGCACGAAGCTGTGGGTGGAACCGGAATCGAACCAGACATCGAGAATGTCGGTCACCATCTTCCAGTCGTCCGGATTGTACTTGTCGCCGAGGAAATCCGCAGGCCTGGCGGTGAACCAGGCATCGGCGCCAGCCTTCATGCAGGCCTGCACGATGCGCTCGTTGACCTCCTCGTCGCGCAGCAGCTCGCCGGTTTCCTTGTGCTCGAACACGGCGATCGGCACGCCCCAGGCGCGTTGCCGGCTGATCACCCAGTCGGGACGCTGCTCGATCATCGAGTAGAGCCGGTTGCGGCCCTGCGGCGGATAGAAGGCCGTCGCATCGATGGCCGCCAGCGCCTTCTTGCGCAGGTCGTTGGTGGTCATCGAGATGAACCACTGCGGCGTGTTGCGGAAGATCAGCGGCGCCTTCGACCGCCACGAATGCGGATACTGGTGCCGCAGGCGCCCCCTGCCCAGCAGGCCGCCGGCCTCGGTCAGCGCGGCAATCACGCGGCTGTTGGCATCGCCTTCCTTGCCGGCATCATCGAACACGCGGGCCGGCTTGTCGCCGCCGAAGAGCGGCACGTGTCGGAAATAGCTGCCATCGGCATCGACGGTGTGCGGCACCTCGATGCCGTTGGCGGTGCCGAGATTGTAGTCGTCGGCGCCATGGCCGGGCGCAATGTGCACGAAGCCGGTTCCGGCATCCAGCGTCACGAAATCGCCGAACAGCACCGGCACATCATACTCATAGCCCTTGCCGCGCAGCGGATGGGCGCAGAGCGTACCGGCCAGATCGGCGCCCTTGATCGTCGCGACCAGACTGTGCGCCTCGATGGCGCAGGCCCGGGTGACGCTTTCGACCAGATCGGCCGCGACCACCACCTCGTCGCCGGCCTTCGCCAGCGACTTCTCGCCGACGGCGTCGACGCGGAGGCGCACATATTCTGCATCCCTGGCCGCCGCGATGGCCCGGTTGCCCGGCATGGTCCAGGGCGTGGTGGTCCAGATCACGATGCTGGCGCCTTCGACCCCCTTCGTCGAAGCCTTCACCACCGGGAACTTCACGAAGATCGTATGCGAGGTGTGCTCGTGATACTCGACCTCGGCTTCCGCCAGGGCCGTGCGCTCGACGATCGACCACATCACCGGCTTGGAACCCTTGAACAGGCCACCGTTCATCAGGAATTTGTGGATCTCGCGCACGATCTGGGCTTCGGCCGCGAAGCTCATCGTCGTGTACGGATTCTTCCAGTCGCCGATCACGCCGAGCCGCTTGAACTCCTCGCGCTGCACGCCGATCCAGTAGTCGGCGAACTCGCGGCATTCCTTGCGGAACTCGTCGATCGGCACGTCATCCTTGTTCTTGCCGGCGGCGCGGTATTTCTCCTCGATCTTCCATTCGATCGGCAGGCCGTGGCAGTCCCAGCCCGGCACGTAATTGGCGTCATAGCCCATCATCTGCCGCGAGCGGTTGATGGTGTCCTTGAGGATCTTGTTCAGCGCATGGCCGAGATGGAGGTTGCCGTTGGCATAGGGTGGGCCGTCATGCAGGATGAATTTCTCGCGGCCCTTCGAATCCTCGCGCAGCTTCTCGTACAGGCCGATCCGCTCCCAGCGGGCGAGGATCTCCGGCTCCTTGGCCGGCAGTCCGGCCTTCATCGGAAACTCGGTGGTCGGGAGGAAAACCGTGTCGCGGTAGTCTTTGCTCATTGTCAGCTCTGGCTCTGATCGGCATCGCGCCGAGACGGCGCCGGCGGCGCAAAATCTGGAAAATCTAGGAAAACCCGGGCCTTAAAGAAGGACCGGGCCGCTAATTCGCGCCCGCCGGATGGCCAGGATTATGGCGAATTGCCCAAGCATGGCGATGATTTAGCATCCCGGCCCGGGGGCTGTCGAGGCGGGTGCGGCGACGGGTCTCCAGACAAACCCCTCTCTCGCGGAGTGGAGAAGGACTTACGACGCCAGCAGCCGCTTCGCCGCGATGACGTCCTCGGCCATCTTCGCCTTCAGCGCCTCGACATCGGTAAACTTCTCCTCCGGCCGGATGAAGCCGTGGAATTCAACCCGCATCGACCGGCCGTAGAGGTCGCCCGCGAAGTCGAACAGGAAGACTTCGAGCTTCACCGTGGTCTGGTCGAAGGTGGGCCGGATGCCGAGGCTGGCCACGCCATCGCGGGTCTCCCCGTCGACGACGGCCCGCACGGCATAGATGCCGAATTTCGGGACCTGGAAATCGCCCAGGGCGACATTCGCGGTCGGGAAACCCAGCTCCCGGCCACGCTTGTCGCCATGCTCGACAGCCCCGACGATTTCCCAGGGCCGGCCGAGAATGCGGTTGGCGCCGGCAATATCGCCCGCCTCCAGCAGCCGGCGCACGCGCGTCGAGGAATAGGCCTCGCCGTCGCCCTGCGGGGCGATCACCGTGACGCCGATGCCATGCTTCGCGCCGAGCGTACGCAGCATGTCGGTATTGCCGGCCCGGGCCTTGCCGAAGGTGAAATCGAAACCGACCACGACATGGCTCAGGCCAAGATCGCGGGCGAGAATATGATCGACGAAGTCCTGCGGCGACTGCGCCGCGAGCGCGGCGTCGAAGGGCATGGCGAGCACGATGGCGACGCCGAGTTCCTCCAGGATGCGCACCTTGGTTTCCAGCGCATCCAGCCGGAACGGCGGTGCCTCCGGCATGAAGAAACGGCGCGGATGCGGTTCGAAGGTCATCACCGCAAGCGGCCTGCCCAGCTCGGCGGCCTTCGTCTTCGCCGCCGCGATCAGCGCGCGGTGCCCGAGATGAACGCCGTCAAAATTGCCGATCGCGGCAACTGCGCCCCGGGACGAAGCCGGCAGGCTTGTACTGGACCGCAGCAGACGCATGACAGCCTTACTTCGCCTTGCGGCTGACCATCAGGATGGCCTCACCGTCGATCACCACCGTATCGCCGACGCGGCATTCGCAGGCGAATTTCACCCGGCGCTTCGCCGTGTCGATCTCGGTGATCGTCACGGCAGCCACCACCGTGTCGCCGATGCGCACCGGCGCCTTGAAGCGGAGGTCCTGCGACACATAGATGCAGCCCGGCCCCGGCAGCCTGGTGCCGAACACCGTGCTGAGCAGGCTGGCGCCCAGCATGCCGTGGGCGATGCGGCCCTTGAACGGCGACGCGGCGGCGAAGGCCTCGTCCATATGCACGGGATTGGTGTCGCCGGAGACATTGGCAAAGGCAACGATATCGGCTTCGCTGACCGTCTTGCTGTAACTCTCCGACATGCCGATCTGCAGGTCTTCGAGATAATGGCCGTGCAGAGCCTGATATGTCATGCAGCTGTCTCCGGGTTGACGCCTCTGCGAGGCGCGGCGACTATACGGGCCGGTGCCGATTCCGGGCAAGCTTCACCCCTTCCGATAAATGGCTGAAATCAGACCGCTGGACGCTTTTTCCGCCGCCGATCGTCGCGGCATCCGTTACGTTCTCTGCGATATCGACGACACGCTGACCAGCCATGGCCGTCTCACGGCGGCCGCCTATGCCGCGCTGGAACGGCTGCAGCAGGCCGGTTTCATCGTGGTGCCGATCACCGGCCGCCCGGCCGGCTGGTGCGACCTGATCGCGCGTTTCTGGCCGGTGGATGCCATCGTCGGCGAGAATGGCGCGCTCTACATGCAGTATGACCGCGAGGCGCGCATCATGCGCCGCCGCTTCTTCCAGAGCGACGCCGAGCGACGCATGGCGCGCGAGAAGCTGGCCGCTCTTTCGGAAAGAATCCTGCGCGAAGTGCCCGGCACGGCGCTCGCCTCCGACCAGCAGTATCGCGAATGCGACCTCGCCATCGATTTCTGCGAGGACGTTCCGCCGCTGCCGCGCTCCGACATCGATCGCATCGTCGCGCTGTTCGAGGCCGCCGGGGCGACGGCGAAAGTCAGTTCCATCCATGTCAACGGCTGGTTCGGCGACTGGGACAAGCTCAGCATGACGCGCGTGCTGTTCGCAGAGCGCTTCGACGCCGATCTGGATGCAGTGCGCGACAGCGTCGTCTTTGCCGGCGACAGCCCGAATGACGCGCCGATGTTCGGCTATTTCCCGCACAGCGTGGGCGTCGCCAACGTACGCCCCTTCCTGGATCGCATCGCGACCCCCCCGGCCTACGTGACCCCTTCGGAAGGCGGCGCGGGCTTCGTCGAGCTGGCCGACGCGCTGATCGACGTTAAAAACTGAAGGCTACGCCGCCCGCGCCAGCTTCGGCGCGCCGAACAGCAGGCCCTGACCGAGCGGGAAGCCCAGGTCGCTCAGCCTGATCAGATCGGCTTCCGACTCCACCTTGGCCAGCACCGGCGTCAGGCCCTGCCGCGTGCAGGCCTCGCGCAGGTCGTCGATGTTCAGCGCGGCATTCGCCACCCAGTCCGGATCGCAGAGCAGGTTCGCATCGAATTTCAGGAAGCGGACGCCCGCCTTGGCGAGACCGGTGAAATCGAGATCGAGGCGGTCGATGCCGTCGACCGAAATGGCATAGCCCAGTGCGGCGAGGCGGCTGAGCCGGTACAGGCCGCCGCGATCCAGCCGACGGACGCCGGAGAGCGCGAATTCCAGCACGATGTTGCCGGCACGCTCGCGCTCGCGCTGCAGGAATTCGTAGAGCGGGTTGAAGGTTTCCGGCTTCTCCAGCATCGCGGCGCTGAGATTGAGGAAGAAGCCTGCATCGCGGGCGCGGCTTTCCAGCCTGCGCACCAGCTGGACGCTGCGCAGCAGCATCAGGGCATCGAATTCCGCCCGCAGGCCGGCGGCGTCGAGCGCCTCCAGGCATTCGGCGGCCTGGTAGGCGCGGCCGGACGCATCGCGCGGCCGGGCCAGCAGTTCGAAATAGCGGATGCGCCACTGCGGCAGGCTGACCACCGGCTGCACATGCAGCTCGACCCGGTTGTTGTTCAGGGCGTCGCGGACGGCCTCAAGCAGGGTGCCGTCATCGGCCGGCTCGGGCATCGGCTGTATCGCGGGCCGGGAAGCCGCCAGCTGTGGCTCGGCCGCCGGCTCTGCATCCGGTTGCACCGGCGTGCCGCGGACCAGCGCCAGTTCCTCCGACAGGCCCTCGATCTCGCCGATCAGGCGCTTCTGCACGGCATGGCGCAGCCAGCGTTCGCGGATGCTCCAGAAAGCCAGCAGCAGAACCAGGGCGATGACGCCCGGGTGCTGGCCGGCGAGGCCCGGCACCAGGCGCGTCAGGCTGACGCCGAGCACCAGCGCCACCAGCGACAGGGCGGCAAAGGTAAGCAATCCCGGCAAGCTGATCATCGGCGCCCCCGCACGGTTCCGGCCACGCATAAGTGAGTGGCCGGGATTCATGGCCACGCTATAGTTAAGCGGATCAGCGTTAACGGAGGGTGAAGGATGCGGCAGTTCTGGACGCGGCGCGTGATGCTGGCGGGCCTGGCCGCGCTGCCTGCCCTTCCCGCTTTCGCCACCGCGGCGAGGAAAAGGACCGGCATGAGCGCCCATGATTTCGACTTCACCGCCATCGACGGCAAGCCGCTGCCGATGAAGCAGTTCCGCGGCAAGGCCGTGCTGCTGGTCAACACCGCCTCGCAATGCGGCTTCACCCCGCAATATGCCGACCTGCAGAAGCTGTGGAGCGACTACCGGAACAAGGGCCTGGTGGTGCTTGGCGTGCCGTCGAACGATTTCGGCGGCCAGGAGCCCGGTTCGGCCGAGCAGATCAGGGAATTCTGCGAGGTCAATTTCGACGTCGACTTCCCGCTCACCGAGAAGCAGAAGGTGCTCGGGCAGGACGCGCATCCCTTCTACCGCTGGGTCGCCGCCGAGCTGGGCGAGGATGCCCTGCCGAAATGGAATTTCCACAAATACCTGATCGCACCGGACGGCAGCCTCGCCGAGGTGTTCTCCAGCCGCGTGAAGCCGACCGACCCCAAAGTGATCCAGGCGGTCGAGGCTGCGCTGAAGGCGGCGAAACCGGCCTGAGCAGTATCCCGCCGGCACATGACCGCCGGCGGCTTTCGTTTTATGGTCGGCAGCGTCCCCGATCAGTACCGGAGCTGCCGCGTGACCATCGAAAACGGAAACCAGCTCGACCTGCTGCGCCGGGTCGGGAGCGTTGTCGCCGCCACCTGCCGCCTGATGGGCAGCCGGCTGGAACCGGGCATGACCACCAGGGAACTGGACGGGATCGGCCGCGCCGCGCTCGAGAAGGAAGGCTGCCGCCCGGCCCCGGAACTCATGTACGGCTTTCCCGGCGCCACCTGCATCAGCATCAACCATGCGGTCGCCCATGGCATTCCGGACGACACGCCGATCCGGGCCGGCGACATGGTCAACATCGACGTTTCCGCCGAATGTGACGGTGTTTTTGCCGATACCGGCGCGCAGTTCGCCGAGGAGACCGATGACGGCTGGACGCTCGCGACCGAGCCGGACATCCTGACGGCGCAGTACGAGCATACCCTGGTGGTGACGCGGCGCGGGCCGATCGTGGTCACGGTCTGACACGCACGCCGTGAACTACCGCCACGCCTTCCATGCCGGCAATTTCGGCGACGTGCTCAAGCATGTCGTGCTGCTGGAGCTGCTTGCCGCGCTGCATCGCAAGCCGAGTCCGGTGCATCTGATCGACAGCCATGCCGGCATCGGCCTCTACGACCTCACCGCGTCGGAGGCGCAGCGCGGCGGGGAATACCGGCTGGGCGTGGGCGCCGTGCTGGCCGACGCGGCGGCCGAACGCATCCTGCCCGGCTATCTCGCGGCGCTGAAACGGCTCAATCCCGACCTTGCCCCGGGCGGCAGCGGCCTGCTGCGCTATCCCGGCTCGCCCTGGCTGCTGAAGCAGGCATTGCGCAGCGAGGCCGACCGGCTGACGCTCTGCGAGCTGCATCCGGAAGACGCCGCCCTGCTGAAGCGCAACTTGGGCCGCGATGCGCGGGTGCATATTCACCACCGCGACGGCTACGAGGCCCTGCGCGCGCTGACCCCGCCGACGCCGCGCCGCGGCCTGGCGCTGATCGATCCCGCCTACGAGGCGAAGGACGAATTCGCGACTCTGTCGAAAACCGTGGTGGCGGCGCATAGACGCTGGAGCACCGGGCAGCTCGCGATCTGGTATCCGATCAAGGAGCAGAAGGCGGTCGACCGCTGGAAGGCGGAACTCGCCGGCGGGCTCGGCGCGGAAACCGTCGCCGTCGAGCTCACCGTCCGCTCCGCCGGCGACGCGAGGCAGATGAACGGCAGCGGGCTCGTGCTGGTCAACCCGCCCTGGCAGATCGGCGAGACGCTGGCGCCGATGCTGGATTTCCTGAAGACCCGGCTCGCCCGCGACAGCGGCGCCGGGGTTAGGATCGAGACCCTGGTCGGGGGCTAATCCCCTAGTGAATCGTCCCGGACGGCGGCGTCAGGTCGTCGTCGTCATCCTCGTCGATGTCGTCATCGTCGTCCTCGTCCGGCTCCGGGTCGTCGTTGCTGGCGCCGCCCTGCGGCGGGGTCGCCACCGGACCGGCCTGGTGATGGCTCAGCTTCCAGCCGCGGCCCTCGCGGACGAAGATGTTGCTCGCCACCAGATACTGGTCCTCGACCTTCTCGAAACAGATCACCATGGCGACGTCGCCCCACAGCGTCACCTTCGGCGCCATCATCTGCAAAGCCGGCTGGGCCGGATTGGCGAGGATGCGCCGCCAGCCCTCCAGCACGGCGTCGCGGCCGACCAGCGGCGGCCAGCCCGGATGGATGCAGCAGATCGGCGCCGCCTTGGCCCAGATCGCCTCCATCGCCCCGGCATCGCGGGTGGCGAAGGCGTGGTAGAAGGCGGCATTCGCCTCGAGGAGAGCGGATTCGTCGTCGGGGGGCGGTGTCGGCATGGCATCACTCTAAGCCGCGGCCCTGCCCGCGCCTAGGGTTTTGCGCCGATTGCCGCGCTTGCCCGCAGCCGGCACGACTTGAACAAAAACCGGCGCGATGCTTGTCTGCCGCCATGTCGACATCCGCCTATCTCTACTCCGTCCTGATGGTCTGCACCGGCAACATCTGCCGTTCGCCGACCGCTGACGGCCTGCTGCGCCACGAACTGGCGAAGGCCGGCCTGGCCGACCGGGTGCTGGTCGATTCCGCCGGAACCCATGACTACCATATCGGCGATCCGCCCGACCCGCGCAGCTGCGCCACGGCGAAGGCCTATGGCGTCGACCTGACCCACCTGCGCGCCCGCCAGATCGTGCGCGAGGATTTCGAGCGCTTCGACCTGATCCTCGCCATGGATGACGGCCATCTGGCGCTGCTCCGGCGCCGCAGCCCGCCGCATCACCGCGACAAGGTGAAGCTCTATCTCGACTACGCGCCCCATTTCGGCCGCATCGTGCCCGATCCCTATTACGGCGGGCCGGACGGCTTCGAGACGGTGTACCGGATGTGCGAGGCGGTGACGGCGGCACTGGTCGCCGATATCCGCCGCCGGCTCGCCCTGCCGGTCGCCGGCATGTCCGGAAATTAACTTTCGGCCGGACCGCCCCGCACCTATCTGAGAGACCTTCCGACAGCTTCCGGTTTCGTCATGCGTATCCTTGCCTTTGCCCTGACTGTCCCGCCACTCATCGCCGCCCTCCTCGTCGCAGTCCTGATTGCCACCGCCATGCCCGCACCGGCCTCGCAGCCGGGCGCCGCCGCCCGCGAGCGGGCGGCACGGATCGAGGAATGCATGCGCGAGATGCGCGGCGGCCTGAAGGCCGGCCAGCAGATGACCCAGGGCCAGCGCCGGATGGCCGAAGAGCTGTGCCGTGCCCGCGTCGAAGCCGCGACCCAGAGCCGCCGCTGACACCGTCCCGCCCACCGGCGATTGCAGCGCCGCGGGCTTCCTCTTGGCAAACGTCTGCTGAGTCCCCGCCCGTTTCCGGCTAGACTGGCCGCCAGCCGCCAGCATAGGCGGCACGAATAACGGGACGGGGGATCCATGCTTTCATCCATGCCGGCCGCCTTCTGCGCGGCCCTGCTTGTCGGCCTGTCCGCCGCTCCGGTCCTGGCCGACGGCGCCGGGCCGAAGAAGACGCTCGGCGAGCTGATCGCAGCCTGCATGCGCGACATGGAAAAGACCCGCACCGGCGGCCATGGCCTCACGCCGCAGCAGCGCATGATCGCCGAGGCGCAATGCCGCGCCAAAGCAGAGGCCGAAATGGCGAAGGGCTGATCGCCTAGCCGAGCGCCGCAGGCCTGGGTCCGCCGGTGGCCCAGTCGAGCAGCTCCACCGTATGCAGCACCGGGATCGGCCGGCCGCCGTCGCGTGCCAGCCCGCCGCCGATCTGCACCAGGCAGCCGATATTGCCGGCCGCCACCGCATCGGCGCCGGTGCTGCGGATATTCTCCACCTTGCGGTCGCGGAGCTGCGTGGCGAGTTCCGGCTGCAGCAGATTGTAGGTGCCGGCCGAGCCGCAGCACAGATGGGCCTCGGGCACGTCGCGCACGGCGAAGCCCGCCTCCGCCAGCAGCTGCTTCGGCAGCGCCGTGATCTTCTGGCCATGCTGCAGCGAGCAGGCGGAATGATAGGCGACTGTGAGCTTCTCCGCCGCACCGGTCGGCTTCAGCTGCAGCTCGCGGAGCACCTCCGTCACGTCCTTCGCCAGTCCGGCAACGATTGCCGCCCGGGCCGACCATTGCGGATCGCTGCGCAGCATGAAGCCGTAATCCTTCACCGTCGTGCCGCAGCCCGACGCGTTGATCACCACCGCGTCGAGACCCTCGCCCTCGTATTCGCGATGCCAGGCGGCGATGTTGGCTTTCGCCTTGGCCAGCGCGTCATCCTCGCGGCCCATGTGATGGGTCAGCGCGCCGCAGCAGCCGGCGCCTTCGGCCACGACCACCTCGCAGCCATGGCGCGTCAGCAGCCGGATCGTGGCCTCGTTGATCTTCGGATCGAGCACCTTCTGGGCGCAGCCGGTCATCAGCGCCACCCGCATGCGCCGCGATCCCTCCGCCCTGAAAACCTGCGGGCGGTCCGTCGCGGAGGCTCTCGGCAGGCGTTTCGGCGCCATCGCCACCATGCCCTTCAGCCGGGCCGGCAGCAGGAACCGGAAGGGCCGGCCGAGCTGCGCCGCGCGCAGCGACCAGCGGAAGAGTTTCGGATCGGGCAGCACGCGGGCCAGCAGGCGGCGGAGGATGCGGTCGAAGAACGGGCGCCGGTAGGTCTCCTCGATATAGGCGCGCGCGTGATCCACCAGATGCATGTAATGCACGCTGCTCGGGCAGGTGGTCATGCAGGACAGGCAGGACAGGCAGCGGTCGACATGCCGCACGGTATCCTCGTCGGCCGGCCGGCCGCTCTCCAGCATCTGCTTGATCAGGTAGATGCGCCCGCGCGGACTGTCGCGCTCATCGCCCAGCAGCACGTAGGTCGGACAGGTCGCGGTGCAGAAGCCGCAATGCACGCATTTGCGCAGGATCTCGTTCGACGCCTGGATCGCCGGATCGGCCAGCTGCGCGAGGGTGAAGCTGGTCTGCATGTCACGCCCCCGCCGCCATTCTGCCCGGATTGAGGATGTTCATCGGATCGAAGCTTTCCTTCACGCGGCGCGAAAGGGCTGCGAGGGCGTCCGGCTGCGGCTGGAAGACCGGCACGGCGGCGCGGACCGCCTGCGGTGCGCGGATCAGCGTGGCATGGCCGCCGCCCGCCTGTGCCACCGCCCGGCGCACCAGTTCGGCACCGGCGTCTTCGTGCGGGTAAAGCATCAGCCAGACGAGACCACCGGCCCAGTCGTAGAAGAACTGCGCTTCCGGCGCCTCGCGGGCGATCGCCGCGGTCACCTGATGTCCCGCCATCGGCGCCACCGAGATGCGCCAGAGCGGATTGTCCTGCGGCAGCACGAAGCAGGCGGCGTCGCGGATCTCGCGCCACAGCCAGGAGGAGTTCATCGAATGCAGTTCCTCCAGCGCGCCGTAATCCTTCAGCAGGTCGCGGATCGCCTCGCAGCGCGCCTTCACGGAAACATCCGTGCCCTCGATGCGGATGGCGGTCACACTCATGCCCGATTTGGCCACATAGGCCACGCCTGACTGCGCCGCCACCGGCGCCGGCAGATGCGCGAGGCCGGAGACTTCATAGGGCGACTGCGCCGCCGCCGACAAAGCCTGCGCGGCGGATTCATCGGAGAGACCGAAGACGAGGACCGTGCGGGTCTTCTCCGGCGCCGGCAGCACCTTCACGGTGATCTCGGTCAGCGCGGCGAGCGTGCCGTAGGCGCCGCAGACAAGCTTGGGCAGGTCGTAGCCGGTGACGTTCTTCACCACCTTGCCGCCGGCGCGGAAGATCTCGCCGCGGCCCGACACCGCCGTGAAGCCGAGCAGATGGTCGCGCGCGGCGCCCGCCTTGAAGCGCCGCGGCCCGGCGAGATTGCAGGAGACCGCGCCGCCCATGGTGCCGCGATGGCTCGGACCGCCCCAGAGCGGACCGAGATCGGGGGGCTCGAAGGCGAGCATCTGGTTGCTGCCCGCCAGCAGCTTCTCGATGTCGGAGACCAGTGAGCCGGGCCGCAGGGTGAGCGTCAGTTCGGCCGGCTCGTAGTCCAGCACGCCATGCAGGCGGCTCATGTCCAGCCCGTAGGCCGTCTGAACCGGATGGCCGAGCTGCGCCTTGCTGCGATGGCCGTGCAGGTCGAGCGGCTTGCCTTCCGCCGCCGCCCAGCGGATCGCGTCCACCACATCGGTGGTGCCGGCAGGGAGGAAGGTTTCAGACATATGAGATGTCCCGCGAAAAAAGGAGCTCGTGGATGCCCGGGCCAAGCCCGGGCATGACAAAGAAAAGGGATGATCGCAAAACCAGGTTGTCATGGCCGGGCCTGCCCCGGCCATCCACGTCCTTCTTCTGGGCCACCACGCACATCGCTCAGAACCTCGGCAGATCGGGAAAGGCGATCTGGCCCCTGCGCACATGCATGCGGCCGAGTTCGGCGCAGCGGTGCAGCACGGGGAAGACCTTGCCGGGATTGAGGCGGTGGTTCGGATCGAAGGCGCATTTGACGCGCTGCTGCTGCGCCAGGTCGTCCTCGGAGAACATCGCCGGCATCAGGTCGCGTTTTTCCACGCCGACGCCATGCTCGCCGGTCAGAACGCCGCCGACCTCGACGCAGAGGCGCAGGATGTCGGCGCCGAATTCCTCCGCCCTCTCCAGCTCGCCCGGATTGTTCGCGTCATAGAGAATGAGCGGATGCAGGTTGCCGTCGCCGGCATGGAAGACATTGGCGACGCGCAGGCCATGCTTCGCCGACAGCTCGGTCATCCGGTTCAGCACCAGCGGCAGGGTCTTGCGCGGGATCGTGCCGTCCATGCAGAGATAGTCGGGCGAGATGCGGCCCACGGCGGGAAACGCCGCCTTGCGTCCGGCCCAGAAATTCAGCCGCTCCTCCTCGCTCTGCGACACGCGCAGGTATACCGAGCCGCAGGCTTCGGCGATCGCCTGCACGCGGGCGAGCAGGTCGTCGACCTCCACGCCCGGGCCGTCCAGCTCGATGATCAGCAGGGCCTCGACGTCGCGCGGATAGCCGGCATGGACGAAATCCTCGGCCGCATGGATCGCCGGCCGGTCCATCATCTCCATGCCGCCCGGAATGATGCCGGCGGCGATGACCTTCGCCACGCAGTCGCCGGCGGATTCGGACGACGGAAACCCGGCCAGCAGCGCGCGCTGCGTGGCCGGCTTGGGCAGGATGCGGACGGTGACCTCGGTGATCACGCCGAGCAGGCCTTCCGAGCCGCAGATCAGCCCGAGCAGATCATAGCCCTCCGCGTCCAGATGCTTGCCGCCGAGACGGATGATCTCGCCGTTCATCAGCACCATCTCGACGCCGAGGATGTTGTTCGTCGTCAGGCCGTATTTCAGGCAGTGCACGCCGCCGGAATTCTCCGCCACGTTGCCACCGATGGTACAGGCGATCTGGCTGGAGGGATCGGGCGCGTAATAGAAACCGCGATGCTCCACCGCGCGGGTAATGCCGAGATTGGTCACGCCCGGCTGCACCACGGCGCAGCGGTTCTCCCAGTCGATCTCCAGCACCCTGTTGAACTTGCCCATGCCCAGCAGCACGCCGTCGGCCAGCGGCAGGGCGCCGCCCGACAGCGAGGTGCCGGCGCCGCGCGGCACGACCTTCACGCCGCGTTCGTTGCACAGCTTCAGCACCTCGGAGACCTGCTGCGTGTCGGAGGGCAGCACGGCGACCAGCGGCAGCTGGCGGTAGGCGGTCAGCCCGTCGCATTCGAAAGCCTTCAGGCTGGTCTCGTCGGCGATCACCCCCTCGCCCGGCACGATGCGGCGCAGGGCAGCAATCAGATCGACACGCTGGGCGACGATTTCCGGTTCCGGTGCGGGCATCAGCATGGGGTCAGCCTTTCCTCACGGCCCTGTCGTGGCGCATTGCCGCCTGGCGGATATGGTCGCGGGCGGCACGCGCCGCCGTCTCGCCGTCGCCGGCCGCGATGGCATCCAGCAGGCACGCATGTTCCGCCTGCGCCGCCGCGGCCGAGCCGGCATGCACGGCATCGGCCTGCCAGGTAACGGCGCGGGTGGCGGAGAAATGCTGCGCCAGGAAGGCGGCGAACTGGGCGAGATAGGGATTGTGGGCCGCCGCCGCGATGGCGGCATGGAAGGCGTCGTCGGCGCCCGAGCCATCCCGTCCCTCCTGCAGGGCCTGCTGCATCTCCTCCCAGGCGCTGCGGATCGCGGCGAGGTCGGCATCGCTGCGGCGCCGGGCGGCCAGTTCCGCCATGCCGGCCTCGACGATGGCACGCAGCTCGAAGATATGCGGCAGCTCGGACTCCGGGATGCTGCCCGGCGCGGCGCCATGGGCGCCGATGCGGAAACTGGCCAGTCCCGGCCGGGCGGCGACGAAGGCGCCGGAGCCCTGGCGGGTTTCGACGAAGCCGTCGGTCTTGAGCCGGGCGATGGCCTCGCGCACCACGGCACGGCTGACATCGAAGCGTTCGACCAGCTGCTTCTCGGTCGGCAGCCGGGCGCCGGGCGGAAATTCGCCACCGGCAATGGCGGCCGCCAGCTTGCCGGCGAGGACATTGCCCAAGCCGGAGGGCCGCGCCAGCGGCGAGGAGGATTTTGGATCCGGAAGCATCACCGCAATTTGTCTGACAACCTGACAACCCGCAAGTCAAAACAGAATGGGATTGACGTCATCAGACGTACATGATATGTTCCGTATTGTCAATAGGGAAACTGCCGGTGACGACAGAAGCCCTCACGGCAGCAAGGCGTAACGCGGGATAAGGAGAAATAAGCCCGTTTAAGCAAAAATAAGCAGGGATAACGCCGGCCGAGAGCGTCGCAGGAAAAAGTAGGCGCAAACAGACTCCGATAAGCCGGATTGCCGCTGCCCTGTCGCTGCTACGGTCTGCGGCTCCCCGAAACGACAAAGGCCCGGCAGCTTGCGCGGCCGGGCCTTCGTAAACCGAAAACGCGTAAGGGCTTAGCCCTGACGCGCCTTGAAGCGCGGGTTGGTCTTGTTGATCACATAGACCCGGCCCTTGCGACGGATGACACGGCAATCCCGATGGCGGGTCTTGGCCGATTTGAGCGAGTTGACGACCTTCATGATACCTGACCTTTGCAATGCCGCGGGCCGGCCCGCGGCGGTAACAAAAAACCGGGCGCGCGTGCCTTGCGGCGCCCGGCCGGAAAATCGGGCCGGACCATACCGGCGGGGTCCCGGCCTGTCAACCGGAAACCCCTGCCCGTCCGGGCAGATTCAGGCGGCCGCCGCCTCCAGGGTCGGGACGCCGCGGGCGAACAGCCGGTTCACGTCGATCAGCGCCACCATGCGATCCTCATGGGTGGCCAGCGCGCTGAGGAAGGTGTGTTCGGCATCGGTCGCCGTGGCCGGCACGGGCTGCAGCGAGTCGGCGCCCAGCGCCAGGATGTCGGAGACGGTATCGACCAGCAGGCCGACCGATTCCGAGCCGATCTCGACGACGATGACGACATTGGCGCTGGTCGCCTGGGTGACCTCGCCGCCCAGCCGGACGCGCAGGTCGAAAATCGGAACCACGGCGCCGCGCAGGTTGATCACGCCGCGCACGAAGGACGGCGTGTTGGGCAGCGGGGTAACCTCGGTCCAGGCGCGGATCTCGCGCACGGTCAGCAGATCGAGGCCGTAATACTGGTCGTCGATGGTGAAGGTCAGCACTTCCTGGCCGCTGGCGGCCTGCAGAGCGGTGGCAGCGGGTGCGGTCTGGGAATTGGTGACGGTGGCCGGAATGGACATGGCGCTCACACTTTCTGTTGCGATGACGAACCGGAAATTCTGGCCGGCCCGTTGCGCCGTCCCTGGTGACGGTGGACGGCGCAAGCCCGGTGGGTCGGGATACTGTGGTCTGACGCGGTTCCTTCGTTCCCCCGGCAGCGTGCGTAACATGCGCGCTGCTTCAGAAACCGCCATTATTTTGTCGCAAAGATCGGCGGCGCCTGCAACGGAAATCGCAGGCTGGCCAAAAGGTTACCGGATCTTAACCTCCGCCACCAAGGTTTGTGGACAACTCACAGGACGAGCTCAATCAGTTGTGGCCCCGGCTCTGCCAGGGCGGCCCGGAAGGCCTTCGCGAAATCGCCCATGTCGTCGACCCGGCGGCCGCCGACCCCGTGTCCCTTCGCCAGAGCAACCCAGTCAGGGTCGGGACGGTCGAGGGTCAGCATGTCGATGGCGCGCGGCCCCGGATTGGCGGCGCCGACATTGGCCAGCTCGTTGCGCAGGATCGCGTAGGAGCGATTGGCAAAGACCACCATGGTGATGTCCAGCTTCTCGCGCGCCATGGTCCAGAGCGCCTGCAGCGTATAGAAGGCGCTGCCGTCGCCGGTGAGCGCCACCACCTTGCGGTCCGGACAGGCGAGCGCGCAGCCGACCGCGACCGGGAACGAGAAACCGATCGAGCCGCCCATGTTGTTCAGCCAGTCATGGGGAGCGGAAGCCGCTGCGGCCGCGAAGATGCCGCGCCCCGAGGTGACCGATTCATCCACGACGATGGCCTGCTCGGGCAGCAGGGCCGCAATCGCCGCCGCCACCTTGTCCGGCGTCGGCGTGCCGTCGGGCAGCGCGGGCAGCGGCGGCTGCGCCGCGGGCGCCACGCTCTTCGGCGCGCCGACCGCATCGGCCAGCCGCTCCAGCGCGTCGATCACGTCATCGTCGATGGAGGCGACCGCCGTCGTGTTGCAGCCCTGCGGCAGCAGCAGGCTCGGCTTGCCGGGATAGGCGAAGAAGGCCACCGGCGTGCGGCCGCCCACCAGCACCAGCTCGCGCACGTCCTTCAGATAGGCCAGCGCCTGGTCGACGACGAAGGGAATGCGGCCCACCTGCGGCAGTCCGCCGCCGCGCTCCATGCGCGCGCTGTAGCCGGAATTCGACAGCCGGCAGCCGGTGGCGGCGGCGATCCGCGCCGCCAGTTCCAGGCCTCGGCGCAGCAGCCCGACGCCGCCCAGCATCAGCATGCCGTTGGCGCCGGCGGCCTTCAGCGCCTGCGCGGCGGCCTGTATGGCGGCATCATCCGCCTTCTTCCGTGCCGGCGGCGCGATCGCGGCAGCCGGTCCGTCCGCATCGGTCCAGGCCGTGTCGGCTGGCAGGATCAGGCTGGCGATCTGGCCGGCGCCGGTGCGCGCAGCGGCAACGGCCTCGGCGCCGAGTTTTGCGGCTTCGGTCGCCGTCTTCGCAGTGCCGATCCAGTGCGACACCGGCCGCGCGATGCCGGCGATATCGGCGGTCAGCGGCGCGTCATACTGCAGGTGATGGGTGGCATGCTCGCCGATCACGTTGACGATGCCGGAACTGGCCTTGCGTGCGTTGTGCAGGTTGGCGACGCCATTGGCGAGGCCCGGCCCGAGATGCAGCAGGGTCGCGGCCGGCTTCCCCGCCATGCGCCAGTAACCATCGGCCGCGCCCGTCACCACGCCTTCGAACAGGCCGAGCACGCAGCGCACACCGGGCACGTGGTCCAGCGCGGCGACGAAATGCATCTCCGATGTGCCGGGATTGGCAAAACAGACATTCACGTCCGACGCGAGCAGCGTGCGGACCAGACTCTCGGCCCCGTTCATCGGCGATGTTCCTCCTGCTGATTATCCGCCGATCAAACCAGATCGGCGGCGATCCCAGCAACCCGTTCGCCGATCGGAGGCGTCAGAATTCCTGCCAGTCGTCGTCGTCCGCCGTCATCGCGGGAACCGGTGCCGGCTTCGGAGCCGCAGCCGGCGCGGGTTGCGCGGCAGACTTTGCGACAGGCTTCGCGGCGGGCCGCGCCGTCGGGGCCGGCGCCGGCGGCGGCGCAGCCGGACGCTTCTCGGCGGCGGGAATCCTGGGCGCTTCGGTGCCTGTCTTGAAGAAGGCAACGAGCTCCGCCAGTTCATTCGCCTGGTTGGAGAGCGCCTGGGCCGACGCGGAGGTCTGCTCCACCAGCGCGCCGTTGCGCTGGGTCATCTCGTCCATGCTGCCCACGGCGGTGTTCACCTGGTCGAGGCCGGTGGCCTGCTCCCTGCTCGCCGCCGCGATCTCGGCGACGATG
>NZ_DATGQG010000041.1:0-11798 GCF_035304305.1 Ferrovibrio sp.
GCCGGCGGCGGCGCAGCGCGCGATCAGCGCCTGCAGCAGCAGCCGGCCGATGCCGCGCCCCTGCTCGCCCGCGGCGAGATAGACCGAATCCTCCACCGTGAAGCGGTAGACCCGGCGCGGCCGGTAGAGCGTCGCATAGGCATAGCCGAGCAGGCGCCCGTCGCGCGCATCCTTCGCGGCAAGATAGGGCAGCCCGAGATCGCGCACTGCCCGGCGACGGCTGCGCATCTCGTCCAGCGACGGCGCCTCCTCCTCGAAGCTGGCCAGGCCATGCAGCACGTGATGCGCATAGATGCGCCGGATCGCGGGCATGTCCTCCTCGCCGGCATCGGCGAGAATGACATCGGAGGAAACGGCAGGAGCAGTGTTCATGGCAGCCAGGGGTTCAGCAGACGCCCCGGGCCGGGCCAGGGCCGGGTGAGACCGAGATCGCGCAGCTGCCAGTCCTCCAGTTCCTCCGGCCGGCGCGGCCTGCCGCCGGCAAGAAGGCGCAGCAGCGGCGCGGCGTCGAAAGCCGGCAGGTGAAACGCCGGAAAATGCAGGATCCGCAGAAGCGTCATGCGCGCAGGATGGCGCGACGGAGCCCATAAACAAAATTTTGCTTTCTTATGCGGATCATAAGAAAAATTAAGCCATGCGCGGCTTCAACCTCGACCATCTGCAGACCTTCGCCGATGTGGTGCGGCTGGGCAGCTTCTCGGCCGCCGCCGCGCGGCTGAACCTGACGCAGCCGGCCGTGAGCCTGCAGGTGAAGCAGCTGGAGCAGAAGCTGGGCCTGCGCCTGATCGAGCGCACCGGCCGCAGGGTCATGCCGACGGCGGCCGGCCGCGCCCTGCTGCAGCAGGCGGCCGGGATCGACGCCGCCGTGCAGGCGGCGCTGGAGGCCGTGGCGCAGCATGGCCGCGGCGTGACCGGGCGGGTGCGCATCGGCATCGGCGCCACCGCCTGCATCCATCTGCTGCCGCCGGCGCTGAGCGATCTGCGCCGCCGCTTCCCGCTGCTGGACCTGGCGGTGAATACCGGCAACACGCCGGAGATCCTGCGTGCGGTGGAGGCGAACGATCTCGATCTCGCGGTGGTCACCCTGCCGCCGGCCGGCGCCGGGGCGAGAAGCCTGGGCCGCGCCTTCGAGGTGACGCCGCTGCTCATCGACGAATTCGTCGCCATCGCGCCGAAGAACCATCCCGGCCTGCGCCTGCCCGATCCGGCGACGCCCGCCGCGCTGGCCGGCCTGCCGCTGATCATCCCCGAGCCCGGCGGCAACACGCGCGGCCTGATCGATGCCTGGTTCGGCGCCGCCGGCCTGGTGCCGAAGCCCGGCATGGAGCTCGACAGCGTGGAGGCGATCAAGCAGCTGGTCGGGGCGGGGCTCGGCTGCTCGGTCCTGCCCGGCATGGCGCTTTCCACGCCGGAAGCGCGGCGCGGCCTTGCCCTGCGCGCGCTCAGGCCGAAGCTGTCGCGGCAGCTGGCGCTGGTGCTGCGGCGGGACAAGGCGCTCAGCCGGGGCCTGCGGGAAACGCTGGCGAGCCTGCGCCGGCTGGCGGCGAAGCGGCGGCCGTAGACGTATCCCGCGCCGGGGCACAGAATCCGCCGCCGGCGGTTTCACATTCCGTACCGACAGGCCGCGCCAGGGAGGCTGCCATGTCCATGCCCGCGATCGCTTTCGCCGCCATCCTGTTCGCCGCGCTGCCCTTCGCCCCCGCCCAGGCGCAGACCGCGCCGCGCGAGCCCGGCGCGGAGAGCGAACGCGAGCCGTCCATGCGCGAGCTGGGCGCCATGATGGGACAGATGATGGGCCAGATGGGCGCGATGATGGGCGACATGGCGCAGACCATGGGCGGCACCATGCAGCGCATGATCGAGCGCATGCAGCGCGAGGGCGGCCTGTCGGATCCGAAGAACGAGCATATCGAGGGCAAGCTCGCCTTCCTGAAGGCCGAGCTGCAGATCACCGCTGCGCAGGAAGACGCGTGGAAGACCTTCGCCGATGCCATGCGCAAGGCGGCGGCGATCCGGCCGGTGACGCGCGAGGGCAGGGGCTCGAGCCTGCCCGAGCGGCTGGACGACCGGACGCGCGCGCTGGAGGCGCGCCTGTCGGCGCTGCAGGCCCGGCAGGCGGCGATCGCGAAGCTCTACACGCAGCTGGATGCGCGGCAGAAGACGCTGGCCGACGAACTGATCGAGCAGATCGGCCTGGTCTAGGCCAGAGCCCCAAGGCCCAGGGTCAGGGCGTCAGCGGTAGAGCCGGACGATGGCGTTCGGCTGCCGGTTGGCGATGCTCAGCGCGCTGATCGCCAGCTGCTCCTGCACCTGGAGCGACTGCGACAGCGCGGCGGCGCCGGCGACATCGGCATCGACCAGCGCGCCGAGCGCCTTCTTCACGGCATCGACGAGATCCTCGTTGAACCGCATCTGCAGTTCGAACTGGCGCCGCGTGGCGGCGAATTCGGCGATGGTCGCGTGGGTCGCGGCCTCGAGCGGATCGACCAGGTTATAGGCCGCCGTCGCGGTGTCCTGGTCGGCGATGGCGTCGATCGCGGTGCCGAGATCGCTCCAGTGCGGATTGATGCCGTAGGTGCCCACCGTGATCGTGCGCCCGGAAATGTCGGCGACGAACTGCACGTCGGTCGAACTGGTGAGCATCTGGTTGCGGCCGTTATAGGTGGCGGCCAGGGTGGAGGCGAGGATCTGCGCATGCAGACGCTGGGCGTCGGCCTTGTAGGTGTCGCGCTGCGCGTCGGAGAGCGAGCCGTCGGCAGCCTTGATCAGCGTGGCGCGCAGATCGACCAGCGTTTCGGAGATGTTGCGCATGCCGGCCAGGGTAACGTCCACCAGCCCGAGGCCCTGCTGCAGCGAGGACTGCACGGACACATGGGCCTTGAGGCCCGAGCGCACGCCCTGGGCCACGGCGAACACCGCCGAATCGTCCATCAGGTCGGCGACGCGGTATCCGGTCTGCAGCTGTTTGGAATTGACCTCGACGCGCGTGGCAAGGCTGCGCAGGCTCGCCAGGGCCGTCAGGGCACCGCTGTTGGTGTTCACCGAGGTCATTTCTGATCGCTCCGTCGGGGCCGTTCTGGCCGCCAGGCAACAATGGCGGAAAACCGGCGCAGAGCAAGCGTTTTTTAAACCAGAAATTTAGTTCGTAGGCTGCTCAATCGCCTTGGTTGTATGAATGTGTCTCTGGAATTTCAATAATTTAAAGGTCGGGACGGGGCCGAAAAAAGCCCCGGTCCTGTCCGGACCGGGGCCTGCTGCAGCGTCTTCCCGTTATGGCGCTCCCTGCAATTCCGTCCGGCCGCTCTCAGTCGGCGGCTTCGGCGGTCGTCTTTTTGATGTCGGGCCAGCTGCGGTCCTGCCCGGAGATCTTCGTCACCGGCAGCGGCCAGACGATGCCGATGCCGGGGTCGTCGTAGCGCAGGCCGCGCGAGGCTTCCGGCGAATAGGCGGCCGAGACGAGATAGTTCACCTCGCAATTGTCCTCGAGCGTCTGGAAGCCATGGGCGAAGCCGGGCGGACACCACATCATGCGGTAATTCTCCGACGTCAGCTCGGCGCCGAACCACTGGTACTGCGTGGGCGAGCCGGGACGCAGATCGACGATCACGTCGAAGATGCGGCCGCGCACGCAGCGGATCAGCTTGCCTTCCTCATGCGGGGCGACCTGCCAGTGCATGCCGCGCATCGTGCCCTTCGCCGGGTTCCATGAGATGTTGCCCTGCAGGATGTCGACATCGATGCCGTGATCGGCGAATTCCTTCCGGCACCAGCCGCGGGCGAAGAAGCCGCGATCGTCGGCGCGCTTCTCCAGCTCGATGGTGAAGGCGCCCTTCAGCTTCGTCTCATTGAAAATCATAGGCGTTCCACTCCAGCTTCGGGGAAACCTGCTGCGTTTCCATCAGGGTCTTCAGGGTGCGCAGCCGCGTATAGGGCGGTGCCTGGAAAACCTCCGGCGTCAGCCGGATGCGCTCGAAGATGCTGCGCAGCTGGCGGAAGCCGCGCTCGGCCGACCACTGGCACTGGAAGCCCGGCAGATGCTGCCTGATCTTGTCGAAGCAGACGCGGTAGCTGCGGTTGTCGCCGCCATTGTCGCCGAACTCGATCTCGCAGCCGGGGAAGACCCTGGCCGCCGTCTCGGCGATCTCGCGGATGCGGTAGTTCTGCTCGTTGTCGCCGACATTGAAGACCTGGTTGAACACCGCGTCGCGCGGCGCCATCAGCACGGCGGCGAAGGCCTGGCTGATATCCTCCACATGCACCAGCGGACGCCACGGCATGCCGTCGGAGGTCATGGTGATCCTGCCGGTGGTCCAGGCGAGGCCAGCCAGATTGTTCAGCACGATGTCGAAGCGCAGCCGCGGACTGGCGCCGAAGGCGGTCGCCAGGCGCAGGAAGGTCGGCGAGAAATTATCGTCGGCCAGCGGGGCGACGTCGCGCTCGACCAGCAGCTTGCACTTCGCATAGGCGGTCAGCGGATCGGTCGGATCGGTCTCGGTGCGCGCTTCCGCGCCGCCGGCGCCGTAGACGCTGCAGGACGAGGCATAGACGAAGCGCTTCACGCCGGCCGCCTTGGCCGCCTTGGCCAGCTGCACCGAAGCCTTGTGGTTGATCTCGAAGGTGAGGTCGGGATCGTTCTCGCAGAGCGGGTCGTTGGACAGCTCGGCCAGATGCACGACGGCATCATAGCCCTCGAGGTCCTCCGGCGTGATGCTGCGGATGTCGCGGGTGATCATGCGCGCGCGGTCCTGGCCGTCATGGAACAGCCAGCCGGCGCGGTAGAAGCCGGTGTCGAAGCCGGTGACATCGGCGCCGAGCCGGGCCAGATACGGCGCCATCACGTTGCCGATATAGCCGTCGCCGCCGGTCATCAGGATGCGGCCGAGCCGGGCATCCTTGGTCCGCGCCGGGCGGGTGCCGCCGCTGCTCTCGCTCCGTGCCTCGCGCTCGATCTCGGTTACCACGCCTTCCATGGGGCCTCCTTGCTGTTCCACATGGCTTCCAGCAGGTTGCGGTCGCGCAACGTGTCCATGTTCTGCCAGAAGCCGTCATGCCGGTAGGCGATCAGCTGGTTCTCGGCCGCGAGCCGCTTCAGCGGCTCCTGCTCCCAGACCGTGTCGTCGCCATCGATGTAGTCGATCACCTCGGGCTGCAGCACGAAGTAACCGCCGTTGATGTAGGAGCCGTCCTCGTTGCGCTTCTCGCGGAAGGCCTGCACGAGCGGCCCTGTATCCGAGGGGGCGATGCCGAGCGCGCCGAAGCGGCCGGGCTGGTGCACGGCCGTCACGGTGGCCAGCTTGCCGTGGCTTTTGTGGAAGTCGATCACGTCCGCGATGTTCACGTCGGTCACGCCGTCGCCGTAGGTCAGGCAGAAGGGCTCGTCGGGATCGAGATAGCGGGCGATGCGCTTGATGCGGCCGCCGGTCATGGTTTCCTGGCCGGTATCGATCATGGTGATCTTCCACGGCTCGATGCCGTTGCGCAGGATCTCGGTGCGGCCCGAATAGAGATCGAGCGAGATGTCGCAGAGATCGAAGGCGTAGTTCTTGAAATACTGCTTGATCAGGTTGCCCTTGTAGCCGCAGCAGATGATGAAGTCGTTCAGCCCGTAGCGGCTGTAGATCTTCATGATGTGCCAGAGGATCGGCTTGCCGCCGATCTCGACCAGCGGCTTGGGGCGGATGGCGCTTTCCTCCGATATCCGCGTGCCATAGCCGCCTGCCAGGATGACCACTTTCATCGGTATCTCCGTGGGGATCGTTCGAAGATCGTTATTCCGCGACGTCCCGCACCGGCAGGGTGTCGCCGGCATAGGAGCCGAAGAAGAGGCGGTCCTGCTCGGCGCGCAGCCGGTCGATCAGACGGTCCTTCGGCAGGATCACGTCGTCATAGGAGAGGACCTCGTCCTTTTTGATGTCGCGCTTGAGCACGCAGCCGGCCGCCAGCCCGATCGGCAGCAGCCGCTCGCGGTGCACCACGTCGGCATTCTCGGCCAGGCCGTAGGTCATGTAATGGCCGAGATCGTCCAGCGTGGCGCCGGCCCTGAGATCGGTCTTTGCCGCGGCGATGACATCGACGCATGGCGCGCCCAGCGGACGCAGGGCCGCGTCGCCAAAGAGCACGGCACGCGCCGCCGTGTTCGGCGCCTCGAAATGGCAGAGATGATAGGGCGTGTAGAAGCAGTAGAGCGGCCCCTTGCCGAGCTTGTAGAGCTCCAGGTAATGGCGCTGCTGCGGATGCTCGATGGTGCCGAGCACGAAGACGCCGGGGCCGGGCGCGGCGCCGGTGACGTAATCGACGATGCCCGGCGTGCCGATGAAGCGCTCGGCCTCCAGCTTCTGCGCCGCCACGTCGATCGGCGTGCCGGTTTCCACCGTCGGGCCGATCATGCCGCGCTTCGCCACCCGCATGCCGGTACCGTTGGCGATCACCGCCTGCTCGAAGGACACCTTGGTGCCGTCGGCGAAGGAGGTGACCATATGCGGCTTCTGGCCCCAGCGCTCGGCGAAGGCCTTCTGCGTCGTCGGGTTGCGGTAGGGGTCGTGCAGTCCCTTGATGTTGCCGCAGACCACCGGGGTGACGCCGAGGCCGCGCACGAAGCGGAACAGGTTCATGGTGACGCCGGGCTGATCGCCGTCGGCATCGGTGAAGACCAGGCCCTTCTCGGCGGCGCGGCGGCCGAAGAGCGGCCCGAGCGTGCCGTCGATCTCCGGGTTCATGGCGACGACATGCTTGCCTTGCTCAATGGCATACGAGATCGCCTCGGCGGCATAGTCGATCGAGCCGGTGACCTCGATGATGCATTCGATTTCAGGCGCCTCGCAGAGCAGGCGCCAGTCCTCGGTGATCGCCGGGGTGTTCGCATCGATGGCGGCACGCAGCTCCTGCAGCGAGGAGACGGCCCGCGGTTCCTGGCCGGCCTCCTCATAGGCGCGGCGGGCGGCGTCGAGCCGGCGGGTGGCGATGGCGCAGAGCTGCAGGCCCGGCATGGCGGTGGCGATCTGCAGCGCGATGCCGCGGCCCATGAAGCCGGCGCCGATCATGGCGATGCGGATCGGGCCCTTTTCTGCGCGGCGTTTTTCGAGAGCGGTGTCGAGAATGATCATGGCGGTCATTTAGCCGCTGACGCGCTCGATTTGCTTGTGACCAGAGTGTGGTCGCCGCGCGTGGATGGACCTGTTATGATCCCGCCGGAAGGCCGGTTCTGACGGTGCTGTGACAGGACGATGACTGCGAAGCCTGCGAAACGCGGAAAACGCGAGTCGGCGGCGGAGACGATCCGCCTGCGACTCATGCTGGGCGGCGAGATCGCGCTCGGGCCCGGCAAGGCCGACCTGCTGGAAGGCATCCGCGAGACCGGCTCCATCGCCGCGGCCGGGCGCCGGCTCGGCATGAGCTACAAGCGCGCCTGGCTGCTGGTCGACACCATGAACCGCTGCTTCCGCACCCCGCTGGTCGAGGCCGGCAGCGGCGGCCGGGCCGGCGGCGGCGCCGCGCTCACCGCCCTTGGCGAGGACGTGCTGGCCCGCTTCCGCCGCATGGAGGCCGCCGCCGCCAGGGCCTGCGCCGCCGACCTGAAGATGCTCAAGGGCAGGCTGGCGAAGTAACGGCGATCACCTTTGCTTTTGTTGTCATGGCCGGGCTTGTCCCGGCCATGACAGTCGAAAGATTGACGGATTGCCGCTCCATCCGCCCACCGTTATAGTCGAAACGTCATAACGGGGGGCGGATGGGCTTCGACGAGACGGTTCTGCTGACGCTGCTGATCTTCCTGGCGGCGACGCTGTATTCCACCGTCGGCCATGCGGGCGCCTCGGGATACATCGCCGCCATGGCCTTCGTCGGCGTCGCGCCCGCCATCATGAAGCCGACCGCGCTCAGCCTGAACATCCTGGTGGCCAGCGTCGGCACATACCGGCTGTGGCGCGCCGGGCTGATCAATCCGCGCGCCCTGCTGCCGCTGGTCGCCGTCTCGATTCCGATGGCCTTCATCGGCGGCGCCGTGCAGCTGCCGGTCAGCACCTACCGCATGGCGGTCGGCATCGTGCTGGCCTTCGCCGGGCTGCGCCTGCTGATCGATCCGCGCGAGAAGGCGACGCTGAACGGCGGCAGCGGCGATGTGCGGATTCCGCTGCCCGCCGCCGTGATCGCCGGCGCGGCGATCGGCCTGCTGTCGGGCCTGACCGGCACCGGCGGCGGCATCTTCCTCTCGCCGCTGCTGCTGCTGCTCGGCTGGGCCGGGGCGCGCCAGACCGCCGGCATGGCGGCGCCCTTCATCCTGGTCAATTCCATGTCCGGCCTCGCCGGCAACATCCTGTCGCTGCGGGCGCTGCCCGAGGAACTGCCATGGTTCGCGCTGGCCGCCCTCTGCGGCGCCCTGCTGGGCACCCAGCTGGTGATCCGCTGGCTGCCGGTGCGGCTGCTGCAATACCTGCTCGGCGCCGTGCTGCTGGTGGCGGCCTCGAAGCTCGTCCTCACCTAGGCGAACCGCGCATTTCTGAAAACCATTGTCATGTCCGGCCATGACATCCGGCGCATGTAAATAAAGGCCGCTCCCGGTTGAGCCCCTTGCCGCCGCGACCCTATACTGCGGCCAAAACGGAGCCTCCTTTCATGTCCGCCCGCATCGATCCCGGCCTCGCGGCCTGGGTCGCGCCTTTCGCCCGGGATCTCGTCTCGCAGACCGACTTCCATGTCTGGGTCGGACTCGAGCTGCTGTCGCTGGAGGCCGGACGGGCCGAAGTGGGTTTCACCGCGCAGGGCGGGATGATGCTGCGCGGCGGATACGTTCATGGCGGCGTGCTGAACGGCCTGATGGAGCCGCCGGGCCTGCTCGCGCTGCTTGGCCATATGCACGAGGACGAGACCGCGGTGACCGTGGACATCCATCTGCAGCATCTGCGCTCCGTGCTGGCCGGCGAGCGCGTCATTCTCACCGGGCAGCTGCTGCGCAGGGGCAGGAACGTCGCCTTCTGCGAGGTGAATGCCCGCGTCGGCGGAACGCTTTGCACCACCGCCCGTATCACCAAGGCCATCCAGAAGGCGAGTTGAGCCGTGACCGAACTGAAAACCGCTGAGAAGGGCCGCGTGCTCTGCGTGCTGGGCCCGACCAATACCGGCAAGACCCATCTCGCCGTGGAACGCCTGCTGGCCCATCGCACCGGCGTGATCGGCCTGCCTTTGCGCCTGCTTGCCCGCGAAGTCTACGACCGCGCCGTGAAGATCAAGGGCGACCGCCATGTCGCGCTGGTCACCGGCGAGGAGAAGATCATCCCCAGAGGCGCCACCTGGTTCGTCTGCACGGTGGAAGCCATGCCGCTGGACCGCGCCTACGATTTCATCGCCGTGGACGAGATCCAGCTCTGCGGCGATGCCGAGCGCGGCCATGTCTTCACCGACCGCCTGCTGCATGCCCGCGGCAGCGAGGAGACGATGTTCCTCGGCTCCGATACCATGCGCGGCCTGATCCGCCGCCTGGTGCCGAATGCGGAATTCATCGCCAGGCCGCGCCTGTCGCAGCTGTCGTTCGCCGGCTCGAAGAAGCTGTCGCGCCTGCCCAAGCGTTCGGCCGTGGTCGCGTTCTCCGCCGCCGATGTCTACATGATCGCCGAGGCCCTGCGGCGCCAGCGCGGCGGCGCTGCCGTGGTGCTGGGCGCGCTCAGCCCGCGGGCGCGCAACGCGCAGGTCGAGCTGTTCCAGAACCGCGATGTCGACGTGATGGTGGCGACCGACGCCATCGGCATGGGCCTCAATCTCGACATCGAGCACATGGCTTTCGCCGAACTGTCGAAATTCGACGGCGTCGGCATGCGGCCGCTGACCCCGGCGGAGATCGGCCAGATCGCCGGCCGCGCCGGTCGGCATCTGCGCAACGGCACCTTCGGCACCACGGCCGACTGCCCGCCGCTGGAGCCGGAGCTGATCGAGCGCATCGAGAATCACCGCTTCGATCCGGTGACCCAGGCGCGCTGGCGCAACACCGATCTCGATTTCAGCTCGATCGACGCGCTGATCCGCACCCTGGACATGCCGCCGCCGCGCGAGGGCCTGACGCGCGGCCGCGAGGCCGACGACATTCTGTCCCTGCAGATGCTGAAGACCGAGGCGCCGGTGCAGCAGCGCGCCACCTCGGCCGACCGCATCCGGCTGCTCTGGCAGGTCTGCGAGATTCCCGATTTCGCCAAGTCCATGCATGACGTGCATGCGCGGCTGCTGACGCAGATCTACGTGCATCTGTGCGACAATGACGGCCGCCTGCCGCCGGACTGGGTGAGCGGGCATCTCAGGCAGATCGACCGGACCGAGGGCGACATCGACACGCTGTCGCAGCGGCTGGCCAATATCCGCACCTGGACCTATGTCGCCCATCGCACTGATTCCCGGGGCGGCACCTGGCTCGACAATGCCGCCGATTTCCAGGCGCGCAGCCGCGCCATCGAGGACCGGCTGTCGGATGCCCTGCACGAGCGGCTGACCGAGCGGTTCGTCGACCGCCGCACCTCCGTGCTGACCCGCGGCCTGAAGGAAGATCCGGCGCTGCTGGACGTCAGGCTGGCCGAGGACGATGCGCTCACCGTCGGCGGCGAGATCATCGGCCATGTGCGCGGCCTGCGCTTCCGGCCCGTGGGCCATGACAGCGTCGAGGAACGCCGCGCGATCCGCGCCGCCTCGATCCGCGTGCTCGGCCCCGCTTTGCAGGAGCGTGCGGAGAAGATCCTCGCGCTGGCCGACGACAGTTTCGTGCTGTCGCCCGAGGGCGGCATCCTGCTGGTGACGCCGGAGAAGGAGAGCGTCACGCTTGCCGTGCTGGGCAAGGGTGCGGAAATCCTCGAGCCGAAGGTCAACCTGCTGGCCGACGAATTGCTGCCGGCGGAAAGCCGCAGGCAGGTCGAGGACAAGCTGGCCGACTGGCTGAAGCGCTACCTGCGCCAGCATCTCGGCGACCTCTACCGCCTGCGCGATGCCGAGCTGAAATTCGCCGCGCGCGGCGTCGCCTTCCAGCTGGCGGAAAGCCTCGGCGCGCTGAAGCGTGACGACGTCGCCGATCTGGTGCGCGGCATGGGCCAGGCCGAGCGGCATCCTCTGCGCAAGATGGGCGTGCAGTTCGGCGAGACGCATATCCTGCTGCCCAAGCTGCTCAAGCCGAAGCCGACGCAGCTCAAGACCCTGCTCTGGGCCGTGCATGAGGGCAGGGAGCCCGACGCGCCGCCGACGCCGGGCCTGACCTCGCTGCCCATTCTCGAATGGCGCGACGACCGCTGGTGGATGGCGGCGGGCTTCCTGCGCGCCGGGCGCCATGCCTTCCGCCTCGACGTGGTGCAGCGCATCGCCGAGGGCGCGCGCCAGGCCGAGCATGAATCGCGCCGGGCGAAGCAGCAGGCGAAGGACGCGAAGGCGGCGGAGACGCCCGCTGCCGCCGCGCAGGACGCGGAGCCGGTGGCGGCCGAAGCCGTTCCCGCCGATGCACAGAGCGACGCGCCCGTTGCCGAGACCGCGCCTGTGACGGAGACCGTGCCTGTGACGGAGACCGCGACCGAGGCTGCGGCACCGGAGCAGGCAGCCGAAGCGCCGAAGCCGGCCGATGACAAACCCGCCGGACAGCCCGCGCCGAAGAAGAAGGGCCATACCGGCCCGCCGGGCGCCTTCGCCGCCGATACCGCCTGGATGAACCTCGCCGGCTGCGGCGCCGCCGAGCTGCAGCGCCTGCTCTGGGCGCTGGGCTACAAGACCATCACCGCGAAGGACCGCGAGAGCGGCGAGCCGGTGCAGCTTTTCTTACGCTCGCACAAGGCCATCGTGGA
>NZ_DATGQG010000042.1:0-23326 GCF_035304305.1 Ferrovibrio sp.
TATGGGCGACCGACGAATAGGCGATCAGCTTCTTCATGTCCTCCTGCATCAGCGCCACCAGCGAGGTGTAGATGATGGCGATGACGCTGAGCGCGAAGACCAGCGGAGCAAAGTAGTCGCTGGCCAGCGGGAACATCGGCAGCGAGAAGCGCAGGAAGCCGTAGCCACCCATCTTCAGCAGCACACCGGCCAGGATGACCGAACCGGCGGTCGGCGCCTCGACGTGCGCATCCGGCAGCCAGGTGTGCACCGGCCACATCGGCATCTTGACGGCGAAGGACGCGAAGAAGGCGAGCCAGAGCCAGGTCTGGGCCTCGGGCGAAAACAGCCCGGTCTTCATCAGGCTCGGGATATCGGTCGTGCCGGCGGTGAAGTACATGTACAGGATCGCCAGCAGCATCAGCACCGAGCCGAGCAGCGTGTAGAGGAAGAACTTGAAGCTGGCATAGATGCGGCGCTTGCCGCCCCAGACGCCGATGATCAGGAACATCGGGATCAGGCCGGCTTCGAAGAAAAGGTAGAACAGCACCAGGTCGAGCGCGCAGAAGACGCCGATCATCAGCGTCTCCATGACCAGGAAGGCAATCATGTATTCCTTGACGCGCACCCCGATGGCTTCCCAGGAGGCCAGGATGCAGAGCGGCATCAGGAAGGTAGTGAGGATGATGAACAGCATCGAGATGCCGTCCACGCCCATGTGGTAATTGATGCCGTAGCCGATCCAGTCGACCTTCTCGACGAACTGGAACTGTGCCGTGCTGTTGTCGAAGTTCAGCCACAGCAGCAGCGACACCGCGAAGGTGATCGTGGTGGTCCACAGGGCGACCGAGCGGGCGTTGCGGGCAACGATCTCCTCCGGCCCGCGGGCGAGGAAGATGAAGGCCGCGCCGACCAGCGGCAGGAAGGTGACGATCGAAAGCAGGGGCATGCTCGACATGGCTTAGTGGCCCATCGCGCTGAAGAAGTAGGTGACGAGCGCAGCGACGCCGATCAGCATGGCGAAGGCGTAGTGATAGACGTAGCCGGACTGAAGCACCGAAGCCCGCCGGGCCAGCCGGACCACCGAGGCCGCCAGCCCGTCAGGGCCGAGGCCGTCGATGATGCGGCCGTCGCCGCCCTTCCAGAACAGGCGGCCGAGCCACATGGCAGGACGCACGAAGATGCGGTCATAGAGCTCGTCGAAATACCACTTGTTCAGCAGGAACTGGTACAGCAGGTGATGCTGCTGCGCCGCCCGCGCCGGCAGTCCGGTGTCGCGGATATAGGCCCACCAGGCCACGGCGATGCCGACCAGGCCAACCACGATCGGGCCGAGCTTGACCCAGAGCGGCACCTCGTGGGCGGCTTCCATGATCCCGTTCTCGGGCTGGATGAAGATCGACTTGCCCCAGAATTCCTGCCAGTGGTGGCCGACCATACCGTCATAGAAGGCAAAGCCGGCAAACACCGCGCCCGCGGCCAGAACGAACAGCGGCACCAGCATCACCATCGGGCTCTCGTGGACATGCTCCATGACATGATGGTCGGCACGGGGCTCGCCATGGAAGGTCATGAACAGCAGACGCCACGAGTAGAAGGCGGTGAGGATGGCCGCGGCCATGCCCATGATGAAGGCGTACTTCCCTACCCCGCTGCCGGCGGCGAAGGCTGCTTCGAGAATCATGTCCTTGGAGTAGAAGCCGGCAAAGAACGGCAGGCCGGCCAGCGCCAGGCTGCCGATCCACATCATCGCGTAGGTGATCTTGATGTGCTTCCACAGCCCGCCCATGCGGCGCATGTCCTGCTCGCCGTCGACGGCATGGATCACCGAGCCGGCGCCGAGGAACAGCAGAGCCTTGAAGAAGGCATGGGTGAACAGGTGGAAGATCGCGGCCGGATAGGCCGAGACGCCCAGCGCGAAGAACATGTAGCCGAGCTGCGAGCAGGTCGAATAGGCGATCACGCGCTTGATGTCGTTCTGCGCCAGGCCGACGGTGGCGGCGAAGAACGCCGTCGAGGCGCCGATGATGGTGACGAACTGCAGGGTCGCCGGGGCGAATTCGAACAGCGGCGAGCAGCGCGCCACCATGAAGACGCCGGCGGTGACCATGGTCGCGGCATGGATCAGCGCCGAAACCGGGGTCGGGCCCTCCATGGCATCGGGCAGCCAGGTATGCAGGCCGAGCTGGGCCGACTTGCCCATGGCGCCGAGGAACAGCAGGAAGGTGGCGACCGTGAGGATGTCCCATTCCCCGCCGAGGAAGCTGAAGGTCTTGCCGGCAAGCTGCGGCGCCATGCCGAAGACGGTCTCGAAATTGACCGAGCCGGTGGCGAAGAACAGCGTCATGATGCCCAGCGCGAAGCCGAAGTCGCCGACGCGGTTCACCACGAAGGCCTTGATGGCGGCGGCATTGGCCGACGGCTTGTGAAACCAGAAACCGATCAGCAGGTAGGAGGCCAGACCGACGCCTTCCCAGCCCATGTAGAGCTGCACGAAGTTGTCGGCCGTCACCAGCATCAGCATGGCGAAGGTGAACAGCGACAGATAGGCAAAGAAACGCGGCCGGTGCGGGTCGTGGCTCATGTAGCCGACGGAATAGACATGCACCAGCGCGGACACGGTGTTCACCACCACCAGCATCACGGCGGTGAGCTGGTCGATCCGGAGGGCCCAGTCGACGCTGAAACTGCCGGAATCGATCCAGTCCAGCACCTTGATGGTCACCACCATGCCCTTCCCGACCACGAGGTAGAGCGCAACCCAGGACAGCACGGCGGAAATGATGACCGCGACGCAGGTCACCGCCATCGAGGCGACATCGCCGATGCGGCGCCCGAACAGGCCGGCAACGATGGCAGCCAGCAGCGGCAGGAAAACGATCAGGTGATACATCGTCATCGCCGCATCAGCCCTTCATCAGATTGATGTTCTCAACCGCGATGGTGCCGCGGTTGCGGAAATAGACCACGAGGATCGCAAGCCCGATCGCCGCCTCGGCGGCCGCGACGGTGAGCACGAACAGCGTGAAGACCTGCCCGACGAGATCGTTCAGGTGGGTGGAGAAAGCCACCAGGTTGATGTTGACGGCGAGCAGCATCAGCTCGATCGACATCAGGATGACGATCACGTTCTTGCGGTTCAGGAAGATACCGAAGATCCCGAGCGTGAACAGGATTGCGGCGACGGTGAGGTAATGTCCAAGGCCGATGGTCATGGTCAGATTCCCTGCCTCGGTTCGACTTTCTTGACGACAACCGCCTCTTCGCGGCGGCGGCTCACCTGCTCGGCGATCACCTGACGGCGCACGCCGGGGCGCGACCGCAGGGTCAGCACGATGGCGCCAACCATGGCAACCAGCAGGATCAGGCCGGCGCCCTGGAAGAGGTAGATGTACTTCGTGTAGAGCACCGCGCCCAGGGCGTGGGTGTTGGTCACCTGGTCGATCGGCGGGATCGGATCGGTGACGACCTGCGTGGCCGTCGGCGCCAGCACCCAGCCGCCGAGCACCAGCACCAGCTCGATCAGCAGCACGAGGCCGATCAGGCCGCCGACCGGCAGATACTGCAGGAAGCCCTGGCGCAGCTCGACGAAGTTGATGTCGAGCATCATCACCACGAAGAGGAACAGCACCGCGACCGCGCCGACATAGACGATCACCAGGATCATCGCCAAGAACTCGGCGCCCATCAGCACGAAGAGCCCGGCCGCGTTGAAGAAGGCGAGGATCAGGAACAGCACGGAATGCACGGGGTTGCGCGCCGCGATCACCATGAAGCCCGATGCGACGGTGATCGCCGCGAACAGATAAAAGGCCAAGGCCGGAATGATCATATTCTACCCCCTCGCCGCGTCGCGCTCACCGGTACGGCGCGTCAGCAGCGATGTTGCGCGAAATCTCGTATTCCCAGCGCTCGCCGTTCGCCAGCAGCTTGGCCTTGTCGTAGAGCAGCTCCTCGCGGGTCTCGGTCGAGAACTCGAAATTGGCCGTCTCCACAATGGCATCCACCGGGCAGGCTTCCTGGCAGAAGCCGCAGTAGATGCACTTGGTCATGTCGATGTCGTAGCGCGTGGTGCGGCGCGAACCGTCCTCGCGCGGCTCGGCCTCGATGGTGATGGCCTGGGCCGGGCAGACCGCCTCGCAGAGCTTGCAGGCGATGCAGCGCTCCTCGCCGTTGGCGTAGCGGCGCAGGGCGTGCTCGCCGCGAAAGCGCGGGCTGAGCGGTCCCTTCTCGTAGGGATAGTTCACCGTCGCCCGCTTCTTGAACATGTAGGCGAAGGTCAGGCCGAGGCCCTTCACCACTTCCCAGAGGAAGAGTGAGCGGATGCCGCGATCGAGCAGAGCCATGGCGGTACTCCTACTTCACGCCCTGCGGCAGCAGGTCGAAGGCGACCAGCACGCCGGCAGTGGCGACGACCCAGAACAGCGAGATCGGCAGGAACACCTTCCAGCCCAGCCGCATCAGCTGGTCGTAGCGGTAGCGCGGCACGGTGGCGCGTACCCAGATGAACACGAACAGCAGAATGAATATCTTCAGGCAGAACCAGACGATGCCCGGGATCCAGTTGAAGGGAGCGATGTCCAGCGGCGGCAGCCAGCCGCCGAGGAACAGGATCGCCGTCATGCCCGACATCAGGATCATGTTGGCGTATTCGCCGAGGAAGAACAGCGCGAACGCCATCGACGAGTACTCGACCTGGTAGCCGGCGACCAGCTCGGCCTCGGCTTCGGGCAGGTCGAAGGGATGCCGGTTGGTCTCGGCCAGTGCCGAGATGAAGAAGATGATGAACATCGGGAAGAGCGGCAGGGCGAACCAGACCGTCCGCTGCGCCTCCACGATGGCGGAAAGGTTGAGCGAGCCGACGCAGAGCAGCACGGTGATGATCACGAAGCCCATGGAGACTTCGTAGGAGACCATCTGCGCCGAGGAGCGCAGCGCGCCGAGGAAGGCGTAGCGCGAGTTCGACGACCAGCCGGCGATGATGATGCCGTAGACGCCGAGCGACGAGATCGCGAAGAGATACAGCACGCCAACATTGATGTCGGCGATCACCCAGCCCTCGGAAACCGGGATCACCGCCCAGGCGATCAGCGCCAGGATGAAGGTGATGCAGGGCGCGGCGATGAACAGGAACTTGTTCGCACCCGACGGGATGATGGTTTCCTTGAAGATCAGCTTGGCGGCGTCGGCGAACGGCTGCAGCAGGCCGAAGGGGCCGACCACGTTGGGCCCCATGCGCAGCGACATCGCCGCCAGCACCTTGCGCTCCATCAGGGTCAGGTAGGCCACTGCGATCAGCAGCGGCACCACCAGCATCAGGATGTGCACCAGGATGGTGCCGCCCGGAAAGACGTAGCCCGTCCAGAGCGTGTTCCAGAAGGTATCAGTCATGGGTACCCGTCTTCGGCTGGGCTACGCCGCGCGCGAGCGCAGAGCATTCGGCCATCACGGCCGAGGCGCGGGCGATCGGGTTGGTCAGGTAAAAGTCGGCAACGGCCGAAACGAAGGGCGCGTCGGTCACCGCGCCGGCGGTGCCGAAGCTGCCCCAGGCAGCCGGCGTCAGCCGGTCGACCGCCGCGAAATGCGGCGCGGCCTGCAGCATGCGGCGGCGCAGCTGGCCGAGATTGTCATAGGGCAGCGTCTGACCGAGAACCTCGGACAGCGCGCGGATGATCGCCCAGTCCTCGCGGGCATCGCCCGGGGGCGCCGCGGCGCGGCGGCCAAGCTGGACGCGGCCCTCGGTATTCACCCAGGTGGCATCCTTCTCGGCATAGGAGGCGCCCGGCAGGATCACGTCGGCACGCTTCGCGCCGGCATCGCCATGGCTGCCCTGGTATATCACGAAAGCCGAGCCGAGCTTCGACGTGTCGATTTCGTCGGCGCTCAGGAGCCAGACTGCCCTGATCTCGCCCGCCTGCGCGGCGGCCAGAATGCCGGCGACATCCTTGCCGCCCTGCTGCGGCACGAAGCCGAGATCCAGCGCGCCGACCCGGCCGGCCGCGGTATGCAGCATGTTGAAGCCGTTCCAGCCATCCTTCACCGCGCCGCAGCCTTCCGCGACCTGGCGGGCCAGCGCCAGCACGGCGGCGCCGTCCGGACGGGCCAGAGCGCCCTGCCCGATGATGATCATTGGCTTCTGCGCCGTCTTCAGCGCCTCGGCAAAGCCGCGGCCCTCGGCGATCTCCTTCAGCGTCGCCGGTCCGGCGCCGAGATACTCGTAATCGTAGGTCAGCGCGGGCTGCTCGGCGCCAATCAGGCCGATGCGGAGCTTGCCGGTCAGCCAGCGCTTGCGGATCCGCGCGTTGATCAGCGCGGCCTCGCGGCGGGGATTGCTGCCGATGATCAGGAGCGCATCCGCTTCTTCGATGCCGGCGATGCCGCTGTTGAAGATGTAACCGGCCCGGACCGAGGGATCGATCTGGGCGCCGTCCTGGCGGCAGTCGCGGTGGAAGGAGCCGAGCTTCTCCATCAGGTCCTTCAGGGCCATGACGCTTTCGGCGCAGGCGAGGTCGCCGGCAATGGCTGCGATCTGGCTGCCCTGCAAGCCCTTGAACTGCGCGGCGATGGCGGCGAAGGCCTCGCCCCAGGTCGCTTCCTGCAGCTTGCCGTCCTTCCGCACGTAGGGCCGGTCAAGACGGCGGGTGCGCAGGCCGTCATAGGAGAAGCGGCTCTTGTCCGACAGCCACTCCTCGTTGACCTCTTCGTTGAGGCGCGGCAGCACGCGCATGACTTCGCGGCCGCGGGTGTCGATGCGGATGGAGGCGCCAACCGCATCCATTACGTCCACGCTCTCGGTCTTGCGCAGCTCCCAGGAGCGCGCAGTGAAGGCATAGGGCTTCGAGGTCAGCGCACCGACCGGGCAGAGATCGATCACGTTGCCGGACAGCTCCGACGTCATCGCCTGCTCGAGATAGGTGGTGATCTGCATATCCTCGCCGCGGCCGATGGCGCCGAGTTCCGGCACGCCGGCGACTTCCTGCGCGAAACGGATGCAGCGCGTGCAGTGGATGCAGCGGGTCATCACCGTCTCGATCAGCGGACCCATATACTTGTCGTTCACCGCGCGCTTGTTCTCGTTGAACCGGGACTCGCCGCGGCCGTAGCCCATCGCCTGGTCCTGCAGGTCGCATTCGCCGCCCTGGTCGCAGATCGGGCAGTCCAGCGGATGGTTGATCAGCAGGAATTCCATCACGCCTTCGCGGGCCTTCCTGACCAGCGGCGTGTCGGTATGGATCACCATGCCGTCAGCCGCCGGCATGGCGCAGGAGGCGATCGGCTTCGGCGCCTTCTCCTGCTCGACCAGGCACATGCGGCAGTTGCCGGCGATGGTCAGTCGCTCGTGGTAGCAGAAGCGCGGGATTTCCTTGCCGGCCATTTCACAGGCCTGCAGCACCGTCGTGCCGGGCTCGACCGTTACCTGGATGCCGTCGATGGTCAGTGTGGGCATACTCTTGAACCCTTCCCCGCCTGCTCTCGCCGTCTCTACTCTGCCGCAGCGGACAGCACCGGCTGTCCGGCCTGGCGCGCATCGATGCGGCGCTCGATCTCGCCGCGGAAATGCCGGATCAGGCCCTGGATGGGCCAGGCCGCAGCATCGCCGAGGGCACAGATCGTGTGACCTTCCACCTGCGTGGTGACTTCCAGCAGCATGTCGATCTCGCGCTTCTCGGCGCGGCCCTCGACCAGGCGCTCCATCACCCGCCACATCCAGCCGGTGCCTTCGCGGCACGGCGTGCACTGACCGCAGGATTCATGCTTGTAGAACTTCGACAGTCGCGCGATGGCGCGCACGATGTCGGTCGACTTGTCCATCACGATGACGGCAGCCGTGCCGAGGCCGGAGCGATGCGCGCGCAGGCTGTCGAAGTCCATCAGCACGTCGTCGCAGATCGCCTTCGGCAGCAGCGGCACCGAGGAACCGCCGGGGATCACGGCCAGCAGGTTGTCCCAGCCGCCGCGCACGCCGCCCGCATGCTTCTCGATGAGTTCCTTCAGCGGAATGCCCATCTCCTCTTCCACATTGCACGGCCTGTTCACATGGCCGGAAATGCAGAACACCTTGGTGCCGGTGTTGTTCGGGCGGCCGAGGCCGGCGAACCACTCGCCGCCGCGGCGCAGGATGGTCGGCGCAACCGCAATGCTCTCGACGTTGTTCACGGTCGTAGGGCATCCCCAGACGCCCATGTTGGCCGGGAACGGAGGCTTGAGGCGTGGCTGGCCCTTCTTGCCTTCCAGGCTCTCGATCAGCGCGGTCTCCTCGCCGCAGATATAGGCGCCGGCGCCGCGATGGATATAGACGTCGAAATCATAGCCCGAGCCGCAGGCATTCTTGCCGATCAGTCCGGCGGCATAGGCTTCGTCGATCGCGCCCTGCAGGACTTCCGCCTCGCGGTAGAACTCGCCACGGATATAGATGTAGGCGGCAACCGCGCGCATGGCGAAGCCGGCGACGAGGCAGCCCTCGACCAGCTTGTGCGGGTCGTGCCGCATCATGTCGCGGTCCTTGCAGGTGCCCGGCTCGCCCTCGTCGGCATTGACGACGAGGTAGCTCGGACGCCCGTCCGACTGCTTGGGCATGAACGACCATTTCAGACCGGTCGGAAAACCGGCGCCGCCGCGGCCGCGCAGGCCGGACTTCTTCATCTCCTCGATGATCCAGTCCGGGCCCTTGTCGAGAATGGCCTTGGTGTTGTCCCAGTCGCCGCGCTTACGCGCGGCTTCGAGCCGCCACGACTGCTGGCCGTAGAGATTGGTGAAGATGCGGTCCTTGTCCTGCAGCATGGGGCTGGCTCCGCCTCAGTCGTCACTTCCGCCGGCCGCCGGCGGATTGAAGGTGGTCAGGGTGGTCGGCCCGCCCGCAGGCTCCGACGAGAGGCGACCGTTCTGCGGACCCGGCTTCGGCTTCTCGCCGCGCTTCAGCGCCTCGATGAACTTCTCGGTGCTCTCGGTATCGAGGTCTTCATAATAGTCGTCGCCGTACTGCAGCATCGGCGCATTCACGCAGGCGCCGAGGCATTCGACCTCGACCACCGTGAACTGGCCGTCCGGCGTGGTCTCGCCCGGACCGATGCCGAGATGCTTCTTGCAGGCGGCCAGCACCTTGTCGGAACCGCGCAGCCAGCACGGCGTCGTGGTGCAGACCTGGATGAAATGCTTCCCCACCGGCGCGAGGTTGTACATCGTGTAGAAGCTGGCGACTTCCAGCACGCGGATCACCGGCATGCCGAGCATCTCGGCAATGTAGCGGATGGCGGCCTGCGGCAGCCAGTTGTCATGCTGGCGCTGCGCAAGGTCGAGCAGCGGCATCACCGCGCTCTGCTGCCGGCCGGCAGGATACTTGGCGATATGCTTCTTCGCGATCTCGAGATTCTCCGGCGTGAACTCGAAGCTCGCCGGCTGCAGCTCGGGCGGTGCGATATGGACGCCGCTCATCGGTCGATCTCTCCGAACACAATATCCATGTTGCCGACGATCGAGACCGCGTCGGCCAGCATGTAGCCTTTCGACATGAAGTCGGTCGCCTGCAGATGCGCGAAACCCGGGGCGCGGATGCGGCAGCGATACGGCCGGTTGGTGCCGTCTGCCACCAGATAGACGCCGAACTCGCCCTTCGGGGCCTCCACCGCGGCGTAGATCTCGCCTTCCGGCACGCGATAGCCTTCGGTGTAGAGCTTGAAGTGGTGGATCAGCGCTTCCATCGAGCGCTTCATCTCGCCGCGCGAGGGCGGCACCACCTTGCGATCGTCGGACGATACGGGGCCACCCGGCATCTGCTCGATGCACTGGCGGATGATCCGCACGCTCTGGCGCATCTCTTCCATGCGGCAGATGTAACGGTCGAAACAGTCGCCGTTCCTGCCGACCGGAATGTCGAAATCGTACTTTTCGTAACCGTCATAGGGCTGCGCCTTGCGCAGATCCCAGGCGACGCCGGAGCCGCGCAGCATCACGCCCGTGAAGCCCCAGTCCAGCGCGTCCTTGGCGCTGATGACGCCGATATCGACGTTGCGCTGGAGATAGATGCGGTTCTCGGTCAGCAGGCCCTCGATGTCGTCGATGACCTTGAGGACGCGCGGCAGGTAATTGATGATGTCCTCGTCCATGCCCTTGGGCATGTCCTGATGCACGCCGCCGGGACGGAAATAGGCGGCATGCATGCGCGCGCCGGAAACGCGCTCATAGAATTCCATCAGCTTCTCGCGCTCCTCGAAGCCCCAGAGCGCAGGGGTCATCGCACCGCAGTCGAGCGCATGCGTGGTGACGTTGAGCAGATGGTTCAGCAGGCGGCTGATCTCGTGGAACAGCACGCGGATCGCCTGGCCGCGGGCGGGCACCTCCAGGCCGAGCAGCCGCTCGGTCGCCAGCGCGAAGGCATGTTCCTGGGCCATCGGCGCGACATAGTCGAGGCGATCGAAATACGGCACCGCCTGGAGATAGGTCTTGTACTCGATCAGCTTCTCGGTGCCGCGATGGAGCAGGCCGATATGCGGGTCGCAGCGCTCGACGATCTCGCCGTCGAGTTCCATGACAAGGCGCAGCACGCCGTGGGCCGCCGGATGCTGCGGCCCGAAATTGACCATGTAATTGGCGATACTGACTTCAGCCATCTTACTTCGTCCCCTCGCCGGCCTTCTCATCGCCCGGCAGCACGTATTTCGCGCCTTCCCAGGGACTCAGGAAATCGAAGCGGCGGAATTCCTGGGTAAGCTGTACCGGCTCGTAGACGACGCGCTTCTGCGCCGTGTCGTAACGCACCTCGACATAGCCGGTGAGCGGGAAATCCTTGCGCAGCGGATGCCCCTCGAAGCCGTAGTCCGACAGGATGCGGCGCAGGTCCGGATGGCCGGAGAACATCACGCCGAACATGTCCCAGACCTCGCGCTCGTACCATCCGGCCGACGAGAAGACGCCGGTGACCGACGCCACCGGGTTTTCCTCATCCGCCTGCAGCTTCACGCGGATGCGCTGGTTCAGCTTGAGGCTCAGCAGGTGATAGACGACATCGAAGCGTTTCTCGCGCTGCGGCCAGTCGACTGCGGTGATGTCGATCAGCTGCGCGAACTGGCAGTTGCCGTCATCGCGCAGGAAGGTCAGCACCTTCACGATGCGGTCGGCGGCGATCTCGACCGTCAGCTCGCCGCGCGCCACCGTCCAGCCGGTGACGTCGCCGCCGAGGCTGGCGGCGACATGGTCGCCGAGATCGCGCAGCGCCTGTTCCTGTTCGCGCAGAAGGACCGTGCTGTCGGTCATGTCGGCTTCCTCAGCGGGCGATGGTGCCGGTACGCCAGATCTTCTTCTGCAGCTGCAGAAGACCGTAGACCAGCGCCTCAGCGGTCGGCGGACATCCGGGGACGTAGACGTCGACCGGCACGATGCGGTCGCAGCCGCGCACCACCGAATAGGAATAATGGTAATAGCCGCCGCCATTGGCGCAGCTGCCCATCGAGATGACGTAGCGCGGCTCGGCCATCTGGTCATAGAGCTTGCGCAAGGCGGGCGCCATCTTGTTGGTCAGGGTGCCGGCGACGATCATCACGTCGGACTGGCGCGGCGAAGCGCGCGGCATCGAGCCGAAGCGGTCGAGGTCGTAGCGCGCCATATAGGCGTGGATCATCTCGACGCCGCAGCAGGCCAGACCGAAGGTCATCGGCCAGAGCGAGCCGGTGCGCGCCCAGTTGGCCAGCTTGTCGAGCGAGGAGATCACCACGCCCTTGTCAGCCAGCTCGTCCGAGAGATCCTTGAAAAAAGCGTCCTGGTCGGAACCGGGGCTGACCGGGGTTCCGGCAGACAGGCCGGTGGCTGCGGGCACGCTGCCTTCCGGCTTCACCGTCGCGCTGTGACTTACTCCCATTCCAGCGCCCCTTTCTTCCACTCATAAATGAAGCCGATGGTCAGTACGCCGAGGAAGGCGACCATCGACCAGAAACCGTAGATGCCGATCTCGCCCAGCGAGATCGCCCAGGGAAACAGGAAGGCGACCTCGAGATCGAAGATGATGAACAGCAGGGCGACCAGATAGAAGCGCACGTCGAACTGCTTGCGCGAGTCGCTGAACGGCTCGAAGCCGCATTCGTAAGTCGAGTTCTTTTCCGGGTCGGGTGCGCGTTTCGCCGTCACGAACGGCAGCAGTGCCAGCACCGCGGCCAGCACAACGGCGAGGCCGAGGAAAAGCAGGATCGGCAGATATTCCCGCAGCAGGGCGTCCACGGTCATTCCCCTCCGAAAAAGCACAATGTCCCGAGCGGTCCCACCCTGCCCGAGGTCGGGGCTGTTTCTAGCGGTTTATGTGCCGCGCCGCAACACGCGGCATTGCCCAAAAAACCGCGCAAGTTCCGGCACAAACACCGATTTTCTGGAACGGTTCGCAGCGATCGCGGCCCCCAACCCCCGAATCGCTCCGCAGCCGGAACACCGGCAGGCGGATACGCGCCCCGCTGCGAAGCGGCGCTAAATATTCAGGACTGTTTGGGTGAGAGATGCCGCGGAAAGTGGCGAGAGTGACGGGACTTGAACCCGCGACCTCCGGCGTGACAGGCCGGCGCTCTAACCAACTGAGCTACACCCCCGCGGCAGGCGGCGGTATTACCCTCCGCCTCCCGTGAAGTCAAGCGCATCAACCCTTAAGCCGGTGCGCAGCAGCCGAAATTTTCGAGCTTGGCCGTCAGACGCTCGCCAGCCTGCTTGGAACGCCGCAGAACGTGGGTCTGCAGCTTGCGAAACGCCTTGGTTTCGATCTGCCGGACGCGCTCCTTGGTGACGCCGAGACGCCCGCCGAGCTCTTCCAGTGTCGCCTTCTCATCATTGAGCATGCGCTCGACGATGATCAGCTGCTCGCGCGGGCTGAGTTCCTTGAGCGATTCCGTCAGCCACTGCCGCCGCAGGCTGCCATCCATCTTGTCCGAGACGATCTCCTCGGGGCTGGGACCGGGATCGGGCAGGAAATCCTGGAACGCCTCGCCGCCCTCCTCACCGCCCACCGCCTCGTTCAGCGAGTGGTCACGGCCGGCGAGCCGCTGGGCCATGGCCGACACGTCGGCCGGCGAGACCTTCAGGGCTGTCGCGATTTCGTCGCGCGCCGCATCGGTCAGCGTCACGGTGCCACCGCCGGCCCGCTCCAGCTTGGCCCGCAGCCAGCGAAGGTTGAAAAACAGCGCTTTCTGGCCGGCTGAAGTGCCCGACCGGACGATCGACCAGTTGCGCAGCACGTATTCCTGGATCGAGGACCGGATCCACCAGGAGGCATAGGTGGAGAAGCGCACGCCGCGCTCCGGATCGAAACGGTTCACTGCCAGCATCAGGCCGATATTGCCTTCCTGGATCAGGTCGGGCATCGGCAGGCCGTAATTGCGGAAGCGCGTTGCGGTGGCGACCACAAGGCGCAGATAGGCCGAAACCAGCTTCTGCATGGCCCGATGATCGCCGTCATTGCGCCAGCGCCGGGCAAGGTCGAGTTCCTCGTCCTCGGCCAGCATGGCCTTGCTCATGACATTGGAAAGATAACGCCGGTCGGCGTTGTCCAGGGTCCGGGGTGCGTGTTCGAGGGCCATCTCTTTTTCCCTCCATCGACTTTTGCCCGACTCTGTCCTAAGTTGGCGATGACAGCGTCGGTGCGGGGCTGGCCATTGGTATCGTGTCGCTACGATCCAAGAGTATCCTCTGCCGAAGAGTCGTCGCAAGGATTAATTTCGAGTCGACACAAAAACTGTGATGCCTGTCACGCCCCTGCCCCCGAGCCCTGCCGACAGCGAGAAAACTGCGCTGGCTCAACGAGTTACCTGGCTCCTCGACCGCCTGTCGCGGCTCACGCGGGAGTTGCAGTTCGTTGACGGGCTCAACCCTGCGCAATGGGAAGCGCTGCGCTTTTTGGCCCGGGCCAACCAGTATTCGCGCTCCCCGACGGCCCTGGCCGAGTATCTGGGGGCCACCAAGGGCACGGTGTCGCAGACCCTGATCGCCCTGGAAAACAAGGGACTCATCACCCGCTGCAAGAAAACCTGCGACCGCCGCCAGGTCGATCTTTGCCTGACCGATGCCGGACAGGCGATGCTGGCCAAGGATCCGATGCTGACGCTGCAGCGCGCTGCAGCGTCGATGGCGGACGACCTGGGTCCCCATCTGGTGAAGGGCCTCGCCCGGCTGCTGCACGACCTGCAGAACCGGCACCATGTCCTGGAATTCGGCGTCTGCCAGGAATGCTCGCTCTTCTGTATCGGCAGCGCGCAGGCGGGCGAATGCGGCGCCACCGGCGAGGCGATCCCCTCGCCCGAATCCGAGAAGATCTGCGTCAACTACAAGGCCGCCGGCTGACATCGCCGTCGCGATTTGCCGGCGCTGTCATTGACGCAACGTCACGGTTGCGCGGCGCCGGACCCCGGCCTAGCGTTTTGCATTCTCCACGCTGACAGAATTTGGGCAGGGCATGAAGTTCACCGGTACCGATTCCTACGTCGCCACCAACGATCTCAACGTCGCGGTCAACGCAGCCATCGCGCTGGAGCGTCCGCTGCTGGTGAAAGGCGAGCCCGGCACCGGCAAGACCGTGCTGGCCATCGAGGTGGCCAAGGCGCTCAAGGCGCCGCTGCTGACCTGGCACGTGAAATCGACCACGAAGGCCCAGCAGGGTCTCTATGAATATGACGCCGTGTCCCGCCTGCGCGACAGCCAGCTCGGCGACGAGCGGGTCAAGGACATCCGCAACTACATCAAGAAGGGCAAGCTGTGGGAGGCCTTCACCTCCGAAACGCGCCCCGTTCTGCTGATCGACGAGATCGACAAGGCCGACATCGAGTTCCCGAACGACCTGTTGCTCGAACTCGATCGCATGGAATTCTTCGTCTACGAGACCGGTGAGACGGTGAAGGCGAAGGTGCGGCCGATCATCGTCATCACCTCGAACAACGAGAAGGAACTGCCGGACGCCTTCCTGCGCCGCTGCTTCTTCCATTACATCCGTTTCCCCGACCGCGAGACGATGGAGCAGATCGTCGAGGTCCATTACCCCGGCATCCAGAAGAACCTCGTGCGCGACGCACTGAACGTCTTCTACGACATCCGCGAGACGCCCGGCCTGAAGAAGAAACCGTCGACCTCGGAGCTGCTCGACTGGCTCAAGCTGCTGATGGCGGAAGACCTGCCGCCCGATGCGCTCCGCACCAAGGACCAGGGCAAGCTGATCCCGCCGCTGGCCGGCGCGCTGCTCAAGAACGAGCAGGACGTGCACCTGTTCGAGCGGCTCGCCTTCCTCGCCCGCCGCGAACGGAACTGAGGCACTGGCACGCGCCATGTTCATCAACTTTTTCCTCGAACTGCGAAAAGCGAAGGTGCCCGCCACCCTGCGGGAATACCTCACGCTGATCGAGGCGATGGAAAAGGGCGTGCCGGAATACCGCGTCGAGGATTTCTACTACCTGTCGCGCAGCACGCTGGTGAAGGACGAGCGCAACCTCGACAAGTTCGACCGCGTCTTCGGACAATGCTTCAACGGCCTGAACTTCGTCAGTGCCGGCAGCGAAGTCACCGCCGAGATTCCGGAGGAATGGCTGCGCAAGCTGGCCGAGAAGGTCCTGACCGAAGAAGAGAAAGCCATGATCGAGGCGCTCGGCGGCTGGGACAAGCTGATGGAGACGCTGAAAAAGCGGCTCGAGGAGCAGCAGGGCCGCCACCAGGGCGGCAACAAGTGGATCGGAACCGCCGGAACGTCTCCCTTCGGTGCTTACGGCTACAACCCCGAAGGCGTGCGCATCGGCCAGGACAAGTCGCGCAACCGCCGCGCCGTGAAGGTCTGGGACAAGCGCGAATACAAGAATCTCGACGACAGCGTCGAGCTCGGCACGCGCAACATCAAGGTCGCGCTGCGGCGCCTGCGCAAGTTTGCCCGCGAGGGCGCCGAGCTGGAACTCGACCTGCCCGACACGATCCGCTCGACCGCCGCCAATGCCGGCTATCTCGACATCAAGATGGTGCCCGAGCGGCACAACAAGGTGAAGGTGCTGCTGCTGTTCGACATCGGCGGCTCGATGGACGATCACATCCGGGTCACCGAGGAACTCTTCTCGGCCGCACGCGCCGAGTTCAAGCACATGGAGTTCTTCTACTTCCACAACTGCGTCTACGAGAAGCTGTGGAAGGACAACCGCCGCCGCCACACCGAGTTCATTCCGACCTGGGAGGTGCTGCGCACCTACCAGCACGAATACAAGCTCATCTTCGTCGGCGACGCGACGATGAGCCCCTACGAGATCGTGCAGCCCGGCGGCAGCGTCGAGCACTGGAACGAGGAAGCCGGCGCCGTCTGGATGCAGCGCCTGCTCGACACCTATCCGAAGGCGGTCTGGCTCAACCCGGTGCCGGAGAAATACTGGGACTTCACGCCGTCGGTGCAGCTGGTGCGCCAGCTGATGACCAACCGCATGTTCCCCCTCACCCTGGACGGGCTGGAGCGCGGGATGAAGGAACTGAACCGGTAGCGCCGGTTCAGAGTATCCGTACCGCGCCCTTCGATGCGCTGCTGGCGAAGGCCGCGTAGGCGCGCAGCGCCGGCGTCACCTTCCGCTTCCGGTTCTCCTGCGGCACCCAGCCGGCGAACGATTTTTCCATCGCCTCGCGGCGCGCCTTCAGCTCCGCCTCCGGCACGTCGAGCTGGATGCTGCGGTTCGGGATGTCGATGCGGATCATGTCGCCATTCTTCACCAGGCCGATCATGCCGCCGTCGGCGGCTTCCGGCGAGATATGGCCGATGGAGAGACCGGAGGATCCGCCCGAGAAGCGGCCATCGGTGATCAGCGCGCAGCGCGTCGCCAGTCCCATGGATTTGAGATAGCTGGTCGGATACAGCATCTCCTGCATGCCCGGACCGCCGCGCGGGCCCTCGTAGCGGATGACGACCACGTCGCCGGCTTTCACCGCACCGCCGAGGATGCCCTTCACCGCCGAATCCTGGCTTTCGAACACCACCGCTGGCCCGGCGAAGACCAGCACGCCCGGATCGACGCCGGCGGTCTTCACGATGCAGCCCTCCGGCGCCAGGTTGCCCTTCAGCACGGCCAGACCGCCATCCTTGGAGAAGGCGTGTTCGACCGCGCGGATCACGCCCGACTTCCGGTCGAGATCCAGTTCGGTCCAGCGCTTGGACTGGCTGAAGGCGGTCTGCGTGGGAACGTTGCCCGGCGCGGCGCGATAGAATTCCGCCACCTCGGGCGCGGGCTGGCGCATGACATCCCACCGGTCCAGCGCGGCGCCGAGTGTGGGTTCATGGATGGTCGGGACGTCCCGATGGATCAGACCGGCGCGATCCAGCTCGCCCAGGATGGCCATGATGCCGCCGGCGCGATGCACGTCTTCCATATGGACGTCGTTCTTGGCCGGCGCGACCTTGCACAGCACCGGCACTTCCCGCGACAGGCGGTCGATGTCCGCCATGGTGAAATCGAGCTCGGCTTCGTGGGCGGCGGCCAGGATATGCAGCACCGTGTTGGTGGAGCCGCCCATGGCGATGTCCAGCCGCATGGCATTCTCGAAAGCGGCCCGGCCGGCAATGGTGCGCGGCAATGCCGTCTCGTCGTCCTGCTCGTAATAGCGGCGCGCCAGATCGACGATCACCTTGCCCGCCCGGAGGAACAGCGCCTTGCGATCGGCATGGGTGGCCAGCATCGAGCCGTTGCCCGGCAGCGCCAGCCCCAGCGCCTCGGTCAGACAGTTCATGGAGTTCGCCGTGAACATGCCCGAGCAGGAGCCGCAGGTCGGACAGGCCGCCCGTTCCACGACGGCAGCTTCCTCCGCGGCCACACCCGGATCGGCTGCCGTTACCATGGCGTCGATCAGGTCGACAGCCACGATCTTGCCCTTGACGCTGGCCTTGCCCGCTTCCATGGGGCCGCCGGAGACGAATACCGTCGGAATGTTCAGCCGCAGGGCGGCCATCAGCATGCCCGGCGTGATCTTGTCGCAGTTGGAGATGCAGACCATCGCGTCCACGCGATGGGCATTGACCATGTACTCGATGGAATCCGCGATGATCTCGCGCGACGGCAGGCTGTAGAGCATGCCGTCATGGCCCATGGCGATGCCGTCATCCACCGCGATGGTGTTGAACTCGCGCGCCACGCCGCCGGCTTTCCAGATTTCGTCGGCGACCAGCTTGCCAAGATCGCGCAGATGGACATGGCCCGGAACGAATTCGGTGAAGGAATTGACCACCGCGATGAGCGGCTTGCCGAAATCCTCGTCCCTGAGGCCGGTTGCCCGCCACAGGCCGCGCGCACCGGCCATGTAGCGATCCTGGAACAGCTTCGATCGGTATTGGGGCATTGCAGTCGACCTCCCGGAACAAGGCCGCCAGCCTAGCCTGGAAGGCAAGATCAATGAAATGAATTATACTGATCGTCACAATCTGATATTGTGATGATGAAATCCGGGCTCGGGACCATGCTGCGCAACATCGATATCGACCTGCTGCGGTGCTTCGCGACGGTGGCGGACCTGCGCGGCTTTTCCCGCGCGGCCGTCACGCTGGGACGTTCGCAGTCCACCATCAGCATGCAGATCCGCCGCTTGGAGGAGATTACCGGGCAGGTGCTGCTGGAACGCTCGCCGCAGGGGGTGAACCTGACCCGGCGCGGCGAGGAATTCCTGAACTACGCGCGCCGCATCGTCGCCCTGCATGACGAGGCGCTGGACATCGTCAGCGCGAAGGCCCTGCGCGGCACGGTCCGGCTCGCCGTGATGGACGATTACGCGACCAGCATCCTGCCGGCGACGCTGGCCCGCTTCAGCCGGCTGCATCCCGAGATCGAGCTGGAAGTGACCACCGGCTTCACCCGCGACCTGCTGCGCCAGCTCGGTAACGAATTCGACCTCGTGCTGGCGACCCACAAGCACGGCACCGGCAAGGGCGAGGTGCTGCGGATCGAAAAGACATCCTGGGCCTGCTCCGACAGCCATTCGCCACCCGCCGAGGGCCCTCTGCCGCTGGCGCTGCTGAAGCCGGGCAACATGTATCGCGAATGGGCGCTGGATGCGCTGAACCGGGCGAAACGGCCATGGCGGATCGTGTTCAGCAGTTCCAGCATCGGCGCCGTCGAAGCCGCCGCCGCCGCCGGCATGGCGGTTACGGTGGTCAAAGCCGGCACCGCACGGGCGGGGCTGCGCCTGATGACGGAAGCCGATGGCCTGCCGCCTCTTCCACTTTCTGAGATCGCGCTGCATACCGCGCCGCGGCGCCAGACCGCCGCTTCACGGGCGCTGGCCGATCACCTGGTTGCGGAACTGCAGGAGCCGGCGGCCTGAATCCGGATCAGAGCGCCACTTCGGCGACATCCGCCACCGTTTCCCGTGCGACCTCCACGGTGAAGCCTTCGCGCGGGGTGAAGCGCTGCTGCAGCGCCGCGGCGGCGTATTCGGCGTTCGGGCCGGGGATTTCGTAGTAGCGCCCTTCCGTCCAGCGATGCGCCGGATGGCTGAAGCTGCCGGGATCCATGCCGAGCGTCGGATGCCGCACCACGAGCCGCCAGGTGCGGAAGCGGCGGTCGACCATGTCGGCCGGCAGCACGGCATAGCCCACCGGCAGGTCGGTTTCGCGGTGGCGCTTCTGCAGCGCCTCGACATCCTGTTCGGCGCGCTTCAGCTTGTCGCCGAGATCGGCGATGTCGTCGCGCATCTGCTGCATCACCTTCTCGGATTCCTCGGCCTGGCGCTCGAGATTCTCGCGCAGAGCGGTCAGTTCCTCGGCCTGCAGCCGGACCCGGTTCCAGGCGACATGGCTGCGCTCGCCCAGCAGGATGATGATCATCACGGCAATGCCGATATTGGCGGCGAGCGCCAGCATGCCGATGAATTCGGAGAGCGACATCTCAGACATCGGACAGCTTCAGCTTGCCGTCGAAACGGCGGATGACCATGATCTCCGAGAGGGCGCCGAACACCTTCTTGGCCTGCAGGCGCGCCATCTCCTCGCTCATCTTTCCCCAGATCACCAGTCGGGCGGCGCGGCGGCCGGGGAACGGGCAATGCACCGAACCGGGACCACTGAAGATCTCGTGCATCTCGGGGCCGATCGCCTTGATGTACCAGCCGCTCTCCCGCGGCCGCGGAACCCCGACCTCGTAGAAGACCTGCGCCTGGGCGTCGCTGAATTCGACCTCGCGGGCCACCATCTCGCCATGGAGGGTCTGCCGCTCGGAGAGTTTCAGCTCGAGCGCCGCCTTCTGTTCGTTCAGCTTGTCGTAATCGAGCCGGATCGCGCCGAGGCGGTCACGCACGGCACTGGCTTCCATGGCAATCCGGTCCAGCTCGAATCTGCCCCGGGCATAGTTCTGGACCATGCGTTCCAGGGAATTGGCGCCGAGGGACACGGCAAAGAACATCAGCAGCGACGGCAGCAGCGCCAGAACGATGTCACTCATCCCCATGCCCACACAGCCTTTCTGGCTATAACCGTTTTGCCCACTGTCGGGGAAAGCGGCGCCTAACGCAATGGAATTTGTTCGAGTCGGCTTCGCTCAGGCGTTGCTGGGCGCCTCGGCCGCGGCTTCCCCGACCGGCTGTATGGTAAACCCGCGATGCCGCGGCAGCAGCCGGTCCATGACGCTGCGCGCCTCGGTCTGGTTCACCGAGCCGACGATATAGAAGCGCCCCTCGCTCCAGGCCGCCGCCGGGCTGCCGGGCTGGGCTCCCTCGCCAAGCGCCGGGTGGCGCGCGACGAAACGCCAGGTCGGGCCGTACATGTCGCCGCTGCCCTGCGGCACTGCCGTATAGAGGAAGGGCAGTTCGGCGGCGTCGAGCTTGCGGCGCAGCGCCTCGGTCTCGGCGCGCAGGTCGCGGCACTGCTTTTCCAGGCTGGCGATGCCCTCCTGCTGCTCGTCGATGGCACGCTGCATCTGTTCGGTGCGCGCCTTCAGTTCGGTCAGCCGCCGGACCCGCGTCGCCACCTCGGCTTCCGCCCGCGCCCAGCCGCGGCGGCCGCGCTCGATCACCACCGCCGCGGTCAGCCCGAACAGCGCCAGGACGATGAGAAGAGCCACATAGGGCAGCACGGCGTCCATCGGTCACGCCTCGTGCCAGAACAGACGGCCTTCGAATGGCCGCATCAGGGTGAGCGACGCGCCCTCGCCGGCCCAGCTGGTGGCGAAGTTGCGGGCCTCGGCAGGTCCCATGCCCCATACGATCAGGCGCACCTGGCGCCGGCCGCCGATCGCCATCTGCATCGACGCCAGACCGGCAAACGGCATGGCCGCGGCCCGACCGTCCATCTTGAAGTAGAAGCCCTGCTGGCCATTAACCGGATAGCCCGCCTCGGCGACGAAATTCTTGTGCAGGTCGGCCATGGCCTGCTCCTGACTGGCCAGGAAAGCGCGTTCCTTGTGCAGGTCGGCAAGATCGCTTTCCAGCTCGGTGCGCCGCTCCCGCAGCAGGCCCATCTGCCGGCGCGCCTCGTTGTATTCGCCTTCGATCTCCGCCGGCTTCAGCCCGCTGTCGCCCAGCCCCTGCGCGCCATGCATCCGGTAGGCGACGTTCTCGATGTAGCCGGACAGCCAGCCGGCGGCGAGCAGCACCGCCAGCGCCGGCAGGACCAGGATGAACGCATCGGCGAAGGTCATGGCGAAAGGGTTAGCGCGGCAGGGTTAACACAACGAAAAAGGGCCGGGTGAACCCCGGCCCTCTTCCGAACAGGACAGGCCTTGCGGCTTAACGCTTCGAGAACTGGAAGCTGCGGCGGGCCTTCGGCTTGCCGTACTTCTTGCGCTCGACCACGCGCGGATCGCGGGTCAGGAAGCCCTGGGCCTTCAGCGCCGGACGCAGCGCCGGCTCGAAATAGGTCAGCGCCTTGGAGATGCCGTGGCGCAGCGCGCCCGCCTGGCCCGACAGGCCGCCGCCGGAAACGGTGGCCATGATGTCGAACTGGCCGGTGCGGTTGGTCACCACGAAGGGCTGCTGCAGCAGCATGCGCAGCACCGGACGGGCGAAGTAGGCGTTGCTCTCCTTGCCGTTCACGATGAACTTGCCCGAACCGGGCTTGATCCACACGCGGGCAACGGCGTCCTTGCGCTTGCCGGTGGCATAGGCGCGACCGAATTTGTCCAGTTTGCGCTCGGCCGGGGCAGCCGCCGGGGCGGCAGCGGCCTTGGCGCTATCCAGGCTCAGATCGGCGAGTGTACGTCCCTCAGCCATTAGTCGACCCTCTTGTTCTTGCGGTTCAGCGCGCCGACATCGAGCTTGACGGGCTGCTGGGCTTCATGCGGATGGTTCGGGCCCTTGTAGACCTTGAGCTTGGTGAGCTGCCGGCGAGCCAGCGGGCTCTCCTTCGGCAGCATGCGCTCGACAGCCTTCTGGATCACGCGCTCGGGGAAGCGGCCGGAGAGGCGCTCGCCCACGGTGCGACCCTTGATGCCGCCCGGATGGCCGGTATGCCAGTAGAAGGTCTTCTGCTCTTCCTTGCGGCCGGTGACGCGCACCTTCTCGGCGTTGATGACAACGACATGGTCGCCGGTATCGCAGTTCGGGGTGAAGATGGCTTTATGCTTGCCGCGCAGACGCATGGCGATCAGGGAGGCGAGCCGCCCCAGCACCAGGCCGTCGGCGTCGATCAGCACCCACTTCTTGTCCACTTCGGACTCTTTAGCAGTGAAGGTTTTCATCGGACTTCCTGACGGTAGAAGCCCCCGGCGCTGAAGCCGCGGGCGGATCGGGGGCGCATCATGATCATTTTCACCGCCCTGTCAAACGCGAACTGCGCTGAAAATCAGATATTTATGATGTGGTATTTTAATACCATCCAGCAGCTATCGATATTTCAAGGGCTTATGTCGTATCGCTGCGCATCTGCAAATCGGGGCCGTTCCTGACCAGCCGACTGACTGCCGACAGCATTCAAGGCAGCCGACGTCCGGGAAAATGCCTCCAGACCGTTCTGTTATCGGCAGTCCCGGCTTATTCGACGCTTAACTGGTGCGACTTTCTGCTTATTGGGAGCTTACGCCGCTTAAATTTGCTTATCCACGTTAAACCGCCCTTCCGCACGCCGGACGCAACCACCTCAGTGCCGCAATTGGCATGAGAACATTATCAGAACATTACTGTCCTGTCAAGCCGGGTGGCATAAGCGCGGCGATCAACCAACAGCGGCGCCGGCAGGCTGCTCGGCGCGATGGGCGGGAAATACCAGCTGTGCCTCGAAGCCATGCCCCGGCCGGCTGGCGAGCGACAGGCGGCCGGCATGCATTTCCATCAGCGACCTGGTGATGGACAGGCCGAGTCCGATGCCGCCCCTGCTCCGGGTATAGATGTTTTCCGACACGCCAAACGGCTCGACGATCGCCTTGAGGCGCTTTTCGTCGATGCCGCGGCCGGTATC
>NZ_DATGQG010000043.1:0-14634 GCF_035304305.1 Ferrovibrio sp.
CGCGGGCTGCGGCGATCGGGTGAGCGCGACCGGTATCGCAGCCAGCGACACCAGAATGGAGGCGATGGTATAGAGCGGAAAATTTTTCGGGTCGTCAGTCAGCATCAGCAGCTGGCCGAGGGTCAGCACGGTGAAATTGACTGTCGTATAGGTGGTGAAGACCATGCCGCGATTGGCGCTCGTAGCGCGCTCGTTCAGCCAGCTTTCGATGATCAGGTAGAGGCTGGCAAGAAACAGGCCGGTCAGCGCGCGAAGCACCCACCAGAAGACCGGGGTCACCACCAGCGCATGCAGCAGCGGGGTTGCAGAAGCAGCCGCCACCATCGCTGTGAACAGCCGGATATGGCCGACGCGCTGGATCAGTCGTGGCGTGACCATGCAGCCAACAACAAAGCCGCTGTAGTAACTCGCGCCGAGTACGCCGATCGACAGCGCGCTGAAATTCTCCATGCTGGCCCGGACCGGCAGCAGCGTGCCCTGCAGGCCGTTGCCCGTCAGCAGCAGCGCGACGCTCAGCAGCAGAGCACCAACGGGCGCAATGGCCATTAGCATCCGTAACTTCCTCTTCCTCGCTATGCGCGCATCAAAAAGACCGCAACCGGACAAACTGTACTTCCGCGTACATGAAGCAGAACACGCGCCTGGATCTCATCTACATTGAGAGAAAACGTGTCACTCGAATCACTGATGCAGATGAAGTTCTCACGCATGACGTGCATTTCGATGCGGAATGCAGGATGAACATTATCGCTTCGCGAGTCATCGCAACAGTACATAAACACGTGTTTTATATAGATTTCATGCGGATTTTTCGCTGTCGCGAAATCGATTGCGATATTCTTGGGACATTTTAGGTTGACACGTCGGACCCCGATCTGAATACTTCGCCGCACCAATTCACATAGTCATCGCTCACGCGTGACGCGGACTTCCCTTCCGCGCCCTGAGAGTTTTTTTTCTGTTGCCTAGCGCAAACTCGCTTCGGCGACGTTCGTCCAGAAAGTCGGCACGGCGTCGTGGGGGATTTCAACCGAGAGATGGAGGCGCCAATGTCTGACCCGACAAAAAATCCGATTCATCCGGCTTTGCCGGAACTGGCCGAAAAAGCCAGGCGTGGCAGAATTGGCCGCCGCGATTTTCTGCGTACCGCAGCGCTGCTCGGCGCTTCGGCCGCAACTGCCCATTCCCTGCTCGGCGTCGCACTGAAGCCCGGCAGCGCAATGGCTGCCGAGACGCCCAAGTTCGGCGGCAACCTGCGGGTATCGATGAATGTCATGGACATTTCGGACCCGGCGATCTTCGACTGGTCGCAGAAGGGCAACCAGGCGCGCCACATCATCGAGCCGCTGGTGCAAATCGACAAGGACAATATCGCCCGCCCGCATCTTGCGGAGAAGTGGGAGGCCTCCGAGGATCTCAAGACCTGGACCTTCCACCTGCGCAAGGGCGTGAAGTGGTCGAACGGCGACGATTTCGGCGCCGATGACGTGATAGCCACCTTCCGGCGCTGGCTGAGTCCGGAGACCGGATCGTCCAACATCGGCCGCTTTGCCGCGATGACGACGACGACCGACACCGGCAAGAAGGACGAGAACGGCAAGCCGATCAAGAAGACATCGATGTCGGAAGGCGCGCTGGAGAAGATCGACGATCATACGGTGCGCTTCCACCTGAACACGCCGGATCTCAGCCTGCCGGAGAGCATGGGCGACTACCCGGCGCTCATCACCCACCGCCGCTTCGTCGAGGACGGGGCCAACTTCATCAAGAATCCGATCGGGACCGGCGCTTTCGAGCTGAAGGAGTTCAAGGTCGGCGAGCGCATGGTGCTGACCAAGCGCAAGGGGAAGTACTGGGGCGGCGACGTCTATCTCGACCAGATCACCTATATCGATCATGGCGACGATCCGGCGGCGCAGATCGCCGCCTTTGCCTCCGATCAGGTCGACACCACCTACGAGACCGGCGTCGAACAGGTTGCCGCGATCAAGTCCCTGCCGATGCTGGACCTCTACGAGACGATTACGGCGCAGACCGGCATCGCCCGCTTCAAGGTCACGGAGAAGCCGTTCGATGATCGGCGTGTGCGTCAGGCGATCCAGGCCTGCATCGACCATGACCGCCTGAGGACGCTGCTGTACGGGGAATACGGCGCGGCGGCCGAGGACCACCATGTCTCGCCGGTGCATCCGGAATATGCCGAGCTACCGAAGCTGAAGCAGGATTACGCCAAGGCGAAGAAGCTGCTGGCTGAAGCCGGCCATGCCGGCGGCCTGAAGGTCCGCATCGACTGCGTCGCCAGCCCGAGCTGGGAGCAGAATGCCTGCAAGGCTATCGCCGAGATGTGCCGCCCTGCCGGCATCGACATCGAGATCAACGTGATGCCTGGCGGAACCTACTGGGACCGCTGGACCACCACGCCGTTCGGCTTCACCAACTGGACGCATCGTCCGCTCGGCGTGCAGGTCTACAACCTGGCCTATCGCAGCGGCGTGCCCTGGAACGAGTCGTCGTATTCCAATCCCGAATTCGACAGCCTTCTGGATGTTGCCGGCACCAAGATTGATCCGGAGGCCCGGCGCGCCGACATGGCGAAGCTGCAGAAGATCCTCCAGGATGACGCGGTGTTCGTGCAGTCGCTGTGGCGCTCGGTCTTCGTAGCCGCGAACAAGCGCGTGCGGGGCCTCTATGCCCATGTCGCGCTGGAGCATCACTACAACAAGGTCTGGCTGGCCTGATCCCCGGCGCCGGCGGGCCGGATCGGATTCCGGCCCGCCGACTTCGGCCACGATAGGGATTCAGACATGCTGAGTTTCATTTTCCGCCGGCTTGCACTGACCGCTGCCACCATGCTGGCCGTGTCGCTGCTGGTCTTCCTGCTGCTCGAACTGAATCCGGGTTCGGTCGCCGTCAAGGTGCTTGGGCCCTATTCCTCCGAAGAGCAGCGGCAGCTCTGGCTGGAGGCCAACGGCTATCTCAATCCGCTGTGGCAGCGCTATCTCGAATGGTTGGGCCGGATGGTGACCGGCGATTTCGGCGAAAGCATCCGCTTCAAGGTGCCGGTTGCCGAAGTTCTGTGGCCGCGCCTGTGGAATACCGCAATCCTCGCCTTCTGGACTTTCGCCGTCCTGATCCCGCTGTCGCTGACGCTTGGCGTACTGGCCGGCATGCGTGAAGGATCCAGGCTCGACCGTGCGATTTCCATCACCAGCATCATCACCACCTCCATCCCGGAATTCGCCAGCGCCGTCTTCCTCTCTGCGATTTTCGTGTTCGGCCTCGGCATCCTGCCGGGAACCTCGGCGATGTCGAACGGCTTCGACCCGCTGCAGCTGATCCTGCCGGTCATGGTGCTGGTGCTCTACGACGTCGGTTACGTCACCCGCATGACCCGCGCCTCCATGGCCGAGGTCATGACCGCGCCCTACATTCGCACCGCGGTGCTGAAGGGCATTCCCTTCCCGCGCGTCATCCTGCGCCACGGCCTGCGCAACGCACTGATCCCGCCGTTTACGGTCATCATGCTGCAGATCAACTGGCTGCTGTCCGGCGTCGTGGTCGTCGAATTCTTCTTCGCCTACAAGGGTTTCGGCGCCCTCCTGCTCGAGGCGTCACTCAACCAGGACATCTACCTGATTCAGGCCTGCGCGATGGTCGCCGTCTTCGTCGCGGTGACCACCCAGACGCTTGCCGATATCGGCTACACCTACCTCAACCCGCGCATCCGGCTGCAGTGAGGAGGCGACCATGAGCATGACCGAACACGCCGCCGGCCATCTGCCCCCGCCCCGCCTGATCCGCATCCTGCGGATGGTCGGCCTGCTTCGCGAAAGTCCGGTCGCCATGATCGGCGCCGGCCTGATTGTCTTCTGGATCGCGGTCGCGATCTTCGCCCCGCTGCTGGCGCCCTTCGACCCCAACGTCAACCTGCAGCCGTTCGCCAAGCCGGGCACGCCCTATGCCGCGGGCTCCGGCGTCTTCTGGCTCGGCACCGACCATCTCGGCCGCGATATCCTCTCCCGCATCATCTGGGGATCGCAGACGGTGCTGTTCTACGGCTTTGTCGCCACCGCCAGCGCCTATGCCGTGGGCGTCGCGATGGGGCTGGCGGCGGGCTACTACCGCGGCTGGATCGATGAACTGCTGTCCCGCCTCGGCGACATCATCCTCTCCTTCCCCATCCTCGTCCTCTACGTGGTGATCATCGCCACCATCGGCGCCTCCGGCATCAACATCGTGCTGGCGGTAACCTTCGCCTCGGCGCCGGCGATCATGCGCATCGTGCGCAGCCTGGTGCTCGAAATCCGGGAGCGCGACTACGTCGCCGCCGCGAAGATGCGCGGCGAAAACGCCTGGTACATCATGCTGGTCGAGATCCTTCCCAATGTCCGCGGGCCGCTGATTGTCGATGCCTGCCTGCGCATGGGCTACGTCACCATCACCATTGGCGTCCTCGGCTTCCTCGGCCTCGGCCTGCCGCCGCCGGACCCGGACTGGGGCGGCATGATCAACGAGGCACGCTCCATGGCGCTCGCCTTCCCCCACATGACGGTACTGCCCTGCATTGCCATCTCGTCGCTGGTGCTCGGCCTCAACCTGCTCGCCGACGGCCTCAGGGAGATTTCGCTCCGTGACTGACATGACCATGCCTGCCGCCACCCGGCCGGTTCTCGAGCTGCAGAACCTCCGCATCTCCTATTTCACCCGCTCGGGCGAGATCAACGTCGTGCCCGGCCTCGATCTCAAGCTCTATCCCGGCGAGGCGATCGGCCTGGTCGGCGAAAGCGGCTGCGGCAAGTCGACCATCGGCTACGCTATCATGCGCTATCTCGGCCAGGCCGGCCGGATCATGGATGGCAGGGTGCTGTTCGAGGGCCGCGACCTCTACGCCCTGGGCGACAACGAACTGCGGACGCTGCGCGGCAACCGCATGGCAATGGTTTACCAGGACCCCATGTCCAGCCTCAATCCGACCATGACCATCGGCGAACAGCTGATGGAAGTGCCGGTCTATCACTTCAACGCCACGCGCAGCGAGGCGCGGGAGCGCGCCCTCGCGATGCTGGAGGAGGTGAACCTGCCCGATCCGGCCTCGATCATGGAACGCTACCCGCACCAGCTGTCCGGCGGGCAGCAGCAGCGCGTGGTGATCGCCATGGCCCTGATGGCCGAACCCGCCCTGCTGATCATGGACGAACCGACCACCGGCCTCGACGTGACGGTCGAGGCGGCCGTGCTCGACCTCATCGCCGAACTCCGCCGCAAGCACAAAACCTCGATCGTCTTCATCAGCCACAATCTCGGTACCGTGGTGCGGATCTGCGACCGCATCGGCGTGCTCTATGCCGGCGAGCTGGTGGAGGAAGGCCCGATCAAGGAGGTCTTCGACGATCCGCGCCATCCCTATACCCGCGGCCTGCTCTGCTGCGTGCCGACGCTCGATGCCGACAAGTATTCCTCTCCGCTGACGCCGATCCGGGGCAGCGTGGCCGTGCCGCGGCAGCGCCCGCCCGGCTGCGTCTTCGCCGCCCGCTGCGAACACCGCCAGGACGGCACCTGCACCACCGCCAAGGTCGCGATGCAGTACGCACCCGCCTCGCTGCGCCATGTCGCGCGCTGTGCCCGGCAGGACGAGCTGCCGCCGCTCCGGCGCGCCGCCGGCGATGACGATTCCGGCTCGGCGGGAGAGATACGGCACGAGGATGTCGTGCTGCGCATCGAAAGCCTGAAGAAATACTACGAGCAGTCCGGCGGCCTCGGCCTGGTGACGGGCAACAAGGTGGAAGTGAAGGCCATCGACGGCATCGACCTGAAGGCGCGCCGTGGCGAGACGCTGGCGATCGTGGGCGAAAGCGGCTGCGGGAAATCGACGCTTGCAAAAGTCCTGACTGGCCTGGAGGACGTCACCGGCGGCCGGATCACCCTGGACGAGGTCGATCTCACCGACCTCGGCATCGACCGGCGGCCCGACGATGTGATCCGCCGGCTGCAGATGGTGTTCCAGAACCCGGATTCCACGCTCAATCCGAGCCATACGATCGGTTATACGCTGGAGCGCCCGCTGCGCCAGTTCGCCAACCTGCAGGGCGAGAAGCTGCACCGCACCGTCCGCGCCCTGCTGAAAGCGGTTAACCTCCCGGCCGAATTCGCCCGCCGCAAGCCGCGCCAGCTTTCCGGCGGCCAGAAACAGCGGGTCGCCATCGCGCGTGCGCTGGCCGGCTCACCCGAGGTGATCATCGCCGACGAGCCGGTTTCGGCGCTCGACGTCTCGGTCCAGGCCTCGATCATCAATCTGCTCGCCGAGCTGCAGAGCGAACGGCAGACGACCCTGCTGTTCATCAGCCACGATCTGTCGGTGGTGCGGTATCTCGCCGACCGGGTCGCGGTGATGTATCTCGGCAAGATCATGGAGCTGGGCCGCGTCGCCAACGTCTTCGCGCCGCCCTATCACCCCTATACCGAGGCCCTGCTTTCGGCCATTCCGGTGCCCGATCCGAACGTGAAGACGCGCCGCATCCTGCTGGAGGGCAAGCCCCCCAGCGTGCTGGACCGGCCGGCCGGCTGCCCCTTCGCGGCGCGCTGTCACCGCAAGGTCGGCCCGATCTGCGACGAGCAGGAACCGCCCGAGCGGCGGTTCGGCAACGGCCACCGCATCGCCTGCCATCTGCCGCCGGCGGATCTGAACAAGATGGAATCGGTGGTGATGCAGGCTGCCGCCGCGGAATAATTCCTCACGCTGCTGACCGGCGCAGGACACCGCCAGCGCCGGCCATTCGGGAATGCAGGATCGTCAGCGGTCGCTGTGATGCGCCCTGGCCTTGATGCCCGCCTCGCGGATCTGGCTGAGCGACTGCCGCGGCGTCAGGGCTTCGGGATCGAGCCTGATCTCGATGATCGCCGCCTTGCCGCTCGCCTGCGCGCGCCTGAAGGCATCGGCGAAATCCTCGGTGCGCTCCACCGTCTCGCCATGGCCGCCGAAGGCGCGGGCATAGGCGGCGAAATCGGGATTGCGCAGCTCCGTGCCGCTGACCCGCTCGGGGTATTCCCGCTCCTGGTGCATGCGGATCGTGCCGTACATGCCGTTGTTCACGACGATCACGATGATGTTGGCGCCATACTGCAGCGCGGTGGCGAATTCCTGCCCCGTCATCAGGAAGCAGCCGTCGCCGGCAAAGGCGACCACTGTACGCTGCGGGTTGATCAGCTTGGCCGACACCGCCGCCGGCACGCCGTAGCCCATCGAGCCCGAGGTCGGTGCAAGCTGGGCGGTATGGCGGCGGTAGCGGTGGAAGCGGTGCACCCAGGTGGCGTAGTTGCCGGCGCCGTTGCAGAAGACCGCATCGGCCGGCAGGTTCTCGTCCAGCCATTTGATGATCTGCGACATCTGCACGCCGCCCGGTGAGGTGACCGGCTTCTGCCATTCCTCGTAGTCGGCGCGCGACTGCTTCGTGGCCGCGGCCCAGGCCTTGCCGTCCACCGGGCCCATCTTGGTCAGCGCCGCCGCGAAGGCCGCGTTGCTGGCATGGATCGGCAGATCGGCGGAATAGACGCGGTTGAGCTCTTCCGCACCGGCATGGACATGCACGATCTTCTGGTCCGGTACCGGAATGCCGAGCATGGTGTAGCCGCCGGTGGCCATCTCGCCCATCTTCGAGCCCATCACCAGCAGCAGGTCGGCTTCCCGGATCCGCGCCTGCAGCTTCGGATTGATACCGATGCCGACATCACCGACGTAGTTCGGCCAGTCATTGTCGAGATAATCCTGGCGGCGGAACACGGCACCGACCGGCAGGTCGGAAGCGCCGGCCCAGGCCTGCACCTGCTCGCGCACCTGCTCGCTCCAGCCGCTGCCGCCTACGATCATGAACGGCTTCTTCGCGTCCTGCAGCATCGCCTTGAGCTGCGCCATCTGCTCCATTGAGGGATGCGCCTCGGCGGGAATGACCGGGCGGCCATCGGGCACGTCGGCGAATTCGGTCAGCATGTCCTCCGGCAGGGCCAGCACCACCGGCCCGCGCCGGCCCGACATGGCGACCGAGAAGGCGCGGCTGATGTATTCCGGAATGCGCGCGGCATCGTCGATCTGCGCCACCCATTTCGCCATCTGGCCGAACATGCGGCGGTAGTCGATTTCCTGGAAGGCCTCGCGCTCGACCATGTCGCGGCCGACCTGGCCGATGAACAGGATCATCGGCGTGGAATCCTGGAAGGCGACATGCACGCCGGCCGAGGCATTGGTGGCGCCCGGACCGCGGGTCACCATGCAGATGCCGGGACGGCCGGTGGTCTTGCCATAGGCATCCGCCATCATGGCTGCGCCGCCTTCCTGGCGGCAGATCACAAACTTCATGTGGTTGGCGTGATCGTGCATCGCGTCCAGCACGGCGAGAAAGCTCTCGCCCGGCACGCCGAATGCCATGTCGACGCCATGCAGGCGCAACTGCTCGACCAGGATCTGACCACCACTGCGTTTCATGTCGGTACTCTCTGCTGGATGATTAGCGCTTGATCGGCGCGAAGGCCGCCGGTGTCATCAGGCGGTTCTCCTGCGCCACGAGATAGCCGGCCTCGGCGCTCTTCTTCAGATAGGCCTGCCAGTCCGGATCGGCCTGCATGGCGGCGCGCTTCCTCTCGCGGTCGGCCGCGCTCTCATAGGCCCAGATATGCATGTAGGTATTGAGGGGACCGGTCTCGGTCACCAGGAAGGCGACCGGCTCGCCGAGATGCCGTTTCTGCGGGGTCAGGCCATGCTGTTCGTAGAGTTCCAGCTGCAGCTTGATCGTGCCGGGCCGGCAGGTATAGGTGCGAACGTCGAGCAGCATTTCCATCCCTCTTCCGGCGGCTCCGGGCCCCCTTGCCGGGGCGTCCGATAACCGTCATAAGCTGACTAATATACCGATGGGGAGGAGTCCATGCAGATAGCCGCGCGGATGTCGCGACTGGGCAGCGAGAGTGCCTTCGAGGTTCTCGCACGCGCGAAAGCGCTGGAGGCGCAGGGCCGGTCGGTGATCAATCTCGGCATCGGCCAGCCGGATTTCCCCACCCCGCCCCATGTGGTCGAAGCCGCCGTCAGGGCCCTGCGCGACGGCCACCACGGCTATACGCCGGCCAACGGCATTCTCCCTTTGCGCGAGGCCGTCTGCGCCGAGATCGCCCGACGCTACCGGGTGACCGTCTCGCCCGACCGCATCGTCATCGTGCCGGGCGGCAAGGTCACCATGGCGACCGCCATCGAGATGTTCGGCGAGCCGGGTGCCGAAATCATGTATCCCGATCCGGGCTTCCCGATCTATGAATCGCTGGTCAACTACACGGGCGCCACGCCCGCCGGCTACCCGCTGCTGGAAAAGAACGGCTTCGCCTTCCGCGCCGACGACCTGCTGTCGCGGATCACGCCGCAGACGCGGCTGCTGATCGTCAATTCTCCCGCCAACCCCACCGGCGGCGTCGCCCCGGCCGAGGAAGTCCGCAAGCTGGTGGAAGGCCTGCAGCGCTTCCCACATGTCGCCATCATGGCCGACGAGATCTACTCGCGGCTGGTGCTGGACGGCGACGGGGCTTATGCCAGCTTCATCCCCTGGCTCGACCAGCTGCAGGACCGGCTGATCATCCTGGAAGGCTGGTCCAAGACCTACGCCATGACCGGCTGGCGGCTGGGCTGGGGCCTCTGGCCCGAACGGCTGGTCGACCTCGCCACCAAGCTCGCCATCAATACCCACTCCTGCGTCAACGCGGCGACCCAGTTCGCCGGCATCGCCGCCCTGGAGGGACCGCAGGACGCGGTCGAGGAGATGCGGCTCGCCTTCCGCCGCCGCCGCGACCTCTGCGTCGCCGGGCTGAACCGGATCCCGGGGATCAGCTGCATCAAGCCCGAGGGTGCCTTCTACGCCTTTCCGAACATCACCGGCACCGGGCTGAATGCCCGGCAGATGCAGGACGGGCTGCTGGAGCAGGCCAGGGTCGCGACCATCGCCGGAACCAGCTTCGGCCGCCATGGCGAAGGCTACCTCCGCCTTTCCTTCGCTGCCTCGGATGAAGCCATTTCGGAAGCCCTGGAACGGATCAGAAGCTTCTTAGAGAACCGCCAGGCCAAGAACTAGGCATTTATCTGCCCGTTTTTTGATCATTCGGCCGGTTTAACAGGCATCGACTGCCAAAAAGATATCCACAAGCCCTGTTGCAGGCGCACAAATCCAGTGGCTTGCCACGGCTGCAGAGTGGCACAGGCCGTGCATAGGAAGGGGCATGAGCAGGCAAGTCCAACACAATACCTAGTCACCCTCACCCTCAGACCATCCCAACTCTTCCGGACCCATGAAAAAGATCGAAGCCGTCATCAAGCCGTTCAAGCTCGACGAAGTGAAAGAGGCGCTGCACGAAATCGGACTGCAGGGCCTGACCGTCACCGAAGCCAAGGGCTTCGGCCGCCAGAAAGGCCATACCGAACTCTACCGCGGCGCCGAATACGTCGTGGATTTCCTTCCGAAGGTGAAAATCGAGGTGGTGCTAGACGACGGCATGGTCGAACGCGCTGTCGAGGCGATCACCCAGGCCGCCCGTACCGGCCGCATCGGTGACGGCAAGATCTTCATCTCCTCCGTCGAGGAAGTCATTCGCATCCGCACCGGCGAAAAGGGCGCGGAAGCAGTCTGAGGCCGGGCAGTCTTACCCGCCGTCCAACTCATCGGGTAGCCGCCGGCTCACTCCCGGCCAGCACGTTGAGCGTTACCAACCCAGGGAAGAAGAAACAGGAATACAGCTATGGCTGATGCAAAATCCATCGTGAAGCAGTTGAAGGACAAGGACACCAAGTACGTCGATTTCCGGTTCACCGATCCGCGCGGCAAGTGGCAGCACGTTGCCTTCGATATCAGCATGGTCGATGAAGCTGCGCTGAAGGAAGGCGTCATGTTCGACGGCTCCTCGATCGCCGGCTGGAAGGCGATCAACGAGTCCGACATGCTGCTGCAGCCGGACCTCGACACCCTGCATTTCGACCCCTTCGCCGCGCAGACCACGGCCGTGCTGTTCTGCGACGTGCTCGAGCCGCATGAAGGCACGCCCTACAACCGCTGCCCGCGCTCGATCGCGAAGGCCGCCGAGGCGCATCTGAAGGCCAGCAAGGTGGCCGACGTCGCCTATTTCGGCCCCGAGGCCGAGTTCTTCGTGTTCGACGACGTGCGCTTCAAGACCTCGATGAACGAAACCTTCGTCTTCATGGACGACATCGAGGGCAACTACAATTCCGGCAAGGCCTACGAAGGCGGCAACATGGGGCATCGTGCCCCGCTCAAGGGCGGCTACTTCCCGGTCGCGCCGCTGGACCAGGGCGGCGACCTGCGCTCGGAGATGCTCTCCACCATCGCGTCCATGGGCGTGCCGGTCGAAAAGCATCACCATGAGGTCGCCAACAGCCAGCACGAGCTCGGCATCAAGTTCGGCACGCTGGTGCGCTGCGGCGACTACATGCAGATCTACAAGTACGGCGTCCACAACGTCGCCCATGCCTGGGGCAAGACCGCGACCTTCATGCCGAAGCCGGTCAAGGGCGACAACGGCTCGGGCATGCACGTGCACCAGTCGCTGTGGAAGGGCGGCAAGCCGCTGTTCGCCGGCAACAAGTATGCCGGCCTGAGCGAGCTGGCGCTGTACTACATCGGCGGCATCATCAAGCATGCCAAGGCGCTGAACGCCTTCACCAACCCGCTGACGAACAGCTACAAGCGCCTGATCCCCGGCTTCGAGGCGCCGGTGCTGCTGGCCTATTCGTCGCGCAACCGCTCGGCTTCCTGCCGCATCCCGTTCGGTGCCGGCGAGAAGGCCAAGCGCGTCGAGGTACGCTTCCCCGATCCGGGCGCGAACCCCTACCTGGCCTATGCCGCGATGCTGATGGCCGGTCTGGACGGCATCAAGAACAAGATCCATCCGGGCGACCCGATGGACAAGAACCTCTACGACCTGCCGCCCGAGGAACTGAAGGAAGTTCCGCAGGTCTGCGGCTCGCTGCGCGAGGCTCTGGAGAACCTCGACAAGGATCGCGCCTTCCTGAAGGCCGGTGGTGTCTTCACCGACGACTTCATCGACGCCTACATGGAACTGAAGTGGGAAGAGGTGTACGCGTTCGAGCATACTCCGCACCCGATCGAGTTCTCGATGTACTACTCGGTCTAAGATCGTTCCCTGGGCCAGCGGCTCAGTCTGAGCCGGGACGTCCAATGAGCCCCGCCGGTTTCCGCCGGCGGGGTTTTTTCTTTGACCGTTTGGCGCAGGAACAAGGGATTTCCGCCCGGGTTGCAGGACAGCGTCCCACGGAGGAATCTCCATGAGCTCCCCCCGCTATCCCGCCGGCACCGGCAGTGTCGCGGCCATCGCCGGACATCCGATGCATCCCATGGTCGTTCCGCTTCCCATCGGCGCACTCGTGCTCGCGCTCGCCGCCGACATCGCCTATTTCGTCACCGAGAATCCCTTCTGGGCAGAGGGCGCGAAATGGCTGCTGCTGGCCGTCCTGGTCACCGGCGCGCTGGCGGCCATTCTCGGGATCATCGATCTGGTTTCGCTGGCGCGGGCCCGCCGTATGATCATCGCCCTGGCGCATGGCGGCGGCAATGCCGTGATGCTGGCCATCACCCTGGCGAACTACCTGACACGTCCGGAGCAGGCCGCCGGCGAGCCGATGATCGGCGGCTTCATCCTGACGGTGCTTGCCGTGGCACTATCCATGGTAACCGGTTGGCTCGGCGGCGAGCTGAGCTTCAGGCACGGCATCGGTGTGTCCCCCGGGATCGGCGACGGCGCCGGGTCTGAGCCTGCGCGGACGCCACGCAGCTAGCTGGACCCGGCCGCCCGAAGGGATTTCAGCCGGTCGGCCACTTCGGCCCAGCGATAGGGCTTGCTCAGAAAGGCGAACTCGTCCAGCGCGCCGAACTCCGCCGACAGGGCGGGAATCGGATAGCCGGATGCTAGCAGAACCATGATGTCCGGGCGCAGCTTGCGTGCCTCCCGCGCCAGTTCGATGCCATTCATGCCGCGCGGCATGATGACGTCGGTGAACAGCACATCGATATTTCTCGAATGCCTCAGGTGGTCGAGGGCAGAATACGCCTCCTGCGCGGTATGGACCTGATAGCCGAGCGACTGGAAAATCTCGGCGGCGATATCCAGTACCTCCGACTCATCCTCGACGATGAGAACCGTACCGGCCTGCTGGCCGTGCTCATCCACGATCTCGCTGGCCGGATCGGCTTCCGTCGACACACGCTCGGCGGCCGGCAGATAGATCCGGATCGCCGTTCCCCGACCCTGTGTGCTATCGATCTCCACCATGCCACCGGTCTGCGTGACGAAGCCGTAGACCTGGCTGAGCCCCAGTCCCGTCCCCTTGCCGACCTCCTTGGTGGTGAAGAAGGGATCGAAGGCGCGCACCTGCACTTCCGGAGGCATGCCGGTTCCGGTATCGACCACCTCCACGAGGACGAATTCCGAAGCTGTCGCGGTAATGGCAGGCGCATCGGCGCCGGCCGAGCGGGTCACCGCCTCGCGCTTCACCGCATCCAGCGCGACAGCAGAGGTCCGCACCTGCAGCCGGCCACCCGATGGCATCGCATCGCGGGCATTGACCACGAGATTCAGGATCGCCGCCTCGAACTGCGGCCCGTCGATGTCGCATTGATGCGTACGGGCCTGCAGATCGAATTCGATGTCGATATTGGCGCTGCAGGCGCGACGCAGAACCGGTTCGAAGTCGCGGATCAGGGCCGCGGGGCTTTGCCGCTGCGGCCGCAGCGGCTGCCGCCGCGCGAAGGCGAGCAATTGCTGCGTCAGTTTGGCGCCACGATCAGTGGCGCGCTGCGCGGCATCCAGCCGGCGCAGATCCCGGGGATCGCGGAGATTGCGGCTGAGCAGATCGAGGCCGTTGGCAATGACGGTCAGCAGGTTGTTCAGGTCGTGGGCGATGCCGCCGGTGAGCTGGCCGATCGCCTCCATCTTCTGCGCCTGGAACAGGGCGGCTCGCGTCTGCTCCAGCGTCTCCTGCGCCTGTTTCTTCTCGGTGATGTCGCGCGTGATCTTGGCGAAGCCCAGCAGAGTGCCGTCCTCGGCCCGGATCGCGTCGATTACCACGCTTGCCCAGAACAGGCTGCCATCCTGGCGCACGCGCCAGCCCTCGGCCTCATAGCGGCCTTCCTCGGCGGCGATCTGCAGCATGCGCTCCGGCTGTCCCTCGGCCCGGTCGGCGTCGGTATAGAAGCGCGAGAAATGCTGGCCGATGATCTCGCTGGCCTTGTAGCCTTTGAAGCGCTGCGCGCCGGAATTCCAGCTGGTCACGATGCCATTCGGATCGAGCATGTAGATGGCATAGTCGGTGACTGCCCCAATCAGCAGCTCGAAGCGCTTGGCGTCGGAAACGATGTCGATCAAAATTCCGCCTTCTTTGTGGAGACCATACCGGGTCTGCGCGGGAGCATGCGCCGCGGAGACGCCGCAACCGACACACCCCTCTTCCGTGACGGAAAATATATTAACAGTCCGGCGAAGCAATTCCTTACTGGACACGGACACCGATTGGTCTCCGGTGGCAACCCACGGCTGTATATTTCTGCGGTCTGCGCTTGATTCCGGGCTTTTCCGCGACCA
>NZ_DATGQG010000044.1:0-49441 GCF_035304305.1 Ferrovibrio sp.
CCTATGCCTCGCCGCCCTGCTTCATGCACGAACTGGGGCCGGAATATATCGAGACGGCGCCCCCTTCGACTCTCCTGCCCCTGCTGCGCGACCTGTATGACGGCTGGTCCGCCGGCGTTCCGGTGCTGACCGGACTGAAAAATGCCGTGACCGGCGGCGAGATCGCAAAGGCCCTGCACCGCATCTGCGCCGAGGATGTCAGTTTCTGCGACTTCCTCCGCGAGCAGCTCCTGCATCTCGGCGCCGTCGTCCGGGTCCGCGAGCAGAACGACGGTGGCACGCCGCTCACGCCGGAGAACGCCCATGACGAGCTGCGCGGTTTATGCGACGACCGCGACCGGATGGTGCACCGCATGAGCCGGGAAATCCCCTCCGTGCGGGATTACCGGCTGCGCAGCGAGCTGTCGGCCATGATCGCCGCGCATCAGCGCCGGACCCATGTGATTGCCGTGGCCGAAGCACTGCTCCTGCTCAATCATCCCTGACCGGACAATCCGGGGAACCCTTTTGCGCTGAACGCATCCAAACGCGTGACTGCCGCAACAGGAGCATCCCGATGAACGCACTGGCCGAACTGTCCGTCACTGATTCCCTGGCGGACGCGCCCACCGTGCAGGAAGCGGAATCGGCGATCCGGACGCTGATCCGCTTCATCGGCGAAAACCCGGACCGCGAAGGCCTGCGCGGAACGCCGGCGCGGGTCATCCGCGCCTACCGGGAATGGTTCGGCGGCTATCGCGAAAATCCCGTCACCCTGCTCGAACGCACGTTCGAGGATGCCGGCGATTACGGCGAACCGGTCGAACTGCGCGATATCCCCTTTCATTCGATCTGCGAACATCACATGGCGCCGATCAGGGGCAAAGCGCATGTCGCCTATCTGCCGGTCGACCGTGTCGTGGGCATTTCAAAGCTGGCGCGCGTCGTCGACGCCTGTGCACGCAGGCTTCAGATCCAGGAAAGACTGACCGATCAGATCGCGACCGCCATCGATGAAGCTTTGCGACCGCGCGGCGTCGCCGTCGTCATCGAGGCCGACCACGCCTGCATGAGCACCCGCGGCATCGGCATCAGCGGCGCACGCATGGTCACCAAGCGGCTGATCGGCGAGTTCCACAGCGATACCAGGCTGCGCAGCGAATTCCTCGCCTCGCTCTCCCTCTGACAATCGCGGAAACCTTTATGCGGGTCGCGCATCCAATGATTGCTGACACGCCATGAAGGCCGCCAGCCGACCAGCAATCGCGGCACTGCCGCAACGCGCCGCAGCCAGGAGACGACCATGACCATCATACGCAATGTAACTGAACCGATCACTGCCGGAACCAGCCGGCGCAGTTTCCTGTCGGGCGGCGCGCACCTGACGCTGTCTGCCACCGCAATCGCGTTGCTGGCCGGCAATCCGAGGCTGGCCGTGGGCAGCGCCAGGGCGGCGACTTCGGGCAATGATGTGACGATCCTGAATGCGGCGCTGGGCGCCGAGCAGGAGGCCGTGGCCGCCTATCAGCTCGGCGCCGAGAGCGGATTGCTGCAGAAGCCCGTTCTCGACTTGGCTGTCGGCTTCCAGGATCATCACAAGCAGCATGTCGATGCGCTGGCCAAGACGATCAGGGCGCTTGGCGGCAGACCCGTCGAACCGCCGAAGACCTTTTCGTTTCCGACGGAGAGGCTGAAGAGCCAGGCCGACATTCTGTCTTTCGCGGCCCAGCTCGAGAAAGGCGCCGTCAGCGCGTATCTCGGCGCGGTGCCAGTCCTCACCGATCGCGAGCTTGCGAAGGTTGCCGCCTCCATCCTCGGCGATGAGGCCATGCACTGGGCCATGCTGCGGCAGGCGCTTGGCCAGGATCCGGTTCCGGCGGCCTTTGTATCCTGAACAGGAGGGCGGGCCGGACGATTGCCCCCGATCTGCCGCGCCCGCCAGACCCACATGCCGACGATCTCCGGACTCATTCTTCTCGCCACCGTCTTCGCTGCTACAGCGGCGCCGGCGACGCAGGCGGCCGATACGGAGCGGGGCGAGCAGATCTATCAGAGATGCATCGCCTGCCACTCGCTCGACCGCAACCGCAGCGGGCCGAAGCATTGCGGCCTTCTGGGGCGTCGGGCGGGCAGTCTGCCGGACTATGCCTATTCGCGGGCGATGGCCGGTTCGGGTATCATCTGGACCGAGGAAACTCTGGATCGCTTCCTGAAGGATCCACTCGGCACATTGCCCGGCACCAAGATGGGATATGCGGGCGTCAAGAACGCGCAGGAACGGGCCGACCTGGTGGCCTGGCTGGCGCGCGTGTCGCAGGACCGCAGCATCTGCCCGTGACGAATGCAGGAACGCGAAGGGAGATCCCGATGCAAACCGCCCCGAAGTCCGCACGTAATCTCGGCGCGCTTGAGGATACCGCGCTGATCGCCATGATCCGGGAGGGCCACGAAGCCGCGGTCCGCACGCTGGTGCAGCGTCATAACCGTCGCCTGTTCCGGGTGGCCCGCGCCGTGCTGCAGGACGACACCGACGCCGAGGACGTGGTGCAGGAGGCCTATCTGCGCGCCTTTGCCAGCCTGGACGGCTTTCGCAGCGAGTCGAGCTTCTCGACATGGCTGACGCGGATCGCGCTGAACGAGGCTTTCGGCAGATTGCGCAAGCGCCGGGTACGCGGCCGGACGACGGATATCGAAGCGATCGAGCAGACCAGCGCCGCCGTGATCCGTTTCCCGAGCCTGCCGCAGCATAACCCGGAGACTGATCTTGCCCGCGAGCAGATCCGCCAGCTGCTTGAACGATGCGTGGACGAACTGCCCGATCCATTCCGCGTCGTCTTCATCCTCCGCGACATCGAAGGGATGAGCACGGAGGAAGTCGCCACGCAGCTGTCGATCCGGCCGGAGACGGTCAAGACGCGGCTGCACCGCGCGCGGCGCCTGATCCGGGCAGCGCTGTCCAACCGCGTGGCCGCCGCCTTCTCCGACCTCTTCCCCTTCGACGGCCAGCGCTGCGTCGACATGGCCTGTCGGCTCTGTCTGCGGCTGAAGGCGGCCGGCCTGCTGCCGGCGCGCGAAATCTGAGGGCCGGGCCGCGCTTCAGTCACCGCGGTCGTCCATCACGCGGCCGGGCCGGGAGCGGTAGCGCGGCAGTGACCAGTTCCAGCGCAGCGCCGCACCCCGGATTGCCGCGGCAAGACAGAACCCGCTGGCCAGACCGATTTCCCGGGCGATGCCGGACACGGACAGGGTGACGAACAGAGCGGCGCCCGCCAGCGCGGCCGTGGCATAGATTTCGCGGCGCAGGATGACCGGGCTTTCGCCGCCGAGAATGTCGCGGATCATGCCGCCGAAGGTCGCGGTCACCACGCCCATGGCGACCGCCACGACCGGAGCGGCGCCGGCCAGCAGCGCCTTCTCGGCGCCGGTAACGGCAAACAGCGCCATGCCGATCGCATCGCACCAGAGCAGCAGCGCGTAACGCGACTGCGGGATATGCGCCAGCAGGAAGGTTGCGACCGAGACCAGGACGCAGGTGACCAGATAGGACGGTTCGCCCACCCAGAAGACCGGCAGCGCGCCGAGCAGCACGTCGCGGATGGTGCCGCCGCCGATACCCGTTGCGGTACCCAGCAGGATGAAGCCCACGACATCCATCTGCTTGCGGGAGGCGACCAGTGCGCCGGTCGTCGTGAAGACGACAATACCGAACCAGTCCAGCGCCGCCGCGAAAGTGTCAAACATCACCGGCCTCCAGGCTCTGCCGTCATCCGCACATACCCTGCACGGAGACGCCCTGCAGGTTTGATCATGCCGAGATTAAGCCCTCCTTAAGGGTCCGTCCGCCATGCATTCCGGGCAGCAGCAGGAGACCGCGGGTGAACAGGAAACAGCGCCGGGCACAGGACAGGAGAGCGGCCGCGCCGATGCGCGCCGGCTCGGTCCCGCCCCTGCCGCAGGAGGCCGCCCGGCTGAACGAGCAGGCGCTGGCATTCTTCCGCGCCGGCCAGCTTCCCGAAGCCATCGCCGCCCTGCGCCGGGCCGTCGCGCTGGCGCCCCGCCACGGCCTCTTCCACAGCAACCTGGGCGAATTGCTGCGGCTGTCCGGCGACACCACCGGGGCGCTGGACCATCTGGATCGCGCCGTCACGCTGGATCCGGACAACGCCGGCGCTCACAGCAACCGCGGCAACCTACTGCGCCAGCTCGGCCGCCCGGACGAGGCCATCGCCAGCTACCGCACGTCGCTCAGGCTGCGGCCCGGATCGGCCGACACGCTGGTGAACCTCGGCGCGGCCCTGCAGGACGTCCGCGACTTTACCGCCGCCATCGACGTGCTGCGCCAGGCCATCGCACTGAACCCCGGTCTGGCCATGGCGCACCAGAATCTCGGCCTCGCCCTGATGGCCCAGGGCGACCTTGCCGGCGCAGAGGCAGCGGTTGCAAAGGCGGCCGAACTGTCGCCGGCCGGGATCGATACACTGATCGCGCTCGGCGACCTGGAACGCGGCAAGGGCAGCCTGGACGGCGCGCTGCGCTGGTATGAAAAGGCCTGGCGGCAGGCGCCCGGCCATGGCGAAGCCCATATGCGCTACGGCGCGGCGCTCATGATCAGGGGCAATTACGGACAGGCCTGGCCGCATTTCGAGGCGCGCTGGAATCTCGCCGAAATGGCAGTGGACCGGCGGCCCTTCACGCTGCCCTTCTGGAAGGGCGAACCGATCCCCGCAGACAGGAAGATGCTGCTGTTCACCGAACAGGGTGTCGGCGAAAACCTCGTGCTGCTGAGCGTGCTGCCGGAACTGCTCGCCTGCGGAATCACGCCGGTGATCGAATGCGATCCGCGCATGATCCCGCTGCTGAATCGCAGCTTTCCCGGCATTGAGGTGCATGCCCGCAAGGCGCCGCCCGAGCCGCGGCTTTTCGCCGGGGATCTCGTCGTGCAGGCGACGCTGTTCGACGTCGCCGCCGTCTTTCGCCGCTCGCCGGCCGACTGCAAGGGTGCACTGCCACTGCGCGCCGATCCGCAGCGGACCGCCATGCTGCGTCAGCGCTACCTGGCGGGCCATGACGGCCCGCTGGTCGGTATCGCCTGGCACAGCGGCAACCCGAAGCTGGGCGCTCCGAAATCGGCGCAGCTGACGGATTTCGCCCCGTTCCTGACGCTGCCGGGCATCCGCTTCGTCGACCTGCAATACGGCAACCGCGCCGAAGACCGGGCCGCGCTGAAGGCCGCCTGCGGCGCCGACATCCTGCATGACCCGGGGATCGACCAGCTGAAGGACCTGGACGGTTTCGCCGCCCAGGTGGCCGCCATGGACATGGTGATCAGCACCAGCAATACGACCGCGCATATGGCCGGCGCACTGGGCAGGCCGACCTGGGTGCTGCTTCACAAGGGTATCTCGCCGCACTGGTACTGGGGGCTGGAGGGCGAGACCACGCCCTGGTATCCGACACTGCGGCTGCTGCGGCAGAGCCAGGCCGCCGACTGGCGCGAACTGGCGGAAAAGGTCGCGGCGGAATTGCCCGCCCGGCTCGCTTCCACTACATCCTAGGGCATGACCGACCAAGCTCTCGACGCCGCCTTCCGCAGCGCCATGCGCCGGCTGGCCGCCACCGTCACCGTGATCTCCACCCGCGCCGAAAACGGCCTGCGCCACGGCATGACAGCGACGGCCGTCACCTCCGTCTCCGCCAACCCGCCGGCGGTGCTGGCCTGCGTCAACCGCTCGGCAGCCCTGCATGCCCAGCTCAGCCTGGGCCGGCTGCTCTGCATCAACCTGCTGCATTGCAGCCAGCAGAAGCTCTCGGAGGTCTTCGCGGCCTCGGCGGATGGCGAGGCGCGTTTCCGGATCGGCGACTGGCGGGCCGACGAGCACGGCGTGCCCTATCTGGCCGATGCACAGGCCAACGTGTTCTGCGAGATCGAGGCGCTGCATGCCTATGGCTCGCATTCGGTCTGCATCGGCCGCGTGACGCGCGCAACCTGCCGCGACGATGTCGCGCCGCTGATCTACCAGGACGGCGCCTATATGTGCACGGGCCCGCTGGGCTGAGAGGTCAGGAGTGCAGCGCCACCATCTGCAGCAGGCGGCGGAACTCGTTCACCACCCGGCGTTCGACATGCTCGTTCAGCGCCACGCCGCTTTTCAGCCGGCGCGGCCGCAACGGCACGACCTGGGCCGGACGCGCGGCCTGCGGCGCAGTGATTGGCTGCGGCTGCGGGGTGGGTGCTGCCGCGCTGCGCGGCAGCGGGGTGACCTTCGCCGCCGGTGCCGCCGCGACGGCCGGCTTTGTCCCATCGCCCAGCGGCGCCAGCTTCAGCTTCGGATGCGACTTGAAGCCGGACGAGGCATGGACGGCGATGTCCAGATCTCCGGCGGCCGTCTCTTCGATCATCAGCAGGGTCGGGAAATGCGCCGCCAGCAGGGCGAAGGTTTCGTCGCGCAGAAAGCCCGGCTCGGGAATGGCGCACCAGCGCTGCTGGCCCTCGAAACCGAGCGGCCGGCCATGGGCGCGATAGAGCCGGGTCAGCGCCTCCGTCAGGCCGCGGTTCGGCTGGAAGACCAGAACTACCTGCCTGTGCAGGTCGGCCGGGCTGTGACGCCGGCAGACCAGCAGAACGAGTTCTTCCGGCCTAGCGCCCAGCGCCGCCGCGGCCCCGAAGAAGCCCATCACGGTGCCGGCGGCGCGAACATCCTTCGACAGGAAATTCAGGCGCTCGGCATGGCGCAGCGTGCCGATGGGACTGAAGAAGCGCGGCTCGAGTTTCATGGCCCCATCCTAACCCGCCAATCGGGCTTCGAGCGACTGAAAATCCGGCGTTATGGTTAATGGCCGAACAGCCGCGGCAGCCAGTCGTAGCGCCAGGCGAAGCCGAGCAGGATGACCACAAGCACCAGAAAACCGATCAGCCGCCAGGGCGTGGTCCGCTCCGCATAGGGATCGGTCAGGGCCCGCTCGGCGCCCGGAGGCAGCTTGGCCAGCTGGGTAAGGCTGCCGCCGAAGGGGATGTTGATCTTCGCGCGCGCATTCACCGCCCAGCCGTTGGCGTCGAGAATCGGCGCCAGATTGCGCTGCCGCAGCTTCATCGCCGCGATCACCATGGACGGCCCGGAGATCAGCAGGATCACGCCGAAGATCGCCAGCGGAATCTGCCACCAGGTCAGATTGAGAATCCCGGTGACCACCGAAGCCAGCGCGGTCCCGATCGCGCCGATCGCCAGGCCGATGGCGGCGAAGATGCTGGCGAACTTGCCGGCATCGAAAGCGGGCGGCGGCGGAGCCGCGGGCGCCGCGGCCGCAGGCGGGGCCCCCGTCACTGCCTGGGTGCCGGTCTTCAGCAGCTGCGCCGTCATCTGCGCCTCGGACTGCTTGGCCCGGGCGGCGGCGAATTTCTCGATCTGATCGCCGATGAACTTGCCCAGCTTCTTGTAGGGCAGCCAGAAGGCTTCACGGATGCTGATCGGATGGCTGACGATCTTCACCACCACGGCATCCCAGTCGCGACCCTGGCGATCGTAGAACACGCCGTTGCGGCCGTTCATAAGCTGATCGCCGTCGCCGCCGGTAATCGCCGCGGCGATGGTCATCTTCTCGTTCGAGCCGCGCCGGTAGCAGTCGCAGTAAAGCAGATACATGCGGCTCAGCGAGGCCAGCGTCGCATGGCTGTTGGGGTCGTCGACACGGACGCAGAGATCGCAGGAACGGCCGTCGATATAGAGCTTGCCGACCTGGAAGATCGCCTTGCCCTTGCGGGTATAGAAATCGCGGAAGGACACGAAGTTGTGCAGCAGCGGCACGAGGTCGCGCACATAGCGCGCCAGCATCTCGACGGCGGCAATCGCCTCGAATTCCGGTTTCAGCGCCAGATCGGCCTCAATCAGCGCCGCGATTTTCTGCCGCGCCTCGCCCGCCCTGATGCTGCGCACGCGGCTCAGTCCGAGCGGCTCGACGAGACCGCCCTGCTTGCGGCCCAGCCATGCCATGCCCGGCTTCAGCTTCGCCTGCAGCGCCAGCCAGTCCTCCTCGCTCAGGGCCTCGCGCGCTCCGAGAAGAGGAGTTACGGCTGCATCGCGCAGGGCGGCGACTTTGTCCGCCCAGGCCGGATTGATTCCGCCGTCGCCCAGCGGCAGCGGCCGGCCGGCCGCGACCCGCGCCAGCGGAAATCCGACCACCGGCGCGGCGCCGCCGGAAAGATCCTCATCGGCAATGGCGGCGAAATCCTCCGCATCGGCGTTCAGCGCCGCTTCGGCCGCCGGATCGAAGGCGGCCATGCGGCAGCGGAAGAAGTAATCGTCCAGCTTGGCCCTGATCGCATCCACCGCCTGCACGGCGGCGAGCGTTCCCTCGCCCAGCGGCAGGATGTCGGGCGAGGCCTGCGCCTCGTCCCACCAGGCGCAGTAGGCATCCACCGCGGCGAAGAAGCTGTCGAACTCCTCCTGTCCGATGCCCTGTTCGCCGCCGCGATCGGGGCGCGACCCCGCCAGCCGCATGATGTCCTGCATCACCGCAGCCGTCTCCGGCTCCTTCGCCGCGGCCGGCGGCACGATGCCGTCGCCGTTGAACTGCGTGCTGGCGAAGATGCGCTGCACGTCGGCCGCCTCCTCGGGCGCGATCGCGCCGGCATCGGCCTTGCCGAGATTGGTCAGGATACGTCTCGCCGAGGCAAGGATGCGCGCGCCTTCCTCGTGGCGGTCGTCGATCAGGCTGAGCGGCAGGGTGCCATGGCCGGCGAACAGCGCATCGGCATCGTTGACCATGCTGCAGGTCCAGCGTACCGCGTGCAGCAGTTCAAGCGCGCGGATGCGGCCGTCCCTGTCGGTATCCATCAGGTCGAGGGTGCGGCGGTCGAACTGCACGGAATCGACCGGGCAGCTCAGCGCCAGCCAGAGTTTCTGGTCCAGCTGGTCGAGATGTTTCAGGTCCTCACCCGCCTCGATGCGGACCTGATCGAAGCCGCCGGCGCGGAAGAAACGCCAGCGGTGGCGCGGCTCGGGTGTTTCGGGCTGGCGCGCACCTGCAGAAGTCTCGCCATTGGCCATGCGCCGTTCCTCCTTTGTCGAATCACCCGTCGCCGAACACCGCATCCGGCGTCTGTCCGGATCATAATCCGGCTAATCCGGAGTCTTTGTTCTTAGGCCGGGCCTGGCAGTGCTTATCCGGTCTTATCCGGGCCTTAAACAAGCTTAACGCTGCTTATCCGGCATTTACCACTTCCGCCGCCGCATGGCATGCACAATCGGAGATTAGAACATAAAGTGAATATAAAGTCCAGCCTGCCGCCAGCCTGGTTACGGGTGTATGCGGCGCGGCGTCAGACCTCGACCAGTGTCCTGAAGCCGCCATAGACCATACGCTTCATGTCGAAGACCATGGTGTCGCTGCCGGCCATCGCCTTCAGCCGCGGGTCGTCCATCACCTTCTTGTTGACCCGGTCGCGATGGGCGCGCGACTTGAACACGATGAAGGCAAAGACCGGGACCTCGCCGGGTTTCAGAGTCACCGCCTTCGTGAAGGGCTGCACCATCTTCACCTTCAGGTCCTCGCCGACGCATTCCTTGTAATCAAGCGCGCCGTGCTCGCGCCAGATCTTCCCCGCCTTCCTGGCGATGCGCCGGTAGGCGGCAAGGTTCTTCTTCGGCACTGGCAGCAGAACGCCGTCGACATAGGTCATCCCATCTCTCCCCTCGGGTTCATGACAATGGCGGGTGTTCCGCCATGCGAGCAGATGGTGCAACCCCGGACGATGTCGAGGGCTGCGCCGCCGCCCCGGTGTGACGGGGCAATGAAGCGCCGCGCGATCCGCGCTACCATTGCCCGGCCCCTCCGAGTCGCGAACCGCAGAGTCGCGGACCGCCGCGTCGCGGATGGTGGCGAGGGAGGCCGCCGATGCTGGTCAATTGCGTCGCTTACCGGCAGGGCCGGAAACTCGCCGATCTGCCGGTGCAGCGGATCGGCGAATATCTGAAACAGCCCGACACCTTCGTCTGGGTGGCGCTGAAGGACGCGACGGCGGAGGAGCTGGCCGAGATGCAGGCCGAATTCGGCCTGCACGAACTGGCCGTCGAGGACGCGCATCACGGCCATCAGCGCCCGAAGATCGAGGAATACGGCGACAGCGTCTTCGTCGTCATGCATCTGCTCGAAATCGTGGACGGCGAGCTGGTGCAGGGCGAGGTCAATGTCTTCGTCGACGAGGGCCATATCCTCTCGGTGCGCAACCGCGCAGCGCAGACCTTTCTGGGCGTTCGCGACCGGGCGGAGCGCGAGCCGCATCTGCTCAGCCTCGGCTCGGCCTATGTGCTCTACGCGCTGATGGATGCGGTGGTCGACCGGTATTTCCCCGTTCTGGATGCACTGGAGACCGAACTGGAGGAGATCGAGGAGCATATCTTCGATCGCGAGCGCGGCGGCTCGCCGCGCGCCAATATCGAGCGGCTCTATGCACTCAAGCGCAAGGTGATGGTGCTCAAGCATGCCGTGGCGCCGCTGATGGAGGCCGTCAGCAAGCTCTATGGCGGCCGCGTGCCGCGCACCTGCGCCAATCTGCAGGAGTATTTCCGCGACATCTACGACCACCTCACCCGGCTGAATTCCTCGATCGACACGGCGCGCGACACGATCGGCACCGCGATCCAGGTGAACCTTTCCATGGTGACCATCGAGGAGAGCGAGGTGAACAAGCGGCTGGCCGCCTGGGCCGGCATCTTCGCCGTCGCCACCGCCTTTGCCGGCATCTGGGGCATGAATTTCGAATTCATGCCCGAGCTGAAATGGAAATATGGCTACCCGCTCGCGCTGTTGCTGATGGGCGGAATCTGCGGGCTGCTCTACTGGCGCTTCAAGAAGAGCGGGTGGCTTTGACTTCAGTCGTCCAGCGGACGGACACCATGACTGCGCTCCGGCTCATCCCTGTGGTGCCAGAAAGACAGCAGGCGATTCCTGTCTTCCCGCGCCCACCGTATCGCATCGTTTCCCAACCAGACGGGTGACACCCTCCTGGCCGTGACGGTGCGTGTCGCCGGATAGACGAGAGCCTGATTGCGGTTGGTGGCGAACTGGCGAAAAATCCGGAAGACCCTGTGGCCGATCTTCAGATGCTTCTGATCCCCCGGCGCGTAAAAGAACCAGTATTCGCCATCGGTGAGGTGCTCCGGTGCGTCGTAACTCCTCTCCTGGTGAAAGCTGTATTCGAATCTGAACACCGGCAGTTTCGGGGCCCGCAGGTCCCAGTAAGCTCCGGGCTCCGGCAGCACGTCGTTGATCGGATCTCCGACGACGATCCATTCCGGTTTCCAGTCGGGATCGAAATGCATCTCGGATTGATGAAATTTGTCGGGGTCAAACGGTCCCCGGTCATCGCCCATCCTGAACATATGTTCACCGACACCGCATGGCGGCGGTTCAGGCCACACCCGATAGAATATGCTGGGCTGGAAGAAATACCGGGCATCGGGAAACTCGTCGAAAAGCGCGTCGGCAAACCCATGCCAATCCGCTATCGTCAGGCAGACGTGAAGATTCCTGTAGGTGTAAACCTGCTCGCCTTCCCCAATCGGAGCTGTTGCCATACCTGCCCCCTTTGTTTTCTGATTGTTCTACCCCTCTTTTGTTCGCATTTCAAGCGGAAAAAGCCGAAATCCCATGCTCACCCTCTATTACGCTCCCGCCACCTGCGCGCTGGCCTCGATGATCGCCCTCGAAGAGGCCGGGGCGGATTACGAAGCCGTGGCGGTGGATTTCAGAAAGAACGCCCAGCGCGATCCGGAATACCTGAAGGTCAATCCCAAGGGCCGCGTGCCGGCGCTGGTGACCGGGCGTGGCGTGCTGACCGAGACGCCGGCCCTGCTCGCCTTCATCGCGCAGAGCTTCCCCGAGGCCAGGCTGGCCTCGCTGGACGACCCCTTCGCCTTCGCCCGCGAGCAGGAGTTCAATTCGTATCTGTGCTCCACCGTGCACGTGGCCCATGCCCACCGGCCCCGCGCCTATCGCTGGGCCGACGACGAGGCGGCCATGGAGGCGATGAAGCGCAAGGTGCCGCAGAACATGTATGACTGCTTCGCGCTGATCGAGACCGCCATGCTGGCCGGCCCCTGGGTGATGGGCGAGCGTTACTCGATCTGCGACGCCTATCTCTTCACCGTCGCGCAATGGCTGGAAGGCGATGGCGTCGACCCTGCCCGCCTGCCGAAAGTCGCCGCGCACCGGCAGCGCATGAGCGAGCGGCCCGCCGTGCGCAAAGCGCTCGCCAGAGAGCGTTCTGCACAGAGTTGAGGCATTTCCGTGAATTGGCCGGTGCAATGCTGTGACCGGCAGTGGTCCGGTCACAGTTCTGCCCCAGTCTTCGCGCCACAAAGCGACCACTGGCCTTTTGCAGGTCTCCTGGGACATGCTCCCGGGCACCGGACAGACATGAGCCGGACGCAAAAACAGGAGGGGTCACTATGGATGCGAATATCGAACGGCTGCATTCCCACCTTATCAATGCGCTCAGCGCAGCCCAGGAGCAGTACAAGACGGCGCAGGCCGCAGTGTCAGCGGCCAAGGCCGAACTGAAAGCGGCCCAGGCAGCCGGCGATCTGACCCAGACCCGCATCCTCTACCAGAATCTGCGCAACGTGGAGCGCAGCGCCGCCCATGCCGAGGCGCGCGTGATGTGCGCCCGGGGCGACCTGATGCGCTTCGAGAACCTGTACCGGCTGAACCGCAGCGCCGCGCGGCGACGGCGCTCGTGAGCCCGGCCGTTTAATCCTGTCCCCCGGAAGGCCCTGCTGCTCCTCCCCGGCAGAGGCTTTCCAGAGAGGGCGCGCCGGCGACAGTCCCCCCGCCCGCCGGCGCGCCCTTCTTGTCTTCAGCCCACGCCCAGCGTCGTTCGCGCCATCGTCATTCCATGGCGCGCAGCCGGTCGAGCCGCGCGGCGAAGTCGCGATAGGCGGCCACGCGGTGGCGGCGCACGGTGGCCGCACCGCGATAGGCTTCGCGCTCCACATCCGCATCGGTCCAGTAATGCGGCCCGCGCGCCGGGAAGCGCCGGAAGGCGCCACCCCAGCTGGATGGATCGCCGGGATCGTCGTCGGGCGCGCTGTCGATCAGATACAGCAGCGACGGCGTGTCGCCCATTTTCAGGCCGTACTGGCGGGCCTCGGTGAAATACCGCCCGAGCGCGCCATGCCCGCGCGCCTCGCCCATGCGCCATTCATTGTTCTCGCGCCCCTGCTCGTCGGTGTAGAAGCCGCGGAAGCTGCTGTCATTCTCGATCCACCACAGCTCGCGGGCATGGCTGGCAGCAATATAGTCGCGCGCGGCACGATCCTGCGCGGTGTTCCAGGCGCCGATCATGTAGACGCGCAGATGCCGCGCGATCTGCGGCGCGTCGTGCAGGGCCTGGGCGAGATCCGTGGCCGCCCCCCAGAGCAGCACCCAGAGCGGTTCTCCCGCGGCCGCAGCCTCCTGCCCCGCGGCGATGATGGCGTGCGAGCCGTCGCTCGGCTCGCTGAAGCCTGCCTCGGGCTGCGGCGTCAGCCGTCCCTGGTGCACGATGCCGCGCAGGCTGTCGGGGGCGGGATAGGACGGCGAGGCGCGGCGCAGCAGCGGGTAGTCGGCTTCATAGGCATCCAGCGCCCTGTGGATGTCGGCCGTGCGGCCGCCATGGCCGGTGGGCGTCGAGATGAGACCGACCAGACGGATGCGGTCGGCATAGAGCAGCGCATGCGCCAGGCTCTGCATGTCGTCGGGATCGGCGCCGCCGATATCGGTCGAGATCACCACGCGGGGGCGCGGGTCGGCGGCCAGCGCCGGTCCGGCCAGCAGGACGAAGGCGATGGCGCTCAGGAAAACGGTCAGCCAGGGCATGATCCGAGGCTGACCGCGAAAAACGGCGGAGATGTGGCCGGATTCTAGTGCGGGCCGGTCGTGTTCAGCGGCGTATGCTCGGGCGCCTCGGCATCGGCCTGCAGACCGAGATGCTTGGCCACCGCGTCGGCCGAGGGGCCGACCGCCTCCACAGCAGCGCGCAGATCCTCGACGGCGACGTTGTATTTCTTGGCCCACCAGCGCATCTCCCAGTCCTGGTCCACATTGATGCGCGAGCGGTCGTCCGGGCCGCGTTCGGCGAGATTGCCGGCGCGGCCGCCGGGCAGATCGTCGGTCGGCAGGTTGCCCGGCGGCAGTTTGCCGGAAGGAATATATTGCGGACGTTTGTCGGGCATTGGGGACTCCTGTGCGTTACGCATGAACAGAGACAGCGGGATCAGCGCGCGTTGCTCACCGTGGGCGCCTCGCGCCACTTGCCGCGGCCGGTGACGGCGAAGAACAGCGCCACCGCCGCCAGCACCAGATGGAGGAAGACGTCATAGCCCCAGAGCGGCACAAGACCGAACATGGTCTGCAGGCCGGACGCAATGCCCATCAGCGCCAGGATGAAATAGATCACCGCCACGACGCAGGCGTAGATCCAGCCGGCGCGCAGGCTGCGTGCCGCGATCAGGCCGGCAAGGCCGAACAGGATGTGCACGATGTTGTGCATCGCATTGACCGGGAACAGTCCGAACAGAAGGCCGACGCCTTCCATATGCGGCGTCTCCATGCCCGCGGAACCCTGCGGCACTCCGGATATCGGCTGGACGAGACCCGGGATGAATCCGGCGATGCCGGCAGCGAGGAACACGATACCGTAGACCAGCGCAAAACTGCGGGTGTTGGTCATGACCCATCCTTTCTGCCGCGTTGCACCTCAGTCCAACGCGGCAGCGGATGGCATGTTCCCGCTGGCTGCGGTCAGGCGCTCTGGCGCATGCCGGCAGCGCGGCGGGCTACTTCCTCGTCCTCGAAAGCCGGATGCGGCACAGCGACGCCGCTGCGCAGGGGGCGTTTCGCCTCGACGAACAGCGAGCCCGGTTTGCGTGCACGGCCGTCTACCATGTCCAGACCGGAAGTGGTGAAGCCCGGGATGCTGCTGCGCGCCTCATTGAGCACCTCGACATTGTCGAAGCCGGCGCGCTCCAGCAGGCGGGGCAGCGAGAAGCGGTCATAGCCGACCCGGTGCACCTCGCCGAGCCGCAGGAAGGCGGCGGTCTCGAGACTGTCGACGACGCTGGCCGGCAGCAGCTTCCGCACGATGCCGACGATCATGCCGCGAATCCGTGCCTTCATACCCTTGCGGGCATCAAAGCGCTTCTGTTCCTCCACGCGGTGGTTCTGCGCCTCGTGCAGGTAGGCTGAGGGCGCGATCCAGTCCCGCCGCGCGCGCTCCTCCAGCAGGATGCGGACATTGCTCGACAGGCGGTCGCGGATATCATCGTTGGCGATCAGTCCCGGACGATTCAGATAGTCGACCAGATCGCCGCCGCTGCGGCGCCGCACATGCTGATCGAGCAGCTGCAGGTAGGCCCAGTCATACGAGGTCTCGTTCTTCGCCGACGGACGGTCGCAGACGGCGCTCAGCCGCTGCAGGTAGAAGCGGCAGAGATCCTCAAGATCAGGCACGACGATGCGCACGATGCCACCCGGCTTGAGCACGCGGCGGCATTCGCGCAACAGGCGCAACCCTTCCTCGAAATCGAGATGCTCGAGTATATGCGAGGCATAGACCGCATCGACCGTACCGTCCTCGAACGGCAGCGGCTTGCGGATGTCGAAGGCCCGAACCTCGGGTGAGGTCGGCTGATGGTCGAGGTTGATCCAGTACGGATGCCATACGCGGCCGCAGCCGATGTTCACCAGGACGGGCTTGTCCATGCGTCTCCCCTGTTTGTCTGCAGGTAAGTCTTTGCGGTGACCGAGGAACGCACTGTGGCCCGGAAAGTTCGTAACACCCTGTTACAAAGCCATGCGGAAGCTGTGGCCCGGTTGTGACGCGAGTCTGCACGAAAGCTATGGACATCCTCGCGGAACACGCGCCCTGCCGAGCGGTTAAGGCTGCACTGAATTTCATCGTGCATGCCGACTGTGACATCTGCATGAACAGCATCGGTCATGCCCACATTTCAGGCAGCAAAGGGGACTCCATGGCATACGAATCCGGTGACGGCGATTTCCGGCAGCGGCAGGATCCAGACCAGAGCCGCGGGCTTTCCGCCAGTGCCGAAGCACAGGCCCGTGACGCCGCAGAGCAGGCCAGCCATGCGGCGCGCGAAGCCGCTCGGCAGACGACGCAGGCGGCACGGGATGCCGCCGACCAGGCCCGTCAGGCAGCCCTGCAGGCGCGCGAAGCCGCGACCTCCATCGTGCAGCAGCAGAAGGATTACGGCGCCGAACAGATGGAAGGACTGGCTCGCGCCGCCCACGGCGCCGCCGAGCAGCTCGAGGAGCAGCTGCCCATGGCTGCCCATTACGTCCACGATGCCGCGGCCCGTCTGGAACAGGCCTCGGCCACCTTGCGCGAGCGCAGCATCGAGGAGTTGCTGGGCAGCGTGACGCAATTCGCCCGCAGCCAGCCTGCGGTCCTGTTCGGCGGCGCGATCGTCGCCGGCTTCGCGCTGTCGCGGTTCCTGAAGGCCAGCCGTCCGACGGACACCTATTCGCATTACGGAATGGCGACTCCCCGCACCCGCGACACCGGCATGGGAGACGGAGCGGGCAGCATCAATTCGGTCGTTTCCGGCAACAGTGCCGCTGCCGACCAGTCATCGCTGTCCGGCATGCCGGACAGCAGCCGTCACTGAGGAGGACCATCATGGCCTATGCCGATACCCCGAACCGTTTCGAGACGACAGGCCGCGCGAGTCCGAACCGCTCGATCGCCGACATCCTGCGCGACCTGATCAGTCAGGTGACCACGCTGGCGCGCAAGGAAAGCCAGCTGGCGCGGGCGGAAGTCTCCGAGAAGCTCGGCCAGATCGCGGGCGGGCTGGCGATGATCGTCGGCGGCGCGGTGCTGCTGATCCCCGCACTGGTCATCCTGCTCGGAGCCGCCGTGACAGCCCTGATCAACGCCGGCATCCAGCCGCACTGGGCCGCATTGATCGTCGGCGGCGGTACCCTGCTGATTGGTGCCCTGCTGCTGCTGGCCGGCCTCAGCCGACTGAAAGCCGAAAAGCTTGTACCCAACCGCACGCTCGACCAGTTGCAACGCGACGCCGACGTCGCCAAGAGCCAGATCAGGACCGCACCATGACCGATACCGCCCAGCTCGCACGCGAAACCGAACAGACCCGCGCGGAACTCGAGGGGACCCTCGATGAATTGCGCGCCCGCATTACGCCGGGCCAGATCGTCGACCAGCTGATGGAGCGGGCGCGCGATGGCAGGGGCGGTGAGTTCGTCCGCAATTTCGGACAGCAGATCGCCGCCAATCCCATTCCTGTCGCCGTGATGGGGATCGGCCTCGCGTGGCTGATGATGGCGAACAGAAATCCGCAGCCGCGCAGCCGCACAGCGCACGACGCCTCAGTGGACGACATGTACAGCGACCGCGGCATGGACGAGAATTACGTGGAGCCGGGCAATCTGTCCGGCGAATTTCACGCCGGCGACGGCAGCGGCTATCGCATCGGGGCGGACGGCTCCAGCCGGTCTCTGTATGACGATGCTTCGGACTACGATGATGGCGCGGAGGATGGTTCCGGCAGCCGGCTGCGCGAGATGGCGCAGGATGCCACCGGCCGCATCAGCAATTCCGCCCATGCCGCGCGCGACAGCATCGGCGACACCGCCGCCTCGGTCCGGGACGGCCTGCAGCATGGTGCGGCTTCGGCGCGGCAGGGCATGCGGCGGGCCCGGAAAGCGATCGGCGATTCCGCCTCGGAGGCAGGCGAAATGTCGCGGCGCTTCTTCGACTTCTGCCGCGAGCAACCGCTGATCGTAGCAGGCCTCGGTCTGGCGATCGGCGCCGCCATCGGCGCCATGCTGCCGGCCACGCGGATGGAAGACGAACTGGTCGGCGATGCCAGCGACGAAGTGAAACGTCGCGCCTCCGGCATGGCAGACCGGATGTCGTCCGAGGCCTCTTCCGCTTGGCGCGAGGCCCGTGACAGCGTCGTCGGCAACGGCAGCGGCAGCAGCAGCATGGGGACCGGCGAGCACGAGGAAAGCTATGCCGCCGGAGCGAGCGGCGGCGCCGATCTTGAAGAAGACGGCGCGGGCGACAGCTTCGGCGGAGTCCGGTCGCAGCAGGGCTCAGGCGGCGCACCGGCGCAGCACCGCATCGTGGAGTGACATTTGTCGCTTCGCGCCGATGAACCGGGCGGCTGGCCGGCGGGCCCGGCACAGGGCGCGCCGCTCTGGGCCATGGCCATAGCGGTGATCCTGCTGGCGTCGGGCTTTAACGCCCGCCCTGCCGGTGGACGGGTGGTGCACTGGAAGCGTTCGGGCGAGGCCGGCCGCGGACGCGAGGCGGCCAGTCCGGCGGAGATTCCGAAACGCGGCTGGAAGGACGTGCTGCTGCGCGTCAAGGATGCCATGTCGGAGAACCGGCTGGCGGCCGTCAGCGCCGGCATCGCCTTCTACACGCTGCTTGCTCTTTTCCCGGCCATTGCCGCGGTGGTTTCTCTCTACGGCCTGTTTGCCGATCCGGGTACCGTGGATGATCATCTTGAGTCGCTCGGCAGTTTCATACCGGCCAGCGGTATGGACCTGATCCGGGCGCAGGTCGAGCATGTCACCGCCCAGGGCCAGCAGGCGCTCGGCCTCACCTTCATCATTGGCCTGGCCGGTTCGCTGTGGACCGCGAACGCGGGCACCAAGGCGCTGTTCGATGCCCTGAACGTCGTCTATGGAGAACGGGAACAGCGCAACTTCTTCAAGCTCACGGCCCTGTCGCTGGTGTTCACGCTGGGCAGCATCGCGTTTCTGGTCTGCGCGATGGGCGCGCTCGTTGTGCTGCCGGCAGTGCTGACCTTCGTCGGACTGGGCGGCGCCGCCGAATTCATCCTGAAACTGTTCCGCTGGCCCTTCCTGTTCGCCGGAATCGTCTTTGCGCTGGCAATGATCTATCGTTACGGCCCGAGCCGGGAGAAGCCGAAATGGCGCTGGGTGACCTGGGGCAGTACGCTCGCGGCATTGCTGTGGGTCGCCGTCTCCGTCCTGTTTTCCTGGTATGCCGAGAACTTCGGCAACTACAACAAGACCTACGGCTCGCTCGGCGCCGTCATCATCTTCATGACATGGATCTGGATCTCGGCCCTCGCCGTCCTGCTTGGCGCGCAGCTGGACGCGGAGCTGGAACACCAGACGGCGCGCGATACCACCACGGGATCGCCGAAGCCGCTCGGGCAGCGTGGCGCGACCATGGCTGACACGGTCGGTCGCGCGGCATCAGACTAGGCACGGGCCGCTGACATACACCAACGGCGCGTCAGCCCGGCGACTACATCGACCGGATATAGGTGAGGAACTTCTGGACCCTGCCCGCCAGGCTGTTCGCCTGCGTGCCGATCTCCCCTGAAGCGGCCTGCACGTCATCCGCCGACCGGCCGGTCCGGCCGGCGCTCTCGGAAATGTCGGCAATGTTCATCGAGACGCTTTCGGTGAAGGCCGCTGCCTGCTGGATATTGTTGCTGATGTCGGCGGTGGCCACCGACTGCTCGCTGACCGAATCCGAGATCGCCGACACGCGCTGCTCCAGCTGATCCGCCTGCTGGCGGATCACCTTGATGGCGTCGGTGGTCTGCTCGGAGGCCTGCTGGATGGCGCCGATCTGCGCCGCGATATCCTTCGCGGCCTCGGAGGTCTTCTGCGCGAGATTGCGCACTTCCTGCGCCACGACGGCGAAGCCCTTCCCGGCTTCCCCCGCCCGGGCAGCCTCGACCGACGCGTTCAACGCCAGCAGATTGGTCTGGAAGGCGACGCTCTTGATGAACTCCACCACCTCGTCGATCTTGCGGTTCGCGCTGGCCAGCGCGGTCACCGCCGTTTCGGCCTCGATCGCCTGACGGGCGACGGCAACGCTTTCCGTCTTCGACGCCACGACCTGGTCCCTGACCTCGGCGACAGATGCGGCCAGCTCCTCGGTTGCGGCGGCGACGGCCTGGGTGTTCTGGGTCGCCTGGAGAGCGGCCTGGTTGACCCGCTCCGACTTGCCGCTGACGGCCTGGGCATCGGCCACCATCGTCGTCGCCGCAGACCCCAGGCTCTCGGCCGCGCGCTGGACGGCCGACACGATCGTCATGACTTCGGATTCGAACTGGCTGGCCAGTGCCTCGCGCTCCGCCCTGGCGCGCTCCTCTGCGGCGCGTTTCTGCTCCTCGATTTCATGCTGCAGGCGGACGGCCTCCTCGGCCTTCGCCTTCATCGCTTCCCGCGCCCGGTTGATCGTCTCGGCCCCGCTCGCGAAGGCGCCGGGAAGGCCGCGCGTCAGGAATGGCCGGTAGAACTTCCCTTCCGACGCAGCGGTCAGCGAGGCCGCGGATTCGCGGATATAGGCGTCGGACAGATCGAGGATGCGGTTCAGCAGGCGCAGCGTCGGGGCGACGTCGCCGTATTTTTCGGTATGCACGATACGCGCGGAGAAATCGCCCTTTGCCACGCGGGCGCAGACGGATTCGATCTCCGCCATGGCGGCGGGCAACAGAGTGGCGTTCTTCCCAAACAACAACATGCCGACCTCACAGCGAAAAAACGAATTCGTCGTAACTCTGCCCGCGCTGCTTCAGCAGCTCCTCGAGCCTGGCTACGCCTTTGCGAACGGCCTCGCGGGGATCGCCCGCCGCAGCCTCGACATCCAGCAGATCACGGTAGACGGTCTCGATCGCCTGCACGGCCGACCGCTCCGGCACGCGACGGTTCGAGTGATAGCCGTCCGGCTGACCATCGGCGCCGTAACTCGGCGTGACATGGGCTAGCACCCAGTAGTAGTCGCCGTTCTTGGCCAGGTTCTTGACGTAGGCGAAGATTTCCCCGCCGCTCTTGATGCGCTCCCACAGCAGATGGAAGACAGTGCGCGGCATGTCGGGATGGCGCACGATGCTGTGCGGCTTGCCGACGAGCTCATCCTCGGAATACATCCCGATCCTGCAGAAGACTTCGTTCGCGTAGGTCACCCGACCCTTGAGATCGGTTTTCGACACGATGATCTCCGACTCGTCGAAATGCCGCTCGCGCTGCGTGGGTACTGGACGCTTCATTCTCTATCCTCTTGCGGCGCCAGCAGGCGCTCGATCTGAAGCTCGAGTTCGTTGGTCAGCAGCGGTTTCTCGACAACCGGCACACCGGCGGCCGCTGCGGCAGCCTGCAGATCCGAGCCCGGATTGCTGGTGATCAGGATTGCCGGCAGCTGCACGTTGCGCTGCCGGAGCCGCTGCAGGGTCTGCAATCCGTCAAGGCCGGGCAGGCGCCAGTCGAGAACCAGGCAGCCCCATTCGGGAAATGCCGATTCCTGGATCACCGCCTCGCCGCTCTCGAACGAGTTGACCACAAAGCCCTCGATGCCGAGCCGGAACTCCAGCGCCTGGCGCAGTCCCGGGTCGTCGTCGACGAGCAATATGCGTGGTGTATGGGAGGCGAGAACAGACATGCAAACCTAACGGGCGCAGGTTGTAGCGATGACGCCGCACCGCTAAAATCCCGGAATTCTCCCTAAGTAGAATCCCGGAGGTGCTGGCGGTAATGCGAAGGTTGACGCGGCCGAATATCTGGATTGGCTGCGCGATCGGCATCCTTGGCGTGGGCGTCGGAACCGCCCTGCAGCTATTGGTTGAGCCCGTACTTGGCGACCGCGCGGCCTTCCTGTTCTTCATCCCGGCCGTCGCCGCCGCGGCCGCGGTGGCGGGCCTCGTTCCGGGCGCTCTTATCGGCCTGCTCGCCCTGATCGTGGGCATGGTGCTGGTGACGCGGCGCGCACCGGCGGATCTGCCCGACATCGCCAATGCCGCCCTGTATGTCTTCGTGGCGGGAATCATCGTGGCCGGCGGGGAGTGGCTGCAGCGCGCACGCCGCTGGGCCGTGCGGGTCAACCGCGATCTCGAACAGGGTCAGGCGCATCTCCAGCTGGTACTGGACACCATGCCGGACGCCATGATCGAGATCGATGAGCGCGGACTGATCCGCTCATTCAATCCGGCCGCCGAGCGGCTGTTCGGCTGGACCAAAAGCGAGGTCGAAGGCCGCAATGTCAATATGCTGATGCCGTCGCCCCACCGTGAAGCCCATGACGGCTATCTCGAGCGCTATTACCGGACCGGTGAGCGCCGGGTGATCGGGCAGGGGCGGCTGGTGGTGGGTCTCCGCCGCGACGGCTCGACCTTTCCGCTCGAACTGGCTGTCGGCGAGATCACCACCCGTAACGGCCGCTTCTTCACCGGGTTCGTGCGCGATCTGTCGGAGCGGCAGAAGGCCGAGACGCGGTTGCAGGAGCTGCAGTCGGAGCTGATCCATATCTCGCGGGTGACCGCAATGGGTGAAATGGCGTCTGCGCTTGCGCATGAGCTGAACCAGCCGCTTTCAGCCATCGCCAATTATCTGCGCGGATCCGGCCGGCTGCTGATGCAGGACACCGTGCCACGCGAACGGCTGTCCGAGGCCCTCGAGAAGGCCACCGAACAGGCGCTGCGGGCCGGCCAGATCATCCGACGACTGCGCGACTTCCTGGCGCGCGGCGAGGCGGAGCCGCGCGTCGAAAGCCTGCAGAAGCTGGTCGAGGAGGCGGGCGCGCTCGCCCTGCTCGGAGCGCAGGATCACGGCGTTAACGTGCGTTACCGCTTCGCGCCGGGAGCCGACCTCGTCCTGGCCGACCGCGTCCAGATCCAGCAGGTGCTGGTGAATCTGATCCGGAACGCCGTCGACGCCATGATGGACTCGCCACGCCGCGATCTGGAAATTTCCACCACGATGACGCAACCCGGCTGGGTCGAAGTCGCCATCTCCGATACCGGCCCCGGCATCAGCCGCGACATCGCCGATCAGCTGTTCCAGCCGTTCGTCACCACCAAGCCGCAGGGCATGGGTGTGGGCCTGTCCATCTCGCGCACGATCGTCGAAGCCCATGGCGGACGTATTGCCGCGGAGGAAACGCCGGGCGGCGGTACGACCTTCCGCTTCACCCTGAAAGCTGCAGGTACCGAGGAGGCAGCACATGACTGACGCCGTGATCCATGTCATCGACGACGATGCGGCGATGCGCGACTCGCTCGTCTTCCTACTGGAAAGCGCCGGCCATTCCGCCCGCAGCTATGACTCCGCCGGCGCTTTCCTTGATGCGCTGTCCGACCTTCCGCCGGGCTGCATCGTCACCGACATCCGGATGCCGGATATGAGCGGGCTCGATCTGGTGCGCCGGCTTAAAGAGCTCGGCATCCGCCAGCCGGTGATCGTGATCACCGGCCACGGCGACGTGCCGCTGGCCGTGGAGGCGATGAAGGCCGGCGTGATCGATTTCCTCGAGAAGCCGTTCGACGACAGCGTCATGCTGGAAGCGATCCGGACCGCCCTGCAGGCCGGGGAGACGCAGCAGCGCGAGGAAGGCAGGCAGGCCGAAATCCGGGAGCGCATCGCCACCCTGTCGGCGCGGGAGCGCGAGGTGCTGGACCGCCTCGTGCTCGGCCGGCCCAACAAGGTGATTGCCGGCGAACTGGGCATCAGCGCACGGACCGTGGAAATCTACCGCGCCAATGTGATGACCAAGATGCGGGCCGGCAGCCTCTCCGAGCTGGTGCGGATGGCACTGCTGGCCGAGGGCGGCTGAGCCGGCGCCGGCCGCTGCGACGGAACCCTCGCGGGGAAGTCGTGTTTTCTCCATCCGTCCCGCAAATGGAGAGACGTCATGAAAACCGCCCTCGCCCTTGTCGCCGCCACGGTCGCCCTCGCCGCCTGCTCGAACATGCAGTCCTCGCAATCCGGTTCCGGCATGGATAGCGGCGCCGGCACGGCACCCAGCGCCCGCTCCTCCGCCGTGGACACGCAGGTCTATCTGAACCAGGCCACCGCCGCGGACATATTCGAGATCGAATCCAGCCGGCTGGCGCTCGAGCGGTCACGTGATCCGGCGGTGCGGGCGCTGGCGACCCGGATGCTCGACGAGCATACCCGCTCCTCGGCCAAGATGGAGGCTGCCAGCAAAGCGCTGGGCATGAAGTCGCAGGTCAGTGCGGTCGGCGGCGTGGCCGCGCAGCGGCTCGCGCAGCTGCGGAACACCAGCGGCGCCGAGTTCGACCGGATGTATCTCTCGATGCAGGCCGAGGCACACGAGCAGGCCTACAATGTGCATTCCGGCTACGCCGCCCACGGCGAAACACCGCAGCTGCGAAGCCTGGCGTCGGAGATGGCAACGCTGGTCCAGCAGCATCGCAGCCACGTGCACCAGGCCTCGGCAACCGCCCGCTGAGCGGTCCGGCATCACTCCGGCAATGGGAAAATGCTGGGGAAACGAGGGGAAAATGGTGGGCGCACTAGGGCTCGAACCTAGGACCCGCTGATTAAGAGTCAGCTGCTCTACCAACTGAGCTATGCGCCCATTTTCCGGCCGGCACCGGGGTGCCGGAAGCCGCGCGAAAATACCCGGATTCGCGCAAATTGCAAGGGCTTGACGAAGGGAAAATCGCCAGCCCCGACAGAGACTTACAATCCGCTCATATGGCGCGGAATTTCAACGTCGCGGTGTACGTAGACATTCACCAGCAGGCCCATCCCGACCAGCAGGGTCATCATCGACGTGCCGCCATAGGAGACCAGGGGCAGCGGCACCCCGACCACCGGCACCATGCCGGACACCATGGCGATGTTGATGAAGACATAGAGGAACAGCATCACCGTGATGCCGCCAGCCAGAAGCCGGCCGAACTGGCTGCGCGACCGCAGCGCGATGGCATAGCCATAGCCGATCAGCACGATATAGAGGGCCAGCAGCACCAGGGCGCCAATCAGGCCATGCTCTTCAGCCAGCATGGTGAAAATGAAATCGGTCTGCTTCTCCGGCAGGAAGCTGAGATGCGCCTGGCTGCCCTGCATGAAGCCCTTGCCGGCAAAGCCGCCCGAGCCCAGCGCGATCTTGGACTGGAGGATATGGTACCCCGCACCGAGCGGGTCCTCCTCCGGGTTGAGGAAGGTGAGCACCCGCTTGCGCTGGTACTCGTGCAGGAGGCCCCAGGCGATGGGCAGCGTCGCCAGCCCGGCGGCGAGCGCCACCAGGAATTTCCAGATCCGCACGCCGGCGAGGAAGAAGACCCCACCCGCGCTCATCAGCAGCAGCATGGCCGTGCCGAGATCGGGCTGCTTCATCACCAGCCCGACGGGGATGACCACCATGGCGAGCGGCACGAACAGCCAGCGGATCTTGCCGACCTCGTCGAAGGAAAAACCGTGGAAATAGCGCGCCAGGGTGAGCAGCAAGGCGATCTTCATCACCTCCGACGGCTGCACATGGATTACGCCGAGGTCGAGCCAGCGCTGCGCGCCCATGCCGACGCGGCCGACCAGTTCGACCGCAACGAGTAGAATGACGCCGATGGCATAAATCAGATAGGACAGCCGCATCCACAGGCGGACATCGGTCACGGCGATCACCACCATGACGCAGAGGCCGACGGCAAAGCGCGCCATCTGGCGGTCGGCCCAGGGATGGAGATTGCCGCCGCCGGCGGAATAGAGCGTCGCAAAGCCGATGCTGGCGATCGCCGTCAGCAGCAGGACCAGGCCCCAGTTGACGTCACGCAGCTTGCGGCCGAGCGACAGATCGTTGCGGCTGTACCAGTGTGCGCGCATGGCCGCTCAGCCTCCGTTCTCGGGATCGCGGCGCTGTCTGGCCGCAGTGGTCACGCCCGGCACCTCGCGGGGTTTGCGCGAGGGGTCGCGCTTCTGCACTTCCAGCATGATGTCGCGGGCGATCGGCGCCGCGGCCGTGGAACCGCCGCCGCCATGCTCGACGATCACCGCGCAGGCATAACGCGGCGCGTGGACCGGGGCATAGGCCACGAACAGCGCGTGATCGCGCTCTTCCCAGGGCTTCTCCTCGTTCTTGCGCACGCGGGTATCGCGCTCGGCCTTGGAGATGCGGCGTACCTGGCTCGAGCCGGTCTTTCCCGCCATGGCGTATTCCGCCAGCGTGATACGCGCCCGCTGGGCCGTGCCGCGCGGCGGCGTGGTGACGCGGATCATGCCTTCGAGCGCCAGATCGAGATGGTCGCGCCGGATGTCGAGCTTGGGCCAGCGCTGCGACGCCGGCCGGGGATCGGGCTCCGGCCCCAGAGCGCCATCGGGGCGCACCAGCCGGGGGGTCACCGCATAGCCATGATTGGCCAGTCGGCTGACCATGACGCAGAGCTGCAGCGGCGTGGCCAGCACGTAGCCCTGGCCGATGCCGGTGACGAGATTCTCGCCCGGATGCCACGGCTGTCCCAGCGCTCCCCGCTTCCATTCGCGTGTGGGAATCAGGCCGCGGCGCTCGCCGGTCTGGTCGATCTCGGTCGGCGCCCCGAGGCCCAGCCGCCGGGCCATCTCGGCGATCTTGTCCACGCCGGTGCGCTTGGCTGCTTCGTAGAAATAGACGTCGCAGCTTTCCTCGATGGCCGAAACCAGGTTCATCGAACCGTGGCCGCCCTTCTTCCAGCAGTGGAAGCGGTTGTTGCCGAATTCCATGTGGCCGGGGCAGAAGACGCGGGTATCCGGGCTCATCGTGCCGGCTTCCAGCGCCGCCATGCCTACCAACATCTTGAAGGTGGAGCCCGGCGGATAGGTACCCTGCACCGCCTTGTTGATCAGCGGCTTGAACTTGTCGGTATTGAGCTGCCGCCACTGCGCGCTGGTGATGCCGACATTGAACCAGTTCGGATCGAAGCCGGGGTTGGATACCAGCGCCAGCACGTCGCCGGTATGGATGTCCATTACCACGGCCGCGCCGCTTTCGTCGCCGAACCGCTCCATGGCGACGCGCTGCAGCTCGGAATCGATGGTCAGGACGACATCGTCGCCGGGCTGCCCCTCATGCCGCGCCAGTTCCCGGATCGCCCGGCCGAAGGCATTCACCTCGATCTGGCTGTGTCCGGCACGGCCGCGCAGCTTCTCGTCGTAGATTCTTTCGATGCCGCTCTTGCCGATGCGGAACCCCGGCAGTTCGAGCAGCGGATCGTCGCCGAGTTCGGCTTCCGACACCGCGCCGACATAGCCGATGACATGGCTGAAGGTCTCGCCGAAGGGGTAGTCGCGCGTCTCGCCGACATCGAGCTGCACGCCCGGCAGATCGAGGCTGTGCAGGTTGACCTTGGCGAAATCCTCCCAGGAAAGGTTTTCGGCCACCATCACGGGCACGAACTTGCGGCGCCGCTCGATCTCCCGTTTCACGCGCTGGCGCTGGACGTCGTCGACATTGATCAGCTTGGAGAGCGCCTCCAGCGTGGCATCGACATTGGGCGTCTGCTCGGCCACGATCAGGACGCGGTAGTTGCGGCGGTTGCTGGCGAGCTCGACGCCGTTGCGGTCGAGGATGCGGCCGCGACGCGGCGGGAGCAGCCGCATGTTGATGCGGTTCTCCTCCGCAAGCAGCTGGTATTTGTCGGACTCGATCACCTGCAGGTAATACAGCCGGCCGGCAAGGGTGCCGAACAGCGCCAGCTGCACCGAGCCGAGCAGCAGGGCGCGCCGGGTGAAGATCCGCTGCAGATCGTTGTCGCGTCGGTTCATGGTGAGGCCGGCCATGACGGGGCGTCCGGCTCAGAACGGCTCTTCGGGGCGCGGCAGGCGACGCTCCAGGCGGCTGAACATCCAGTAGACTGCGGGATAGATCGCCAGTGACAGCAGGAACTGCGCCAGCACGGGTGCGGTCGGCAGCAGGCTCCAGTGCAGCAGCGAAACGACCAGCCAACTGATCGGCAGCACGGCGCCGGCAACCAGCGCGAAGGCGGTCCAGTTCACCAGGAAGGACGACCCCAGAAAGACGCGCCGCTGCGACACGCCGAGCTGATGGATCAGCAGCAGCGTAGCGGCATTCAGGCCCGGCGGGCCGCCGCCGAGCAGATCGAGCAGCAACCCGATCAGGAAGGCATCCAGCATCGACATCAGGTCGGCCCGGAAGATGCTCCAGTAGAACACGGCCATGACCGCCAGCAGCGGTGCGATGCCGTTCAGATGAGGCAGGCCGAGCGGCGTGATCGAGACCAGCACCAGCGCGATGCTGCTGAACAGGGGCAGCAGGGCGCTGAGGCGGCGATTGGTCTGGCGGAACAGCGCGGCCATGGCGCGCCTCCTAGTAGTGCCGCGGCATCGCTGCCAGCGGCCCTGTCTCTTCGGCGTCCAGACGAGGTTCTTCGAACTGCATAATGCGCAGGAAATCGAGCCGGCCGAGATCGACGAAGGGCCGCACGCGGATCGTGTTGTCGTCGCTGGCCACGATCTCACCGACCGGGATGCCGGCCGGGAACTGCCCGCCATCGCCCGAAGTGACGACATGCTCGCCGAGCGCCGGCTTGGCGTGGCCGGGCAGGTATTCCAGCTTCGGTAGTGGCGAATTGTCGCCGGTCAGCACGGCCCGGTGGCCGCCTTCGCGCAGCATCACGGGCAGGCGCGAGTTGAGGTCGGTGACCAGCAGGATGCGGGCTGCGCGCTGGCCGACCTCGGCGACACGGCCGGCATAGCCGCCCTCGCCGATCGCCGCCTGGCCCTTCTTCACGCCGTCATGGGCGCCGATATTGATCAGCACAGACCGCACGAAGCTGCCGCCGCCATCGGAGATGACGCGACCGGTCACGTAATTGTGGCTGATATCCGGGCCGGCGGCGAGCAGCCGGCGCAGCGCCGCGTTGTCCTGCTCCAGCCGGCGGGCCACCTCCTGCCACTGGAGCAGGCGCGCATTCTCGGTGCGCAGGCGGAAGTTTTCCTCATGGACATAGAGGATGTCGTCGACCCAGCCGACCACGGCGTTGACGGCGGATACCGGCTGCGCGATGGCGCTCAGTACCGGTTCGGCCAGATCGGCGAGAAAGGCGCGGCTGCGTTCAACCAGCGGACGGTCGATGCGGCCGACGAGGATCAGGGCAATTGCGGTAGCCAGCAGCAGCAGGAAGGCAAATCGCTGCACCAGCGCCCGAAAGGGTGCCGCGATCCAGATGCCTCGTCCCGACCGTTTCGCCATGGCTGTCCGTCAGAACCCCTCCCGTCGCCCCGCTGCAACTCTGTCAGTAGGGCGGGTTGTACAATACGTGCTTCAGCGTCTTCATCTCTTCCAGCGCGCGTCCGGTTCCAAGCGCAACGCAGGAAAGCGGCTCGTCGGCGATGGAAACCGGCAGGCCGGTCGCATGCCGCAGCACGAGATCGATATTGCCCAGCAGCGCACCGCCGCCGGTGAGCACGATGCCCTTGTCGACGATGTCGGCCGCCAGTTCCGGCGCGGTATGCTCCAGCGCGACCTTCACGGCTTCGATGATGGCGCCGACCGGCTCTGCCAGGCTCTCGGCGATCTGGCGCTGGTTGATCACCAGTTCCTTCGGCACGCCGTTCATCAGGTCGCGGCCCTTGATCTCCATCGAGAGGCCGTTGCCATCCTCGGGGGGCGCCGCCGAGCCGATCTGCTTCTTGATCCGCTCGGCCGAGGCCTCGCCGACCAGCAGGTTATGGTTGCGACGGATATACGCGATGATCGCCTCGTCCAGCTTGTCGCCGCCGACGCGCACGCTGCGCGAATAGACGATGCCGCCGAGCGAGAGCACCGCCACCTCGGTGGTGCCGCCGCCGATATCGACGACCATCGAGCCGGTCGGCTCGGTGACCGGGAGGCCGGCGCCGATCGCGGCAGCCATCGGCTCCTCAATCAGGAACACGCGGCGGGCGCCGGCGGACTCGGCCGACTCCATGATCGCGCGGCGCTCGACCGCGGTGGAGCCCGAGGGCACGCAGATGATCACCTGCGGCGAGGCGAAGCTGCGGCGGTTGTGAACCTTGCGGATGAAATGCTTGATCATTTCCTCCGCCACCTCGAAATCGGCGATGACGCCGTCGCGGAGGGGGCGGATGGCTTCGATGTTGCCGGGGGTGCGGCCGAGCATCTGCTTGGCTTCGTCACCGACGGCAAGAACCTGCTTCTTGCCCCGGCTGGTCGTGATCGCCACCACGGAGGGCTCGTTGAGGACGATGCCGCGGCCTTTGACGTATACTAGGGTATTGGCCGTGCCGAGGTCGATGGCCATATCGGCCGACATGAAACCCATCAAACGCGAGAACATCGAGTAAGACCCCTCAGCAACCGGAATAGTGCGCCGTTATCGCCTTTGAATCCGGCGCGGCGCAAGCCCCGGCTTCCTTTATTTTCAGACACCTCTCGCGCATGCAATTCCCCCTGCCCCCGATTGCCCCCGACTATGCGCTGAGCGCGGCCGGAGCGGTCTTTTCCCGCTTCACCAGCAGCTTGTTCAGCGCGTGGATATAGGCCCGCGCCGACGCCACCAGCGTGTCGGCGTCCGATGCCTGTCCGTTGACCGTCTTGCCGTCCTCCGCGAGCCGCACCGTGACCTCCGCCTGGGCGTCGGTGCCCTGGGTCACCGCATGGACCTGGTAGAGCTGCAGGTCGGCATCATGGGGGAAAAGCGCCTTGATGGCGTTGAAGGTGGCGTCCACCGGCCCGTTGCCGGTCGCCTTCACCGCCTTCAGTGCGCCGTCGATCTCCAGTTCCAGCTCCGCGCTCTGCGGCTCCCGCGAGCCGGCGATCACCTGCAGGCTGACGAAGCGGATCCGGTGGCTGTCATGGGCGACGGCATCGTCGACCAGGGCGATGAGGTCTTCGTCGAAGACCTCCTTCTTGCGGTCGGCGAGGTCCTTGAAGCGGCCGAAGGCGTCGTTGAGCTGGTTTTCCGCCAGATTGAAGCCGAGTTCCTCCAGCTTCTTGCGGAAGGCATGGCGGCCGGAATGCTTGCCCATCACCAGGGTCGAGCGGTTCAGGCCGACGGATTCCGGCGTCATGATCTCGTAGGTGCCGGCATGCTTGAGCATGCCGTCCTGGTGGATGCCGCTTTCATGGGCAAAGGCGTTGGCGCCGACGATGGCCTTGTTCGGCTGCACTACGAAACCGGTCACGGCCGAAACCAGCCGCGAGGCCTTCATGATGTCGGTCGTCTTGATGCCGGTCTCGTACGGCATGGCGTCGCCGCGCGTGCGCAGCGCCATCACGATCTCTTCCAGCGCCGCATTGCCGGCGCGCTCGCCGAGGCCGTTGATGGTGCATTCCACCTGCCGCGCGCCGCCGATCACGGCCGCCAGCGAGTTCGCAACCGCAAGGCCGAGGTCGTTGTGGCAATGCGCGGAAAATCTGGCTTTATCGCTGTTCGGGACGTTCTCGATCAGGTAGCGCATCAGCGCCGTGTATTCTTCCGGGATCGTGTAGCCGACCGTATCCGGCACGTTGATCGTGGTAGCGCCAGCCTTGATCGCGCTCTCGATCAGGCGGCAGAGGAACTCCCGGTCCGACCGCGTGCCGTCCTCGCAGCTCCACTCCACGTCGTCGCAGAGATTACGCGCATAGGTGACGCTGTCGATCACCGCCTGATGCACGGCCTCGGGTTCCATCTGCAGCTTGTACTTCATGTGCAGCGGCGAGGTGGAGATGAAGGTGTGGATGCGCGCCCGCTTCGCCGGCTTCAGCGCTTCCCAGGCGCGGTCGATATCCTTCCGGCCGGCGCGGCTGAGGCCGCAGACGGTCGAATTCTTCACCCGCTTGGCGATCTCGTTGACGGCTTCGAAATCGCCGTTGGACGCGATCGGAAATCCGGCCTCGATGACGTCGACGCCCATGCCTTCCAGCACGGCGGCGATCTTCAGCTTTTCTTCCAGATTCATCGACGCGCCGGGCGACTGCTCGCCGTCGCGCAGCGTGGTGTCGAAGATGATGACGCGCTCGCGCTTCGAGCCCGATTCGGCCGTCGTCCGAGTGCCGGTTACCGCTGCGTTAGTCATGGCAATCCCTTTCCACGGGCTGGGCGGCGCCAAACGGCGGCCGCGCCCGATTTCGCCGTGCTTTCCGTGTCTTAGCCATAGTGTACACGCTTTGCCGGGGTCCAATCAAAGGAGGAAAGGCTGGATTAACCAAGACTTTGCGGCGCTACTCTCCGATAGCATGCTTAAAAGAGGGTGAATACCAACCAAAACGGGTTCCTGTTTCGGATTTCCGCGGAAAACCGGGAGGGCCGACCCTGGGGCCTCATGCCGATCCAAGAGTCCGAAATCCGCCAGTCCGGGCCCTTGGAGTCCGAGAACCGCCGGACATTTGGCGGCAGGCGCATGATACTGCCGGCATGGATATGGACCACGACGCCTGCTACCGCGCCATCTGCACCCGGGACGCCCGCTTCGACGGGCGGCTGTTCACCGGGGTGAAGACCACCGGCATCTACTGCCGGCCGGTCTGCCCCGCCCGGGTGCCGAAACGCGAAAATGTCGTTTTCTTTCCCTCGGCCGCCGCCGCCCAGGAAGCCGGCTTCCGGCCCTGCCTGCGCTGTCGCCCGGAAACCTCGCCCGACCTCGCCGCCTGGCACGGCACCTCCAATACGGTTTCGCGCGCGCTGGCGCTGATCGAGCAGGGCGCGCTGGATCGCGGCGATGTCGAGGAGCTGGCCGACCGGCTCGGCATCGGCGAGCGGCAACTGCGCCGGCTGTTCCGGCGGCATCTCGGCGCCTCGCCCATCGCCGTCGCGCAGACGCGCCGGGTGCTGCTGGCCAAGCAGCTGATCCACCAGACCCGGCTGTCGATGACCGAGATCGCCATGGCCTCGGGCTTCGGCAGCGTGCGGCGCTTCAACGAAACCTTCCAGCAGCTGTTCCGCCGCCCACCCGCCAGCCTGCGCCGCGGCGGCGGCGACCGGGCCCGCGATGCCGGGGCGGTGCGGATCCTGCTGCCCTACCGGCCGCCCTACGATTTCCAGGCCATGCTGGCCTTCCTCTCCGCGCGGGCCATTCCGGGCGTCGAGGCGGTGGAAGGCGGCCGGTATCGCCGCAGCATCGAGATAGATGGCCAGTGCGGCAGCATCAGCGTCGAGGCGGGAACCGGAAACGCGCTCGCGGCCACGATCCGCCTGCCGACCCTGACGGCGCTGCCCGCCATCATCGCGCGGATCCGGCGCGTCTTCGACCTCGCCGCCGATCCGCTGGCGATCAATGCGCATCTCGCGGAAGACCCGCAGCTGGCACCCCTGGTGGCAGCGCGGCCCGGCCTGCGCGTGCCGGGGGCCTGGGACGGCTTCGAGCTGGCCGTGCGGGCCATACTTGGCCAGCAGATCTCCGTCGGTGCTGCGACGATGCTGGCCGGCCGGATCGTGCAGGCCTTCGGCGATCCCCTGCCCGGAGCGGACGGCGTGCTGACCCATCTGTTCCCGCGCCCGGCCCGGCTGAGCGGCGCCGATATCACGGCAAGAGTCGGGATGCCGCGTGCCCGCGCCAGTGCCATCTCCAGCATGGCGGCGGCGGTGGAACGCGACCCGCAGATCTTCGGTCCCCGCCGCAGCCTGGAAGACGCCGTGGCCTCGCTGCGCGCCCTGTCCGGGATCGGCGAATGGACGGCGCAGTACATCGCCATGCGGCTGCTGCGGGAACCCGATGCCTTTCCGGCCAGCGATATCGGCCTGATGCGCGCCATGGCCGATGCCGAGGGACGACGGCCGACGGCCGTCGAACTTCTGCAGCGTGCCGAAGCCTGGCGTCCCTGGCGCGCCTATGCGGCGATCCATCTCTGGGCCGCCGACGCCGCGCAGATGAAGGATCGCACTGATGCACGCAAGGCAGCCTGACCGGATCGTCCGGTGGGAAAGCCGGGACGGTGACAGCCGCGAGCTCCTGCTGCTCCGGCAGGACGAGGATGGCGTCGTTGCGGAATCCATGATCGTCGGCCGAGACTATGCCGCCCGCTATCGCGTCACCTGCGACCGGCGCTGGCATCTGCGGCTGCTGGAGGTCGAAGTGCTCGGCCGGGCGCCATTCCGGCTGCAAAGCGACGGTGAAGGCGGCTGGTGCGGACATGACGGGACGCTTATCGATCACCTCAATGGTGCCATCGACATCGACCTGCCGGCCACGCCGTTCACCAACACGCTGCCGATCAGGCGGCTGAAGCTGCAGCCGGGCCAGTCGGCCGACATCGTCACTGCCTATGTCAGCTTTCCCGATCTGACCGTGCAGCCCGATCCGCAGCGCTATACCTGCCTCGATTGGCACCGCTACCGCTACGAGTCGCGCGACAGCGACTTCGTCGCGGAGGTGACCATCGACGACGATGGTCTCGTGGTCGACTATCCTGGCCTGTTCAGGCGCATCCCGTAACCCCGGAGAAGCCCCATGACGACGCAGATCCTGTTCTATGACGAAATCGAAACGCCGATCGGCAAGGGCCTGCTGATCACCGATGTGGATGGCCATCTTCGCGCCTTCGACTGGGAGGGCTACGAGGCGCGCTTCCTGCGCCTGCTGCGGCTGCATTACGGCGCAGCAACGCCGGTCGCGCCGAAGCCGGCGCCGGTGGCGATCCGGCACGCGCTCGAGGCCTACTTCGCCGGCGATTTGAGCCTGCTTGGCAGCATTCCCTGCGCCACCGCCGGCACGACGTTCCAGCGCGCAGTCTGGGCGGCGCTCCGCGAGATTCCGATCGGCCAGACCATGAGCTACGCCGCGCTGGCGGCAAAGCTGGGCTGCCCGAAGGCGGTGCGCGCCGTCGGTCTGGCAAACGGCGCCAATCCCATTGGCGTCGTGGTGCCCTGCCATCGCGTAGTCGGCAGCAACGGCTCGCTGACCGGCTATGCCGGCGGACTGGAGCGCAAGCGCTGGCTGCTCGCCCATGAAGGCGCGGCCCTGGCTGCCGCGGCGTAAACTCGCCAGCCGCGCCGGGCGACGCTAACCTCCCTGTCACAGACAGGGAGGACAGCATGGCGGCCTGGCAGCGGACACTGGATTTCAGCGGCAAGAGCGTTTTGGTCACCGGCGGATCGGACGGGATCGGCCATGGCGTGGCGCGCGCCTTCCAGGCGCTCGGCGCCACCGTTGCTGTGACCGGCACGCGCGAAGCTTCGGCTTACGTGCAGGATTTCAGCGGCATGGATTTCCACCGGCTGGACGTTTCCGATCCGGCTTCGGTCAGGGCGGTGACGGAAAAATTCGATGCCCTCGACGTGCTGGTGAACTGCGTCGGCATGGTTCTCTACAAGGGCCAAGAATTCGAGCGCGAGCATTTCGCCCGCGTGGTCAATGTCAATCTCACCGGCGTGATGGACCTCTGCACCAGCCTGCAGCCGGCACTGGCGAAACGGCAGGGCTGCATCGTCAATCTGGATTCCGTTGTCACCGAGCAGGCGGCCCGCAACAACCCCGCCTATTCGGCCAGCAAGATCGGCCTGAAGCACCTGAACAAGGTGCTGGCGATGAAATGGGGCAAGCAGGGCATTCGCGTGAACGGTGTCGGGCCCGGCTTCGTGCCGACCAAGATGACGGCCAACCAGAGCAGCCCGGAAGCCATCGCCGCCTTCAACGCCAAGCTGCCGCTGGGCCGCACCGGCACGCCGGACGACATCGCCGGCGCGGTGCTGTTCCTCGTCTCGCCACTGGCGGCTTACGTTACCGGCCAGTCGCTGCTGGTCGACGGGGGATTGACGCTGCTGGGCGCGCTGTAGATCAGGCGCGCTGGTACAGCGTCACGACGCAGGCGCCGCCCAGGCCGAGATTGTGCTGCAGCGCGAGACGCGCGTCCTCGACCTGCCGCGCTTCGGCCGTGCCGCGCAGCTGGTGCGTCAGCTCGTAACATTGCGCGAGGCCCGTGGCGCCGAGCGGGTGCCCCTTCGAGAGCAGCCCGCCGGACGGATTGGTGACAACCTTCCCGCCATAGGTGTTGTCGCCATCCTCGACGAAGCGTTCGGCGCCACCTTCGCCGCAGAGGCCCAGCGCCTCGTAGGTGATGAGCTCGTTATGGGCGAAGCAGTCATGCAGTTCGACCACGTCGAGATCCTCGGGTCCGATGCCGGCCTGTTCGTAGACCTTGTCGGCGGCCGCGCGGCTCATGTCGGCGCCGACCACCTGCATCATGTCGCGCGCCTCGAAAGTCGAGGGATAATCCGTCGTCATCGCCTGAGCGGCGATCCTGATGTCGCTGCGCAGGCCGTGTTTGGCGGCGAATTTCTCCGACACCAGCAGGGCCGCCGCCGCGCCGCAGGTCGGCGGGCAGGCCATCAGGCGCGTCATCACGCCGGGCCAGATCACCTGGGCGTTCATCACGTCATCCGCGCTGACCTCCTGCCGGAACAGCGCCAGCGGATTGTTCCTGGCATGCCGGCTCGCCTTGGCGCGGATGCGCGCGAAGGTCTCCAGCTTCGTGCCGTATTTCTCCATATGGCTCAGGCCCGCACCGCCGAAGTAGCGCAGCGCCAGCGGGATGTCGGGCTGGCCGACGATGTCGTCGCAGACCCGGTCGAATTCCACAAAGGGGCTGGGCCGGTCATCATAGACGGAGCCCAGCGCGCCGGGCTTCATCTGCTCGAAGCCGAGCGCCAGCACACAGTCGGCGGCGCCGCTCTCCACCGCCTGCCGGGCCAGAAACAGGGCCGTCGAGCCGGTCGAGCAGTTGTTGTTGACGTTGATCACCGGAATGCCGGTCATGCCGACGCGGTAGAGCGCCTTCTGGCCGCAGGTGCTGTCGCCGTAGACATAGCCGGCATAGGCCTGCTGAACGGCGTCGTAGCCGATCCCGGCATCCTTCAGCGCCAGCCCCGTCGCCTCCGCGCCCATCTCGTCATAGGGCGCCGAAGCGCCCGGCTTCGCGAACGGGATCATGCCGACGCCGGCAACAATGACCTTGGCCATGACGTTTTCTCCTTCTGCTGCGCGGAGTGTACGGCAGATGCGGCCCGGCACAAACGAAAACGGCCGCCGGATTTCTCCGGCGGCCGCTGACGCAACGTCCCTTTGGACTTAGTTGCTGCGGGCCTTGTCGACCAGCTTGTTCTTGGCGATCCAGGGCATCATCGCGCGCAGCTTGGCGCCGACTTCCTCGATCGGGTGCTGGGCCAGACGGGCCCGGGTGGCCTTGAACGACGTCTGGTTGACCTTGTTCTCAAGCATCCAGTTGCGGGTGAAGCGGCCCGACTGGATGTCGTCCAGCACGCGCTTCATCTCGGCCTTGGTCTCGGCAGTGATGATGCGCGGGCCGGTGACGTATTCGCCGTACTCGGCGGTGTTGGAAATAGAGTAGTTCATGTTGGCGATGCCGCCCTCGTAGATGAGGTCGACGATCAGCTTCACTTCATGCAGGCACTCGAAGTAGGCCATCTCAGGCGCATAGCCGGCTTCGACCAGCGTCTCGTAGCCCGCCTTGATCAGCTCGACCAGACCGCCGCAGAGCACCACCTGCTCGCCGAAAAGGTCGGTCTCGCATTCCTCGCGGAAGGTGGTCTCGATGATGCCGGCGCGGCCGCCGCCGATGGCGGAAGCGTAGGACAGCGCAATCTCCAGCGCATTGCCCGAGGCATTCTGGTGCACCGCAACCAGCGAGGGGACGCCGCCGCCCTTGAGGTATTCCGAACGCACGGTATGGCCGGGGCCCTTCGGCGCGATCATGAACACGTCGAGGTCCTTGCGCGGCTCGATCAGGTTGAAATGGATGTTCAGGCCGTGGGCGAAGGCGAGCGCCGCGCCTTCCTTCATGTTGTCACGCAGGTCGTTGTTCCACAGGTCCGACTGGCCCTCGTCGGGCGTCAGCACCATGACGACATCGCCCCACTTGGCGGCCTCGGCAGGCGTCATCACCTTGAAGCCGGCCTCCTCGGCCTTCTTCACGCCGGCCGACCCCTTGCGCAGCGCGACGGCAACTTCCTTCACGCCGCTGTCCTTCAGGTTCATCGCATGGGCATGGCCCTGGCTGCCATAGCCGACGATGACGACCTTCTTGCCCTTGATCAGGTTCAGGTCCGCATCGCGGTCGTAGTAAACGCGCATCTTTTATCTCCTCGGAAGCGTCGTTGTGATTATGGATCAGAATGACGGAACGTACATCGTCCGGATTACATCGCCCTGGGCCCGCGGCTGATCGCCACCACGCCGGTGCGCGACACGTCCACGAGGCCGAGCGGCTTCATCAGTTCGATGAAGGCGGTGATCTTCTCCGGCGTGCCGGTCAGCTCGAAAACGAAGGATTCGATCGTGGAATCCACCGCCCGTGCCCGGAAAATATCGGCGATCCGCAGGGATTCCACGCGCTTCTCGCCGGTACCGGCCACCTTGATCAGCGCCAGTTCGCGGGCGATATGCGGACCTTCCACGGTCAGATCGTGTACGGAATGCACCGGCACGAGCCGGCCGAGCTGGGCCTTGATCTGCTCGATCACGTTGGCGGGACCGGAGGTGACCACGGTGATGCGCGACAGATGCGCGGCATCGGACACCTCGGCCACGGTCAGGCTTTCGATATTGTAGCCGCGGCCCGAGAACAGGCCGACCACGCGGGCGAGAATGCCCGGTTCGTTGTCGACCAGCACGGACAGGATGTGGGATTCGATCGGCTGCTGCGGGGCAGGCATTTTCTCTGGACTTTCTTTTACAGGTTCGGGCGTCAGACCAGCGCCATACCCTCTTCGGAAACGCTCGGCTCGGCGGCGTCGCCGCCGAGCGTTTCGGGCAGGATCATCTCGTTATGGGCCGCGCCCGACGGGACCATCGGGAAACAGTTCTCCGCCTTGTCGACCGCGATATCGGCGACGACCGGCCCGTCATGGTCGATCATCTCCCTGATCACGGCATCCAGATCGGCCGGATCGGTGCAGCGCAGGCCCTTGCAGTGGAACGCTTCCGCCAGCTTGACGAAATCGGGCAGCGATTCCGAATAGCTCTGGCTGTAGCGACCGCCATGCAGCAGTTCCTGCCACTGGCGCACCATGCCCATATACTCGTTATTCAGGATGAAGACCTTCACCGGCAGGCGGAACTGCGCCGCGGTGCCAAGCTCCTGGATGTTCATCAGGATCGAGGCCTCGCCGGCAATATCGACCACCAGCTTGCCGGGATGGCCCAGCTGCACGCCAATGGCGGCCGGCAGGCCATAACCCATGGTGCCGAGGCCGCCCGAGGTCATCCAGCGGTTCGGCTTGTCGAACTTGTAGAACTGCGCCGCCCACATCTGGTGCTGGCCGACTTCCGTCGTGATGAAGGTGTCGCGGTCCTTGGTCAGTTCGTAAAGGCGCTGGATCGCCTGCTGCGGTTTGATGATCCTGGGATCGGTCTTGTATTTCAGACAGTCGCGGGCGCGCCACTGGTCAATCTGCTGCCACCACCTGTCGAGCGCCTTCTGCTTCGGCTTGTGGCCGCCCTGCTTCCAGGCCGCGATCATCTGCTCGAGCACCGTGGCGGCGTCGCCGACGATATTGATGTCGCAATGCACCGTCTTGTTGTGCGAGGACGGATCGATATCGACATGGATTTTCTTCGAGCCCGGCGAGAAGGCGTTCAGGCGGCCGGTGATGCGGTCGTCGAAACGCGCGCCGATATTGATCATCACGTCGCAGTCATGCATCGCATGGTTGGCTTCCCAGGTGCCATGCATGCCCAGCATGCCGAGAAACTGCTTGTCCGTGCCGGGATAGCCGCCGAGACCCATCAGCGTGTTGGTGATCGGGAAGCCGGTCAGCTTGACGAATTCGCGCAGCAGTTCGGCGGCGCGCGGGCCGGCATTGATGATGCCGCCGCCGGTATAGAAGACCGGGCGCTCGGCCGCGGCCATCAGCGCAATGGCTTCCTTGATCTTCGCTTCATCGCCCTCCACGCGGGGGCGATAGGTCTTGTGCTTGACGTTGGTCGGACCGGTATAGGGTCCCTGGGCAACCTGGATATCCTTCGGCAGGTCGATCACCACCGGACCGGGACGGCCGTTGGTGGCGACATAGAAGGCCTCGTGCACGATGCGGGCGAGGTCGTCGACATTCTTGACCAGGTAATTGTGCTTGGTGCAGGGCCGGGTGATGCCGGTGGTGTCGCATTCCTGGAAGGCATCGGTGCCGACCAGATGGGTGGCAACCTGGCCGGTCAGGCAGACCACCGGAATCGAGTCGAGCAGCGCGTCGGTCAGGCCGGTGACCGCATTGGTCGCGCCGGGACCCGACGTGACCAGCACGACGCCCGGCTTGCCGGTGGAGCGGGCATAGCCTTCGGCGGCATGCACCGCGCCCTGCTCGTGGCGGACCAGCACATGACGGATGGCATTCTGCTTGAACAGCGCGTCGTAAATGGGAAGTACGGCGCCGCCCGGATAACCGAAAATGACCTCAACGCCCTGATCCACCAGAGCCTTGATCACCAGTTCGGCGCCGGACATCTGCTCCGGCGCGGGCTGCTTCCCGGACATAACGCACTCTCCTGAATGACGTCGCCCGGCAGACGAAGGGCCGCCGGGCGAAAAAACGCGCCAACCTAATCGCCGGTTTGGCGGGCGGTCAATAGGTATTCCACAATCTTCGGAAAGATTTCTGCCTCTAGGTTGAAATTTTCTTGCTGCCAAACGGCATTTTCCACAAGCAGTTCCGGTTCGAACTGGTTCCGGAACCAGGTGGTCTGGCGCTTGGCGTAGTGCCGGGTATTGCGCTGGCCGAGCCGGATCGCCTCGTCGAGGCTGATCTCGCCCTTCAGATGTCGCATAAGTTCAGGAAGTCCATGGGCTTTTCGCATCGGCGCCTCCTCGGGCAGTTCGCCCCGCGCCATCACCGCCTGCACCTCGTCCAGCGCCCCCTCGGCGATCATCGTCATGAACCGCCGGTCGATCCGCTGGTACAGCGCCGCCCGGTCCGGGCGCAGCAGCAGGCGGAAGACCGGATTGGGCAGCGGCGCGTCCCGCGGCGCCTCGCGATACCAGGCCTCCAATCCCCGGCCTGTCCCGACCACCACTTCATAGGCGCGGACCAGCCGCTGGCGGTCGCCCGGCTTCAGCCGCGCCGCCGTCTCCGGGTCGAGCCGCGATAATTCCGCATGCAGGCCGGGAGCCCCGAGGGCGGCAAGTTTCGCCCGCGCCTCGTCGCGCGCGGCCTCCGGTATCGGCGGCAACTCAACCAGTCCTTCCAGCAGGGCGCGCAGGTAAAGCCCGGTCCCGCCAAGCAGAATGGGGACGCGGCCGGATGCGGCGGCCTCCGCGATCGCCTCGCGGGCCAGTCGGCACCAGAAGGCCGCCGTGCCCTTCTCGCTGCCGTCCACCACACCGTAGAGGCGATGCGGCACCAGCGTCATTTCGTCATCGCTCGGCCGGGCGGTGAGGATCCGCAGGTCGCGGTAGATCTGCATGCTGTCGGCATTGATGATGGTGCCGCCGACATGCTGCGCGATCGCCAGCCCCAGAGCGGATTTGCCGCTGGCGGTCGGCCCCGCCACGACGATCAGGGGAACGGTTTCACTGTGCATGGTGTCTGATACCGGCGGTTGCGCGCCCCTTTCTACAGGCCTAGAACAAATGCATGCAACATATCCTGACCCTGATCACCGATCCCCATAACGCGATGCTGACCGCCCGGCAGACCAATGCCGTGCGCGATGCGCTGGCGCTGTCGCGCGGCCGGGTGGGCCCGGTGGACTGGCTCGATCAGGGCATCGCCTGCGACATTCCCTTCGATGACGTGGCGCCGGCGGAAGCCGTGAAGGCGGCGAAAACCGCCCTGCGCAACACGCCGATCGACGTGCTGGTGCTGAACCCCGAGAACCGGCGCAAGAAAGCGCTGATAGCCGACATGGAATCCACCATCATCCGCAACGAGATGCTGGACGAGATCGCCTTCGAGGCCGATATCGGCGACCAGGTGGCCGATATCACGCGGCGGGCCATGAACGGCGAAATCGACTTCCGCGGCGCCCTGCGCGAGCGCGTTGCGCTGCTGAAGGGCCAGCCGGCCGCGCTGCTGGAAAAGGCGGCTGAAAAGATCAGGCTGATGAACGGCGCGCAGGTTCTGCTGCGCACCCTCAAGGAACACGGCGTCTACTGCGCGCTGGTGTCCGGCGGCTTCGACTACTACACCGGCCCGGTGGCGGCGCAGCTCGGTTTCGACGAGCACCAGGCCAACCACCTGATCATCGCCGACGGCCAGATCTCGGGCGAGGTGCGCGAGCCGATCCTGGGCCGCGAGGCCAAATTGGAAGCGCTGCGCCGCGTGGCGCAGCAGCGCGGCATCGACGTGAAGGACTGCATCGCGGTGGGCGACGGGGCCAACGATCTCGACATGCTCGGCGAGGCCGGCCTCGGCATCGCCTTCCATGCCAAGCCGAAGGTGCAGGAAGCCGCCCGCTACAACATCCGCCACGGCGACCTGACTGCCCTGCTCTATGCGCAGGGCTACCGCCGCGAGGAAATTTCCGGGCGCGGGTAGCTCTGCTCTGTCCCGCAGTTTCCCTGTCATGGCCTGGACAGGCCATGACAAGCCCGACGTGATTACCGCGCCGTCCAGCCGCCATCGATCGCGATGGCCGTGCCGGTGATCGATTTCGCCATGTCGCCGCAGAGATAGAGCGCCAGTGCGGCGACCTCCTCGATCTCGATGAAGCGCTTGTTCGGCTGCGCGGCCAGGATTACCTCGCGGATCACCTTGTCGCGCGGCATGTTGTGCACCTTGGCCTGGTCCTCGATCTGGCCCTCCACCAGCGGTGTGCGGACATAGCCGGGGCAGATCGCGTTCACGGTGATGTTGTTTTCGGCCACTTCCAGCGCGACCGACTTGGTGAAGCCGATCTGGCCGTGCTTGGCGGAGACATAGGCCGACTTGAAGGGCGAGGCGACCAGGCCATGGGCGGAAACGATATTGACCACGCGTCCCCAGTTGCGCGCCTTCATGCCGGGCAGCACCGCCTTGGTGGCGTGGAAGGTGGAGTTCAGGATGATGTTCTGGATCGCCGACCATTTCGCCTCGGGAAACTCGTCGACCGCCGAGACGAACTGGATGCCGGCATTGTTGACCAGGATGTCGACGCCACCAAAGGCGTCCTCGGCCTTTTTGACATGGGCGGCCACGGCGGCGCCATCGGCCATGTCGGCATTGTCATAGACCGCCCTGACGCCGAAATCGGCCGCCAGCGCGGCCCGCGTCTTCTCGATCTCGGCGGCATCCCCGAAGCCGCTCAGCATGACGTTCACGCCCTGGCCGGCAAGTGCGCGGGCGATGCCGAGCCCGATGCCGCTGGTGGAGCCGGTGACAATGGCGGACTTGCCTTTCAGCATGGGCGACCTCATCTCAGGAAGGGTGCTAAATCGGCCGGGAGCCTAGCCCAAGCCATTCCGCCCGACCAGAGCCGGGATGCCGCCCGGCGGCCTGAGCCTTGCACCGCCCTGCCCTGCATGGGATACAAAATCAGCCTGTTTCAAGGAGCTTTCCCGATGCTGAACCCGAGCGACCTCCGTGCCACGATGCGCCTGGACGAGGACGACAAGCCCGACGCCAATGAAGGCGAGAAGGTCCGCGAGAAATCGCCCGGCATCGAGGAACGGCTGTTCAAGGGCCGCACCATCCTGATCTACGGCGGCATCGACCAGAAGGTGGCCAAGGACGTCTCGGCCCGCCTGCTCGCCCTTCAGTATGCCGGCGACGACCCGATCACCATCTACATCAACAGCCAGGGCGGCCATGTCGAGTCGGGCGACACGATCTACGACATGATCAAGTACGTGAAGCCGGAAGTCCGCGTCGTCGGCACCGGCTGGGTCGCTTCGGCGGGCGCGCTGATCTACGTGGCGGCGAAGAAGGAGAACCGCTTCGCGCTGCCCAACACCCGCTTCCTGCTGCACCAGCCGGCCGGCGGCGCCATGGGCCCGGCCTCGGACGTGGCGATCCAGGCCAAGGAGATCATCCGCATGCGCCGGCGCCTCAACGAGATCTTCGCCCGTGAGACCGGCCAGCCGATCGAGAAGATCGAGAAGGATACCGACCGCGACTTCTGGATCAGCGCCGAAGACGCCGTGACCTACGGTCTGGTTGGCCGGATCGTGAAAAACGTGACCGAGATCGGCTGATCCCGCCCGTTACCGGGAATCAAAAAGGCCGGCTGTTCAGCCGGCCTTTTTCATATCTGCCATTCGGCTCAGGAGCGCAGGGGCACCGGTACGAAGCGCGGCTCGCCGGCGCGCTGGATCTGCAGCAGCGCCACCTTCCGCTTGGCGTCCTTCAGTGCCTTCAGCATCTCGGTGATGTCGTCGGGATTGCGCACCTCCGACTGCGCCACCTCGATGATCACGTCGCCGACGCGAACGTCGCGTTTCGCCGCCGGACCATCGGGCTCGACATCGGTCACCACCACGCCCCTGACGTCTTCCTTGATGTCATGCTTCTGGCGCAGCTCCTTGGTCAGCGGCGCGACCCGCAGTCCCAGTTCGGCCAGCTCGGTCTCGTTCCGGCTTGCCTTGGGGCGGTCGGCGGAACCAGGTTTGCCGCCATTCTCGGCCCGGGCCGAAGCCAGTGCGGTTTCCAGCTCGCCGAGGGTCGCCTTCACCGTGCGCTTCTTGCCCTTGCGCATGATCTCGATATTCACCGTGCGGCCGACCGGGGTTTCGGCCACGCTGCGGGTCAGGGCGTTGGTGCTGGCAATCGGCTTGCCGTCCAGCGACACGATCACGTCGCCGGATTCGATGCCGGCCTTCTCGGCCGGACCGCCCGGAACCACCTTGGCGACCAGGGCGCCGCGGGCGGCATCCAGGCCCAGCGCCTCGACCATTTCCTCGGTGACCGACTGGATCTGCACGCCCAGCCAGCCGCGCTTGGTACGGCCGAATTCGATCAGCTGCTGCACCACCGGGCGGGCCAGGTTGGCCGGCACGGCAAAGCCGATGCCGATCGAGCCGCCGGTCTGCGAGAAGATCGCGGTGTTAATGCCGATGACCTCGCCGGCCTTGTTGAACAGCGGGCCGCCGGAATTGCCCTTGTTGATCGAGGCGTCGGTCTGCAGGAAATCGTCATAGCGGCCGGCATTGATGTCGCGGCCGCGCGCCGAGATGATGCCGGCGGTCACCGTACCGCCGAGGCCGAAGGGATTGCCGATCGCCAGCGTCCACTCGCCGACCCGCAGCTTGTCGGAATCGCCCCATTCGACCGCGGTGAGCGGCTTCTTCGGCTCGACCTTGAGCACGGCGATGTCGACCTCCGGGTCGCGGCCGACGATCCTGGCATCCAGCTCGGTCTTGTCGTGCAGGATCACCTTCACCTGGTCGGCTTCGGCGATGACGTGGTTGTTGGTCACGACATAGCCGCGCGCATCGACGATGAAGCCCGAGCCGAGCGAGGAAACCTGCCGCGGCCGGCTGCCCTCGCCGCGCTGCTGCCGGTCGAAAAACTCCTTGAAGAAGTCCTCGAACGGCGAGCCCGGCGGAAACTGCGGCATTCCCTCCGGCAGGCCGCGGTTCTGGATGCTCTGGGTGGTGGAGATGTTCACCACCGCCGGCAGCAGCCGTTCCGCCAGATCGGCGAAATCGCCTTCGGGCGGCCTGGCCTGCGCCGCGGCGCCGAGCAGCACGACGAACAGCATGCCGGCCGTGGCGGCACAGGCACGGATCAGACGCCGATGCAGGATCGCATTCATGGTCCCAACCTCCAGGCTGCCGACAGGGCAGCCTCAACAACTACCGCTACTGGCGCGCGTTCCGTGGCGCGGTTCCGCCCGGCACATTCTCGAAATACCGGAAGAATTCGGAATCCGGCGACAGGATCATGGTCGTGTCGCTCTGCTGCAGCGCCTTGGAGTAGGCCTGCAGCGACCGGTAGAAGGCATAGAATTCCGGGTCCCGGTTGGCGGCATTGGCGAAAATCCGGGTCCGTTCGGCATCACCCTCACCGCGCAGGATCTCCGCTCGGCGGCGGGCCTCGGCCAGCAGCACGGTGCGCTGGCGGTCGGCCTCGGCACGGATCTTCTCGGCCAGCTCGGCGCCGGTCGCGCGCTGCTCGTTGGCCTCGCGCTGACGCTCGGTCTGCATACGGCGGAAAATCGCCTGGCTGATCGCATCCGGGAAGTCGGCACGCTTCACGCGCACGTCGACGATCTCGATGCCCAGCCGCTGGGCGTTGTCCTGCAGGGCGGCGAAGACCTGCTGCATGGCCGAGGGCCGGTCGCCCGAGATGATCGAGACCGCGTCCAGCTTGCCGAAGGCGCCGCGCAGGGCGTTGGCGACCGACGGCGCGAGGCGGCCACGCAGGCCATGCTCGTTACGGACGGTCTGGTAGAACAGCAGCGGATTGGTGATGCGGTAGCGGACGAAGCTGTCCACCACCAGGCGACGCTGGTCGGTGGTCAGCACCTCTTCCGACTGGGCGTCGAGGCCGAGGATCCGCTTGTCGAAATAGATCACGTCCTGGATCAGCGGGATCTTGAAGTTCAGACCCGGCTCCATGATGACCCGCTGCGGATCGCCGAACTGCACGACCAGCGCCTGCTGCGCCTGATGCACGGTGAACAGCGAGCCCTTGAGGACGAAACCGCCGATGACGACGAGGACGGCAATGATGGTGAGGAGAGAACGGTTCATGGCGGGCCCTCCTCAGCGCTGCGGCTGCTGTTGCTGCGACGAATTCTGTCGCTGCTTCTGCAGTTCGGGTAACGGGAGATAGGGCACCACGCCGCTGCCGGCCTGGCTGTCGATCACGACCTTGTTGGTCCCGCGCAGGATCTGCTCCATGGTTTCGAGATAGAGGCGTTTGCTGGTCACGTCCTTGGCCTGCCGCCATTCGTCGTAGACCTGGATGAAGCGGCTCGCCTCACCCTGGGCATTGGCGACGGTCTCCTGCTTGTAGGCTTCGGCCTGCTGCACGATGCGCTGCGCTTCACCGCGGGCGCGCGGGATGATGTCGTTACGGTAGCCTTCCGCCTCGTTCTGCGCGCGCTCGCGGTCGGCCTGGGCCGCCTGCACGTCACGGAAGGCGTCGATCACCGAAGCCGGCGGCTCGGTGCGCTGTAATGCGACCTGCGTGATCAGCACGCCGGCATTGTAGCTGTCGAGAATCTGCTGGATCAGCTGGCGGGTATCGTCGGCCACCTTGGTGCGGCCGTCGGTGAGGATGAACTGAATGTTGTTCTTGCCGACGACCTCACGGATGGCGCTTTCCGCCACCTGCTTGATGGTCTGCGAGGGATTGACGACATTGAACAGATACTGGCCGGCATCGCGCACCTGCCACAGTACGGTGAAGTCGATGTCGACGATGTTCTCGTCGCCTGTCAGCATCAGGCTTTCTTCCGGCACGTCGCGCTGCTGGCCGGTGCGGCCGGCGGTATCACCCAGCGTACGGAAACCGATTTCCTCGCGGTTGATGCTTGTGACCCTCGGCGTCAGGACGGTGTCGATCGGCCAGGGCAGCCGGTAGCGCAGGCCCGGCTCGGTAACGGCATGCACCTTGCCGAAGCGCAGCACTACGCCCTGTTCATCGGTGTCGACACGGTAGAAGCCGGTGCCCAGCCAGATCGCCACTGCGACAAGCACCAGCAGGCCGAGGCCGCGGCCGGAGACGTTTCCACCCGGCAGCATGTTGCGGAAGCGGTCCTGGCCGCGCCGCAGAATTTCTTCGAGATTTGGCGGAGTGGGTCCCCCGCCGAAGCCGCCACCCGAACCACCCGGGCCGCCGCCTTTGCCCCCCCAAGGACCGCGACCACCGCCGCCGCCTTGCCATCCCCCACCTTGATTGCTCCAGGGCATCCTAAAGTCCTTTTTTGCCGAGGATTATGGCTGTTTGCCCCGGATGCCTGCGATCCGGGCTATTCTGCCGCACGCCTCTCCTGTGAAACGCCTGTCCGGTAACGAACGCCTGCCCGGTCAAGAACAGGGGCGAATTGCCCGGCCCGGCCCCCTGCGATATATCCGCAACAGGATTATCGAACAGTTGGTGCGAGCCGCGCGCCGCCCGGCGTGATGCCGACAATATTGGAACAATTGCAGGGAATTCAAGCATGACCGGGGTAACGGAAGCGCAGATCCTCGAGGCGCTGCGGCAAGTCGTAGATGCCGATCATGGCAGGAATGTGGTCGACGCCGGCATGGTGTCGGGACTCGTCATCAAGGGCGGCAATGTCGGATTCGCGATCGAGGTCGACCCGAAACAGGGTGCCGCCAAGGAGCCCCTCCGCAAGGCCTGCGAGGAAGCCGTCACCCGCCTACCCGGCGTGACCTCGGCCACCGTGGTGCTGACGGCCGAAACCCAGGGCAAGGCGGCACCGCCGGCGACGGATCGCGGCCATGCCCATGCCGGGCGAGCGGCACATCCGGGCGCCCGGCGCGGCGGCGACGGGCCGGTCGGCGAGCGGCCGGCCATCCCAGGCATCAAGGCGATCATCGCCGTCGCTTCGGGCAAGGGCGGGGTCGGAAAATCCACCACCGCGGTGAATCTCGCGCTGGCACTGGCGCAGACAGGACGCAGGATCGGCCTGCTGGACGCCGACATCTACGGCCCCTCGCTGCCGCGCATGATGGGAATCACCGGCAAGCCCCATTCGCCCGACGGCAAACGGCTGCACCCGCTGCAGGGCTGGGGCATTCCCTGCATGTCCATGGGCTTCCTGGTGCCGGAAGACACGCCGATGATCTGGCGCGGGCCGATGGTGATGAGCGCGCTGGAACAGATGCTGCGCGACGTGAACTGGGGCGAGCTCGACATTCTGGTCGTCGACATGCCGCCCGGCACTGGCGATGCGCAGCTCACCATGGCGCAGCGCGTGCCGCTGGCCGGCGCCGTGATCGTCTCCACCCCGCAGGACATCGCGCTGCTGGATGCCCGCAAGGGACTAAACATGTTCCGCCGCGTCGACGTGCCCGTTCTCGGTATCGTGGAGAACATGAGCTACTTCTGCTGCCCCAATTGCGGCCACCGCAGCGAGATCTTCGCCCATGGCGGCGCCCGCAAGACCGCCGCCGAACTGGGCTGCGATTTCCTCGGCGAGCTGCCGCTGAACATCGCGATCCGCGAAACCTCCGATGGCGGAACGCCGATCGTGGCCTCGCAGCCCGACAGCGAGGAAGCGAAGGCCTATCGCGCCATCGCGGCGAAGGTGGCCGAAAAGGTCGATCGCGAGGCCGCGGCGAACCGTGGGCCGAAGATCGTCTTCCAGTAAACTTTCACCCCGCCATCGCGAGGCGCCGCCCCGGCTGCCGCAGCCAGGCCAGCACCGCGATGGCCAGGCCGGTGCCGAATACCCACCAGGATGGCGAGATCCGGAAGGCGAATTGCAGATTCGCCTCCAGCACGCGATCCACCGGGATCTGCGTGAAGCCGGCATACCAGCCGGCCTCGATGACCACCGTCGCGAGACCCGCAAACACCGCGAGCGCCACCGCCTGCCAGGGCCGTTCCATGCGGTCGAGCGCATAGGCGACCCGGTAGCCGAGCAGCCAGGCCAGCAGGCCGAAATGCAGCAGCGGCGTGGTCATGTCGCGCTTGCTCTGCAGCAGGTAGTGAATCAGGGCCAGCACGGCGAGGCCGTAGACGATCCGGTGCAGCATCTGCCAGCGCTTGCCGCCCAGCCGCCGCAGCGCGCCGTCCGTCGAGGTCAGGCCCAGCAGGGTCAGGCCGAACAGGGCGGAAAAGCCGATGACCAGGTAGGTGCGGCTGACGATCTCGGTCGCGACCTTCAACAGCAGGAAACCCTGATCGCCGGCATA
>NZ_DATGQG010000045.1:0-17792 GCF_035304305.1 Ferrovibrio sp.
CGGCGTTCCTCATACTGGAAGACGATGACGAAGAGGGCGACATAGATCGCTGTGGACAGCCAGAACGGCATCAGGCCGGCGACGACAATCCCGGCATAGCAGACCGACCAGCCGAGCGTGAAGGCGAGCCGCCAATGGTCGGCAGGCGCAAAACGCCCGGGCATGACGGTTTCCAGCGCGCCGGCGCGGATCGCGCGGCCGAGCAGGATGACGCCCATCAGCGCAATGACGGCGCCGAGAATGCCGGGCAGCAGCCCGGGGACGGTATAGAACTGGATGTGGAAATGCGGCAGCCGGTCCATGGTCCAGCTGCCCCAGAAAATCACCAGCCCGACCACAATCCAGGCGATTCCGCCCCACAGATCGGCGCGCGGCGTGGTGCCGTCGTTCTCGCTGGCTGAGTCCATCGTGAAACCCTTTACGAAAAACAGATTGGCCGTCCGGCACGATGGGCGCCGGACGGCCGCTGTCAACCGTCGCTGTTACGGCTTCGGAATGCCCACCGTATCAGGCGACACCTTGGACTTGCCACTGGCATGCAGCAGCCAGGCGGCATTCTGCAGCGCCGGGAAGACGGCCTTCTGGGCAGCCTCGCCGTATTCGGGGGCGAACAGCGCGCCCTTCGAGGCGGCATACTTCTTCAGTGCCGCCGAGTTCTTGATCTTCTCGGCCCAGATCTTGTCGAGCGTCTCGGTGACTTCCGCCGGCACGCCCTTCGGCACGAAGATGCCGAAATAGTTGGTGTCGCTCGGGAAATCCTTGATCCAGTTGGTGATCGGCGGAATCTCGCCGTAGCCTTCCAGCTCGAGCGGCTTGTCGGCCAGCACCGCTAGCGGGCGGATGCGCTTGGCGCGGATCATTTCCGCCTGCTCGACGCCGAGCTGGGTGGTGACCTGGGTTTCGCCCGAGACGGTCGCGATCACCGCCGGATTGCCGCCATCGTAGGAGACGTGCTTGTAGGTCACGCCGGCGGCGCGGGCCAGGCCCTCGATGCCGTAATGGCCGGCCGAGTTGACGCCGGCAGTGGCGACCGAAATCTGGCCCGGCTTCTCCTTCATCGCCTTGAGCAGGTCGGCCATGGTCTTGAACGGCGTGTCGGGATTGACGCCGACGACCGTCAGGTTGGCGACATTCAGATAGAGATGCCAGTCGGCAATGCGGGTATCGAGCAGGCCGGTCACCGGATAGGCGCCGAGATCCTTGGCGGCGCCCGCCGTCCAGGTATAGCCGTCCTTGGGCGCATCCAGCGCGCTCTTGGTGCCGATCGAGCCCGAACCGCCCGGCTGGTTGACCACGACGACCTTCTGGCCCAGCGCCGCTTCGAGTTCGGCGGCGTTGACGCGGCTGACCTGGTCGGTCGAACCGCCGGCCGCCCAGGGCACGATGAGCGTGATCGGCTTGGTCGGCTTCCACTGTGCCTGCGCCGGCGCGGCAACCGCGAACGCGCCGAGCGCCAGAGCGGCAACCGCCGCCCGAACTGCGAAATGAGCCATGTCGTCTCCTCCGTTTATGACCCGTGCTCGTGTGACCGGGTTTCGCTGATTGGCGCTAGCATTCCGCCCCCAGTCCTTCTTGTCAACGGAGAAGTAACCGGACGGTTACGAAATCAGGGCCGCAGATATCCGAGCACAACCTCGATCGAATGATCGAGCCGCGCCTTCTGGTTTCTGGGGCTGAGAAGATTGCGCCCGAAAATGGTAGAAAGCGTATAGGCGTTGGAGAAATAGAACATGCCGAGCGCCGCAATGGTGATGTAGAGCTCGACCGGATCGACGCCCTTGCGGAAGACGCCTTCGCGCTCGCCGCGCTTCAGTAGATCGCGGATCACCGCCAGAAGCGGCGAGTAGAGCTGCTGGATTTTCTTCGAATCGCGCAGATAGCTGGCGCGATGCAGGTTCTCCGCGCTGAGCAGCGCGATGAATTCCGGATTGCGCGAGCAGTAGCGGAAGTTGAACTCCATGAGATAGCGCATGCCCTCGACCGGCGGCATGCGGGCCACATCGATGGCATGCTCCTCCTCACGCATCTTCTCGTAAGCGTTTTCCAGCACGGTGAGCCAGAGGCCCTCCTTGTTGCCGAAATACTCGTAGATCATGCGCTTGTTGGAGCCCGAGCGCGCGGCGATCTCGTCCACCCGCGCGCCAGCGAGGCCCTTGGCGGCGAATTCGTAAAGCGCCGCGTCGAGGATGTTGCGCCGGGTCACGTCCGGCTGGCGCGCGCGCTTCGCCGGCATGCTGCTTTGCTTCTTGCTGACCATGTGCCGGTCCCCCTTCCGCCGCAGTCTTGACTGCCAGCCGGGGGAACCGTCAAGCATGCGGCCGGGCTCGCCACGGGGAGTGTTTCACGTGAAACATCCCCGGAACGGTTTCCCTGATCCAGACGGGACCGGGAAAAACGACGGGAAATCCGCCGGCAGACGGATGAACGGGCTCAGCCCAGCATCGCCGGCAGGGTCACGATCGCGACGCCTGCCTTCTCGAGACCGGCCCGGATATGGCGGGCCATGGCCACCGCGCCCGGGCTGTCGCCGTGCACGCAGACGGAATCGACCGCACACGGAATACGCTTGCCGCTGACCGAAACGATCGCCTTCTCCTGCACCATGCGCAGCACGTTGTTCAGCGCCTCGTCATTGTCATGCACCATGGCATTGGGCTGGCCGCGCGGCACCAGGTTGCCGTCGTCGTCATAGTTGCGGTCGGCGAAGACTTCCTGCGCCACCGGCAGATTGACCTTGCGTCCGGCCTCGATCATCGCCGAGCCGGCCGGGGCGAGGAAGATCAGGTCCTTCGACACACCCTTGATGCCGCGCGCGATGGCGGCGGCAAGATCGGCGTCCACGGCGGCCTTGTTGTTGATCGCGCCATGGGGTTTCACGTGGGTCACCTTCGCCCCGCAGGTGGCGGCCACGCCCATCAGCGCGCCGATCTGGTAGGCCATCAGCGATTCGACCTCGCGCAGGCTCATGGCCATCGGCCGGCGGCCGAAGCCCTGCAGGTCGGGATAGGACGGATGCGCGCCGATGGAGACGCCGTTCTTCACGGCTTCGGCGACGGTGGTCTGCATCACGTTCCAGTCGCCGGCATGAAAGCCGCAGGCGACATTCGCCGTGGTCACCACCGCCAGCATCGCCGCGTCGTCGCCCATGTTCCAGGCGCCGAAGCTTTCACCGAGATCGCTGTTGAGATTCACCTTCATCGTCCGACTCCCGTTCGCGCATCGACCATGCCGCTGATCAGGTTTTCATTATATAGAGCGGCGAGATCCAGCGTCACATCCGGCTGGGCCGGGCGGATGCCTTCGATCAGCCGGCGCAGAGCCGCCTCCTGTGCACGCCGCAGCCCCTCCGCCTCCTCCACGCTCACCGCGGCGAAGGTCAGGCTGTCACCGGGCTTCAGCCGGCCGACCCGCGGCAGGTCGGCGGAAATGACGGTGGCAATCTTGGTATAGCCGCCGGTGGTCTGGCGGTCGGCCATGAGAATGATCGGCTTGCCGTTGCCCGGTACCTGGATCGAGCCGGTCACCAGACCTTCGGAGGCGATGTCGGCGCCCTTCGTATGTTCGATGACGGCACCTTCCAGCCGCAGGCCCATGCGGTCGGCTTCCTTGGTGACGGTATAGGTTTCGGACAGGAAGGTCTCGATGCCCTTCGACGTGAAGCGGTCTTCCTGCGGCCCGAGCACGACGCGGATCGCACCGGTGCCGTAATCAAACGTCTCGGCCAGTTCCTGTTCCTCGCCCTGCGGCGCGGCATCGAGCGCGAGCGGCAGGCGGTCGCCCGCCTTCAGGGCGCGGCCCTCGAAGCCGCCGAGGCCGGCGCGCATGTAGGTGGAGAGCGAACCGAGAAAGGGCTGGATGGCGAAGCCGCCGGCCACCGCGAGATAGCCGACGCTGCCTTCCTCCACCGCGCCGATGGCAAGGCGGTCGCCGCGCTTCAGCAGCGCCGAGCGGAAGGGTTTCAGCAGGCGCGGCTCGCCGCCGCCCGCCAGCTGCAGGGTCAGCTTCGCCGCACCGGCAAAGGCGACACGCACGGAATCGGCGGCAACGGTGACTGTAGGGCCGAGATAGCCGATCTCCAGTGCCGCGGCATTTTCGGCATTGCCGACCAGCGCATTGGCCAGCCGGAGCGCGACCGGGTCCATCGCACCCGCCACGGGCATGCCGAGCGCCTGATGCCCGTAGCGGCCAAGATCCTGCACCGAGGTCATCAGGCCGGGCGCGACGATCTCCAGCGCGGCGCTCATGACGCCACCTTCAGGGCATCGTAGTCGAAGCGGCCGGCCTCGACCTGCGCCAGCATGGCGGCATAGTCATCCCTGCTCACCGATCGGAAGGTGACCTCGTCACCGGCGGCGAGCAGGATCGGCTCGTCGCGTGCGGCGTCGAACAGCTTCAGCGGCGTGCGGCCGATCAGGTGCCAGCCACCCGGGCTTTCCCAAGGATAGATAGTCGACATCGATTCCGCGATGGCCACCGCGCTCTGCGGCACTTTCAGGCGCGGTTCCTTGCGCCGCGGCATATGCAGGGCCTCGTCCAGCCCGCCCAGATAGGCCAGTCCCGGCATGAAGCCGAGCATGTAGACGAAAAAGCGGCTGGCGCAGTGCTTCGCTACGACATCGTCCGGAGTCAGCCCGCAACGCTCGGCCACCTCCTGCAGGTCGGGAGCCAGTTCCGGATCGTAGCAGACCGGCAGGCTCCACAGGCGGCCGACGCTGGCTTCCGCCTTCAGTCCGGGCAGCATGTCCCGCACCTTCGCTTCCAGCTCGGCACGGCTGGTGACCAGCGGATCATACTGCACCAGCAGGGCCCGGAAGGACGGAATGGTCTCGACCACGCCCGGAAGAGCCGCGTCCCGCAAAGCTGCGTGCAGCGCCATCACCATGGCATTGACGCCGCGGTCGATGCCCTCGCCGAATTCGACGCTGAAGCCGGTATCGCCGAAGGCGCGGATTTGCGGGTAGGCGCTCATGCAGAATCCATAGGGCGAGCGCGGTCAGGCTACAACAGGCAGGGCCTCGATATCGTAGCCATGGCCAATCCTGCGCTTCAGCACCGGATCCTCGATCTCCATCTCGAAGCGCGCGGCCGGCCGGATGCCGCCGATCGCCCCCAGCGTGCCGCCGAACATCAGCGTGCCGGGCGGCAGCGTCGCCTGGTTGGAATAGCGCTGCATCAGGTCGCCGGGACTGCGCAGGCCGGAGACGGCGCCTTCCTGGTAGAGCACGCGCTGGCCATCGATCATCGCCCAGGAGCGCAGGATCAGTCGGTCCCAGTGCGGCGCGACTTCCTCGTAGCGCCACAGCGCCGTCGCCACCACCTTCGAGCAGAGCTGTTTCGACAGCGCCACGCCGGCGGCTTCGGCCTTGCGGTCGGTATGGTCGGAACCGACCGTGACCCAGAGGCCATCGGCCAGCGACACCACCACCGGTTCCACTTCGCCCGAGGTATCGGGGCCAAGCACCTGCAGATGCGTGGTCTGCGACAGCTGGCCGGTGCCTATACGGTAGAACAGCGGCACGGAACTCGGCCGCGGCACCCCGATCGCGGCCAGTTCCTCGATATGGTGTTCGATCGCCGCCATGTCACGGCCCGCCCAGCCGGCGACGATCAGGGTATCGATCTCCACCGCAACACGGTCGCGACGGTCGCTCCAGAAACGGTCAAAACTCAGCATGTCAGGCTCCCATCAGCCGACGATACGCGGCAGCCAGAGGACGATGTCGGGAAAGATCGTCACAAGGATGATCAGCAACACCATCGCCGCGACAAACGGCACCGAACCGGTGATCACGTCGTTCAGCGTGCCTTGGCTGCGCAGCGACTGCACGACGAAGAGGTTCAGGCCGACCGGCGGCGTGATCAGCGCCATCTCGATCAGCACGATGATCACGATGCCGAACCAGATCGGATCGAAGCCGAGGCCGAACATCACCGGCGCAATGATCGGGATCGTGGTGATCATCATCGACAGCGTCTCCATGAAACAGCCGAGGATGAGATAGAAGATCACGATAGCGATCAGCATCTCGACCTTCGACAGGCCGAGCTGGACGATGAAGTCGGTCAGCATCGTGGTCAGGCCGATGGCCGAGATGACGAAATTGAGGAAATAGGCCGCGATGATGATCAGCATCACCATGGCCGTGGTGCGCATGGTGTTTTCCAGCACCTCCTTCATCATGGCGATGGACAGCCGGCGATAGGCAGCCGCCAGCACCATGGCTGCGACCACGCCGAGCGAGGCAGCCTCGGTCGGCGTGGCCAGGCCGGCATAGATCGAGCCGACCACCACGAGAAAGATGCCGAGCGGCGGCAGCAGATCGATCAGGCTGCGGAAGCGTTCGGGCCACGTCGCCGTCAGGGTCTGCCCGCCCCAGTCCCGTCGGACCAGACAGAAAATGACGACCGTCACCATGAAGATCAGCGCGAGCCCGAGGCCCGGAATGATGCCGGCAAGATAGAGCTTCGGGATCGAGGTATCCGTCAGTACCGCATAGATGATGAGGTTGATGGATGGTGGAATCAGGATGCCGAGCGTGCCGCCCGCCGCCAGCGTGCCGAGGAACAGCCGCTCGTTGTAGCCGTACTTCTTCACCAGCGGCAGCGCGACCGTACCGACCGTGGCAGCGGTCGCGACCGATGAGCCGGAGGTGGCGGAGAAGATGGCGCAGGCGCCGATATTGGAATGCATCAGCCCGCCCGGAATCCAGGACAGCCATTTGACCATGGCATCGTACATGCGTTCGGCCACACCGGCGCGGAGCAGGATCTCGCCGAGCAGGATGAACATCGGGATGGTGACCAGCAGGAAATCCTTTGACGATGACCAGGCGACCTCGCCGAGCGCAAGGGTCAGCGGCATCTGCGAGTAGATCTGGTCCAGCAGCAGACCGAGCGTGCCGAGCGCACCGGCAACCGGCAGCGAGAGTGCCAGCAGGACAAGCAGCAGAATGAGGGTGGTGGCAAGCATCGGATCAGTCCCGCGGCTTGAGAGTGGCGGTATGGGCGGCCTCGTCGGCTGCCTCTTCCTCGATGGTGCGGGCGCCGGCAAGGCTGCGCACCGTCGCGAGATCGCCGCCGAGCAGCGCGAAGAGCGCACGCAGCAGCAGCGGCACCAGAGTGAATACGAACAGGCAGAATCCGATCAGCCAGAGCACCTGCGGCATCCACAGCGGCGTGGCCAGCGGCGTGGTGGCGCGGGCATCGAAGGCCAGCGATGTATCCAGCACCGCCCAGGCCTGCCAGGTCAGCAGCGCAATGAAGAGGCCGAGCACCAGCAGGGCAGCGACGTCGAGGATTGCACATGCAACCCGCGGCAGATGGATATAGAGGGCATCGACGCGGACATTGGCGCGGCGCAGCAGGGTAAAAGCCAGGGCCCAGGTCGTGCCGATGGCGAAGGCATAGCCGGAGAGTTCGTCGGCGCCGCCGAGCGAAATCAGGAACAGCTTGCGCAGCAGCACGTCGACGGAGACGAGGAAGGCGGATGCCAGGACCAGGGCGCCGCCAATCCAGATGGCGTATCGGGAGAGCCGATCGGCAAGGCCGAGCCAGCGGTCGAGCAGGATCATGGTTCCACCCCGGATAAAAGTTGGCGGGGCCACAGCATGGCCCCGCCAGACTGGAGGGTAAACTAGATTAAGACACTCACTTGGCGACGGCGGTCAGGCCGACCACCTTGCCGATGCTGTCGTTCCACGCCGGAACGCAGTCGCCCGGGCAGCGGGCGGCCCATTTCGGCAGCACCACCTCGGTCAGCGCCTTCTTCAGCGCCGCCTTGTCGGCGTCCGACACCGGCACGATCTTCATGCTGGCCTTGGTGCCCATGGTGCAGTTGTCCTTGCCGGCATTGCAGTCATAGCCCTGCTGGGTTTCTTCGGCGGCCGCCTTCCAGATGCGGTCCTCAAGTCCGGCAATTTCCTTCTCCAGGAAGCTGCGCACCTTCGGGTCGAGCTTCTGCCAGGTCTTGATGTTGACGGCGTGCATCACGTGGCTCCAGCCGACCGGCAGGGCATAGATATGCGTCGACACCTCGTGCCACTTGGCCGAGTTGCCCGACAGCGTACCGGTGATGGCGCAGTCAACGACCTTGTTCTGCAGCGCGGGCACGACCTCGTTGAAGGCCAGCGTCACACCGGTGCCGCCGAAGGCCTCGACGAATTCGGCCAGCGTGCGGTTGCCGGTGCGGACCTTCTTACCCTTGAGGTCGGTCAGGCCCTTGATCTCGCCGTTGCAGAACAGCACCTGGGCGGAATACGGCCAGATGCCCAGCACCTTGATGCCGAAGCGCTCGCCGTAGAACTTGTCGTAGACCGGCTTGTAGGCATCCGACACCTTGCGCGCGGTCTCAACGTCCGGGGCCAGACCGGCGAGGTCGACGGCCTCGTTGCGGGCGTCGTCGGCGGCGACATAGCCGAGCACGGTGGAGCCGAAGTCGATGACGCCGAGGCGCATCAGGCGGAAGATTTCCGCGCCCTTCAGGCCCATTTCATTGAACGGGGTGATTTCGGCGGTGATCGCGCCGCCCGACTTCTCGAGCACTTCCTTGGTCCAGAAAGGCTGCTCGAAATTCTTGTACTGGGTCAGGTTGCCCCAGGCGCCGACTACCTTCAGCGGCGTCTTCGGCATGTCCTGCGCAAGCGACGCGCCGGCCAGGCCGACGGCCATGGCACCGGCGAGAGCCAGCATCTTCGTTGTCCTGATCATAATCCCCTCCTCAAGTGGATTTGCCGTTGGTTTTCAGAGAATGGCGAGACGGCTGTTTTTCAGGTCGGTCACCAGCATGTAGCCCGGCGCATGGGTGATGCTGAATTCCGGCTTCATGGCGGCGATGACCGACTGCGGGGTGACGCCGCAGGCCCAGAAGACCGGCAGTTCGTCATCCTTCACTTCGACCGGGTCGCCGTAATCGGGCTTGTTGATATCCCGAATTCCGATCATCTCCGGCTTGCCGATATGGACCGGCGCGCCGTGGACCGAGGGAAAGCGCGAGGTGATCTGCACCGCGCGGATGGCATCGGCCGGTTTCAGCGGCCGCATCGACACCACCAGCGGGCCATGGAACGGCCCGGCGGGCCGGGTGGCAATGTTGGTCCGGTACATGGGCACGTTCGTGCCCTGATCGATATGGCGCAGCCGGATGCCGTCCTCGACCAGCGCTTCCTCGAAGGAGAAGGAGCAGCCGATCAGGAAGGCGACCAGGTCGTCGCGCCAGACATCCTTGAGGTCGGAGACTTCCGCCTGCAGCTTGCCATGCTGCCACAGGCGGTAGCGCGGAATATCGGTGCGGATATCGACGTCCTCGCCCAGCGTGGGCAGGCGCGGATCGCCGGGCTCGCTCGCGGCCAGCAGCGGGCAGGGCTTCGGGTTGAACTGGCAGAAGCGGAAGAAGTCGTCGGCCTGGGCCTTGGGCAGGATTGCCAGATTTGCCTGGACATAGCCCGGAGCGATACCGGCCGTGGGGGCGCGATGCTCGCCGCGGCGTACCGCCATGCGCGCCTCATGACCCGTCGGATATACCCGGTTCAGTCCCGCGTTCATCCCGCCCTCCTCGATAATCCGCAGATGGCAGCATACCGGCGGCGATATTGTCCAATCGCAAGTTGCGATGAACTCCGATAAGAAATACTTATCGCCCTGTTCGCGTCTTTGTTGTCCGACTGATCGGCATTAGAACTAGGGCAACCTCTCCTGCAGCAAAGGCAGAAACATGCAGTCTCGGCGTTACGGCGATATCCAGGTGGACATGCGCGGCCATGTGGCCCTGGTGGAGATCCGCCGGCCCCCGCACAACTTCTTCGACCTCGCGCTGATCCGCGATCTCGCCGATGCCTATGAGGCGCTGGATGCCGCTCCGGAATGCCGCGCCCTGGTGCTGGCGGCGGAAGGAAAGGCCTTCTGCGCCGGCGCGAATTTCCAGACCGGTTCGCTGGACGACACCGTGGCGGCCGGCAGCTCGCATCTCTATGCGGAAGCGGTCCGCCTGTTCGCCTGTAGCAAGCCGGTCGTGGCGGCGGTGCAGGGCCCGGCGATCGGCGGCGGACTCGGTCTGGCCGTGTCGGCCGATTTCCGCATCGCCGCGCCCGAAGCGCGCTTTGCCGCCAATTTCGTCAAGCTGGGCATCCATCCCGGCTTCGGCCTGACCCTGACGCTGCCGCAGCTGGTCGGACAGCAGAAGGCGGCGCTGCTCTTCTATACCGGCCGGCGGATCAATGCCGAGGAAGCGCTGGCCTGGGGACTGGTCGACCAGGTCGCGCCGCAGGATCAGCTGCGCGAGGCCGCGTTCAGGCTGGCAAACGAAATGGCGGAAGGCGCGCCGCTGGCGCTGCAGTCGGTGCGCAAGACCCTCCGCCGCGGGCTGGCCGAGGCAGTGAAGGCGCAAACCGATCACGAATATGCCGAGCAGCAGCGGCTCGCCCGCACTGAGGACCATGCCGAGGGCATTCGCGCCGTCGCCGAGCGGCGGGCGGGGAATTTCAGGGGGCGCTGATCAGCCGTTGCGGCGGCGGTGCAGCACCATGTCGTGATGCAGCTGCGTGATGATGCGGCTGCCGGTGCTGGTAAAAAGGCCCGGAATCAGGGCATGGACGAGGCAGGCCAGACCGCCCGCCAGCATGCGCAGGCCGAAGCTGCAGGCCATCCCCGCATGCTCGCCATAGCTTTCGCCCACGGTCCGGGGATGCTCGATGAACAGACGCGCCAGCATGGAACCTCGCCAATGATGCGGCGAGGGTATCTTGTCCTGTGACGGAAATTTTCACAAAATGGTCAGCAATAGCTGGCAGTCGTGTGAAATTTTCTCATAAACTAACAAAATGAGCGAATTTGATCGTCTGGACCTGCGCCTGCTGGCCGCCCTGCAGGAGGACGCCTCCGTTTCGCTCGGCGATCTGGCGGAAAGCGTCGGTCTGTCGACCAATGCCTGCTGGCGACGGGTGAAGCGGCTGGAAGAAGCCGGCGTGATCCGCAAGCGGGTCGCGCTGCTCGACCCGGCCGCCGTGGGCTGTCCGGTCACCGTCTTCGTCGCCGTGCGCACCAACCAGCACACCCATGAATGGCTGGATGCCTTCGCCAGGGCGGTACAGACGATTCCGGAGGTGGTGGAATTCTACCGCATGAGCGGCGACCTCGATTACCTGCTGAAGATCCAGGTCGCCGACATCGCCCATTACGACCGCGTCTACAAACGGCTGATCAGGGAGATCAGCCTGTCGGACGTGTCGGCCAGCTTCGCCATGGAGCAGATCAAGTACACGACGGCGATCCCGCTGCCCGACAAAACGGTGCTGTCGTAGGTCAGGCCCGGCGCTTCCGCCGTTTCGTCTCCATCCGCGCCAGATCGCGCGCGACCTCGGCCACGGCCTCGGCCATGTAGCTGTCGGGCTTCACCGGAAAGGTCGCGGTAAAGCTCAGGTCGGGAAGCTGCTGTTCGGCACGCAGCAGGCGCAGGCGCTTCTCCGCCAGTTCGCGCTGGATCACCACCGGGGGGATCGCGCTGATCCCGATCTTGTCCAAAGTCATGCGCACGATGGTGCTGAGCGAGGCATTGCCGTACATGCGCAGATTGGGCATGTCCGACCGCGTCATCATTTCCCGGATCGCGATATAGGGGCGGGTGTTGCGCGGATAGGTGATGATGGGCCAGCGCGCCAGAACGTCCAGCGGCACCGGCTCAGGCCCGACGCTGAGCTCGGGACTCGCCACCCAGGCCATCGGATAGCTGGACAGCGCGACATTCTTCATCCGCGGCTCGCTCACCGGGCCGAGCAGGAAGGCGATGTCGAGCTGGTGCGAAACCAGCCGCTCGCGCAGGAAGGGCGAGGTGTCGACGTCGATCTCCAGCGTCAGCGCCGGATATTCCGCATGCATGCGCTCGATCAGCTGCGCCAGCCAGGTATGCACGATGGTTTCGGCAACGCCCAGCCGCACCGTGCCGCGCATCGCCTTCTTCTCGCGCGCGGCCTGCAGCAGGTCGGCATGAAGCTGGATCATGCGTTCGGCATAGAGCAGCAGTTCGTTGCCTTTCGGCGTCAGCACCACCCGCCGCGGCTCGCGGTCGAACAGGCGCACGCCAAGCTCCGCCTCCAGCAGCGCGATCCGCTGCGACACCGCCGGCTGGGTGGTGTTCAGCTTCTCGGCCGCGGCACGGAAGCCGCCCAGATGGGCGACCCAGACGAAGGTTTCCAGATTGCGCAGATCAGCCATGGGAATTTTCCGCGAAAGAACCGGCCGCACGATAAGCAAATCTTATCGATCCCGCCATTTGGATCATTTGTTTCACGCGAAGAATTTTATGAATCAAATGTTGCTTGACCTCGGGAATCGGTCTTGAATGAGCCGATGGACCCCGCCAGCCGGATCACCGAAGCCTTCGACCGCCTGCCGCCGCAGCTGCAGGCCGCCGCCCGCTTCGTGCTGGACCATCCCGACGACGTCGCCCTGCTGTCCATGCGCGAACAGGCGCGCCGGGCCGGCGTGCCGCCGGTGACCATGACCCGGCTGGCCCGGCAGCTCGGCTTCGGCGACTACCGGGAATTCCGCGAACTGCATGCGCGCGGCCTGCGCCGCTCGCCGGCCAGCCATTTCAGCGAGCGCGCCGGCAGCCTGCAGCAGAACCAGAAGATGAAGGGCGACGCAGCCCTTGCCGCCCAGATCGGCTGGACGGTGGCCGAGCATGTCGCCGGCAGCCATGACGACGGCGGCATCGCGACGCTGATCGCCGCCGCCAGGCAGATCGAGAAGGCGCGACGGGTTTACTTCCTCGGCGCCCGCTCCTGCCATTCGGTGGCCTTCCATGCGCATTACGTCTATTCGCTGTTCCGCGACAACGGCCTGCTGCTGGACGGCGCCGGCGATACCGGCAGCGATGCCCTGCGCCATGCGACGGCGGACGACGTGCTGCTCGCCGTCAGCGTCGCTCCCTATGCCTCGGTCACGCTCGAGCGCGCTGCCTATGCCGCGCGGCACCGGCGGACGAGCGTGGTGGCGCTGACCGACAGCAAGCTGTCGCCGATCGGCCGCGAAGCAGCCGTCTGCCTGCTGGTGCGGACCACGACGCCGTCCTTCTTCCATGCCATGACGCCGGCCTTCGCCCTGGCCGAGACCCTGATCGCCCTGCTGGCCGCGCGCGCCGGCGACAAGGCGCTGGGCGCGATCCGCAATTCGGAGGCACAGCTGGATGCCTTCGCTACCTTCTCCCCCAGCAACCGCCGCAAGAGGATTCCATGAGCAGCCGCATCCTGCATCGCACGATCAACCACGCCTATCCGGTCGCGGTCGGCGGCGAAGGAATCTACATCCAGGATGCGCAGGGCAAGCGCTACATCGATGCTTCGGGCGGTGCGGCAGTGAGCTGCCTGGGCCATGGTCATCCCGACGTGACCCGCGCCATGCATGAACAGGCGGACAGGCTCGCCTTCGCCCATACCAGCTTCTTCACCACCGAGCCGGCCGAGAAGCTGGCCGACCATCTGGTCAGCCGCGCACCTGCCGGAATCAGCCATGTCTATTACGTCTCCGGCGGCTCGGAAGCCATTGAGGCGGCGCTGAAGATGGCGCGACAGTATTTCGTCGAAAAGGGCGAGCCGCAGCGGCGGCATTTCATCGCCCGGCGCCAGAGCTATCACGGCAACACGCTCGGCGCCCTCTCGATCGGCGGCAATGCGTGGCGGCGCCAGCAGTTCGCCCCGCTGCTGATCGAGGCCCATCACATCGCACCCTGCTTCGAGTACCGCGACCGCCGGCCGGACGAGACGCCGGAAGTCTATGGCCGCCGCGTCGCCGACGAGCTGGAAGCCAAGATCCTCGAACTCGGCACCGACAGCGTGATCGCCTTCATCGCCGAGCCGGTGGTGGGCGCGACGCTGGGCGCCGTGACCGCCGTTCCCGGCTATTTCAGGCGTATCCGCGAGATCTGCGACAAGTACGGCGTGCTGCTGATCCTGGATGAGGTGATGTGCGGCATGGGCCGCACCGGCACGCTGCATGCCTGCGAGCAGGAGGGCATCACGCCGGACATCATGGCGATCGCCAAGGGCCTCGGCGGCGGCTATCAGCCGATCGGCGCCGTGCTGCTGCAGCAGAAGATATTCGATGCCTTCGCCCAGGGCTCCGGCTTCTTCCAGCACGGCCATACCTATCTCGGGCATCCGATGGCCTGCGCCGCGGCGCTGGCCGTGCAGCAGGTGATTGAGCGCGACCGGCTGCTCGACAATGTGAAGGCCATGGGCGCGCATCTCGCCGACCGGCTCACCGAGCGCTTCGGTAATCACCGCCATGTCGGCGATATCCGCGGCCGCGGGTTGTTCCAGGCCATCGAGCTGGTGCGTGACCGGGCCGACAAATCCACCTTCGACCCGGCGCTGAAGCTGCATGCGCGGGTCAAGAAGGAGGCCATGGCGCGTGGCCTGATGTGCTACCCGATGGGCGGCACCATCGACGGCAGGTCCGGCGACCATGTGCTGCTCGCACCGCCCTTCATCTCGAAGGCGGAAGACATCGACGCCATCGTGGAGCGGCTGGGCGATGCGGTGGACGCCGCCATCGGGAGCGTGGCGTGAGCGCGCCCGCCATCATCGCCGTTGCCCCCAACGGCGCGCGCAAGCTGAAAGCCGATCACCCGGCAGTGCCGCTCAGCGCCGATGAACTCGGCCGCTGCGCCGCCGACTGCGCCGCGGCCGGCGCCGCCATGATCCACCTGCATGTGCGCGAGCCCGGCAGCGGGCGGCATTCGCTGGATGCCGGCTTCTATCGCGAGGCCATCAGGGCCGTGCGCCGCGAGGCGGGCGAGGACCTGATCATCCAGTGCACGTCGGAAGCCGCCGGAATCTACAACCGCCATGAGCAGATGGCGGCGATGCGGGCGCTGATGCCGGAGGCCTGCAGCCTGGCGGTGCGCGAGATACTGCCGGATGCCGGTTCGGAAAAGGAAGGCGCTGCTTTTCTGGCCGAGTTCCACAAGGCCGGTGTGATGATGCAGTACATCCTCTATTCCGATGAGGATGTCCGCCGCTTTCTCGAGCTGAAGCAGCGCGGCATCATTCCCGGGGACAGGCAGTTCGTGCTCTTCGTGCTGGGCCGCTATACGGCAGGCCAGCGGTCCGAACCCACCGACCTGCTGCCGTTTCTCCATGTCTGGCCGGGCGACAGCGCCGGCGCCTTCGCCGTCTGCGCCTTCGGCGCCAAGGAAGCGGCCTGCGCGCTCACGGCTTTGTCGCTGCACGGCCATGCCCGCATCGGCTTCGAGAACAACACGCTCCTGAGCAATGGCGAGACGGCGCCGGACAATGCCGCGTTGGTGCGCCAGACGGCATCCAATGCGGGCCTGATGGGCCGCAGCATCGCGACGCCGAAGCAGGCGCGGGAGATGCTGGCTATCCTGCGCTAGGCCGCCTTCAGGCTGAAATCCTCCATCGGCACCGGCGCGGGACGGCCGGCGACCTGCGCCGCGATCGCTTCCGCCGAGCCGAAGGCCAGCGTGAAGCCCAGCGCGCCATGGCCGGTATTGAGCAGCAGGTTGTCCAGGCCGCTCTCGCCCAGCACGGGCAGCCCCTTCGGCGTCGCCGGGCGCAGGCCGGTCCAGGGCGAAAGCTCCTGCCATGTGCTGGCCTGCGGAAAGGTCTCGCGGGCCTGGCGCGTCAGCTGCTCCAGCCGGGCCGGATCGATACTGTCGCTTGGCCCCACGATATCGGCCATGCCGGCCACCCGCAGCGCGCTGCCCAGCCGCGCATAGACCAGCTTCTGTGCCGTGTCGGTGATGGACACGCGCGGCGCCGCCGCATCATTGGCGATCGGCAGCGACAGGCTGTAGCCCTTGATCGGATAGACCGGCAGATCCAGCCCGGCGCTCAGCCCGAGGCGGCGGCTGGCAACGCCGGCCGCCAGCACATAGGCGTCGGCTTCGATGACGCCGTCGGCGGTTTCCACGCCGCGCAGGCGCCGCCCTTCGCGCAGCAGGCGCCTGACCTTGCGGCCATAGACGAACCGAACGCCATGATTGTCACCCGACAGCATGGCCTCGATGCCCTGGCAGAGCCGGTAGGGATCGGCCGCCTCGTCATCGGCCGTGAAGACGCCGCCATGGAGGCGGCCGGCGATGGACTGCAGCGCCGGCTCCACGGCGAGGCAGCCCTCGCGGTCGAGGACCTGCTGGCGGCTGCCGAACCGGCTCTGGTATTCGGCCTGGGCGCGGGCGCCGGAAAGCCCCTCCGCGCTGCCATAGACCACCAGCTTGCCGGCCTGCCGCCAGTGGAAGTCCAGCGCGCGGATATCCGCGGCGTCATGCAGCACGTCACGGCTCAGATAGGCCAGCCGCAGCAGCTTCCGCGTGGTCGCCAGCGCCTCGCTTCTGGTACAGGCGGCAAGGAACTTCAGCAGCCAGCGATACTGGAAAAGATCGAGACCGGGCCGGAAGCGCACCGGAGAATCGCGGCCGAACAGGAATTTCGGCAGATCGAACCAGACGCCCGGGCCAGCCAGCGGCGCGACATAGGAATAGCTGAGCTGCGCGCCATTGGCCCGGCTGGCGCCCTGCGCGGTTGCAGGGGCGCGATCCACCACGGTGACGCGATGGCCGTCGCGCGCCAGCCGCCAGGCGGTGGTCATGCCCACCACGCCGGATCCGATTACCACGATATCCATCACGAGGCTCCATCGCGCGACATGCGCGAGACGGAAGCTAGGTACTGCCGGCGGGGCCAGCCACTGTTGATTGGCAGGCAGGTCATTACATCCGGTTATGCCAATGCTTGGGCTTTTCCGCCGCCTTCGCTAGGATGCGCCCGGCGGAAAGGGGGACGGCCGGCCATGCAGTTGCGTCATCTGGAAGTGTTTCACGCGATCATGCTGACCGGCACGATTACGGCGGCCGCCAGGCTGCTGAACATTTCACAGCCGGCGGCAACCCGGCTGCTGCTGCGCGCCGAGGACCAGCTCGGCTACCGGCTGTTCGACCGCGTGAAGGGACGGCTGGTGCCCACCCGCGAGGGCCAGGTACTGCATGCCGAGAGCGAGCGCATCATCAGCGGGCTGGAGAACCTGCGCAAGCTGTCGCGCAATCTCGGCGCCGCCACCAGCGGGCATCTGCGCATTGCCGCCGCCCCTGCGCTCTGCGTCGATCTGATCCCCTTGGCGATCGCGCGCTTCCGGCAGAAGCATGCCGATGTCAGCTTCGAGGTGGAAACCCGGCAATATGCCGACTTGGTGCGCGTGGTGCTGAACCACGAGGTCGATCTCGGCATCGGCTTCGACGTCCAGTCCCATCCCGGCCTCGATCTGCAGCCGGTGGCGCAGGCCCAGTTCTACGGCATCGTGCCGAAGGCGATGGAAAGCCGCCTGCCGGCGTCGCTCAGGCTGGACTGGTTCCGCAGGCATCCCTTCATCGGCCTGCGCAGCGACGATCCGCTGGGCGCGGCCTTCGGCGCGGCCGTCAAACTCTCCGGCGTCGATCTCAACCCGATCGTTGAAGTCAAGACAAACCAGATCGCACTGGCGCTGGTCTCGCGCGGTGCCGGCGCGGCGATTGTCGATCAGTATACGGCTGCCGCCCATGATCCGAACCTGGTTGCGGTCCGGCCGCTCAGCCCACGCATCGATTTTGCAGTGCACGCGCTGCGGGCGAAGCACCAGCCGGCTTCCGTCCTAGCACGGAAGTTCATCGCGATGGTGATGCAGACCGAAAAGTCCATCTCCGCGGCCCTGCCGCCCGCCGTGAAGAGCTGATAAAATCCTTGACGGAAGCGGGCCGGCGGTTCTCCATACCGCGAGGTTATGGAATCGGCATCGATACGCATGGT
>NZ_DATGQG010000046.1:0-27570 GCF_035304305.1 Ferrovibrio sp.
CTTGCGACGGACAGGCGAGGGGACAGCCAAAACGATGATCGACATAAAGAATCTGGTCAAGCAATTCGGCCCGTTCACCGCTGTCAACAATATCAGTTTCAGTGTTGCGAAGGGTGAGGTTCTCGGCTTTCTCGGGCCCAATGGCGCCGGCAAATCCACCACCATGAAATGCTCTGCGGCTTCCTGAGCCCCACTTCGGGAAGCATCTCCGTCATGGGCCATGACGTCGAGGCAGAGCCGCAGGCGGCGAAATCCTGCATCGGCTATCTGCCGGAAGGCGCGCCGACCTATGCCGACATGACCCCGCGGGGCTTCCTCGATTTCATCGCCTCCGTCCGCGGGCTTTCCGGCAAGGACCGGCAGGCGCGGCTCGACCGGGTGATTGAGCAGGTCCATATCCGCGAGGTGCTGGATCAGCCGATCGACACGCTGTCCAAGGGCTTCAAGCGCCGCGTCGGCCTGGCCCAGGCGATCCTGCATGATCCGCCGGTGCTGGTGCTGGACGAGCCGACCGACGGCCTCGATCCGAACCAGAAGCATGAAGTGCGCAGCCTGATCCAGGCCATGGCGCGCGACAAGGCGATCATCATCTCGACGCATATCCTGGAAGAGGTCGAGGCGGTGTGTCACCGTGCCATCATCATCGCCCATGGCCGCATCGTGGCCGAGGGCAGGCCGGAGCCTGGCGGCACCGGCTGGCGCATCGGCGACCTGCTCGCGGCACCCGGCAAGCTGGACGCCGCCTTCCGCCAGCTGACGCAGACCAATCCCACCGCCCGCGCCGCCTGAGGACAACCGTCATGAATGCCATGCTCGCCGTGCTGCGCCGCGAACTCTCCGGCTATTTCGCCACTCCCGTGGCCTATGTGTTCATCGTCGTCTTCCTGTTCACCGCAGGCATCTTCACCTTCTATCTCGGCCAGTTCTTCGAACGCGGCCAGGCCGACCTGAAGGCCTTCTTCCTCTTCCATCCCTGGCTCTACCTCTTCTTCCTGCCCGCGCTCGCCATGCGGCTCTGGGCCGAGGAGCGCAAATCCGGCACGGTGGAGCTTCTGCTCACCCTGCCGATCCCACTCTGGGCCGCGGTGCTGGGCAAGTTCCTCGCCGCCTGGGCGTTCGCCGGCATCGCGCTGGCGCTGACCTTCCCGCTCTGGCTCACCGTCAACTGGCTCGGCTCGCCCGATAACGGCGTGATCGTCGCCGGCTATGTCGGCAGCCTGCTGATGGCCGGCGCCTATCTGGCGATCGGCAGCTGTCTCTCGGCGGTGACCAAGAACCAGGTGATCGCCTTCGTGCTCAGCGTGCTGGTCTGCTTCATCTTCACCGTCGCCGGCGCGCCGATGGTGCTGAACTTCTTCCAGGGCTGGGCGCCGCGGCTGATCGTCGACACCATCGCCTCGTTCAGCTTCCTGTCGCATTTCAACGCCATCACCGAAGGCGTGATCGACCTGCGCGACCTGGTTTTCTTCCTCTCGCTGACGGCGGTCTGGCTCTATGCCACTGCCGTCGTCGTCGATTTCAAGAAGGCTGGCTGAGCCATGAAGACGGGTACCAAGGCTTTTCTCACCGGCACCGGCCTGATCGCGGCTTTCGCGGTCTTCTTTGCCGTCAACATCGTCGTCAACCAGGGCCTGCGCGACGCCCGCATAGACCTCACGGAAGCGAAGCTCTACACGCTTTCGGAGGGGACGCGGAACGTCATCAAGGCGGTGCCCGAGCCGATCACGATGCGCTTCTTCTTCTCCGAGAAGGTCGGCTCTGCCGCGCCGCAGATGATGCAGTACGGCAACCGCGTGCGCGAGCTGCTGGAGCGCTATGCCGCCATGTCGGACGGCAAGATCCGGCTCGAGGTGATCGATCCGGAGCCCTTCACGGAAGCCGAGGACCGCGCCGTCGGCGCCGGGCTGCAGGCCGCGAACCTGCCCGGCGGGCAGTTCTACTTCGGACTGGTCGCCACCAACACGCTGGACCAGCAGCAGGTGATCCCCTTCTTCCAGGCGGATAAGGAGCAGTTCCTCGAATACGACCTGACCAAGCTGGTCTACGCGCTGAGCAATCCGAAGAAGCCGACCATCGGCATTCTCGGCGCGCTGCCGCTGGAATACGGTCCCGGCGGCATCATGGCGGCCATGCGCGGCCAGTCGGACCCCTATCTGATCCTCGAGCAGATCAAGCAGTTCTTCGATGTGAAGATGCTCGATGCCTCCAAGCCCGAGGAGATCAACGACTCACTGAGCGTGCTGATCCTGGCGCATCCCAAGGACCTCAGCCCGCAGGCGCAGTATGCCATCGACCAGTATGTGCTGAAGGGCGGCCGCCTGATCGCCTTCGCCGACCCCTATTCCGAAACGGCTGCGGCGATGCCCAATCCGATGACCGGACAGCCGATGCCGGGCGGCGAGCAGTCCTCCCTGCTCAACGACCTGTTCAGGGCCTGGGGCGTCGAGGTGGCGCCGGACAAGTTCGTCGCCGACCTCGCCATGGCGCAGCGCGTGCAGACCGGCCAAAGCGGCCCGGCGGCGGTGGTCGACTACATTCCCTGGCTGGCGATTCCGAACGCGCGGATGAGCGCCGACGACGTGGTCACTGCCGAACTGACGCAGATCAATGTCGCCTCCATCGGCTCGATCCGCCAGCTGGACGGCGCCACGACCACGCTCACGCCGCTGATCACCTCGTCCGACCAGGCGATGCTGATGGATACCGCCGACCTCAAGGGCAATCCGGATCCGCAGGGGCTGGCCGAGAAATTCAAGCCGACCGGCGAGACCTACACGCTGGCGGCGCGCATCTCCGGTCCCGCGAAGACGGCTTTCCCCGACGGTCCGCCGAAGGCCGAGGCGAAAGAGGGCGAGGCGAAGGACGGCGAAGCCAAGGACAGTGAGGCCAAGCCGGCTGCCGCGCCCGCCGAGCAGGTGAAGGAAAGCACCGGGCCGATCAACGTGCTGCTGTTTGCCGATGCCGACCTGCTGGACGACCGCTTCTGGGTCCGGCAGCAGCAGATGTTCGGCCAGACCATGTATGTGCCGATTGCCGCCAACGCCGACTTCCTGATCAACGCGATCGACAACATGTCGGGCTCCGGCGACCTGATCGGCCTGCGCAGCCGCGGCAAGTCGCTGCGACCGTTCGAGCGGATCGACAGCATGCGCCGGCAGGCGGAGCAGCAGTTCCTGGCCCGCCAGCGCCAGCTGGAGAAGAAGCTGGAAGATACCCAGAAGCAGCTGGCCGATCTGCAGACCAAGGCCCAGGAGCAGTCGAACGCGCTGCTCAGCGCCGAGCAGCAGGCCGCAATGGATGCCTTCCGCAACGACCTGCTGGAGACCCGGCGCGAGCTGCGCGGCGTGCAGCGTGAGCTGAACCGCGACATCGAGAACCTGCAGCTGCTGGTGAAGTTCATCAATATCGGCCTGATGCCGCTGCTGGCCGCGCTCGTGGCCGTGGCGCTGGGCATTGCCTGGCGCCGTCGCCGCGTGCGCCGCGCCGTCGCCGAGTAGACGGCCGGGTCAGTCAGGAGGGTCCCATGCGCAACAAGACCTCGGTTATTCTGCTTGCTGCCGCGATCGTGCTCGGCGGTGTCGGCTGGTGGGTTGCGTCGTCCCGCGACAGCGCGACGGAAGCCGATTTCACCGCGAAGCCGCTGTTCCCCGGACTGACCGCGAAGGTGAACGATGTGGCCGGGCTGGAAATCGCAACCTCGAAGGCGCTGTTCCGCATCGAGCGCGGCGAGAGCGCCGACCAGTGGACGATGCCGAGCCGCGAAGGCTATCCGGTGCGGGCCGATCTGGTGCGCAAGAACATCCTCGGCATTGCCGGTCTCGAGAGCATCGAGCCGCGCACCGACAAGCCGGAGCATTACGACCTGCTGCAGGTCTCCGAGCCCGACCAGTACAAGCCGGCCGACGATGCGGCGAAGTCCGATCCCGGCCCGATCCTGGTGCGCCTGACGGATGCCAGGCCCGAGGCGCTGGCCAGCATCATCGTCGGCAAGGTCAAGTCCTATCCCGTCGGCGGCAAGCCCGGCCAGTATCACGTGCGCAAGCCCAGCGAGGCGCGGGCCTGGCTGGCGCAGGGAATTCTCGAGCTGCCGGCCGACCCGGCCCAGTGGCTGGTCAAGGACCTGATCAAGGTGGACCGCGCCCGCGTCGCCAGGGCGACCGTGACGCATCCCGATGGCGAGGTGTTGACCATCGTCAGGGCCCCGGCCAAGCCCGACAGCAGCGGCGTCGATTTCACGCCGGACCCGATGCCGGCCGGCCTGGTGATCAAGTCGCAGTTCGATGTCAATGCCGTGGCCGGCGCGCTGAACTGGCTGAGCTTCGATGACGTCGCCCGGGCCGATTCGAAGGATTTCTCCAAGGCCGTGACCACCGAGATCGTCACCCTGGACGGCATGAAGGTTACCGTGCGCAGCATTCCGGCCGAAGACGGCAAGAAGGTCTGGGTGACCCTGGCGGCAACCTTCGATCCCGCCCTGGCGCAGCCGGATGCCGAGGTGAAGCCCGAAGAGGCCAAAAAACAGGCCGAAGAGGGTATGGCGCGGGTCGATGGCTGGGCCTATCTGATCAATGAATCCACCGGGCGGGACCTGACCCGGCGGCTCAACGACCTGATCGAGCCGCCGAAGAAGGAGGATGGAGACAAGAAGGAAGGCTGACCTTAACGGAGCGCGGATCGATGACCGACCAGACCATGCATTTCCAGGCCGAAGTCACGCGGCTGCTGCATATCGTCACCCACGCGCTCTACAGCCAGAAGGAAATCTTCCTCCGCGAGCTGATTTCCAACGCCTCCGACGCCTGCGACAAGCTGCGCTTCGCCGCCCAGACCGATGATGCGCTCTGGGAAGGCGATTCCGAACTCAGGGTCACCATTTCCGCCGACAAGGCCGCCCGCACGCTCACCGTCGCCGATAACGGCATCGGTATGAGCCGGGACGAGCTGGTCTCCAATCTCGGCACCATCGCGCGCTCGGGCACCGGTGAATTCGTTTCGAAGCTGAGCGGCGACGCCGCCAAGGACATGGCCCTTATCGGCCAGTTCGGCGTCGGCTTCTATTCCGCCTTCATGGTGTCCTCGAAGGTGGAGGTCATTTCCCGCAAGGCCGGCGAGAGCCAGGCCTGGCGCTGGACCTCCGACGGTTCGGGCGAGTTCACCATCGGCGAGGCGGAGCGCGCCGGCCGGGGAACCACGATCATCCTGCATCTGCGCGAGGGCGAGGACGAGTTCCTCGATCCCGCCCGGCTGCGCAGCATCGTGAAAACCTATTCCGACCATATCCCCCTGCCGGTGGTGCTGAAGGACGGCGACAGGGACGAGACGGTCAATGCTGCCAGCGCCCTCTGGGCCCGGCCGAAATCCGAGATCACCGAACAGCAGTACAAGGATTTCTACCACCACGTCGCCCATGCCTTCGACGAGCCGTGGATGACCCTGCATGCCAGGGCGGAGGGCAAGCTCGATTACGCGCTGCTGCTGTTCATCCCCGGCATGCGGCCGCATGACCTGTTCGATCCGGCGCGCAAGCCGCAGCTCAAGCTGTATGTGCGCCGCGTCTTCATCACCGACCGCTGCGACGATCTGGTGCCGGCCTGGCTGCGCTTCCTGCGCGGCGTGGTCGATTCGGCCGACCTGCCGCTCAATGTCAGCCGCGAGATGCTGCAGAACAATCCGGTGGTCGCACGCATCCGCCAGGCCATCGTGCGCCGCGTCCTTTCGGACCTGGAGAAAAGAGCCGGCAAGGATGCCGGGGCCTATGCAAAATTCTGGGAGAATTTCGGCGCGGTGCTGAAGGAGGGCCTCTACGAGGACCAGGAGCACTGCGAGGCGCTGCTGAAACTGGCGCGCTTCCGCTCCACCACCCGCGACGGCTGGGTGTCGCTCGAGGAGTATGTCGCCGCGATGAAGGAGGGGCAGAGCGCCATCTACGTCATCAACGGCGACCAGGCCGAGCAGCTCAAGCGCAGCCCGCAGCTCGAAGGCTTCCGCGCCAAGGGCGTCGAGGTCCTGCTGCTTACCGACCCGGTGGACGATTTCTGGCTCTCGGTGGTGCACGAATACGCCGGCAAGCCGATCAAGTCGGCGACGCGCGTCGGCACCGATCTCGAGTCCGTGAAGGGTGACGAGCCCGAGAAGAAGGACGAGGAGAAGGCCGAGGGCGCCGCGCTGGGCACACTGATCGCGCTGCTCAAGCAGACGCTGGGCGATGCCGTGAAGGATGTCCGCGAGTCCAAACGCCTGACCGACAGTGCCGTCTGCCTCAGCGCCGATGACAATGACATGGACATGCATCTGGAGCGGCTTCTGCGCATGCACCAGAAGCTGGACCAGGCGCGGCCGCGCATCCTGGAGATCAATCCCGCGCATCCGCTGATCCGCTCGCTGGCCGAACGCGCGACCCAGCCCGGCGCCTCCGACGCGCTGGCCGATGCAGCGCAGCTGCTGCTGGATCAGGCCCGCGTGGTCGAGGGCGAGCCGCCCGCCGATCCCGTCGCCTTCGCCCAGCGCATGGCGCGGATGATGCAGAAGGCACTGTAGCCGGGAAACGTGGATGGCCGGGGCAAACCCGCCATGACATTCCTTCAGTCGGCTCAGGCCTTACCGTCATGCCCGGACCTGTTCCGGGCATCCACGATTTTATTTACTTCCCCACCCGGCTCAGCGGCACTTCCGTGACGCCGTAGCCCGCCTCGGCGGGGATGCGCAGATGCGGCTCGGAGAAGGACGTCTTGTCCAGCACCGGCATAACGTCGACAATCGGCTCGCGTTCGGCATTGGCCAGAGCCTCGTCGACGCTTTTCGCGCGGGCCAGCTTCACCAGCTGCATGCGGGTGGCGAAAACGATGACGCGGCGCTGGGCTTCCCATTCGTCCAGCGCCTGCTGCGCGCCGATCCATTCTGATTCCACCGACTCACTGCCGTCATGCAGGCCGATCTGGCCTTCCGGCGCGCGGGCAAGGAAGAACCAGGTGTCGAACCGCTTGGGCATCGGTTCCGGCGTGATCCAGTGCGCGAACGGCACCATGGTATCAAGGGCGTAATCGAGGCTTTCGGCTTCCGCCATCTCGCGCAGGGTCCGGTCGCCGCAATTGAGCGGCTCGCGCCAGGAGGCGAGTGATTCCGCGCGCTCAGCGGAGAGCAGCCTGCTCTCGCCCTTGGCGCGGGCCAGCAGCAGGCCGGATTCCTCGAAGGCCTCGCGGATGGCGGCGAAGGCGAAGGAAGTCAGTTCCGGCCGGAAGCGGCCTGGCCGGGCATGGCGGCCCTGCAGGACCGGGTCGCTGTCGCCGGGCGCCAGCTTGCCGCCGGGAAACACCATTGCGCCGGAGGCGAAGTCGATGGCGTGATGGCGCTTGACCATGAAGACTTCCGGTCCGGCGACGCCGTCGCGGACCAGCAGGATGGTGCTGGAGGGCAGCAGCGCGCCCGGTTTCTTCTCACTCATCGCGGCATTTCCTCGTAACGCTCGAGGCAATCTCCGCTCTGGGGATCGGGCTGTCAATCTTGCCGCAGCGGCAGCGGCGGGTCAGTGCGGCGGCGTGAAATCCACCGCGCCGAGGATCGTGCCGCCATTGAGCGCCTGCAGCATGACGACGACGCCCTCCTGCTTCCAGTCGATCGGGCCGAGATCGGGAACGGGATAGCTCGCCGCCTGGCCGTTCCAGCGGCCGAAGCGGTTCCAGGCGCGCGCGACGTTGAGATAGGTCACGGTGCGGCCGGTATTCTCGCCGCGCTCGATTGCGACGTCGTGCCGCCGGTCGTAGCGGCACAGCACGAGTTCGGCTTCCGGCTGGTCGGCGGCTGCTGGCACACGCACCTGCCACTGGCCGTTGCTGTGCTGGGCCTGCAGCGAGATCCGCTCCTGTTTGCGTGCCTTGGAAAGGGCAGCCTGAACGGCGCCGGCATCGGAACCCACTGCCTGATACCGGCCGTCGATCACGATCTGCGGCGTGTAGATCTGGCGCCACCCCATCTGGCGCGCATAGTCATGCTGCCGTTTGCTGTGACCCTTCTTGCCGAAGGTGTCCTTCCAGCCGAGATAGTCCCAGTAGTCGACATGCAGCGACAGCGGCAGCACGCCGGGCTGCTTCTGCCATTCCGTCATCAGCGCATCCGCCGGCGGGCAGGAGTTGCAGCCCTGGCTGGTGAACAGTTCGAGGATGACGGGCGAGGATTGAGCGCGGGCTGCGTCGCCTCCGCCCGGGACGATGCTGCCCGGGGCGGCCGCGAGGATCACGGCGGCCAGCCAGGACGTGAGGCGCGGCGGTTTCATGGGGTCCAAGCTAGGAGCGGGGTCACGGGCAGGCCAGTCACGTTGCGGTGAGAGCCGCCAGCACATCGTCCAGCAGCCCGTCGGGCAGCGGCATCAGCCGCGGCGCGTAAGTCCACAATAACGCAGTCCGCACGGCGTGGCGCGGGAATATCTGTCGCAGCAGGCCGCGATACAGAGCCATCTGTTCCAGGTAGGCCGGATCGACATCCTCGACGCGATCCGGCGGCGGGCGGTTCGTCTTGTAGTCGACGACGAGCACGCTGCCGTTTCTGACGATCAGGCGATCCACCTGCCCGGAAACCAGCCGGTTGCCGATGCGGCCGGCGATCGGCGCTTCCACCTCCGCGCCGGGTCCGAACAGTTCGGCGAATTCGGGATGCTCCAGCAAGCGCAGCACTTCGGCCGCGATTTCGGCCTGTGCTGCGACGGCGAGCCGGTGCGCGGGATGTGCCAGAAAACGGCGCGTCGCCTCTTCGCGCTGGCTGACATCGAGTTCGGGCAGGGTCTGCAGCAGGCGATGGATCAGCCGTCCGCGTGCCAGTCCGGCGACGCGGTCTGCCGCAACCGGACTGAGCGGCGGCGGCGCTTCCCGGCTCGGGCGCGAGGGCGTAAGCGGCTTCGGTGGCGAGGGCTCTTCGGGCGCAGGCTGCCTCGCCCAGGCCGGCAGCTGCGCCGGTTCCGTTGGAGCGTCGGCCGCTTTCGCGCTGCCGCGCTGCTCGGGATGGGTCTCGAAGCGGCGGCCGCTTGTCTCTCCGGCGGAATCCCAGGGCAATGCGCAATCGGTCACGGGCGCCAGTCGGTTCATGCCGGCTTCGACCAGCGCATACCAGCTCTGGGCCGGCGGTCCTTTCTCGGCCGTCCTGCCGTTGAGATAGCCGCAGACATAGAGGCGGTCGCGGGCGCGCGTGAGCGCCACGTAGAGCAGCCGCCGGTATTCCGCCATCTGCTCGGCGCGGCGGGCGGTGCGGATCGAGGCCGTGAGCGGCGTATCGCAGTCCTTGCGCATGGGCCAGTAAAGCTGCGGCACCGGCTGCGCCGGGCCGGCGGCCGGACGGCGCGAGGGTTCGGCTGCCTCAGTCCACAGCAGGCCTTCGCCGTCGCGCTCCTGCGGCAGGTCGCAGGTATCCGGCAGTATGACGATCGGCGCTTCGAGCCCCTTGGCGCCATGCACGGTGAGCACGCGCACCTCGTCGCGGCTCTGCTCGAGGTCGCGCTTCACCTCGCCGGCATGGCGCGGGAACCAGTCGAGGAAGCCCTGCAGGCTGGGCGCGGCTTCGCGTTCGTAGTTCAGCGTCGCGGCGACGAATTCGTCGATCGGCTCGTTGGCCTGGGCGCCGAGCCGGGCGACCAGCCGGCGTCGCCCGCCGCCCGCGCCGAGCAGTTCCGCATAGAAGGCGAAGGGCGTGACGAGATCGGCGCGCGCCATCAGGTGGCGCAGTTCATCGGCTGCGGCCTGCCAATGCGGCTGTTCGCCGGCGCGCCGCAGCAGTTCATGCCAGAGCCGCTTTTCCTCGCGCTGCCAGCAGAGGGCGAAAAGATCATCCTCGCTGAATCCGAACAGCGGGCCCTTCAGCACGGTGGCGAGATTGAGGTCGTCTTCCGGCAGCAGGCAGAAGCTGCCGATGGCGAGCAGGTCGAGCACGGCGATCTGCTCGGCCAGCTGCATGCGGTCGGCGCCGGCGACCGGCACATCGGCCTTCTTCAGTGCCTGCACCATGGCCTCGAAGAACACGTTGCGGCGGCGGACCAGGATCATCACGTCGCCGGGGCGGATGCGGCGGCCCTGGCTCGGCAATTCCTCGCGGTCGATCCAGTTTTTGATCTGCTGCGCGATGCATTCGGCCAGGCGTTTGCGCGGATCCTTCTGGCCGACATAGTCCAGCGGCACGTCCCAGGCCTCGCTCTGCGCCAGCGGATCGGGCCTGAACGGCGCCCAGAGTTCGATGCGGCCGGCCTCCTCGCGGCGGCTGGCGCGATGCTGCAGCGGTTTGCCGTCCTCGCCGACGCCGTCGCGCTCGGCCTCGCCGGCGAACACGGCATCCACCAGCTGCAGCACGGCCGGCGCCGAGCGGAAGGACATTTCCAGCGGCACGGCATGCAGGCGCTGCCCGGCCGCCTCGGCGCGGCGGGCGAAGTCGCGCCGCATGTCGAGGAAGGCCTTCGGGCGCGCGCCCTGGAAGGAGTAGATCGACTGCTTGACGTCGCCGACGGCGAAGATGGTGCGCAGGACGTCGCGCGCGCCCAGCCCCGAGAAGAAGTCCTCCGCCAGCGCGGCGATCACCGACCACTGGTCCGGGCTGGTATCCTGCGCCTCGTCGACCAGAATGTGGTCGATGCCCTGGTCGAGCTTGAACATCACCCAGGGCACGTTGGTGGGCTCGACCAGCAGGTCGCGGCTGCGCAGGATCAGGTCGTCGTAATCCAGCAGCCCGCGCGCCGCCTTCAGTGCGGCGTAGCAGTCCAGCAGGCGTTCGGCGAGCCGCAGCAGCATGCCGGTGGACTCCGCGATGGTCAGCGCGTTCAGCACCAGCCGCAGGGCCACCAGCCGTTCCTGCTCGGCCTTCAGGATGGCGTCGCAGCCTTCGGCGATCTGCTCCGCCGCCTTGCTGGCAAGGCGCTCGACGACCTTGCCCGGATCGCTCCTGGTGAAGAAGGCGGGCAGCCATTCGGCTTCGAAACGCTCGGGCAGGCAGCCGCTGGCCAGATAGGCATCCAGCGTCGCGCCGAGTTTGCCGTCGGTCTTGCCGCCCTTCAGCAGGGCAGCCGTGGCGCGGCGAAGGTCGGCCAGCGCCATGCCGCCGATATGGCGGCGGATCTCGCCGTCGCGGGTCGCGTCGGGGGCGAGGCCGAGCTGCGCATGCAGTCGGCCGATGGCGCCTTCCGCGCCGCCGGACTCGGCCAGCAGCACGGCAAGGTCGCGCCGGCGGCCGAGCAGGTTCGACAGCAGGCTGCGGAACCGTCCGTCATCCATGCGCTCGGCGAAGAAGCGCACCACTGGCGCGAAATCCGCATCGTCGATGCTGGCGGTCAGCACCTTCTCCTGCGCCAGCGCGAACAGCTCGGCGGTGGCGGCATCGTCGGCCACCCGGAAGCCCGGCGGCACCCCGGCCTCGACCGGAAAACGCTGCAGCAGGGATTCGCAGAAGGCATGCACGGTCTGCAGCCGTAATCCCCCGGGCGATTCCAGCGTGCGGGCGAACAGTCGCCGCGCTGCCGCCATGTCGTCGGCGGTGATCCGGCGGCCCAGCAGCTCCTGCAGTTCGGTTTTCAGTTTCTCGTCATTGGCCGTCGTCCAGGCACCGAGCCGGTCGGTCAGGCGGATCGCCATTTCGGCGGCCGCCGCCTTGGTGAAGGTGAGGCAGAGAATGCCGCTCGGCCGCGTGCCGGCCAGCAGCAGGCGGGTGACGCGATCCACCAGCACGCGCGTCTTGCCCGATCCGGCATTGGCCGCAACCCAGGCCGACAGTGAGGGGTCGGCCGCGACCCGCTGGCCGGTCTGATGCGCTCTCAGTTCGGCATCGGCGGCAGACATCACTCCTCCCCGGTGCCTTCGGCGCGTTCGGCGACGCGCGCGAGATGATCGTAATGGCCGGGATAGCGCACGAATTGGGGCCGCGGCCGCGAGAGATACGGCGTCGCCGGATCGTCGTATCTCGCTACCCAGCCCTTCAGCCGCGCCAGCGCCTGCTGCGCCAGTTCGGCGGCGGGCGGGATCTGCTCGCGCGCATTGGGTTTCGATTCGATCCGCTCGGCCGCGCCGGCGGAGGCGCCGCCGCTCAGGCGGATATAGACCAGTTCGGCGATGGCGCCGGGCGTCAGCTCGGGAAAGCCGCCCGCCGCGGCAATGGCGGCCTCCAGCGGCAGCTGCGGCGAGAGGCCGGCATTGACCTGTTTCGCCGTCGGCGGATTGCCGGTCTTGTAGTCCAGCACGGCGAGCGAGCCGTCGCCGTCATGTTTGTCGATGCGGTCCGCCTTGGCGGTGAGCGTGAAGGTTCCCGCGGGTGCGGCAATCTCGAGCTGGCCGGACCTTTCCAGCAGGGCGGGGCGGAAGCCGGCGGCGCGCCGTTCGCGTTCGTAGGAGATGAACCACGCCATGGCGCGTTCGAAGCGCGGCCACCACAGCGTCGCGATCTGCGGCTGCTGCATCCAGAGCCCGAAATGCTGCCGTCCTAGTTCCAGCAGTTCCGCCATCGCCGCTTCATCATCCGGCAGCGTTTCGCAATGACGCTTCAGGAAGGTCTCCAGCACCGCATGGATGATGTTGCCGCGCGTGCGGGCATCGGGCGGCGCTGCGGGCGGATCGAGCGGACGCAGGCCCAGCACCCGGCGGGCATAAAGCGCATAGGGATCGCGGATCCAGGTCTCGATGTCGGTGACCGGCAGTGTGCGTGGCCGGGCCTTCACCGGCGGCGCGGGTCGCGGCGGTTCGCTGCGCAGGGTGGTGTCGGGCACGTCCAGCGCGGTGGCCCAGGCGCAGTAATCCGGCGCGGCGCAGGCCTGCCAGCGCGGATCGTCCTTGCAGAAGGCGTCCAGCCGCAGCAGCCAGCGGGCCGGCACCGTCGGCGTGCCGTCCACCTTCTCGGCGCGGGTGAGAATGACGTCGTCGCCGCAGGCCGCCTGCACGAAATCATGCGCGGTCTGGCCCAACCTGCGTTCCGGCGCGGAGAGGCCGAGGTTCTTGCGCATGGGGCGGCTGAGCCACGGATCCTCGATGGCCTGCGGCGGCCAGACGCCCTCGTTCAGGCCGCCGAGGATGACGCGGTCGGCATGCTGCAGCCGCGCTTCCAGCAGACCCCAGATGAACAGGCGCGGATGGCGGCCGTATCTGGGCCGCACCACGCGACCTTCCAGCAGCGCGTCCAGCAGTCGCGGCCAGCCGGCGATCGTGACCGGGCCGAATTCCTCGGCATCCAGCAGTTCCAGCACAAGATCATGCAGCGCTTCGCCGGCTTCCTGCTTCCACAGATCGGAAGCGCCGTCGGGCTGCGCGGCCAGAGCCTCTGCAGCCGCGACATGGGCACGCAGCAGATCGGCCAGATGCCCCTCACGCGCGGTCCGCACCGGCTGCAGCGCCTCGCGCAGCCTGGCGAAAGTGCCGCGCAGTGCGTCATGCGTGTCCAGTTCGCGCGCCAGATCCTCGAAACCGGCCACCGGCCGCTCGTTGCGGCGGAGGATGCGCCGTTCCACCTTGCGCACCCAGCGCAGCAGCTCGCGTCGCGGCAGGCCGAGATGGCAGAAGGGATGCTTCAGCAGCGCCAGCAGCGGCAGCGGTGCGAAACCCTCCGCCGCGGCTTCGGCCAGTAGACGCAGGAAAACCGCCGGCGGCGTCTGCGCCAGCGGCCTTCCCGCGGAATCGTCGATGTCGATGCCGAAGCGCGACAGTTCCGCCGTCACCCGCCGGGCAAGGTTGCGGTCGGGCGTGATCAGGGCCGCCGTGCGTCCCGGCTGCTCCAGCGTCTCGCGCATCATCAGCGCGATGGCCAGCGCCTCATCCTGCAGGCCGGGCAGACTGACGCGACGCAGACCGGCAAACGCCTCGTCGGCAATGCTGCCGGCGAGATCGCGCCAGCGATGGGTTTCGCCGGGCGGCATCAGGGCTGCCGAAAGCAGCGCGGCGCGCGGCGTCGGGCCGCTGTTCTTCTCTTCCGGCGCCCACAGCCGCACATCGCCGCGCAGGCAGCCCATCGTATCGAGCAGATGCCGCAGCGCGTATTGCGGATGCGTCGGCTCGTCGCGCACGGCATCCCAGGCCGCGTCGTCAAGCGACAGGTCAAGGCCGGGCAGAATCACGCTGCCCTTCGGCAGGAAGGCGATCAGTCTGAGCAGCCGTGCCGTTGCCGGGATGGTGCCGGTGGAGCCGGCGGCGATCACCGGATCGTCCGGCGGATTCGCCTGCCAGTGCTCGATCCAGGCCTGCATGCTGCGCTGGCGATGCTCGGCGGCATCGAGCCGGCCGCGCTCGGCTTTGAGCGCCGGCCAGTGCTCGCGGATCACCTTCAGGAAATCCAGCACCGCCTCCCAGTGCCGTGCCAGTTCGGCATCGGTCACCAGATCGGGCAGACGCTCGAGGCCGACTTCCTCGGTGGCCGCGGCATCGAGCAGATCGCCGAGCAGGCGTGCCAGCCGCACCGCCATGGCCGGATCGTCGCCGGCCAGTGGCGAGGCCCGCAGCAGCTTCGCCAGCAGCAGGCTGCGGTCGAGCGGTGCAAAGGGCAGGGCGGCGGCATCATCATCATCATCCGAGCGGTAGAAGACGAGTTCGTCCTCGTCGACATCGCCGAGCGGCCGGATTTTCGGCAGCAGCATGGCGCGGCCATCGCCGGCGCGCAGGAAGGCATCGGCCAGCGCGCGGCAGGCGCGCCGGGTCGGCAGCAGCACGGTGACGCGTGCCAGCGCCTCGGGATCGGTGCCGTGCTGGCGCAGGATGCCTGCCGCCAGCAGGTCGAGGAACGGCCGGCCGGGCGGAATGGTGAAGAGGCCGGGTTCAGCCGCGCTTGCCATGCAGCAGGGTTTCCGCGGCGGCGAGCCCGTCATGGGTGCCGACATCCATCCAGTCGCCGTCATGGACAAGGCCATGCAGCCGTCCGGCGGCGATGGCGCGATCATAGAGAAGGTTGAGCGAGAAGGCGCCGCCGGGGCAGGATTCGAACAGGCGCGGATGCAGGATCTGCACGCCGGTATAGACGTAGTCGGCCGCAGGCGCTTCGCCGCGCCGGACCAGCCTGCCTTCAGGGTCGAGATTGAAGTCGCCTGCGCCGCCATAGCCGGTGGCGCGTTCGCGCGGCTGCAGCAGCAGGATGCCGTCCATCCGCGCCGGGTCGAAGGCATCGGCCAGGCGATGCAGGCTGTTGCCCCGGGCATCGCGCCAGATCAGGTCGGCATTGACGGAAACGAAGGGCGCATCGCCGAGCAGGGCAAGCGCCTTGGCGATGCCTCCGCCGGTCTCCAGCAGCAGATCGCTTTCGTCGGAAATGACGATCTCAATGTCGCTGCGCTGCTTCAGGTGATCGCGGATCTGGTCGCCCAGCCAGTGAATGTTGACGATCGCGCGACGGATACCCGCTGCGGCCAGCCGGTCGAGGCAGCGGTCGAGCAGCGTGCGGCCGCCCACCGTGATCAGCGGCTTGGGCAGCGTGTCGGTGATCGGCCGCAGCCGGGTGCCGAGGCCGGCGGCCAGCACCATGGCATTCCGCGGCAGGGCGATGCTCATGACGGCCGCCTCATGCCGCGCTCAGGCCCGGCAGCGGACGCCGGCGCAGTTCGGCCGGCACGATGCGGTCGATCCAGGCGCGCAGCCGGTGCAGATCGGGATGCTGCAGGTCGCGTTCCACCAGGCCCCACATGCGCGGCATGAAAGTCTGGTAGTGCGGCTTGCCGTCGCGCTTCCACAGCCGGGTGAAGACGCCGACGATGCGCAGGTTGCGCTGGGCGCCGAGGATCGCATAGGCGCGGCGGAAGTCCTGCTCGTCCAGGCCGCTGCCGGCGAGGTAGCGGCGGATCATCGCGTCCGCCAGGGCCGGCGAAACATCGCGGCGCGCGTCTTCCAGCAGCGAGACGAGGTCATAGGCGCGATGGCCGGCGACGGCATCCTGGAAATCCAGCAGGCCGACGCGGGCCGGGCCCTGGCGCTGCGGCAGCCAGATCAGGTTCTCGGCGTGGAAGTCGCGCATCACCAGCACGCGGGGCGGCTGCGCCACCGCCGGGGCCAGTTCATGCCAGAAGGCGTTGAACTCGTCGCGCAGGGATGGCTCGGTCTCGCGACCGCGCAGGGCGGGCAGGTACCAGTCGGTGAACAGCTGCACCTCGTCGATCAGCCGCGCCTCGTCGTAGAGGCCGAGCTCCGCGGGCGCGGGATGCCGGTGCAGGTCGAGCAGGAAGTCGATGGCCGCGCCATACAGCTCATGCTCGTCCGCGCCGCGGGCGAGCAGCCGGGCATAGAGATCGTCGCCGAGATCCTCGAGCAGCAGGAAGCCGTGCTCGGTATCCTCGGCCAGGATGCGCGGCGCCGAATAGCCGTGGCGCAGCAATTCGCGGGCGACGCGCAGGAAGGGGCGGACATCCTCCTGCGGCGGCGGCGCGTCCATCAGCACCGCCGGCTCGCCATTGCGGTTCAGGCGTTCGTATTTGCGGAAGGAGGCATCGCCGGCGAGCTTGGCCCGGCTGGCCTGGCCCCAGCCGGCCTTGGTGAGGAACGCGCTCGACAGGGCGGAACGATCAGGCATGACTGGGAACCGTGAGAGAGGACAGGCGCTGCGCCCAGGTTTCGTCGCCGATCAGTTCGGCGCGGCGGGCGGTCGGATTTCCGGGATCGGCGGCGAGGCGGAGCGTGAGGGCATGCGCCGGCAGCGTGTCGCCGAGGCGGTCAGGCCACTCGATCAGGCTGATGCCCTCGGCGAAGGCTTCGTCCATGCCGAGTTCGTCCAGCTCGCGCGGATCGGCGACGCGGTAGAGATCGAAATGCCACAGGGTTCCCGCCGGCATGTCGTAGGTCAGCACCAGATTGAAGCTTGGGCTCGGCACTTCCACCATGCCGCCGGCCATGGCGCGGATGAGCGCGCGGGCGAAGCTCGTCTTGCCGGCGCCCAGCGGACCGTCCAGCAGCAGGATGTCGCCGCGCCGGAGCCAGGGGGCAAGCGCGGCGGCAAGAGCGGCGGTGGCCGCTTCATCGGGCAGCGACAGCGAGCGAATCACCGGCATTGCGGCACTCTACTGAGGGGGTAGGGCGGCCGCAACGCCGCGCGGCAGGCGGATTTCGACGGCCTGCGAACCGTCTTCGCCGTTATCGGTCCGCAGGGTTGCGCCATGCAGGTCGAACAGGCCGCGGGCGACGATCAGGGACAGGTCGGCGTTGGCGCGGCGGCGTTCGGCGGGATCGGCGAGATCGGCGAAAAGCTGCCGCGGCCGCACCGGGCTCAGGCCCCCGCTGTGGGATTCGATGCGCAGGGTGAGGCTTTCGTCCCCGCTGCCGTCGACGGTGAGGCAGACCCTGCCGCCTTCGGCGGTGCCGTCCAGTGCCGCCGCCATCACGCTGTCGAGCGCCTGGCGCAGGCGCTGGGCGTCGCCGACGATGGCATCGTCCGGTGTCTGCTGGGGCAGGTCGAGAATGATGGCGCGGCGGTCCGCCTGTTCGCGCCACTGCGCCGCCTCCTCGCGCCACAGTGCGTCGATCGCGATCGGCTCGGGTTCCAGCGCCATCTGGCCGACCTCGATGGTGGCGATGGCGATGACGTCGTCGAGCAGGCGCAGAAGATGCCGCGAGGCCACCATGATGTCGCGGCAGTATTCCTCCTGCCGCGCATTCATCGGGCCGAGGATGCCCTGGGCCAGCACTTCGGTCATGCTGATCAGCGTGCCGAGCGGCGAACGCAGGTCATGTGTGATGTTGCTGATGAAGGCGGCGTTCATGCGGTCGGTGCGTTCGAGCGCCTCGTTGCGCTCGCGCAGCGCGCGCTCGATGCGGATGCTGTCGCTGACATCGAGCCAGGTGTACAGCACGGCACCGTCGGGGAGCGGCACCGAGGCGTAATCCAGCACCATGCCGTCGCCGCGCTCCAAGCGGCCGCGGGTCGGCTTGCGCGCCACGAAGCTGTCGATGATGCGCTCGCGCAGCTGCACCCAGTCGGGGCCGCGCTGCATCAGCGGGCGCACGGCATCCAGCACCTCGGTGATGTGGGGCTGTCGGTTGAGCAGGTCGGGGTCGAGCTGCCAGAGCTGGCCGAAGGCACGGTTGTACAGCGACAGCCGGCCGTCGGAGCCGTAGACCACCACCGCTTCGTAGAGATTGTCGAGCGTTGCGCGCTGTACTGCGATCATCGTGTTGGTGGCGCGCTCCAGGGTGAGCTGGCGCGTGACGTCGTCATAGGCAAACAGCAGGCCGCCGGTGGGATAGGCGCTGATCAGCAGGCGCAGGGTCGAGCCGTCGGGCAGGTGCAGCAGCTCCTCCTGCCGGTCGATCACGGTGGTGAACAGCGCCAGCTCGCTGCGCTTGTAGGCCTGCCAGTCGATCTGCTCGGGCAGGCGCCGGTCGACGCGCAGCTGTTCCAGCACCTCGCCGTAGCTCGGTCGCGTCTCCAGCCAGGCCTCGTCCAGACCCCAGAGCCGGGCATAGGCGCGGTTCCACAGCAGCAGCTTCTTGTCGGGTCCGTAGATCGCGGTGGCGGTGGAGATGGTGCGTAGCACCTCCATATGGGCGTCCATATGGCGACGCAGCTGGCCGCGCGCATCGGCTTCCGCCGTGATGTCCTGGCCGAAGCCGAGCGTGCCGGCCAGCGCCGGCAGTTCGAAGATGCGGTAGTTGCGCCGGTCGCCCTCGGCGACGAAGCGGCGCTCCTGCACCTGGAGCGCGCGGTTGCGCAGGGCGGTGAGGGCGAATTCGCGCGGCTGGTCGAGATCGTGGGCCGACGCCAGTTCCAGGCCGCGCCGGACCACATCCTCCGGCGTCGTTTCGGCAAGCTGGGCGTAGCGCGCATTGACCCAGGCCAGGCGGCCCTCGCCATCGCGGCGCCAGATCGGGAAGGGCGCGATGTCGAGCAGCAGGCGGGCATCGGCCTCGGCCTGGCGCAGGGCGGCGATCTCGATGCTGCTGGCAGCCTGGTCGCGGGCGGCGGCCGAGAGCCGGTCCTGCAGTTCCGCCATCTCGGTGCGTGCTGCGTCGCGTTCGGCGCCGGCGAGCTCATACAGCGCCTCGGCCGTCCTCAGCCGGGCGGCGAGATGCACGGCGCGCCGCCACTGCCAGACGGCAAGGCCGACCGCCAGTGCGGCTCCCAAAGCTGTCAACAGAACGGTTTCACTCACCCGCGCGGCTCCGCATACCCCGGGGCACTATCGGCAGCCGCAGGCGGGATGACAAGGCGTTAAAACGATAATGGCCGGCCGGAAGATCCGGCCGGCCATGACGGAGCGGCGTGATGCCGACTCAGTAGCGGTAATGGTCCGGCTTGAACGGGCCCTGCTCGGAAATGCCGAGATACTTGGCCTGCTGCGCGCTCAGCCTGGTCAGCTTGGCGCCGACCTTCGCCAGATGCAGGCTGGCGACCTTTTCGTCGAGATGCTTGGGCAGCGTGTAGACCTGCTTCTGGTACTTGCCCGGATTGGTCCACAGCTCGATCTGCGCCAGCACCTGGTTGGTGAAGGAGGCGCTCATCACGAAGCTGGGATGGCCGGTGGCGTTGCCCAGATTCACGAGCCGGCCTTCCGACAGCACGATGATGCGCTTGCCGTCGGGGAATTCGACCTCGTCGACCTGAGGCTTCACGTTGTGCCACTTGTAGTTCTTCAGCGCGCCGATCTGGATCTCGCTGTCGAAATGGCCGATGTTGCAGACGATGGCGCGATGCTTCATCTGGCGCATGTGGTCCAGCGTGATGACATCGATGTTGCCGGTGGCGGTGACGAAGATGTCGCCCTTCGGCGCGGCCTCTTCCATGGTCACCACCTCGTAGCCCTCCATCGCGGCCTGCAGGGCGCAAATCGGGTCGATTTCGGTGACCATGACGCGGCAGCCCGCATTGCGCAGGCTGGCGGCCGAACCCTTGCCGACATCACCGAAGCCGGCAACGACGGCGACCTTGCCGGCCATCATCACGTCGGTGCCGCGGCGGATGCCGTCGACCAGGCTTTCGCGGCAGCCGTAGAGGTTGTCGAATTTCGACTTCGTCACGCTGTCATTGACGTTGATCGCCGGGAAGAGCAGGCGGCCTTCCTTGGCCATCACGTAGAGGCGGTGCACGCCGGTGGTGGTCTCCTCGGTGACGCCCTTGATGGCGGCGCCCATGCGGGAATACCAGCCGGGCGAGGACTTCAGTTTCTTGGCGATCGCGGCGAAGAGGACGGTCTCTTCCTCGTTGGTCGGCTTGGAGATGACCGAGGGATCCTTCTCCGCCTGGATGCCGAGATGGATCAGCAGGGTGGCGTCGCCGCCATCGTCGAGGATCATGTTCGGCGTGCCGCCGTCGCCCCATTCGAAGATGCGGTGGGTGTATTCCCAGTATTCCTCCAGGGTCTCGCCCTTCACTGCGAAGACGGGGGTGCCGCCCTTGGCGATGGCGGCGGCGGCGTGATCCTGGGTCGAATAGATGTTGCACGAGGCCCAGCGCACATCGGCGCCCAGCGCCTTCAGGGTCTCGATCAGCACGCCGGTCTGGATCGTCATGTGCAGCGAGCCGGCGATGCGGGCGCCCTTGAGCGGCTGGGATTTGCCGAATTCCTCGCGCACGGCCATCAGGCCGGGCATCTCGGTCTCGGCCATGTCGAGTTCCTTGCGGCCCCAGTCGGCCAGGCCGATATCCTTAACAACGTAGTCCGCGCTCATATCCGCTCGCTCCAGGCAGGGAAGGTGAAACCGGGCGCGGTATAGCAGGGCCGAGGGAGCCCTGTCCAGCATTACATAAGGAAATCTTTATATAGGAATATAGTGGTTTATTCGGCCTCGCCGAATTTGCTCTCCACCAGGGTGACCAGAGCCTCCATGGCCGGGGTGGCGTCGGGGCCCGAGGCGGTGATCTCGATGCTGGAACCCTGGGTGCCCGCCAGCATCATCAGGCCCATGATCGACTCGCCGTTGACGGTCTGGCCGTCCTTGTGGACCTGGATCCGGGCCTGGGGGAAGCGCGCGACCACCTGGACGAATTTCGCCGCCGCCCGGGCATGCAGCCCGCGCTGGTTGACGATCATGACGCTGCGCGTCAGCGGCCGGGCCGGGGCGTCCATCAGCCGCCTTCCCCCGCCAGCAGCTTGGACGCCACGTTGATGTATTTGCGGCCGGCTTCCTGGCCGGCGGCGACGGCGTCGGCCAGTTCGGACTTGCCCCGCACGCTGGCCAGCTTGATCAGCATCGGCAGGTTCACGCCGGCGATCACCTCGACGCGCGCCTGGTCCATGATCGAGATGGCGAGATTGGACGGCGTGCCGCCGAACATGTCGGTGAGCACGATCACGCCCTTGCCGGCCTCGACCGCGGCGACGGCGGCGAGGATGTCCTTGCGCCGCTGCTCCATATCGTCATCCGGGCCGATGCAGACGCCGCGCATGTTCTTCTGCGGCCCCACCACATGCTCGGTGGCGTGGATGAATTCCTCGGCCAGGCGGCCATGGGTGACGACGACGATACCGATCATGATTGGAACAGCGGCATGGGGCTGGAACGATCCTCAGGCACGCGCCGGCTCTCCCGAGGGAAGATGCCGGTCGCGGTGGCGGATTTCGACATGTTGTCCGGCTTCGCGCAAGGCGTTGGCGAGGGCTTCCGCCACCACCACCGAGCGGTGGCGGCCGCCGGTGCAGCCGATCCCGATGGTCAGATAGCGTTTGCCCTCCGCGGCATAGCGGGGCAGCAGGCTGCTCACCATGCCGGACAGCCGTGCGAAGAAATCGTCGAAGCCCGGATCGGCGCGGACATAGTCGGCGACTGCGGGATTTTCGCCGGTGAAGGGCCGCAGCGCCTCCTCGTAATGGGGATTGCGCAGAAAGCGCACGTCGAACACGAGATCGGCCTCGCGCGGCAAGCCATGACGGTAGGAAAACGATACCACCATGATACCGAGGCCCGGTTCATCGTCCAGCGCGAACTGCTGCGACAGGATCTGCCGCAGATCGGGCAGTGACAGCGTCGTGGTGTCCAGCACCAGGTCGGCGGCGCGTTTCAGCGGCGCCATGAGGCGCCGCTCGGCGACGATGCCGTCGGACACCGGCCGGTCACCGGCCAGCGGATGCCGGCGCCGCGTCGCGGTGAAGCGCTTGAGCAGCACGTCGTCGTCGCAGTCGAAGAACAGCAGCTGCACGGCCAGGTCGGGACGCTGCTTCAGCTCGGCGACGAGCTCGGCCAGCCGGTCGGCCTGGAAGTCGCGGGTGCGGGTATCGATGCCGACTGCCAGCGCGCGGCGCGGTGACCCGGCGGCGCTGTCATCGCCGGCGAAGGTCAGGCGGCGCAGCAGCGACAGCGGCAGGTTGTCCACCGCCTCGTAGCCGATGTCCTCCAGCAGCTTGAGCGCGGTGGTCTTGCCGGCGCCGGACACGCCGCTGACCAGGACGACGCGGATCGGATCGGTGTCGGCCATGGCGTTCATGACGCGCGCAGCACCCGACGCGGCAGCTGCGCCTCGGCCGGTTCGAAGAGGCGGCCTGCAGCCGCGCGCTCCAGCGCCAGCTTCGCCTTGATCGCCGCACTGGCCTCGAATGGATCGAGCGAGAGGCAGGGCAGCGCGATGTCGAGGAAGCTTTCATGCCGCGGCTCGGGCAGGCGCGGCACCATGGCCGGCGGCACGAGATCGATCACCAGATGCACGCGGCTTGGTTCCGCCGCGGCGACCCTGACCGGACCGAGGCCGCGGATTTCCATCAGCCCCCGGATGGTGCCGGGCGAGGAGGCGATCAGCCGGTTGTCCTGGCGTTGCAGCTGCGTGCGGTCATCGGCGACCAGCATGGCGCCGGCATCGATCAGCCGCAGGGCAAGATCGGATTTTCCGGCGCCGGAAGGGCCGCGCAGCAGTACGGCATGGCCGCCAATCGCCACACAGCTTGCGTGGATCGTAAGCATGGGCGCGCAGCCTGACGCCGGCCCCCTGGAGAGTCAATACATGTCCCGGTGTGAATCCCGTGGCTTGGGGACGGATGATGGTTAAAGCGGCAGGCGGACGACGAAACGCGCGCCCGTTTTTCCGTCGTCGCGGTTCTCGGCATGGATGCGGCCGCCCAGCGAATGGACGATCTGGCGCGCGATCGACAGGCCGAGGCCGGAATGCAGGCCGAAAGCTTCCGACGACGGACGCTCGCTGTAGAAGCGGTCGAAAATCGACTCCAGGTTCTCCGCCGGAATGCCGGGGCCCTCGTCGGTCACGCTGAACACCACATGCTTCGGTTCGCGGCGCACGTCGACGACGATGGTGCCGTCCTTCGGGCTGAACGAGATCGCATTGTCGATCAGGTTGCGCGCCACCTGGCCGAGCTGGCTCTCGAAGCCGGGCGCCATGTAGGGGCCGGGCTCGATCAGCCGGAGCTCGATCTTCGGCGCGCCTGTGGCCTCCGAACGCATCGCATAGGTGTCCACCACCGAGCGCAGCATGGCGGCGATGTCGATCGGCGCCGCTTCGGTGCGGGCCAGCTCGGCATCCAGCCGCGAGGCGCTCGAGATGTCGGTGATCAGGCGGTCCATGCGGCGCACGTCGTCCTTCATCACCTCCAGCAGGCGCTGGCGCAGTTCCGGCTTCTCGGTGCGCTCGAAGGTTTCCATTGCGCTGCGCAGCGAGGTCAGCGGGTTCTTGATCTCGTGCGAGACGTCGGCGGCGAAGCGTTCGATCGCGTCCAGCCGCTGCGACAGCGCCGCGGTCATGGCGCGCAGCACCGCGGAGAGATCGCCGATCTCATCGTGCCGGTTGGAGAAATCGGGGATGTGCAGGTGGGCAATGCGGCCCTTGGCGGCGCGGATGCGCTCCGCTGCCTCGGCGAGCCGGTGGATCGGCCGCACGATGGCGCCGGCGAGGTAGAGCGAGGCCAGCACGGTGAAGCCGAGCACGGCGGCGAAGATCTTCAGCACCGCCAGGCGCTCCTCGCGCACGCGGGTGTCGATCTCGGTGGAATCGACGGTCAGCATCAGTGCGCCGACCACCTTGCGCAGGCCCTGTACCGGCACCGCCGCCGACAGCATGATGCGGCCGTCGCCCAGGTCGCGCAGCTGGCCGTCCTCCTCGCCCTCCAGTGCCCGCCTGGCCTCGACATAGTCGTTGGCATGGGAGAAGGGCAGCTCGACATATTTCGGCAGATCGAACGTCGTCATGAAGGCGGCGTTGATGCTGTCGTAGATGCCGACCAGCGTGCGCTCCCAGGGCGTGTCGATCTCCGGCGGCGGCAGCTGGCGGGTCACGACGCCGCGGCCCGCCGCCAGCAGCAGGCGGCTGTCGGCGATCAGCTCGCCCTCGGCAGTGAACAGCCGCGCCCGCGCGCTCGACTGCGCCGAGAGACGCCGCAGCAGCTGGCGCGCCATTTCCGGATCCAGCGCCGGGGTGAATTCCTCCGGGCTGATGGCGGACTCGCCCAGCGCGCCGGCGATCAGGTTGGCTTCGTAGCGCAGCGAGGTCAGTCGCGTCTCGATCAGGCCGAGGCGGAACTGGTCGAGATAGAGGAAGGCGAGCACCAGGGAAATCGGCGCCGCCAGGTTGATCAGCAGGATGCGCCTTGTCAGCGGCGACATCAGCCGCCGCTGCGGGCGGGAATCTGGCATCGCTATCTCCGCGTCACGGCGCTGGCTCCGTCATCACGGCGGGCTAGCTCGCCTGCTCCTTGAAGCGGTAGCCGACACCGTAGAGCGTCTCGATGGCGTCGAAATCCTCGTCGACCGCCTTGAACTTCTTGCGCAGCCGCTTGATGTGGCTGTCGATGGTGCGGTCGTCGACATAGACATTGTCGTCATAGGCCGCGTCCATCAGCTGGTCACGGTTCTTCACGTGGCCCGGGCGCTGCGCCAGCGCTTCCAGCAGCAGGAATTCGGTCACGGTCAGCGTCACGTCCTGGCCCTTCCAGGTGCAGCGGTGGCGGGCCGGATCCAGCATCAGCGGGCCGCGGACGATCAGCTTCTCGCTTGCCGTCTCCTCGGCACCGGGCTTGTTGGCTTCGGCGCGGCGCAGTACGGCCTTGATGCGTTCGATCAGCAGACGCTGGCTGAACGGCTTGGTGATGTAGTCGTCGGCACCCATCTTCAGCCCGAGCACCTCGTCGATCTCCTCGTCCTTGGAGGTGAGGAAGATCACCGGCACGTTGCTGACGCGGCGCAGGCGGCTCAGAGTCTCCATGCCGTCGAGGCGCGGCATCTTGATGTCGAGGATCACCAGGTCCGGCATCTGCTGCGTCAGGTGGCGCAGGGCCTCGGCCCCGTCATTGTAGGTGCGGACCTTGTAGCCTTCGGCCTCCAGCGCGATGGAAACCGAAGTCAGGATGTTGCGGTCGTCATCGACCAGGGCGATGGTGGCGCTCACGGCAATATCCTTAAAATGGCACCCGGAGAATTCCGGGCGGAGGGCGTGACGGAAGTCACACCTATATGGCAAAGACATAGCCGATTTCGAGGGGGCGGGGCTAGCTTTCCTGCCATGACCGCCGCCCCGCTCGCCGCCGCCGGCCCCGCCATCCTGGTCCATCTGGCCAGCACGATTGTCGCGCTCCTGCTGGGGATCGTCATGCTGCTCCGGGGCAAGGGAACGGTGTCGCACAAGCGGCTCGGCTGGGCCTGGGTGATCCTGATGGCGGTTGCCGCCGGCAGCTCGTTCTTCATCACCGGACTCAATCCCGGCGGCTTCAGCCCGATTCACATTCTCTCGGTGGTCACGCTCGTAGCGCTGCCCTGGGCGATCTACGCCATCCGTCGCCGCAATCTGCAGAGCCATCGCTGGACGATGATCTCGATCTTCACCGGCGGGCTGGTGGTCGCCGGCATCTTCACTTTGCTGCCGGGCCGCCTGCTTGGCGGCATGATCTTCGGCGGCTGAGCGGGGCGCCTTACTCGCCCTGGCCGAGCAGCAGGCCGCGCCGGCGCGCCGCCTCGAACCAGCCCATGAAGGCGGCGAAGCCGAGCGCGAGATAGAGCAGGTTGAGCGCGAAGGCGCGCAGCAGCAGGTCGCCGCGGATCACGCCATCGATCAGCAGCGCGCGCATGCCCTCGAAGACATAGGCCGGCGGTAGCGACCAGGCGATCGCCTGCAGCCATTCGGGCAGCACCTCGACGGGGTAGTAGACCGCTGCCACCGGCAGGATCAGGAACATCGCGCCCCAGGCGGCGGATTCCGCGCCGAGGCCATGGCGCATGATCAGCCCGCAGACGGCGATGCCCAGCGCCCAGCCGAACAGGGTCAGGCTGGCGAAGAAGGCGGCCAGGGCGAAACCCATCTCGTAGAGCGAGAAGCCGAAGAACCACCAGGCCATCAGGCTGACCGGAATCATGCCGACCAGCGCCCGCAGCACGCCCATCAGCAGCACGGAGGCGGCGAATTCGCTCGGGCGCAGCGGCGAGACGAAGAGGTTGCCCAGGTTGCGCGCCCACATTTCCTCGAGGAAGGAGATGGCGACGCCGAGCTGCACGCGGAACAGCGAATCCCACAGCATCATGCCGGCGAGGAAGACGCCGAAGGCCTGCGCCACGAAGGAGGCCTTGCCGGCGAGGAACTGGGTGAGGAAGCCCCACATGATCATCTGCACCGCCGGCCAGTAGATCAGCTCGACGATGCGGGTCCAGGATCCCGACAGCACATACCAGTGCCGCCGCAGCATGGCGAAGATGCGTGCGGCGCTGAAGCCGAAAATCTCGCCGTTCATGCCGGAATCCTTTCCGCCGCCTTGCCCTGGCCGCGGGCGATGTCGAGAAACACCTCTTCCAGGTTGTTGCGGCCGTAGCGGGCGATCAGCTCGTCCGGCGTGCCGCGGTCGACGATCCGGCCCTGCTTCATCATCAGCACCTGCTGGCAGAGCCGCTCGACCTCGGCCATGTTGTGCGACGCCAGCAGCAGGGTGGCGCCGCGCTCGGTGCGGTAGTGCTCCAGCAGGCTCCGCACCCAGTCGGCGGTATCGGGATCCAGCGAGGCCGTCGGCTCGTCGAGCAGCAGCAGCTCGGGTTCGTTGATCAGCGCCTTGGCCAGCGCCACCCGCGTCTTCTGCCCGGCGGAGAGCGCGCCGAAGGCGCGATCCAGCAGCGCGACGAAGTCCAGCTCGCGGGCCAGCCGCTTGATCCGCGCGGCGGCATCGGGCACGGCATAGAGCTGCGCGAAGACGCGCAGATTCTGCCGCACGGTCAGGCGGTGCGGCAGGTCGACGTAAGGCGAGGAGAAATTCATCCGCGGCAGCACGCGATGGCGGTCGCGCAGCATATCGGTGCCGAGCACGGAGATGCTGCCGGAGGTCGGCTTCAGCAGCCCCAGCAGCATGGCGATCGTCGTCGTCTTGCCGGCGCCGTTGCCGCCCAGCAGGGCGGTGACGCCGCCCTTCGGCACGGTGAAATCGATTCCGGCGACCGCCACCACGGGGGACTCCGCGGTGCCGTAATGTTTGGTCAGCCCCTGAACGGTGATGACGGGATTCTCGGCTGGCAGGCGGTGCATGGGCTCGGATCGGGCGCGGCGCGGCGGAGCGCGGGTGGAAGCGACTGGCGAAACAGGCAAAATAGTCCGGCCGTTGATATGGACAGGGTGGGGGAATTTGTCTATAACCCCGCGCCGTTGCGGCCTGTCAGGGCCTGAGACGCGTGGGCCCAGGTAGCTCAGTTGGTAGAGCAGAGGACTGAAAATCCTCGTGTCGGCGGTTCAATTCCGTCCCTGGGCACCATT
>NZ_DATGQG010000047.1:0-29284 GCF_035304305.1 Ferrovibrio sp.
TTTGCGCTGGCGCTGACGCCCGGGCCGGACATGCTGCTGGTGATGACGCGCTCGGTGGCGCAGGGCCGCGTCGCCGGGCTGGTGACGCTCGCCGGCATCACCGTCGGCTGCTACGGCCATGCGCTGGTGGCGGGCTTCAGCCTGAGCGGCGTGCTGCTGATCGCGCCGGTGATGTTCGAGGCGATCCGCTGGGCGGGTGCCGCCTATCTGCTCTATCTTGGCGTGCAGGCCTTTCGCGGCGCTGGCGGTTTTCAGCCACCCAGCGCCAATGCGCCGCGGCTGCCGCTGTGGAGCCTGTTCCGCCAGGGACTGCTGACCAATCTGCTCAATCCGAAAGTGGCGCTGTTCTTCCTCGCGCTGTTTCCGCAGTTCATGCGGCCCGATCCGGATACCGCCGTATGGCAGGCGCTGATCCTCGCCGTGGTGCTGAGCACCGCCGGCGGCATCGTCAACGGCAGCATCGCGCTGGTGGCTGGCCGGCTCGGCGAATGGCTGGCGCGGCGTCCCGCCTTCGTGCGCTGGCAGAACCGCCTGCTCGGCTGCGTCTTCGCCGCGATGGCGCTCAGGCTGGCCTTGGACCGGCGCTGAACGCAAATCGGGGCGACGAGGTCACAGCTACAGCGTCGCGGTCTTGACGCCGGCGACTTCGGCGGTGCCATCGAGGATCGCGGTCTTGATCGTCTCCAGCCCGAGTTCGAATTCCTGGATGCGCTCGCGCAGGCCGCGCAGCTCGTCGAGCGCGACATGGCCGATCGGACGGTCGCTCTGGCTGTATTCCAGCACCAGGCTGGCATAGCGGCCGCGCATCCTGGCCAGCGACTTCACCATGGTTTCCAGCTCGCCCGGCTCGATGCGGCCCAGCGCCCAGACCATCTGCGACCGGGTGGCCTCCTGCTCCATGATGCCGAGCTGCTGCACATACTGCCGGGCGGTCAGCGCGCCGGCGCCCGGGGCGAGGTCGCCGTCGCGCAGTGCCAGCCGCTCGCGCGCCGAGGCCGGCGTCGCAGCATTCTTGATGGCGGCCTTCAGCTGGGGCTCGACCTTCTCGGCCTGACGCAGGGACAGCAACGCGATACCCATGATGCAACTCCTTACCCGTGGTTTGCCGGATAAGGAGCAAACGCCGTGCCATAATTAATGTCGCGGATTTCCGGGGAAACCAGCCCGGCTGGCATCCGGCGGGCGGCAGCTTTTGCCGGGCGGTCAGGGCATCAGGGCCGGCGCCGGCATGCTGGCGATCCGGTCGTCGAAGCGCAGTTCCAGCAGCCAGTCCTGCGGCCGGGCGCGGTAGCTGGCCAGCTGCTCGGGGGTCAGGCTGAACTCGGCCTGGCTGGACAGGCCGGCGGACCGCGCCCCGCCGCCGCCCATGACGGGAAAGGACAGCCCGATGCCGGTGCCGAAGCTGCCGCTGGATCCGGCGCCCACGCCGACCCCGACCGATGGCCGGCCCAGGCCGCCATCGGAATATCCGCCGGAGGGCTCCGGCGTGCTGAGACGCCGGGTCAGGATGGTGTCGCCGCCGGGCGCGGTGAGGCGGGCATCGCGCAGCACCTCCTCGCTGATCACCCGCATGAACAGCAGGCCGCTCTGCTCGCCGACCCAGGCGGCCACCCGCGGCGGCGCCGGGGTGGAGGGCGTGCAGGCCCCCGCCAGCAGGAGAAGCGCCGCAAGCGGCAGCAGGACAAAGAAAAGAGCAGGGCGGCGGGCGGCGATCATCATGGCCGATCATATAGCGTGGGCGCGCCGGGCGATAACCCGCCGCCGCCGATGCCTGTTCACCGCGGACAGTGCAGGCTAAGCTGCGCCGCCTTTCATGACAAGAAACGGAACAGGTGGCGCGAGGAACGATGAGCGGAACCGACAATCTCTTCGATCTCACCGGCAAGGTCGCAATCATCACCGGCTCCAGCCGCGGCATCGGCAAGGCGATCGCGCTCCGCATGGCGCAGCATGGCGCGAAGGTGGTGATCTCCAGCCGCAAGGCCGAGGCCTGCGAGAAGGTGGCCGCCGAGGTCCGGCAGGCCGGCGGCGAGGCGATCGTCGTGCCCTGCAACGTCTCCGACAAGGCGCAGCTCCAGACCCTGGTGGACACCACGCTCCGGGAATGGGGCCGCATCGACATCCTGGTCTGCAATGCCGCCGTGAACCCGTTCTTCGGCTCGGCCAAGGACATCCCCGACGATGCCTTCGACAAGGTCATGCATGTCAACATCAAGTCGAACCACTGGCTCTGCAACATGGCGGCGCCGGACATGGCCAGGCGCAGGGACGGCGCGATCATCATCATCTCCTCGGTGGGCGGCCTGTTCGGCTCCAACCTGCTGGGCGCCTATGCCATCTCGAAGGCGGCCGACATGCAGCTTGCCCGCAACCTCGCCGTCGAATGGGGGCCGGACAACATCCGCGCCAACTGCATCGCGCCGGGCCTGATCCGCACCGATTTCGCCCGCGCCCTGTGGGAGAATCCCGACATCGCCAAGAAGGCGACCCACGGCTATGCGCTGAAGCGGGTCGGCGAACCCGACGAGATCGCCGGCGCCGCCGTCTTCCTCGCCTCGCGGGCGGGCAGCTTCATGACCGGCCAGACCATGGTGATCGACGGCGGCGGCATGGTGAATTTCCAGAGCGTGTGAGGCTGCCGCACTCCCGCTCCGGCGCGGCAACCTATATAAGGAAGCATGACTCCCCGTCCGGCCATCCAGAACCCGCGCGAGATCATCGACCGCAAGGCGCTGACGCTGCAGCTCGATGCGCTGGGCGGCGAGGGCATGCATGGCAGCCAGGAGCAGCGCAACCAGGCGCTGGTGCTGCTCAAGGCGGCGCTGAACGCGGGCCGCGAGACGATCCGCCAGCGCTTCCTCCAGGGCATGCCGGCCCTGGCGACGCGGCAATCGCTCGCCTATCTCACCGACCAGATCATCCGGCTTACCCATGACTTCACGGTGAACCGGGTCTATCGCCTGCCCAATCCGACGGCGGCCGAGAAGCTCTCCATCGTCGCGGTCGGCGGCTATGGCCGCGGCGAGATGGCGCCGTTCTCCGATGTCGACCTGCTGTTCCTGTTTCCCTACAAGCAGACGCCCTGGGGCGAGCAGGTGGTCGAATACATGCTCTACCTGCTGTGGGATCTGGGGCTGAAGGTCGGGCATGCGACCCGCAGCGTGGACGAATGCATCCGCCTGTCGCTTTCCGACATCACCATCCGCACCGCGATCCTCGAGCAGCGCTGGATCTGGGGCGACCAGGAGCTCGCGGTGCAGCTGCGCCAGCGCTTCCAGTCCGAGGTGGTGGCGAAGACCGGACTCGACTTCATCGAGCAGAAGCTGGCCGAGCGCGACGAGCGCCATCGCCGGATGGGCGATTCCCGCTATGTGGTCGAACCCAACGTCAAGGAAGGCAAGGGCGGCTTACGCGATCTCCACACGCTGCTCTGGATCACGAAATATGTCTACGGCATCGAGGATGTCGCCGAGCTTGTCGGCCGCGGGCTGCTGACGGCGGAGGAACATCGCCGCTTCGTGCAGGCCAGCGAGTATCTGTGGACCGTGCGCATCCACCTGCACTACCTGAGCAACCGGCCGGAAGAGCGGCTGACCTTCGACATGCAGACCGAGATCGCCAAGGCGATGGGCTATGCTGACCGCCCGGGCCGCAGCGATGTCGAGCGCTTCATGAAGAAATACTACCTGATCGCCAAGGAGGTCGGCGATCTGACCCGCATCTTCGCGGCGGCGCTGGAGGAGCGGCACAAGAAGAAGAAACCGCTGGCGGCGATCCGCTCGAAGATCCGCCGGCCGAAGCGGCTGGACGGTTTCGAGATCGAAGGCGGCCGGGTCAACGTCGCCGGCGAGGACATGTTCGAGAAGCAGCCGGTGAGGATGCTGCGGCTGTTTCATCTGGCGCAGGAGCAGGGGCTGGACATCCATCCCGAGGCGCTGCGCCTGGTACGGCGGAACCTGAAGCTGATCGATGCGCGGCTGCGCAACGACGCTGAGGCCAACCGTCTCTTCATGGAGATGCTCTGCTCGAGGAACGATCCCGAGACGACGCTGCGGCGCCTCAACGAAGCCGGCGTGTTCGGCCGCTTCGTGCCGGATTTCGGTCGCGTCGTGGCGCAGACGCAGCACGACATGTATCACACCTATACGGTGGACGAGCACACCATCCGTGCCATCGGCATCCTGTCGCGCATCGAGAACGGCGCGCTGAAGGAAGACCATCCGCTGTCGGTGCATATCATCAAGGAGGTGCTGTCGCGCCGCGTGCTCTATGTCGCCCTGCTGCTGCACGATATCGCCAAGGGCCGCGGCGGCGACCATTCGGTGCTGGGCGAGAAGGTGGCCCAGAAGCTCGGGCCGCGCTTCGGCCTGACGGCGGCGGAAACCGAAACCGTCGCCTGGCTGGTGCGGCATCACCTCGCCATGTCGGCCACCGCCTTCAAGCGCGACATCTCCGATCCCAAGACGGTGATCGACTTCGCGCAGCTGGTGCAGAGCCCCGAGCGCCTGCGGCTGCTGCTCTGTCTCACGGTGGCCGATATCCGCGCGGTCGGCCCGACGGTGTGGAACGGCTGGAAGGGCCAGCTGCTGCGCGAGCTCTATTACCGCGCCGAGGAATATCTCTCGGGCGGCTTCACCGGCCGTGGCCGCGAGCAGCGCATCGCCGACACCAAGGCCGAGGTGCGCGCGAAGCTGACCGGCTGGAGCAAGGCGGAGATCGACCGGCTGGTGAAGCGCCACTACGAGAACTACTGGTATTCCAACGACGCCGACACCATCGTCCGCCATGCCCAGCTGATGAAGCGGGCCGATACGGAAGGCCGCGCGCTCACCACCGAGACGCGGCCCGACCGCTTCCGTTCGGTGACGGAATTCACGCTCTATGCGCCCGACCATCCTGGCCTGTTCGCGCGCGTCGCCGGCGCCATGGCCGCTGCCGGCGCCAATATCGTGGACGCGAAGATCTTCACCACCAATGACGGCATGGCGCTGGATACCTTCGTGATCCAGGATGTCGAGGGCGCGCCCTTCGACAAGCCGGACCGGCTGGCGAAGCTGCACAGCGCCATCGAGCGCGCGCTGTCGGGCGATCTCAAACTGCGCTCGGCGATCGCCCAGGAGAAGCCGGGCCTGCCGAGCCGCACCCGCGTCTTCAAGGTCCAGCCGCGGGTGCTGATCGACAATCTCGCCTCCAACCGCTGGACCGTGATCGAGGTGAACGGCCGCGACCGGCCGGGCTTCCTCTACGACGTGACCCGCGGCCTCTACGACGCCAACCTGACCATCGGCTCGGCCCATATCGCCACCTACGGCGAGCGCGCGGTCGACGTCTTCTACGTGCAGGACCTCACCGGCATGAAGGTGACCGACAAGCGCCGCCTGCAGCAGATCGAGAAGGCGCTTCTGAAGCGCATTACCCCGGAAGAGAGGCCGGCCGCCAAGGCCAAGGCGGCGTAGCGCGGACACACGATCCGTCATGCCTGGGCGAGGCCGGGGTATCCGTTCCAATCATCCGCATGGCGGAGCCACGGGACGGACCCCCGGGCAAGCCCGAGGATGACAATTGGAGTGGTGGCGACGGTGTTGCCGCACCTCTATAGTCCTCCGCACATCAAAGCGAATCATCATGTCCCTCTTCCGCGCCATCGCCACCGTCGGCAGTCTGACCATGCTGAGCCGGATTGCCGGCTTCGGGCGCGACCTGATGATCGCCCGCTATCTCGGCGCCGGTCCGGTTGCCGATGCCTTCTTCGTCGCCCTGCGGCTGCCCAACTTCTTCCGCTCGCTGTTCGCCGAAGGGGCGTTTACCGCCGGCTTCCTGCCGCTCTTCGCCGGCACCGAGGCGACCGAGGGGCGCGAGGCGGCGCGCGGCTTTGCCGCCCGCGCGCTCGGCATCCTGCTGCCGGTGACTCTGGCCTTCACCGTGGTCGCGCAGATCGCCATGCCGGCGATGATCCTGGTGCTGGCGCCGGGCTTCGTCGGCGATGCGACGCGCTTCGATCTCGCGGTGACGCTCAGCATCATCACCTTTCCCTATCTCGTCTTCATCAGCATCGCGGCGCTCTACGGTGCGATGCTGAACAGCGTCGGCCGCTTCGCCGCCATGGCCGGCACGCCGATCCTGCTCAATGTCACGATGATCGCCGGCCTGCCGCTGCTCTCCGACCATGTCGGCGGGCCGGGCCATGCGCTGGCCTGGTCGGTGCTGGCGGGCGGCATCGTGCAGTTCCTCTGGCTCAGCCATTCGGTGCATCGCGCCGGTCTCGGCCTGCGCCTGCACCGGCCGAAGCTCGACGCGCGGATCCGCCGGCTGTTCCGCCTCGTGCTGCCCGCCGCCTTCGGCGCCGGCGCCACCCAGGTCAACCTGATCGTCGGGCTGATGCTCGCCTCGCTGCTGCCGGCCGGTGCGGTCTCCTATCTCTTCTATGCCGACCGGCTGAACCAGCTCACCGTCGGCGTGGTCGGCGTCGCCATCGCCACGGCGCTGCTGCCCACCATCTCGGCGCAGCTTGCCCGTGGCGAAACCGAAGCGGCGATCGCCAACCAGAACCGCGCGCTGGAATTCGGCCTGCTGCTCTCGCTGCCGGCGGCGGCGGCGCTGATCGCGGTGCCGTTCCCGATCATCTCGATCCTGTTCGAGCGCGGCGAGTTCGACGCGGCGACGGCGCAGGCCACGGCGGATGCGCTGCTCGCCTATGCCATCGGCCTGCCCGGTTATGTGCTGGCGCGCAGCCTGACGCCCAGCTTCCATGCCCGGCAGGATACGGCCACCCCGGTGCGGCTGGCGCTGGTCAGCATCGCGGTCAATCTCGGCGGCGGCGCGCTGCTGATGCAGTGGCTCGGCCATGTCGGGCTGGCGCTGGCCACCGCCCTGGCTGCCCTGGTCAACACATCGCTGCTCGGTTTCGTGCTGCACCGTCGCGGCCACTGGCGGGCGGATGCGCGACTGAAAAGCCGTGCCTGGCGCATTCTCGCCGCAGCCCTGCTCATGGCCGCAGCCCTGGTGGCGGCCGACCGCCTGCTGCTGCCCGGCTGGTATGCCGGCGGTGACGTCCTGCGGCTGGCAGCGCTGGCGCTGCTGGTCGGCGGCGGCATGGCGGTCTATCTCGGCGCCGTGCTGGCGTTCGGCGGCACGCGGCCGGCGGAATGGAAGACCATGCTGCGCCGGCCGAAGAAGACCTGATGGCCGCCTGTTGACGCCGCTGCGGCCAGCAGCGATAACCGCGCCGCACTTTATCCCGTCACCGGGGCCTTCCACCGCCCCAAACCAAAAGGGACTTCCCATGGCCTTCCAACGGCGCATCTTCTCGGGCATCCAGCCCACCGGCAATCTCCATCTCGGCAACTACCTCGGCGCGGTGCGCAACTGGGTCAAACTCCAGGCGGAGTTCGACTGCATCTTCTGCATGGTCGACATGCACGCCATCACCGTGCGCTCCGACCCCGCCGAGCTGAAGCGCAGCACGCGCGAACTCGCCGCGGCGATGATCGCGTCGGGCATCGACCCGAAGAAGAACATCCTGTTCAACCAGTCGCAGAACCCCGACCACACGACCCTGGCCTGGATTTTCAACTGCGTCGCCCGGCTCGGCTGGATGAACCGCATGACCCAGTTCAAGGAAAAGGCGGGCAAGGACCGCGAGAATGCCTCGCTGGGCCTCTATGCCTATCCGGCGCTGATGGCGGCCGACATCCTCGCCTACAAGGCGACCCACGTGCCGGTCGGCGAGGACCAGAAGCAGCATCTGGAACTGACCCGCGATATCGCGCAGAAGTTCAACCACGATTACGGCGTGGAATTCTTCCCGCTGACCGAACCGCAGATCTTCGGCGCCGCGACCCGCGTCATGAGCCTGCGCGACGGATCGAAGAAGATGTCGAAGTCGGATGCCTCCGACCAGTCGCGCATCAACCTCACCGACACGGCCGATGCCATCGCCGACAAGATCAAGCGCGCCAAGACCGATCCGCAGCCGCTGCCGGACTCGGTGGAGGGTCTCGCCGGCCGCCCGGAAGCCGAGAACCTGATGGGCATCTATGCCGCGCTGACCGACAAGACCCTGGAGCAGGCGGTAGCCGACTGCGCCGGCAAGGGCTTCGCCGAGTTCAAGGGCATGCTGACCGAGGCGGCCGTCGCGGTGCTCAGCCCGATCACGGCAGAGATGCGCCGGCTGATGGCCGATCCGGGCTATGTCGACGGCATCCTGCGCGATGGCGGCGCACGGGCGCGGGCGATCTCGGCGCCGATCCTCGCCGAGGTTTACGACATCGTCGGCTTCCTGCGGCCCTGATGCCGCCCGGCAGCCTTGAACAGAGGGGCGGGCGGACCCACATTGCTCCTGCCCACCCCCTGATCCGGCTGCGCCATGACTGATTACGCCTCGTCCCTGTCCGCCCGCCTGCGCAGCCGCTGGCTGCTCGTCGCCGTGGTGGCGATCATCGTGATCTTCGGCCTGTATTATCCGGTCGGCATGCTGGTCGTGCACAAGGTGGACGACAATCTCGACTACCAGCTCGCGCCGGGCGAGGTTACGCCGGGCGGCAGCCGCGCGGTGGCGATGGCGGCCTCCCTGATCCAGCGCGAGGTCGACCATAACGGCTGGGTGGCGAACGATCCCTTCTTCCTCCCGGGCTCCATGCTCGACAACATGCCGAACTACCAGCTCGGCATGATCCATGCGCTCGGCCGCTTCGCCTTCGAGATGGTCGACCAGATCGGCCGCACCCGCGGCTCGAGCCAGACCGACAGCGACCTGCAGGAGGCCGCCGGCCTGCTGCAGTATTCCGGCACCAAGTGGATCTTCGACTTCTCCACCTCGCTGCTGCCGACGGCGAAGTCGGAGGACCAGTACCGCAAGGCGCGCCGCGCGCTGCTCAACTACGACCGTCGCCTCGCCGCCGGCCAGGCCGTGTTCGAGCGCCGCGCCGACAACCTGCTCTCGACGCTCGACCGCATCTCGCTGGATGTCGGTTCCGCATCGGCGGCGATCGACCGGCAGATCCACGAAGGCAGCGGGCAGTGGATCGATACACAGAGCGACGACGTCTTCTACAGCGTGAAGGGGCAGGCCTACGCCTATTACATGCTGCTGCGCGAGCTGCGCGAGGATTACGCCAACATCGTGCGCGACCGCGAACTCGGCACGGCATGGGACCAGATGCTGGCGTCGTTCGCAGCGGCGTCCGATCTCGAGCCGCTGATCGTGTATAACGGCAAGCCGGATGCGATGGTCCTCCCCAACCATCTCGCCAGCATGGGCTTCTACCTGCTGCGCGCCCGCACCCAGATCAGCGAGATCAGCAATATCCTCCTGAAATAGCGGGCTTCTATCCGCTTGCGGAGAATGCCGCAGAAATGGCAACCTCTCCGCCATGAGTGAAGCCGTATCCGCAGCCGCCGCGCGCAAGGAAGCCAAGCGGCGCAGCAAGTTCCTCGTCGTGGTCGACAATACCGACGAGGTGCGCATCGCCGTTCGCTATGCGACGCGGCGCGCGCGCAACCTGCGCTGCGGCGTGGTGATGCTGCGCGTGGTCGAGCCGGTGGACTTCCAGCAATGGGCCGGCGTGGCCGAGATCATGCGTGAGGAAGCCCATGACGCCGCCGAGCAGCTGCTGCAGAAGCTGGCCGAACAGGTGAACCAGGAATCCGGCATCATGCCCGAGCTGGTGATCCGCGAGGGCGTGGCGAAGGACGAGATCCTGAAGCTGGTGGACGAGGAACCCGACATCCGCATGCTGGTGCTGGCCGCCGCGCCGGGCAGCGAGGGTCCCGGTCCGCTGGTCAGCAGCTTCGCGCAGATGGCAGGACAGCTGAAATGCCTGCTCACCATCCTGCCCGGCGGCCTGAGCGACGAGCAGATCGACCTGCTGACATAATACCGGTTGAACGGTCAGGCGCCGGGGATGAGCTCCCTCGGCAGCGTGTAGAGCTCCTGCGGCTCGCGGATGCCGCGCAGCACATGGCTGCCCAAGGCCTCCATCTTGCGGCTGCGCACTTCCGCGGCGAAGGCGGCGGAAGCGATCAGCGGCCGGTCCAGCACCTTGCTCTGCGCTTCCAGCCGCGCCACCTCGTTGACGGCGCGGCCGATCACGGTGAAATCCAGCCGTTCGCTGGCACCGATATTGCCGAACAGCACGCGGCCCAGATGCAGGCCGATGCCGGTGCGCAAAGCCGGCGCGCCTTCCAGCGCGCGGCCCTGGTTGAGTTCATGCAGGGCGGCGAAGGCCTGTTCGGCGGCGGTCAGGGCGCGCTCGCAGGCTCCCCTGCGGCCGTCGGTCTTCTCGTCGACCCGGAAGACGGCCAGCAATCCGTCACCGATGAATTTCAGCACCTCGCCGCCATTGGCCTGGATCGGACCGGCCATGGCGTCGAAATAGCTGTCCAGGGTCGCCACCACTTCCTGCGCCGTATGGCTGTCGGAATAGGCGGTGAAGCCGCGCAGGTCGCTGAGCCAGATGGCCGCCTCCACCTCGTAGCCGCGGCCGCGCATGAAATTGCCCTTCAGCACCCGCTTGGCCGGGGCATGGCCGAGATAGGTGGTGAGCAGGTCGCGGGTCATGCGCCGCGCGGCTTCCAGTTCCAGCCGCAGGGCGATGATCGGGATCAGCTCCATCAGATAGCTGAGCTCGTGGGGGCGGAAGCCGCCGGGACGGTCGGTGGCGAAGGTGACGAAGGAAATGTTGCTCTGGCCGGCCGTCCCGATGGCCGGTCCCTGGGTGAACCGCAGCGGCAGCGCGATGTAGTCGGTGGCGCCGATCGCCTTGAGGTCATGCAGGATGCCGAAATCCATCAGCGCATTGGCATCCTCCAGGCGCCGCCGCACCGCCGCCGCTCCCTGGTGGATCACCGCCACCGGCGAGTTGAGATATTCGGCGGTCTTCTGGATGCCGTGGGCGCGTTCCGTCATCACCACGCCCTTGCCGCGCTGCCATTGATAGCCGCGCACGAAGGTCAGGGGGTGCATGGAGGGCAGTCCGGTGGTGACCCGCAGCAGCGGCAGCCCCTCCTCGAGCAGCCGGTTGCAGAATTCCTCGATCAGCTCCGCAATCGGCACCGCCTTGCCGCCATGTTCGATCAGCCAGCGGGCGGTCGGGGTCAGGCTGAGGCGCGAATCGGGCCAGCTCGGCAGGCGTTCCGGAGGGGAAAGCGCACTGCTCATCGAATCCACGATCTGGGGAAAAACGGTGATTTTATCCACATGACCTTGTTTTCTTCCAACGGAGCGGCCACAGGCGCAAGTTTGTTTCGCCGCCTTGGTTTTGCCTCACCTTTCCGCCTTGATATTTGCGGACCCCCTGACCAATTTCCAGTCACCTTTTTGGAACCAGACATGTTCATTCAGACCGAAACCACGCCGAACCCGGCAACGCTGAAATTCCTCCCCGGCCGCGATGTGCTGCCGGAAGGCAGTGTGAATTTCACCGATGCCGAAGCGGCCAAGGCATCGCCGCTGGCGACCCGGCTGTTCGCCGTCGGCGGCGTGGAGGGCGTGTTTCTCGGTTCCGACTTCGTGACCATTACCAAGGCGACCGATCGCGACTGGCCCGAGCTGAAGCCGGCACTGCTTGGCGCGATCATGGAGCATTTCATGGCCGGACTGCCGGTCATGAACCAGGACAGCGCCGCCGCGGCGGGGTCCGAGGATGAAATCTACGATCCGGCCGATGCCGGCATCGTCTCCCAGATCAAGGAACTGATCGAGACGCGGGTCCGCCCTGCCGTGGCGCAGGATGGCGGCGATATCGTTTTCCGCGGTTTCGAACGTGGTGTCGTTCTGCTTCACATGCAGGGCAGTTGCGCCGGTTGCCCCAGTTCCACGGCAACCCTGCGCTACGGCATCGAGAACATGCTCAAGCATTACGTCCCGGAAGTGTCCGAGGTCCGGGCAGTCTAGTTCTTTTCCCGGCCGGTTCGAGTCAGAGCCGCCCGGTTTCACGCGTTTCCTGGTGGGGGATCGCACAAGGGCAGTGCCCTGGGCGGTCCGGCAAGTTGCGCCGGTCGTCCCGTCGTTACGGCACTGAGAACTGTGAGAGGTTTGACCCATGACGGTACATCGCGATCGGCATCTTCTTGCCATCGGATCCGACGTTCGCCTCATGCTGACCGGTCTTGGCCTGTTGCTGGCCGTCGGTCTGGTTTCCGGTGTCGGTGTCGGCCTGATGTCCAGCCGCCAGCTGGCGCATACGCCCGAGGCCGTGCAGCCGCAGCTTGCTGCTGCCCACCCGACGCTGTCCGAGGGTGTCCAGGAGGCGCTTGCGCGCCTGCGCAACATCGCACAGGTCGACTGGCGTTCCGTTGTGGAGCCGGCGCGCGCGCTGGCCGAGCGCACGGTCGCCGAGGCCGAGCGTCCGGCGCCGCCGGCCGAGCCCGCCGTGGCGCCCGAAGAGGCGGCCCGCCGGGTCGCCGAGGGCCGTCGCTTCTCGCCCCATCGCACCGCGATCCGCACCGATGCCCACCGTACGGTGGATGCCATGCTGCGCCGCTTCGAGCAGCACGGTTTCGAGCTCACCGATTTCCGCTCCGTCACCGGACAGCTGGAAGTGCCGCGCATCTTTGTGGCCTCGCTGCCGATCGACATCGCTGAAGTGAACCTCACCGAAAAGCGCAAGCGCGCCTTCGTGAAGGTGATGCTGCCGCATATCCTGCGCGAGAACGAGCGCCTGATGGCCGACCGCGAGAAGCTGGAACGCCTGCATGACCGCATGCAGATGGGCGCAGCGCTGTCCAACCGCGACCGCGCCTGGCTGCAGCAGCTGGCCGACCGGTACGGCCTGGACGAGGTCGATACGGCCGAACTGCTGGAGCGGGTCGACATCGTGCCGCCGGCGCTGGCGCTGGCGCAGTCGATCGAGGAATCCGGCTGGGGTACCTCGCGTTTCGCCCTGCTGGGCAATGCGGTGTACGGCCAGTGGACCTGGACGCCCGGCGCCGGCATCGTCCCGGAGAACCGGCCTGAAGGCGAGACCTACGAGGTTCAGCGCTTCAAGAGCCTGGAGAATTCGGTTGCCGCCTATATGCGCAACCTGAACAGCAAGTCGAGCTATCGCGAATTCCGCGAGCATCGCGCGGCGATGCGCGCGCGCGGCGAGGCGCCGGACAGCTACAAGCTGGCCGGATATCTGCACCGCTATTCGATCCGGGGCGCCGATTACATCCGCACCATCCGTTCGATCATGCGCTCGAACAGCCTCGAGCTGTTCGACGACGCACGCCTGGCCGACGAGCCCGCCTCCATCCTCAGCAGCATGGACTTCTTCAACAAGTCCTGACGCTCAACCGCCTGCCGCATGAGCCGCCGGAGGCGGCGGCGGCGTCCGTTCCGCATCCCCTCGCACACGGTCCTGCCGGAATTTGGCGAAAATCCGGAATCGCCGCTGTCTTGCGGCTGCGCAGGCGCGCCCAATATACTGAAACGGAACAAAAAACGGATTCGGCTACCGCCTCGCTGTCGCGCGGCGGAATGCTTTTTCTCAGGGGGTTACCCATGACTCGCATTGCATCCCGCGCTGTTGTCGTCGCTCTTGCCGCCGCGCTCGGCCTGACCGGCTGCGCCACCGGGAATGGCGGTCCGCAGATGAACAAGGAGACCGTCGGCACCGTGCTCGGCGGCGTCGGCGGAGCGGTCATCGGTTCGGCTTTCGGCAGCGGCACCGGCCGCCTGGTCGGCGTTGCCGCCGGCGCCCTGGCCGGCGCCTGGCTCGGCAACCAGATCGGCGCCTCGCTCGACAAGGCCGACCGGACCGCCATGGAGCGCGCCAGCCAGCAGGCCACGACGGCGCCGATCGGGCAGACGATTTCCTGGCGCAATCCCGACAGCGGCAATTCCGGCACGGTGACGCCCACCCGCGAGGGCACCTCCAGCAGCGGCGAATACTGCCGCGAGTTCCAGCAGTCGGTGACCGTCGGCGGCAAGACCGAGCAGGCCTACGGCACGGCCTGCCGCCAGCCCGACGGCAGCTGGAAGGTCGTTCAGGGCTGATGCCATGTCACGCATGACCGGCATCGCCGCGGCGCTGCTGTTTGGGGCAGCGCTTGTCATGGCCGGTCCGGCCCGCGCCGATTTCGCCGCCGGAGTGAAAGCCTACGAGGCGGGAGATTACAGAGCCGCCTTCGAGGCCTGGCTGCCGCTGGCCGAGGGCGGCGATGTCGCGGCGATGCGCAATCTGGGGCATCTGTATCGCTGGGGTCAGGGCGTCGAGGCCAGCCCCGAACTGGCCATCCACTGGTATCGCCGCGCGGCCGAGAAGGGGTTCTCCCGTGCCCAGGCCAATCTCGGTGCCATCTATCTGCAGGGCGACGGCGTGCCGGTCGATTACGCCGAAGCCCTGAAATGGTTCGACGCGGCGGCGAAGCAGGGCCATGCCGTGGCGCAGTACAATCTTGGCCTGATGTATGAACTCGGCCTCGGCGTGGAAAAGGACGAGGCGGTCGCGCTGGGCTGGTACAACAATGCCGCCAAGGCGGGGCAGCCCGATGCGCTGGAGCGTCTGTCGCAGCTGGTGATGCGGCGCGAGCCGGCGCCGTCTGACCGTCCGGTCGAAAGCCAGCCTGCAGCCGCAGCGGAGACGCCGGCGCCTCCGGCCGGGGCAATGGCAAGTCCGGCGCCGGCACCCGCCCCGGTCCCGGATACGCCTGCGGCCGCGCCCGCGGAGCCGCCTCCCGCGATGCCGGTTGCAGCACCGGCCGAGCCGGCGCCCGCACCGGCGTCGGATCCGGTGGAGGCCGCCGCGCAGCCTGCCGCTCCGCAGCCGGACGGGAGCGAAGGCCGCGGCCTGCTCGGACGCTTCTACTCGGCGATCAGCTCCGGCGGCGGCGTCTCGCTGCCCGATCTCTTCAAAAGCGGCGAGCCGGCGGAAGGGGAGGCCGCGCCGGCGGACAGGCAGCAGCCGTGACGGCAGCACCCTAGTCTGGCAGAATGTCGGCCATGCGTGATCCCTATGATGTCCTTGGCGTGGCCCGCGGCGCGAGCCAGGAGGAGCTGCGCAAGGCCTATCGCAGGCTGGCCAAGGAACTGCATCCCGACCGCAATCCCGGCAATGCGAAGGCGACCGAGCGGTTCAAGGAGGTTTCGGCCGCCTACGACATCCTCGGCGATCCGGAGAAGCGCGCGAAATTCGATCGCGGCGAAATCGATGCCGCCGGACAGCCGCGCGCCCAGGGATTCCGCGGCGGTTACCATCCGGGCGGCGGCGCGGGCGCCGGCGGGTTCCGCGGCGGCTTCGGCGGCGCGCGGGGACCGTTCGGTTACGGCGGCTTCGACCCCGGCGCCGGCGACGACATCTTCGACGAGATTTTCGGCCAGATGCGCCGCGGCCGTCCCGGTGCCGGCGCGCGCCGCACCTCCATGCCGCAGCGCGGCGCCGACCGCCGCTTCAGCCTGAAGATCGCCTTCATGGACGCTGCCCGCGGCACCAAGCGGCGCCTCACCATGCCCGACGGCAAGCAGCTCGACGTCACCATTCCGGCCGGTCTCGCCGACGGTCAGCAGATCCGGCTGCGCCACCAGGGCGATCCCGGCATCAATGGCGGCGAGGCGGGCGATGCGCTGATCGAGGTCAGTGTCGAGCCGCATGCCTTTTTCACGCGGCAGAACGACGACGTGCATCTCGAATTGCCGGTGACCCTGGACGAGGCCGTACTCGGCGCCAAGATCGCGGTGCCGACGATCGACGGCATGGTCGCGGTGACGGTTCCGAAGGGCGCCAGCTCGGGCACCACCCTGCGCCTCAAGGGCCGCGGCTTCCCGCTCAAGGGGGGAGCCTCCGGCCAGCGCGGCGACCAGTATGTGAAGCTCAAGATCGTGCTGCCGGAGAAGCCGAACTCCGCGCTGGAGAAGCTGATCGAGGGCTGGGCCAAGTCGAACAGGTACGACGTGCGGGCAAAATACACGGTGGAGTAGGCGGCCGTGGCGAAATCGCCTGCGGATCGTCTGCGTGCCATCTGCCTCGCGCTGCCCGAGGCGATGGAGAAGGAGGCCTGGGGCGATCCCACCTTCCGGGTCCGCGACAGGATCTTCGCGATGTTCAAGCAGGGCGACGGCCGGCCGTCGCTGTGGTGCAAGGCACTGCCGGGAAGCCAGACAGTGCTGGTCGGCGCCGATCCGGAGCGCTTCTTCGTGCCGCCCTATGTGGGACACAGGGGATGGGTCGGCATGCGGCTCGATCGCAGGCCGGACTGGAATGAGGTGGCCGAACTCGTCCGCCGCAGCTACCGGCTCACCGCACCCAAACGCCTCGGCCGGCTGGACTGATTGCGCCCGGCGTCGGGCGGGCGCTTTTAACGAAGCATTCACCATATCCTGAGAGCTTCAGGCCGGACTCCCTTGCCGGGGAGTCCGGCGGACGTCTATGGTCCGCAGCATTCGTACCCGATTCGCGGTGGGCCCGATTCGGTCATGTATTCACGACGGATCGTCTTAACCTCTCTTCTGGGCCTGCTCGGCGGCACGGCCCTGCCGGGCGGCGCATATGCTGCGCGGCGCAAGGGGATTCCCCTGCCCGAGGCCAAGCCGCCGCGGCCCGCGCCGAAAGTGCCGCCGCGTCCGCCGGCCGTGCTGGTGCTCGATCCCGGCCATGGCGGTCGCGATCCCGGCGCCATCGGCGGTCGCGGGACGCTGGAAAAGGATGTCACGCTGTCGATCTGCCAGACCATCCGGCAGGTCCTCTCGAAGCACAAAGACCTCCGGGTGTTTCTGACCCGCGAGCGCGATACCTATATCCCGCTGGCCAGCCGGGTCGCCTTCGCCCATGACAAGGGCGCCGATCTCTTCATATCGATCCATGCCGATGCGGCGCCGAACCGCCGTGCGCGCGGCCTCTCGGCCTACAGCCGGGCCGAGAAGGCGTCGGACGATTTCGCCCGCGCGCTGGCCGACCGCGAGAACCAGGTGGATGCGATCTACGGCTTCGATGCCTCCGCCACGGATCGCCAGACCGCGGCGATCCTGATCGATCTCGCCCGGCGCCACAGCCACAATGCGTCGCTGAACGCCAAGCGTCGCATCATCACCGGCGTCGGCCGTTCGGTGCCCCTGCTCGATAATCCGATGCGCTCGGCGAATTTCGCCGTGCTGCGCTCGCCGGCGATTCCCTCGGTGCTGATCGAGACGGGCTTCCTGACCAATCCGCAGGACGAGAAGGTGCTGCGCAGCCCGCGCGCCCGCGCCGAACTGGCCCGCTTCCTTGCCGGCGAAATCGCGCCCGTCACTCTCGATCTGCGCGACGCATAGAGCCAGAAATGCTAGAGCGGCTTCTCGTAGGCGACGAGGCCGTCGCTGCGGGCCTGCTCAATGAAACCGAGCCGGCGCAGCACCCGCTGCGAGGCCTCGTTCGGAATGTCGGTGGCGGCGACGATCTCGTGACGGCCGGCGGCACGGGCCGCCGCGATGACGGCGCGGGCCGCCTCGGTGGCCAGGCCCTTGCGCCAGTATTGCCGCAGCAGGCCGTACATCAGCTGCGAGACGCCGCGCACCGGCAGGAAGCCGGCGAAGCCGATGATCGTCGGCTCGTCCCGCAGGCGCAGCGACCAGAGACCGAGCTTTCCCTCGGCGAACCGCGTCTCGCTGGCGGCGATCTCCTGCGCCATGCATGCGTCGGAGACGATGGCATCGTCGAGCAGGTAGCGCCGCACATCCGGGTCGCGGAAGATCGTCAGCAGAGCCGCGGCATCATCCTGCGCGAACGGCGTCAGCCGGAGCCTCGCTGTCTGAAGCTCTGCGCTCAAGCGCGATCCAGCCGGACGGCGAAGAAGCCGTCCATGCCGCCGCGCTCATGCCACATGGAGGGCAGGGTGCGCAGGCAGCCATCCTTGGTGACGGCATCGTTCGGCACGTTGAGATCGGCGGCGCTGGCGCGGTGCAGGCTGGCGCCGGGCAGGGCGCGCAGCTGCTCGAGGTGGCCTTCGCCTTCCTCCGGCTGCAGCGAGCAGACGCAGTAGACCATGCGGCCGCCCGGCTTCACCATGTCCCAGGCATGGCCGATCAGCCGGCTCTGCAGGGCGCGCAGCTTGGCGAGGTCGGTTTCCGATTTGATATGCGGCAGGTCGGGATGGCGGCGGATCGTTCCGGTCGCGGTGCAGGGCGCATCCAGCAGCACGGCGTCGAAGGCCTCCGGCGCCTGCCAGGTCTCGATATCGGCGCAGATCACCGAGGCCATCTGACGCAGGCGGTCGAGATTCTGCTGCAGCCGCTTCAGCCGCTGCGGCGACCGGTCGACGGCCGTCACCGCGGCGCCGAGCGCCCCGAGCTGCGCCGTCTTGCCGCCGGGCGCGGCGCAGAGATCGGCGACGATCTGGCCCTTCACGTCGCCCAGCATGCGCACGGGCAGGGTTGCCGCCGCATCCTGGATCCACCAGCCGCCGGAATCGAAGCCGGGCAGGCTTTCCACCGGGCCGCCCTCGTGGCGTCGCAGCGATCCGTTCGGCAGCACCTCCGCCTTCAGGTTCGTCGCCCAGTCATGCACGTCGCTGGCGACGGAAATATCCAGCGGCGCCTCGCGGCTGTGGGCCTCGGCGATGGCGCGCGTCGTTTCCTCGCCATAGGCCGCCACCCAGCTGCGCCACAGCCAGTCCGGCGTGTTCAGCCGCGGCGCATCCTGCTGCGCCACGGTGGCGGCGCCTTCGGATGCCACCTTGCGCAGCACGGCATTGACCAGACCGCGCATCTTCTCGGGCACGATTTCCACCGTGCTGTGCACGGCGGCATGGGCCGGCGCATCGAGGAACAGCAGTTCGGTGGCGCCGAGCCGCAGCGCATTGCCCGGCAGGCCCTTCGGCCACTGCGTCAGCCAGCCCTGCAGCACTGCGTCGACCTGGCCGCGGCGGCGCAGGGCGGTGGCGACCAGACGCCGGGTGAAGGCGCGGTCGCGGTCGGCCAGCGCGGCGAAACCGCCCTGGGGATCGGTCATGGCGTCGTCCAGCGCCCGGCGCCGGTCCAGCACGGCGCCGAGCAGGAAGGCGGCGACCATGCGCGCACTCGGCGCGGCAGATTCAGACTCGGGCGGGGCGGACATGCTTCCTTTGTAGTCGCGCGCCGGCCGGCCGTCGAGGCCGGCCATGTATGACCAAATGGAGTCCGCGCCTGCGCCCGCGCGGGCCATTTGCGGCAAAACCATGGCAGCCCCTTGGCTTGGCGGCGGGGGCGGAACCTGTTAATCCTGCGCCATGCCGCAGCAGCCGACCCGAATCGCCCCATCCATCCTTTCGGCCGATTTCGCCCGTCTGGGCGAGGAAGTCGCCGCCATCGATCGCGCCGGCGCCGACTATATCCATATCGACGTGATGGACGGCCATTTCGTCCCGAACCTGACGATCGGCCCGGGCGTCGTTGCCGCTCTGCGCAAGCACACGAAAAAGCCGTTCGACGTGCATCTGATGATCTCGCCGGTCGATGCCTTCATCCCGCAATTCGCGGAAGCGGGCGCCGACATCATCACCGTGCATCCCGAAGCCGGCCCGCATGTCCACCGCACCCTGCAGCTGATCCGCTCGCTGGGCAAAAAGCCCGGCCTGTCGCTCAATCCCGGCACGCCGGTGGAGGTTGCGCTCGCCGTGCTCGACATGGTCGATCTCGTGCTGGTGATGAGCGTCAATCCCGGTTTCGGCGGCCAGAAATTCATTCCGACCCAGCTCGAGAAGATCCGCGTGCTGCGCAATGCGATCGATGCCAGCGGCCGGCAGATCGATCTCGAGGTCGATGGCGGCATCAATGCCGAGACGGCGAAGCTGGCGGTCGCGGCCGGCGCCGACGTGCTGGTCGCCGGCACCGCAACCTTCCAGGGCGGAGCCGCGGCCTACGCCGACAACATCGCGCGGGTCCGCGCCGCTCCCGCGCCAGCCGCTGCGTGAAGCCCGGCGTGGCGGCCGCGGCGCTCCAGGATACTTTTGCCCTGAAGCTGGCGCGGCGCATCGGCGCCGCGCTGTTCCGCACGCGCCTCTACGCCTGGACGCTGCCGCGCAAGGCGCCGCTGGAACTGCCGGTGCTGCCCGACCATGCCTGGCCGGGTTCGGCCGCCAATGCCGACCGCCTCTTCCAGGGCCGCTTCATCTTCGCCGGCGTCGAGGTCGTTTCGCCGCATGCGCCGCCCTGGTCGATGACCGCCGAGGAACTCCGGCTCGACGCGCCGAGCTTCGAAGGCTGGGCCGCGGTGCTGCACGGCTTCGGCTGGCTGCGCGATTTCGCGGCGCAGGGCGGCGATATGGCGCGGCGCATGTCGCGTTCGCTGGTCACCTCCTGGCTGGAACGGCACCAGCGCATCCAGGGCCTGCCCTGGCGTGCCGATGTGGCGGGCCGGCGGCTGGCGCACTGGCTGAGCCATGCGCATTTCCTGCTGCAGGGCGCCGACGAAGCCTTCGCCCACGATTTCCTGCTCGGCATCGAACGCCATGCCGTTCATCTCGGCCGCATTGCCCGCTTCGCGCCGCCCGGCCAGCCGCGCATCGATGCCTTTCTCGGCCTTGCCTATGTCGCCGAATGCCTGCCGCGCGGCGATCTCAAGCCGGGGCAGCGGCCCTATCCGCTGGCGGTGCAGCAGCTGAGCGAGGCCGCCGAGCAGCAGGTGCTGGCCGATGGTGGCCATGCCTCGCGCTGTCCGTCGCGCGTCTTCCTCATGCTGCGCGATCTCGTGCCGCTGTGGCAGTTCCTGCGCGTGGTCGATCCCGAACGGGCGGCATTGCTGCAGCCCTATCTCGACCGCATGGCGCCGATGCTGCGCTTCTTCCGCCATGGCGATGGCGGCCTCGCGCTGTTCCACGGCGGCGAAGAGGAAATTCCGGCGCAGATCGATCAGGTGCTGGACCTGTCGGAGTCCAAGGGCAAGCCGCTCAGCTCGGCGCATCTCAGCGGCTTCGAGCGCGCCGTCGTCAAGCGCGCCCTGCTGCTGCTCGATGCCGGCGCGCCGCCGCCGGCCTTCGCGGGCTCGCGGCCGCATCACGGCCTGCTCGCCTTCGAATTCAGCCACGGCAAGGATCGCCTGATCGTCAATTGCGGCGCGGCGCGGCGCGCGGGCGGCGGCTGGGCCGCCGCGCTCAGCGGCATCGCCGCGCACAGCACAGTGACGCTCGGCAACGCGGAACCTGTCGACGGCGCGCGGGTCAAGGTTGCGCGCAACGAACAGGACGGCGCGGTCTGGTTCGAGCTGGAGCATGACGGCTGGGCGCCGGTCTTCGGCGGCCGGCTGCATCGCCGGCGGCTCTATCTGTCGGCGGGCGGCGACGACCTGCGCGGCGAGGATACCATCACTGCGACCGGCGCGGCCGATCGCGGACAGCCGGTGGAAGCCGTGCTGCGGCTGCATCTGCATCCCAGCGTGCATGCCTCGGCGCTGGCCAGCGGCGACACGGTGATCCTGAAGAGCGGCAGCGGACAGGGCTGGCGCTTCCGCGGCGCGGGCGGTGTTGTGCGGCTGGAAGACAGCGTGTATTTCGGGCGTAACGATGCCAATGGCGGCGGCGAGCCGCGGCGGACGCAGCAGATCGTCATGACGGGCTCCGCCGGTGCCGAACCGCTCGTCTTCAAATGGGCGCTCAGCAGGATCGGATGAGCAGTATGATCGGCGGCGGCAGACTGGTGCGGCTGGATGCGCTGACACCGCAGCGCTGGAAGAATGGCGGCGGCGTGACTTCCGAGATCGCCTGCTTCCCGCCCGGTGCCGACTGGAAGAATTTCGACTGGCGGGTCAGCCGCGCGATCATCGAAAAGGACGGCGCCTTCTCCGTCTTCCCCGGGATGCTGCGCTGGATCCTCCTGCTGGAGGGCAACGGCTTCACGCTGTCGTTTGCCGACCGTGAAAAGCTTCACGTCACCGAGCGCTTTGCGGTGGAAAGCTTCCCCGGCGACGGCATCACCCATTGCACGCTGAACGGCGGCCCCAGCGTGGTGCTCAACGTGATTGCGCGTGCCGACATGCTGATGCGGGTCAACGTCACCACCAGCCGCGCGCCGCTGCCGTCGCTCGGCCATGCCCTGATCGCCGAGGCCGGCGTCAGCGTCCGTCTCGACGAGCAGACCGTGCTGCACGCCGCGACGGGAATCCGCTGAGTTATCTCAGCGCTTCACGCGGCCGATCAGCGGCTTGAGCGGCGATTGCGGCCGCGGGCCTATCTGGGCGATCACTTCCGCGGCGCAGAGCGCGCCGAGCTGGCCGGCCGCATGCAGATCGAAGTCATGGGTCAGGCCGTAGAGGAAGCCGGCGGCATAGAGGTCGCCGGCGCCGGTGGTGTCGATGACGTTCACGTTCGGCACCGCATCGATGATGTGCACTTCTTCGCCGGCCAGGATCACCGATCCCTTCTCCGAGCGGGTAAGCGCCGCGATGTCGACATGCTCGCGCGCCTGCTGCAGGGCGGAATCGAAATCGCCGACCTGGTAGAGCGATTTGATCTCGGCCTCGTTGGCGAACAGGATGTCGACATGGTGTTCGGCGAGATGCAGGAACTCCGCCCGGTGGCGGTCGACGCAGAAACTGTCGGACAGGGTCAGCGCCACGCGGCGGCCGGCATCATGGGCGAGGCGGATCGCCTTGCGCATGGCGTCCTTGGCCTGCGGCTGGTCCCAGAGATAGCCTTCCAGATAGACGATCTCGGCGCGCGAGACGGCGGCGGGCTCGATATCCTCGGGGGTCAGGTCGATGGATGCGCCGAGATAGGTATTCATGGTGCGCTGTGCATCGGGCGTCACCAGGATCAGGCAGCGCGCGGTTGAGGGGCCTTCGGATGCCGGCGGCACGTCGTAGCGCACGCCGAGGCCGCGGATGTCGCGGATGAAGGACTGGCCCAGCGGGTCGTTGCGCACGCGTCCGATGAACTGGACATTGCCGCCGAGCGAGGCGATGCCCGCCGCGGTATTGGCTGCCGAGCCGCCGGACATCTCCACCGTCGGGCCCATGGCGCCGTACAGCTGTTCCGCCCGGCCGCCGTCGATCAGCGTCATGCTGCCCTTGGTCATGCCATGTTCGTCGAGGAAGTCGTTGTCGACGCGGGCCAGCACATCGACGATGGCGTTGCCGATGGCGAGCACGTGGGTCTGGCTGCTGGACATGCGGAATCGTTCCCCCGGACGGTGATTGAAGTTACTCTCTAGCGGACCGATCCCGGGAAGGCAAATGCGCTTGCAGGCCGACCCGCCGCAACAGCGAGGAGAGACGATGAACGAGCTGATCCGGATGACCGCCCGACAGGCCGTGGCGGCCCTTGCCTCACGCCAGGTCTCGCCCGCCGAGCTGATCGATGCGGCGGCCGAGCGGATCGCCGCCGTGGAGCCGATGGTCAACGCCCTGCCGACGCTGTGCCTCGACCGCGCCCGGGCAGCGGCGGAAAAGCTGGTGCCGCCCGATCCGGCGCCGCCGGGCTATCTGCATGGCCTGCCGGTGGCGATCAAGGATCTGGTCGAGGTGCAGGGCGTGCGCACCACCTGGGGCAGCCGGGCCTTCGAGAAGCATGTTTCGCAGCGCTCCGACTATTCCGTCGAGCGCCTGGAGCGCAACGGCGGCATCGTGATCGCCAAGGCGAATACCCCGGAATTCGGCGCCGGCGCCCAGACCTTCAACGAGGTGTTCGGCACCACCACCAATCCGTGGAACACCGCGCTTACGCCGGCGGGTTCCTCCGGCGGCTCGGCCGTGGCGGTCGCGACCGGCGAGGTCTGGCTGGCCGACGGCTCAGATCTTGGCGGCTCGCTGCGCATCCCGGCCAGCTTCACCGGCATCGTCGGGCTGCGGCCGTCGCCGGGCCGGGTGGCCTGGGGGCCGCGCACCCTGCCTTTCGACACGCTTTCGGTTCTGGGGCCGATGGGGCGCAATGTCGGCGACTGCGCGCTGATGCTGGATGCCCAGGTCGGCGCCGATCATCGCGATCCGCTGAGCCTGCCGCGTCCGGAAACCTCCTTCGTCGAGGCCGTGGATCGCGCGCTGACGGCCGGCCGCCTGCCATCGCGCTTCGCCGGCGGCTGCCGCATCGGCTGGACACCGGATCTCGGCCTGTCGCCGGTCGACGCGGAAGTGGTCGAGATCTGCGCCGCGGCGGTGAAGCGGCTGGAGAAGCTCGGCGCGAAGGTCAGCGACGAGACGCCGGATTTCACCGGCGCGGAGGAAAGCTTCCAGGTGCTGCGCGCGGCCAACTTCGCCGCCTCGGTCTGGCCGCGCATCGAGGGCAAGCAGGATCTGGTGAAACCGGAAGTGATCTGGAATGCCGAGAAGGGCCTGAAGCTCGGCGGGCCCGAGATCGCCGAGGCGCGCCGCGTGCAGGGCGCGATCACCAACCGCCTCATCGGCTATTTCGAACGCCACGACTTCCTGCTGCTGCCCACCGCGGTGTCACCGCCCTTCGATCATCGCATCCGCTATCTGGAAGAGCTCGGCGGGCGGAAGTTCGACACCTACATCTCCTGGCTGGTGCTCACCTTCGCCATCACGCTGACCGGCACGCCGGCAATCTCGATTCCGGCCGGCTTCACGCGCAGCGGCCTGCCGGTCGGACTGCAGGTCGTGGCGCGTCCGCGCGGCGAGGCGGAACTGCTGGCCTTCTGCGCCCTGCTTGAATCCGATCTCGGACTGGCCGCGCGGGTGCCGGTCGATCCCGTTGCGGGCAGCGCATCATGATCGTCCCGTCCCTGCGGCTGGCGCTGGCGCAGCTGCCCGACCCGACCTTCCGGCGCGTTCTGTGGCGCTCGCTGCTGGTCAGCATGGCGGTCTTCGCCGTGCTGGCGGTCGTGCTGTGGTTCGGCGTCGCCATGCTGCCCGAGACCGAGCAGACCTGGCTCGACTGGGTGATCGGCTTCGCGTCCGGCGTGGGCTTTTTTGTAGCAATGCTGTTACTTTTTCCGGCCGTGATGACGGCGGCGGTCGGACTGTTCCTCGATGACATCGCCGATGCCGTCGAACAGCGCTACTATCCCGGCGATCCGCGCGGCCGCGCGCTGCCTTTCTGGCCCGCTCTCGGCGGCTCGCTGCGGTTCCTCGGCATCGTGATCGGCGTCAATCTGCTGCTGCTGCCGATCTACGGCGTGCTGATCTTCTTTCCGCCCTTCATGTATGCGCTGTCGCTGCTGGTGAACGGATTCCTGGTAAGCCGCGAATATTTTGAAGTCGTAGCGTGGCGCTATCTGCCGCGCAGCGAAGCCGACCGGCTGCGCCGGCGGCATCGCGGTGATTTATGGCTGTGCGGTGTAATTATTGTTCTTCTATTAACCATTCCTTTGATAAACTTCGTTGTGCCGATTGTGGCGACCGCTTTCATGGTCCACGTCTACAAGCGGCTCCAGGCTACGGGTTGAAAACCGGAGGGGTTCCACGGGGGCATTTATTCAAGAGGAGTTCGCGTATGTTTGGTCGTAAAAAGCCAGCGTCCGATACCGCGGCTAAGCCGTCAGCATCACCGACCAACGCAGGCGTCCAGCCCCAACCGGGCAAGGCGGCGCCGGGCAAGATTGAAGACGATATTCCTCCGATGCCCGCTCATCTGCGCGCCGTCGGCAAGCCAGTTCTGCCCTCCACTTCCAGTTCCACTACGGGAGCCACCATGTCCGAGAACCCCACGCCGACCTTCCGCCCTGAAATCGCCAAGCGTCCCGGCCCCGAGTTGCCGAAGGCCACGAGCCAGGCGACTGCCACCGCCACCGCCAGCGGCAACCGCAGTGAGGGCCATCCGGAAGCCAAGGTGCTGATGATCGGCCGCGAGATCAGCCTCTCGGGCCAGATCACCGCCTGCGACCGCGTCATCGTCGAAGGCAAGGTGGAAGCGCAGCTGACCGACAGCCGTTTCGTCGAGGTCAGCGAGACCGGCCAGTTCAAGGGGTCGGCGGAAGTCGAGGAGGCCGAGATCCGCGGCCGCTTCGAAGGCCGCCTCAGCGTGCGCGGCCGTCTGCTGATCCGCGGCAGCGGCAAGGTCTCGGGCGAGATCGCCTATGGCCAGATCGAGATCGAATGCGGCGGCGAGATTTCCGGCACGGTGCAGACCGTGGCTTCCGGCTCGCGTCCGGCCTCCTCGTCGTCTTCGGCGGCCGCCGAATAACCACGCGGTTGACGTGTCTGGTCTGACTCTGCAGCGCGGAGCTTCTGCTCCGCGCCTGCTCTCCGCTGCGTTTGTTCTTCTTGCCCTGACGGCCTGCGGCATGTCGCCGAGCGGTCCCGTCGTCGATACCAGTCTGGTCGAGGAACCGCTGGATCTCGTGCTGCGGCCGGTGACCGACCGGCCGGCAACCGGACCGCGCCGTCCGGTCAGCGCCGATGTGGTGATGAAGTCCGATGCCGAGGCGCGCGCCCTGCTGGGCCAGCCGGCGAGCCTGCGGCGCGAGCCGCCGGGCGAAGTCTGGCAGTATCTCGCCGAGACGCCGCGCTGCACGCTGCTGCTGTTCCTCTATCCCGAAGAGCGTGCGGATTCCCCCAATGCGCGGCTGCGTGTCACCCATGCCCAGGTGTTCAGCCGCGTGCGCGGCCAGACGGTGGACGATTCCGAATGCCTCGCCGCCCTGCTGAAGACGCCGGTGCCGAGCGTGGAGACCGCGCCGGCCTCCTGACATCCGGCCTGCGTGGCTACGCGTCGCGCTTCAGCACGTCGCGTGCGAAATCGGCGTAGCTGGCGGCCAGCGGCGTTGCCGCCGCCAGCGCCCTGTCGCCGGTGACCAGCCGGTCGCAGCAGGCCTGTGCCACGCGCGCGAGAATCTCGTCCCGGCTCATGTAGGTGATGTCGTCCGCGATCACAGTCGCCGGATCGACGCGGGTGCCGCCCAGCCGGCGCAGCAGGCCGAGCAGTGCCTCCCGTCTGGCACGGTTGCGGATCTGGCGGATCTCGTCTTCCTGCACCGGCGTGGTCACCAGCGTGACGGCGCCGGCGGCGATCGTCGCCGCGATGCGCTCCTCGTCGCCTGCGGTCAGGATCGCGTCATAGGCGTTGGTGTCGAACATGACGCGCAAGGCTGCGCTCCTTCGCTGGCCGCGCTCCTTCAGTCCGGCGCCTTCGTCTTCGGCCGGAAGCTGCAGAGATCGGCGACGGTGCAGCGGAAACATTCGGGCCGCCGCGCCTTGCAGACATAGCGGCCATGCAGGATCAGCCAGTGATGCGCATGCCGCCGGTATTTCGCCGGCACCGCTTTCAGCAGGCCGAGCTCGACGGCGAGCGGCGTCTTGCCCTTTGCCAGCCCGGTGCGGTTGGCGACGCGGAAGATATGCGTGTCCACCGCGATGGTGGGTTCGCCCCACAGCACGTTGAGCACCACGTTCGCCGTCTTGCGGCCGACGCCGGGCAGGGCCTCCAGCGCCTCGCGGTCGCGCGGCACCTCGCCGCCATGCCGCTCCACCAGGATTTTCGACAGCGCGATGACGTTTTTGGCCTTGGCGTTGAACAGGCCGATCGTCTTGATGTGCTCCTTCAGCCCGGCCTCGCCCAGTTTCAGCATCTGCGCGGGATGGGTGACCTTTCTGAACAGCGCGGCCGTCGCCTTGTTCACGCCGGCATCGGTCGCCTGGGCCGAGAGCACCACCGCCACCAGCAGGGTATAGGCGTTGACGTAATTCAGCTCGGTCTTCGGTTCCGGATCGGCGGCCGAGAGGCGGGCAAAGAACTGTTCGACGGCGGCGGGTTTCATCGGGCTCGGCGGAAGACGGAACGGGGCTTGGCAGAAGCGGGCGGGTCATGATCTTTAGACCGCGATGATCCGCTCCGGCAAGCGCGCTGCCCTTGTGGCCCTGCTGCTGCTTCTCGCGCCGCTGCCTGCCGCGGCGCAGGAAGCCTGCCGCATCCCCGACAGCCTGCAGCCCGCGCCCTGTTCGCGCCGCGAGGCCGCCCGCGGTGCGCCGGGCGATTTCGATCATTACGTGCTGGCCTTTTCCTGGTCGCCGGCCTTCTGCGCCTCGGATGCGGGCCGCGGCAGGACCGGACAATGCCGCGACAACGCTTTCGGCTGGGTGGTGCACGGGCTCTGGCCGCAATATGCCGGCCGCCGGCAGGCGCGGGAGCCCTGGCCGCAATACTGCGCGCCGGACCGGCCGCTGCCCGGGGTCCTGCTGCGGCGGCATTTCTGTACCATGCCGGACCAGCAGCTGATGCAGTGCCAGTGGGCCAAGCATGGCAGCTGCAGCGGGCTCGACGCCGAGGCCTATTTCGCCGCCATCGCCGCGCTGCGGCAGCGCTTCGCCCTGCCGTACCCCGAACCGGATTCGATGCCGTCGGCCCGGCTGCGCGCGGCCGTGCTGGCGGCCAATCCCGGGCTGGAAAGCCGGCATCTGCGGATCATCCGCCGCGAGGGCCGCATCCGGGAGTTGCGGATCTGCCTCGACCGCAGCCTCAGGGCCCCCGTGGACTGCCGGAGCTGATCAGCAATCAGGCCAATTCTTCCCAATTATTACGAGAATTGGGGCTGGCTTGATGCAACTGTTTCCCCTAGGGTAGCCCGCACACGGAGGGCGGGCATTTGGCGATCACCAACGAAAGCGAGAAGCTGCGGCGCGAGGCGAACCGCCTCCTGGCCCGGGTCGAGCAGCAGGGTGTCGCGCTGGTCGCCCGCTACCAGTCGGGCCGCGCCTTCTCCGCCCGCTACCAGGATTTCCGCCGCTTCATCGAGCAGGTCGACCAGTTCCAGGTCTTCGTCGATCTGGTGGAGGAGCGGCTGCCGCAGTTCGAGGACAGCAAGCGCGCGGCGCTGGAGAAGCATCTGGCGCAGCTGCGCTGGCGCGTCGTTATCATCGAGGTGGATGCGACGCAGGTCTTTGTCGTGCGCATCGTCGAATCCGGCAAGCCCTGGCCGCTCGGCTCGCGGCAGTTTCTCGAGCGCCGGCTGAACCGGCTCACCGAGATCGCCGAATATTTCGACCGCTGCGGCGAACGGTTCGAACTGCCGCCGCTGGCCGAGACGCTGGTGGACGCGGTCAGCGGCCTGCTGAAGGCCGAGATCGCCAGAACGCCGGCGCTGGAGGATTTCGGCATCCATCACGAGGCCTTCATTCCGCCGCGGCTGCGCATCGAGGGCCGGGCGCGGATTTCGCGGCGCGCGGCCGCTCCGGCGGGGCTTCCGGTCCGCGCCGCGCCGGCGCGCCGCTTCCGGGTGCGCGAGATGGCCGGCCGCTTCTATGCCGAGCGTGGTTCGATCGTCGCCGTCAGCGAGGCCTGCCGCGCGGTCAACATGAGCCTGGACGAACTGGCCCAGCAGCTCGGCCTCAGCCGCCCCGCCCTGGTGCTCATCCTCAACGGCACCGACCCGATGCAGCGCAACCAGCTCGACCAGCTGCGCAGCTTCATCGGCAATCTCGGCGGCGATGTCGCCGTCGAGGCCGGCGACCTGCCCGTGGCGTACTGAAAA
>NZ_DATGQG010000048.1:0-5982 GCF_035304305.1 Ferrovibrio sp.
TCGATCCCCTGCCGGCGGGCTTTCTTCACATAGCCCAGCAGGGCCGACAGCGCGGCCGGGGTGACGCCGGAAATGCGGGCGGCCTGGCCCAGCGTGCCCGGCCGGGCAGCCTTCAGCTTGGCGCGGACCTCGTTGGAGAGGCCGCCGATGGCGTCGTAATCCAGCCCGTCGGGCAGGATCAGGCTCTCATCCTTGCGGAAGGCCAGGATGTCGGCCTCCTGGCGCTCCATATAGCCGGCATAGCGGCCGTCGATCTCGATCTGCTCGACCACATCGGGGCGCAGATCGCGCAATTCGGGCCAGATTTCCGCCAGTTTTGCCACGGTCATGTCGGGATAGCCGAGCAGCATGGCGGCGGTGCGCTTCTGGCCGTCCTGGTTGATGTTCAGGCCCCTTTTCGCCAGTTCGGCCGGGGTCATGGCCAGCTCGCGGACCAGCCGGCGGGCGGAGTCCAGCGCCGCCGCCTTCCGCTTCCAGACTGTTTCACGTGAAACACCCACGCAGCCGATGCGCAGCCCCAGCGGGGTGAGCCGCTGGTCGGCATTATCGGCCCGCAGGCTGAGCCGGTATTCCGCCCGGCTGGTGAACATCCGGTAGGGTTCCGAGGTGCCGCGGGTGATCAGGTCGTCGATCAGCACGCCGATATAGGCGTCCGCCCGGGTCAGGGTGAAGGAATCCGACCCGCCGGCGGCGAGCGCGGCGTTCAGGCCGGCGATCAGCCCCTGGGCCGCCGCCTCCTCGTAGCCGGTGGTGCCGTTGATCTGCCCGGCGAGGTAAAGACCCGGCTGGCGGCGGGTTTCCAGGGTCGGCAGCAGCTCGCGGGGGTCGACGAAGTCGTATTCGATGGCATAGCCCGGCCGCAGCATGACGGCGTGCTCCAGCCCGGGGATGGTTTTCAGCAGCTCGGCCTGCACCTCGCGCGGCAGCGAGGTGGAAATCCCGTTGGGATAGACGGTGTCGTCGTCCAGCCCTTCCGGCTCGAGGAAGATCTGATGCCGCTCGCGCTGGCCGAACCGCACCACCTTGTCCTCGATCGAGGGGCAGTAGCGCGGACCCGTGCTCTCGATCTGGCCGGAATACATCGGCGCGCGATGCAGATTGGCTCGGATCAGCGCGTGGCCGGCCGGCGAGGTATAGGTGATGCCGCAGCGGATCTGCGGCACGGTGATCGTTTCGGTGAGGAAGCTGAACGGCACCGGCGGATCGTCGGCGCCCTGCATCTCCAGCGAGGCCCAGTCGATGGTGCGGCCATCGAGCCGCGGCGGCGTGCCGGTCTTCAGCCGACCCAGCGAAAAGCCGCATTTTTCAAGGGTTTTAGACAGGCCCAGCGACGGCTGCTCGCCGACGCGGCCGGCCGGAATCTTCTCTTCGCCGATATGGATCAGCCCGCGCAGGAAGGTGCCGGTGGTGAGGATCACGCGCGGCGCGGCGATGAAGCCGCCATCGGCCGTGACGACGCCCCTCACCGCGCCATCCTCGATGCGGATGTCCTCCACGCTGGCGGCGCGGATCGTCAGGTTCGCCTGTTCGGCCAGGATCGCCTGCATCGCCTGGCGATAGAGCCTGCGGTCGGCCTGGGTGCGCGGGCCGCGCACGGCCGGGCCCTTCGACCTGTTGAGCATGCGGAACTGGATGCCGGCGGCATCGGCCACCCGCCCCATCACGCCGTCCAGAGCATCGATCTCGCGCACCAGATGGCCCTTGGCCAGCCCGCCGATGGCAGGATTGCAGGACATCTCGCCGATCGTCTCGATCCTGTGGGTGAGCAGCAGGGTGCGCGCGCCCACGCGCGCGGCAGCCGCGGCCGCCTCGCAGCCGGCATGTCCGCCGCCGATCACGATGACATCGAATTTGTCCTGCATGGGCGCGGGTTTTAGGCCAGCCCCGCCGGAGCGTCAAAGGGATTCGCGCCGCGCTGCGGTTTGCCGGGATGTTTCACGTGAAACACTCATTACCCCCAGCGTCGTCATGCCTGGCCGAAGAGCCGAGAGCGACGATGAGGCGGCGCATCACCCAGTGTCTCACGTGAAACATCCCGCCAGCCGATCATGTTCATGATTTGTTCAAGAACCAGCCCGCTCAGTAGGCCAACGCCAGCAGCACCATGGTGACGGCGAGGATCTGCGCCAGGTTGATCAGCACGCTCAGGCGGTGCAGGCGGCGGAAGACCGGGCGCGCATCGTCCTCGCCCCACTGGGTGGCGTCCTGCAGCGAATAGATGCGCGGGCGCAGGCCGAGATCGACGAAGGCCGCCAGCACCGCGACGAAGGCCATGGCGGCAGCCAGCAGGCGGTCGTCGACGATGACGAGGCAGACCGTGGCGACGGCGCCCAGCGCGGCGATGACCTTGTAGTAGACCGGGAAGATCGCCCGCACGAAGCGGCGCGCGGCGAGAGGCTCCAGTTTGCGATGCGCCACCGGCAGCACGATGAAGGAGAAAAACATCATCGCCCCGAGCAGCAAGGCCGTGGCGAACAGGGCGAGCACGTAGAGCGGCATGTTTCCGGCTTGTCGTTCCCGTCCACAACAGCGCGGGGCAGCCGGGGCGTCAAGCCGCGAAAATGCCGGGACGCGAGGGACCCCGCCTTTGACACCGCCGCAATCGGACGTTGACCGCGCCGGTGCGCCCCGCCAAGGTCTCGCCATGACGACATCCGCTTCCGGCCGCCTCATCCGCATCGCCCGCTTTCCCGTGAAGGGCCTCAGCCCGCAGCCACTGGAAGCCGCCGAACTCGCACCCGGCCGGCCGCTGCCCGGCGACCGCCGCTTCGCGCTGGCCCATGGCGCCTCGGCCTTCGATCCGGCCCATCCCGGCTGGCAGAAGAAGGCGCATTTCCTCAACTGGGCGCGCAACCCGCGGATCGCCGCCCTGCACTGCGTCTTCGACGCCAGCGGCACGCGCATCACCGTGGCCGACCTCGATCCCGAAACCAGCCTCGGACAGATCGACGATGCCGACCTCACCACAAGGGAAGGCCGCGCCGCCCTGGAGGCGCTGGTGCTCGAACACATGGACGAGCGCGACACCCGCGGCCGGGTCAGCGTGGTGGAAGCACCCGGCGCGTGGTTCACCGACGTGCAGAATCCCTTCATCTCGATCCAGAACGCCGCCTCGCTGCAGGATCTCGGCCGCCATACCGGCGGCGACATGTTCGACTGGCGCCGCCTGCGCGCCAACCTGCTGCTGGAGGGCTTTCCCGCCTGGGCCGAACGCGACTGGATCGGCAAACGCCTGCGCATCGGCATGGCGGTGCTGCAGGTCGAGGAAACGATCGGCCGCTGCGTGGCGACGCATATCAATCCCGACACCGCCGAGAAGAACCTGCCGGTGCTCGACATCCTGCAGCAGGCCTACGGCAACACCGATTGCGGCGTCTATGCCCGCGTGGTCGAAGGCGGCCTGGTGCGGCTGGGCCAGAATGCTGAGCTGCTGACGGACTGACGACCATCCCCCTCCTCGCGCTGCGCCCGGGAATGACGACCAGAGGCAAGCCGCCATGATCACCCGCCAAACCTTTACCCGCGACGGCACCGAACTCTCGTATCTCGACTTCGGCGGCGAGGGAGAGATTCTCGTCGCATTGCATGGCCGCTCGGGCTGCGCGCGCAACTGGGTGCCGCTGGCACGGGAGCTGCAGCCGCACTGGCGCATCCTCGCGCTGGACCAGCGCGGCCATGGCTGGAGCAGCCACGACCATGACGGCAGCCGCGAGACCTTCATCGCCGATGCCGCCGCCTTCATCCGCCATGTGCAGGCGCGGACCGGCTGCGGTGCGGTGGCGCTGCTCGGCCACAGCTTCGGCGGCGTGAATGCCTATCAGACCGCGGCGCGCCATCCCGATCTGGTGCGCGCGCTGATCGTGGAAGACATCGGCTGCCGCATCGGCCCGCCGCCGCAGGAGGACTCCTGGCCAACCCGCTGGGACAGCCTGGACGAATTCCTCGCCTTCATGCGGACCACGCCGCTCGGCATGAACCGCTACCTGCTCGACTCGCTGCACGAATTCGAGGATGGCTGGGGCTTCCGTTTCAGCGACGAGAATTTCCTGCCCGCCCGGGCGGAGCTGACCGGCGACTGGAGCGCCGACTGGGCGGCCATCGCCTGTCCCGTCCTGCTGGTCCATGGCCGGCAGAGCTGGGCGGTAACGACGGACGAGATCAAGCGCATGGCCGGGCTCAATCCGCGCACCCGGCTCGCGCTGTTCGATGCCGGCCATGTGCCGCATGACGAACAGCCGGCCGCGTTCGCCGCCGTGGTGCGGGATTTCCTCGGCAGCCTGACCGCGCCGCCGCGCGGGTAGGTCTCACAGAAAAGCCACAGCGGCCTCCACAACATTGCCCGGATCCGGTGCGTTAATGGCGGTATTCTCCCACTGCCTGCCGGATTGTGCCTGATGACGACCACCGCCGCCCTGCTCATGATCGCCGCGCTGAACAGCCAGGGGCTGCCCGGCCCGTCGCCGGCCATGATGCAGGCAACAGAGCAGCCGGCGCCGCACATCCTGCTCGCCCAGGCCGGCACCTCCGCACCGGCGCCCAGCATCGGCGCGCCGGCGCCGACGCCCAAGCTCGAGGAGCTGCCCGACGGTCCGCCGCTCGGTTCGCTGTCGCTGTCACAGCTGATCCTCAAGGTCGAGGGCGAGCCGGAATTCGCCTATGTGCGCGACGTCGCATGGGAGGACGGCAAGTACCGCGTCACCTTCGTCACCCGGAACGGCGAGACGCATGAGAAGGCGATCGATCCGCGCACCGGCCGCGAGACCGGACGCGCCGGCCAGACCGGCGGTTCCGGCAGCGGCAGCGCAACGCCGGGCAGCGAGTCCGCCCGATAACGCGCGCCGGATGACACAGGCCTAGGCGAGCAGCGTTTCCGCCGTCCCGCCGGTTTCCCATTCGCCGCGCAGCAGCGCGAAGAGATCGCTGTCGCGCCATGCACCGCGCACGAGAAAGTTCTGCCGCAGCCTTCCCTCGCGCCGGAAGCCGAGCTTCTCCAGCACCGCATGGCTGCGGTCGTTCTCCACATCGGCCAGGGCCGTGATGCGATGCAGGCCGAGCGTCACGAAGCCGAAATCGAGCAGCGCGCGCATCGCCTCCGAGGCATAGCCCTGGCCGCGGATGCGGCCGTCCATCGAGAAGCCGATATTGCCCTGGCGATGCTCGACGGAGGCGATGCTGAGCCGCACCATGCCGATGGCGCGCTGCATCCGCATCTCCTCGACGGCGAAAACCCAGTCGCGCCCGGAAGGATTGGCCGCCTCCGCCACCCGCGCGGCGATGAAGCGCGTCACCAGCTCGGGCGTCAGCGCCGGCCCGGGCAGGAAGCGCCAGAAATCCTCGGCGGTGGCAAACTCCTGGAACGCGGCCTCGTCCCCGGGCCGGAAGCCGCGCAGCAGCAGGCGCGCGGTGGGAAGTTCGGGGAAAGCGCTCATGTCTCGATCCGTCTGAACACCGTGGCGCCGAACAGCATGTCGACCGGCGCCTGCTCCGTTTTCGCCATCGGCATGACCAGGCCGGTCCAGGCCATGCCCTCGCCGCGGCTGCGGTCGAACCAGTGGCGGCAGCATATCCAGCGCGGCCGCCGCGCCCCGGCCACCTCGCGCCAGTCCTGGAAATAGCGCGCCAGCGGCCCCTTCAGATCGCCGGCGGCGAAGGTGAAGCCGGTCAGCTCGCGGCCGAACCAGTCGCGGAAGGCGGTGCCCATCAGCCGCAGATGGAAGCGCGGCGGATCGTCCAGCACGTCGACCAGGAAGATGTTGCGCAGGATGTCGGGGATCTCGGTCGGCTCGATATCGGCGCGCGCGGGCAGGTCGCGGCCGCCGCGCTTGCCGTCCCAGTAGGCGAAGGCGCGCCGCAGCAGCGGCTCGGGCAGCGCCGCCATGTCCCAGCAGCCCTCGGTGAACTCCACCTCCGGCGCCTGCCTGTCGCTGTCATCCATGCGGGATCACCCTTTCAACGAAGCGACGTTAGCCGAAGACCGCCGCC
>NZ_DATGQG010000049.1:0-3688 GCF_035304305.1 Ferrovibrio sp.
GCTGAAGCTCGCCGACCGCGCCTATGTGCTGGAGAACGGCCGCATCGTCATGCAGGGCAGCGGCGAGGAACTGCTGCACGACGACCGCGTCCGGCAGGCCTATCTGGGGCTGTAAAGCCGGCTCTCACCAGCTTCGCCGCCGTAAGAATATATAAAGAACAAACTTCTGGATTTTGCCCAGTGGTTGGCTTATATTCCCATGAGCATAGGCGTCCGCATGCATAATGACGTATGTGCGCGGATATCTGATTGGCCAAAAAACTGCCGTTGTTGGACATCGTCGATCAGAAAATCAGTCACTTGGCACGGACGGCCAAGGGCTTATGCGGGATTCAACGGGACTGAACGGGTCTCAACTGGCTCTCAACGGGATTCAACTGGCATCGAACGGGACTGAACTGGCCTCCAACGGGATCGAACTGGCTCCGAACGGGCCGCAACCGGCTCGCAGCCGGACGCAAAAAAAGCCCGGACCGGCTGTCCGCCGGCCCGGGCCCGCACTGAGCAGACCGGCGCCTCAGCCCAGCTTCAGCTCTGCGAAGAAGTCGTTGCCCTTGTCGTCGACGACGATGAAGGCGGGGAAGTCTTCCACCTCGATCTTCCAGACCGCTTCCATCCCGAGTTCGGGATATTCGTGCTGCTCGACCTTCTTGATGTTGTTCTTCGCCAGGATCGCCGCCGGTCCGCCGATCGAGCCGAGATAGAAGCCGCCGTATTTCTTGCAGGCCTCGGTCACCTGCTTGGAGCGGTTGCCCTTGGCGAGGCTGATGAAGCCGCCGCCGTTTTCCATCAGCAGGCCGACATAGGAGTCCATGCGGCCGGCGGTGGTGGGGCCGAAGGAGCCCGAGGGCATGCCGTCCGGCGTCTTGGCCGGGCCGGCATAGTAGATCGGATGGTTCTTCACATAGTCGGGCAGCCCCTGCCCCTTCTCGATGCGCTCGGCGAATTTCTGGTGCGCGAGGTCGCGGGCGACGATCAGCGTGCCGGTGAGCGACAGCCGCGTCTTCACCGGATACTGCGACAGCAGCTTGCGGATCTCGCTCATCGGCTGGTTGAGGTCGACCTTCACGACCTCGTCGGAGAGCTTGTCCTCATGCTCGGGCAGATACTGCGCCGGATTGGTCTCCAGCTGCTCGAGGAAGACGCCGTCGCGGGTGATCTTGGCCAGCGCCTGGCGGTCGGCCGAGCAGGACACCGCGATGCCGATCGGCACGCTGGCGCCGTGGCGCGGCAGGCGGATGACGCGCACGTCGTGGCAGAAATACTTGCCGCCGAACTGCGCGCCGATGCCGCTGACGCGGGTGAGTTCGAGGATCTTCTGCTCGAACTCGACATCGCGGAAGGCATGGCCGGTCTCGCTGCCCTTCGTCGGCAGGCCGTCGAGATAGCGCGCCGAGGCCAGCTTCGCCGTCTTCAGGTTCAGCTCGGCCGAGAGGCCGCCGATGACGATGGCGAGGTGGTAGGGCGGGCAGGCCGCGGTGCCCAGCGTCTTGATCTGGGCGTCGAGGAATTTCAGCAGGTTGTCGCCGCGCAGCACCGCCGGCGTCTGCTGGTACAGGAAGGTCTTGTTGGCCGAGCCGCCGCCCTTGGCCATGAACAGGAATTTGTAGGCGTCGCCGTCGGTGGCGTAGAGCTCGATCTGCGCCGGCAGGTTGGTGCCGGTATTCTTCTCCTCGAACATGGAGAGCGGCGCCAGCTGCGAATAGCGCAGGTTGGTTTCGGTATAGGTGCGGTAGACGCCGCGGGAGATCGCCTCCTCGTCGCGGCCCGAGGTCCAGACATACTGGCCCTTCTTGCCGATCACGATGGCGGTGCCGGTATCCTGGCAGGAAGGCAGCACCATGCCGGCGGAGATGTTGGCGTTCTTCAGCAGCTCCAGCGCAACGAAGCGGTCGTTCGGCGAGGCATCCCTGTCATCGAGGATGGCGCGCAGCTGCGCCAGATGGCCCGGCCGGAACAGATGCGCGATGTCGCGCATGGCGGCGAAGGTGAGATCGCTCAGGACCTGGTCGCTGACCTGGAGCACCTCGCGGCCGCCCGCCTTGATCACCTCCACCTCGCCCGGCAGCTTGCGGTAGGGCGTCGGGTCGGCGGAAAGCGGGAACAGGTCCTCGTAACGGAACTCGGGCATGGTCATCTCCAGAACGGCAGGTCAGGGGAGACGCAGGCGGCGGGGAATGCGGCCGCTGCGGAGGTCAGGTCTTTTTCTTGCGGAAGGCGTCCAGCGCGACGACGTCGCCGGTCTTGCGCTCGGGTTCCGGCGCCGGCGCGGCATCGTCGGGCGCGGCGAAGCTGTCCGGCTCGGCCGCGGCGGCGGCAGGCCGCCCTTCGGGGCTGGGGGTGACGCGGAACTGCAGGCCGAACTGCACGCTGGGATCGGCGAAGGCGGTCAGCGCCGCATAGGGAATGATCAGCCGCTCCGGCACCTTGTTGAAGCTGAGCGTGACCTGGAATTCATCCTCGCGCGCCTCCAGTCCCCAGTACTGGTGCTGCAGCACGATGGTCATCTCTTCCGGATAGCGCTCGCGCAGGTATTCGGGGATGTCGACACCGGGCTGGTCGGTGCGGAAGGTGATGTAGAAATGGTGGTTGCCGGGCAGGCCGAATTCGGCCACGCGCCTGAGCGCGTCGCGCACGGCGCCGCGGAGCGCGGTTTCCACCAGCTGGTTGTAATCGAGCAGTTTGCCGGCCATCACTGAAATCTCGGGGGCGTTGGGTCGCAAGTCTACCGCCCCGCCCTGCCAGGTTCAATTCCGGGCGGTGGCTGCGGTGCCCTGGACGGCAGAATTTCGTCGAAGGTGGGGGGCTTCTGTTGCCCGGCGCCCCCCGGGCCGCGCTTACCTAATTAGGCAGCGAGTGCAACGGTGTTGTCGTTGGCACTTTTAGGATGACCCGATAACGGCGGTATCATGCCGGGCGAAAACCGGGCCTTTATTGCGCACGTCGAGCCTGATTCGCCCCCAGCATCAGACCAGGGAAACCACTGCCTGGGCTCATGGTGGAGGCGCCGGGTACTGCCCCCGGGTCCGTTACGCCTATTCCGCGCGGCGTTTATCGCCATAGTCGGTTGCCCGACAGCGGTAATGTAGGCGCATGGCGGCCGGTTTTAAAGCCCCGTTCCGGCTTTTGGCGGCGGGGCGGGCGGTCTATAAGGGCCTGCCCCCGCGGTCTGCCGCGATTCGGGGCGAGCGATCCCGCGAGAGGCGAAAAGATGACTGTTACGCCGGAGCAGGAAGCCGAAATCGCGGCCCTGCGCAGCCAGACCCAGCCGACCCGCCGCGCCACCGTGCCGGCGCTGGAAGAGATCCTCTACCAGCCGCTGCCGGTCCTCGATCACGGCTTCATCCGGGTGATCGATTACATGGGCGACGATGCCGCCGTGGTGCAGGCCGCCCGCGTCTCCTACGGCCGCGGCACCAAGAAGGTCAGCGAGGATCGCGGCCTGATCAACTATCTCATGCGGCACCGGCACACGACGCCGTTCGAGATGTGCGAGATCAAGTATCACGTGAAACTGCCGATCTTCGTGGCGCGGCAGTGGATCCGGCACCGCACCGCCAACGTGAACGAGTATTCGGCGCGCTACTCGATCCTCGACAACGAATTCTACATCCCCGCGCCCGACCAGCTGGCGGCGCAGTCCAGCAGCAACCGCCAGGGCCGCGGCGACCTGCTGACCGGCGCCGAG
>NZ_DATGQG010000050.1:0-7749 GCF_035304305.1 Ferrovibrio sp.
CCGTAGATCAGGTCGAAGCGGATTTCCTCCTCCTCGCGGATGACGAAAGCCGCGCCCCACAGAACCAGCCAGATCCAGAGAACCGTGCTGACCTCATTGGTCCAGCCGATCGGCAGATTGAGGAGATAGCGGAAAGCGATCTGCAGTAGGAAAACGGCAAACATGCCCACCAGCATGGCCGCGAGGACGTTTTCGCCGCGGCGATAAAGCCATCCCGCCCAGTATCCGAATGTCTGCCGCACGGCCTCCCCCGCTGCTGGTACCCGGCCTGAAATGCGGCGGAGACCATCGTCTCCGCCGCCTGCACTCAGAGCGCGTTGATCTTGTCGATCATACCCTTCGGCCAGTCCTTGGCCAGATCGGAGGCGAGATACTTTTCCTGCGCATGCTTGCGGAAGGCCGCCTGGTCCGGCTCATAGATCTGCAGGCCCTTGCTCTTGAAGAACTCCACCAGCTCCTTCTCGCGCGCAAGATGCTTCTTCTGCGAGAAATCGATGGCCGCGTCGGCGGCAGCCTGGAATCGCTTCTGCTGCTCGGGCGACATGCTCTTCCAGACCTTGCCCGAGACGGTGAGCAGGTCGAATCCGACCAGATGCGAGGTCAGCACGATCTGCGACATCACTTCGTAGAACTTCATGTTCTCGACATTGGGCAGCGGATTGTCCTGCCCGTCGATGGCGCCGGTCTGCAGGCCGGTATAGGTCTCCGCATAGGCCATCGGGGTCGGATTGGCGCCAAGCGCCTGCCCTAGGAACTGCCAGGCCTCACCCGGCGGCATGCGCAGCTTGATGCCGGCAAGATCAGCCGGCGTGTTGATCTTCTTGGACGGCTTCAGGCCGACCTGGCGGGAGCCAAAATAGGTCGGGCCGAGGATGTGGATGCCGAGCTGCTCGTCCGCCATCTTCTTCATCTCGGCGCCGGCCGGGCTGGCGAAAAATTTGGTCAGATGGTCCGCGTCGCGGAACAGATAGGCGGCCGTCAGGATCGACCAGGCCGGAATCTGCTTCGAGATATCCTGCGGCGCGATGTTGCCCATTTCCAGGTTGCCGCGCTGGATGGCGACGAGCTCGGTGCCCTGCTTGAACAGGTTGCCGCCGTAATAGCCCTCGAAGACGAAGTCATTCGCGATGCCCTCGGCGAACTTCTTCATCATCTCGGCGCGGATATCCTGCTCCGAGAAGACCGCCGAGAAGCGCAGCTTCGGCTTGTTCTGCGCCATTGCAGGCAGGCTGATGGCTGCCGCGGCCAGTCCGGTGCCGACGAGAAATCGGCGACGCGTGGTTTCTGCTGTCATTGTTTCCTCCCTTTGGGCCAATGTTTACGTATGAACCGACTCCAACCTCATCCAACTGTCAGGCCGCTGCTGCGAAATGGCCGGCCATCGACGCCATGTCCGACTTCCGTCCCGTGAAGAGCTCGAACGCCCGCACCGCCTGGCCGATCGCCATGCCGGTACCGGACAGCGTCCGGCAGCCCAGCGCCCGGGCACGACGCAGCAATTCGGTTTCCTCGGGAAAATAAATGATGTCCGCCACCCAGTGATCGGGGCGCAGAAGATCGGCCGGAAACGGAATGCCGGGATACTTCGCCATGCCGACCGGCGTCGTGTTGACCAGCCCGTCCGCCCCGGCCAGAGCATCTGCCGCGGTCGCGGCGGCATGGACACGTCCGTTCCATTCCGCGGCCATTCTGGCAGCCAGATCGGCCGCCCGCTGGCGATCGACATCGACCAGATGGATCTCGCCGACACCCAGCTGCATCAAAGAATACGCAACTGCCGCGCCCGCACCGCCAGCACCGAACTGGACGACTTTCCGCAATGGCGCATCCGGCAGCCCGATCCGGAAGCTTTCGGAAAACCCCCAGCTGTCGGTATTGTAGCCGGTAATCGCGCCCTGACCGAAAACGACCGTATTCACGGCGCCGATCGCCGCCGCCTCCGGCGACAGGGCTCCGAGATGCGGCAGGATCTGCTGCTTGAAGGGATGCGTGACGTTGAAGCCCTGGAATCCGAGCGCGGCGCCTGCCGCGAGCACCTCGGGCAGCGCCGCATCATCCCGCCCGAGCTGGTCGAAATCGACGAGAATGTAGGCGCATGCCAGACCCAGCCGCGCCGCTTCCCGCTCATGCATCCTGGGCGTCCGTGAAAGCTGGATACCGCGCCCGATCAGTCCGACCAGCACCGGGTGCCCCGAGCCCGCTGCGGGCTTCGGATGGGCTGACAGAAGCTGCCGCAGCAGGTCCGCGCAGGTTTCGCGCCTCAAATTCACGGGCCCTCCCGATTTTCGATGCAAGAATGTACGAAACAGTTAGTATAGTCAAACAGAGATGGATGCCGGAGCGCCGGCGCGCATGGTCGGAAATTATCCCGGGTTGTCCTGGCTTGGAGATTTGCAATGCCGGAATACGAGGGCAGTATGCGGCAATTCTCGCAGGATGTGATCTGGAGCGCGGGATCTGCGCGTGAGTGAATCCCTGACCATGGCAAAAACAGCAAAAGCCGGCCGCGGCCGGACCTCGACCCGCATACGCAGTCCCGAGGCCACAAGACAGGACATCATCGAGGTCGCCACCCGGGAATTTGCCCAGAACGGCCTGTCCGGGGCCCGGGTCGACGAGATCGCCGCCAAGACTGGCTCGAGCAAGCGGATGATCTATTACTATTTCGGGGACAAGGAAGGTCTCTACCTGGCCGTCCTTGAGGAAGCCTACCGGAAGGTCCGCACCACCGAAGCCCAGCTCGATCTCGAGCATCTGCGCCCCGCCGACGCGCTGCGCCGGCTGGTGGAATTCACCTTCGACCATCATCATTCCAACGAGGCGTTCATCCGTCTCGTGATGATCGAGAACATCCATCATGGCGAGTATCTCGCCCGTTCGAAGACGATCCAGGATCTGAACATCTCCGCCATCGGCGAGCTGGAGCGGGTCTACCGTCGCGGGCTCGAGGACGGCATTTTCCGCAAAGGCCTGTCCGCCATCGATCTGCATTGGCAGATCAGCGCCCTCTGCTTCTTCAGCGTGTCCAACCGGGCCACGTTCTCGCAGATTTTCCGCGTCGACCTTGCATCGAAGAAGGCGCTGGCCACCCTGCGGGCCCAGGTGGTCGACATGGTGCTGCGGAACGTGCTGAAGGCGCCGGTCTAGCCTACACCGGTTCACGAAGCGGATTTGACAGGCGGGAATGACAACATAGTTATGTACTAACTGGTTCGCTCATAACGAGCGCAGCATACTCTGCCGTGACTGGGAGGCTGCAGACGTGAAAACCTCGATTGCCACCGTGACCCTCAGCGGCACCCTGCCGAGGAAACTGCAGGCCATTGCCGCGGCCGGCTTCGACGGCGTGGAGATATTCGAAAACGACTTCCTGGCATTCGACGGCTCGCCCCGCGAGGTTGGGCGGATCGTCCGGGATGCCGGCCTGCAGATCACGCTGTTCCAGCCCTTCCGCGATTTCGAGGGCATGCCCGAGCCGCAGCGCAGCCGGACCTTCGACCGTGCCGAACGGAAATTCGACATCATGCAGGAGCTCGGCACCGACCTGATGCTGGTCTGCTCGAATGTCTCGCCGCTGGCCTTGGGCGGCATCGATCGGGCCGCGGAGGATTTCCGCGAGCTGGGCGAACGGGCCGCGAGGCGCGGCCTGAGGGTCGGCTACGAGGCGCTCGCCTGGGGCCGCCACATCAGCGATCACCGGGACGCCTGGGAGATCGTCCGGCGCGCCGATCATCCCAGTGTCGGCCTGATCCTCGACTCCTTCCACACGCTGGCGCGCAGGATCGATGTCGCATCCATCCGGGCGATCCCGAGGGACAGGATCTTCATCGTCCAGCTGGCTGATGCGCCGCAGATCGAAATGGACCTCCTGCACTGGAGCCGCCACTACCGCAACATGCCCGGCCAGGGTGACCTGCCGGTGGTGGAGTTCATGCGCGCGGTGGCCGCCACCGGCTATGACGGCGTCCTCTCCCTCGAGATCTTCAACGACCAGTTCCGCGGCGGTTCGCCCAAGGCGATTGCGGTTGATGGCAAGCGGTCCCTCGTCAGTCTGATGGACCGGGTGCGCCGGGAGGAGCCCGGCACAAGAATCTCGGTGCCGCAGATTCCTGACCGCATACGTGCCGAGGGCATCGAGTTCGTCGAGTTTGCGGCCGACGAGCATGAGGCTGCCGAACTGTCTGGCCTGTTTCGCACCCTTGGATTCCGCAAGGCCGGGCGTCACAAATCCAAGGACGTGACACTGTGGCGGCAGGGAAACATCAACCTGGTGATCAACACCGAGCGTGAGGGCTTTGCCCATTCGGCCTATCTGATGCACGGCACCAGCGTCTGCGACATCGGACTGCGGGTAGAAGATGCGGCCGCCACCGTGGCGCGGGCCCGTGCGCTGGGCGCTGAGCCGTTCGAGCAGGCGGTCGGACCGGGCGAGCTGAGCATTCCGGCGATCCGCGGCGTCGGCGGCGGCGTCATGCATTTCATCGACGGCAAGAGCGATCTGGGCCGGGTCTGGGACATCGAATTCATCCCCGTCGCGGATGACGGCGACACCTGCGAAGCCGGCCTGACCACCGTCGACCACATCGCCCAGACGATGAACTACGAGGAGATGCTGACCTGGATCCTGTTCTACACCTCGATTTTTGCGACGCGTAAGACGCCCATGGTCGACATCGTCGATCCGGCCGGGCTGGTGCGCAGCCAGGTGATCGAAAACGAAACCGGGAGCCTGCGCATCACGCTCAATGGTGCGGAAAACCGCAGGACCCTGGCCGGGCACTTCATCGCCGAAAGTTTCGGCTCGGCGGTCCAGCATATTGCCTTCGCCACCGATGACATCTTCGCCACGGTCGCGGCGATGAAGGCGAATGGCTTCACACCGCTTGCGATCTCGCCAAACTATTACGACGATATTGAGGTCCGGTTCGCGCTCGAGCCCGAATTGCTCGACCGGCTGCGGGCCGAGAACATTCTCTACGACCGCGATGCCGACGGCGAGTATTTCCAGCTCTACAGCCCCAATTACGGCGAAGGCTTTTTCTTCGAGATCGTGCAGCGGCGCCGGTATGCCGGCTATGGGGCGCCGAACGCCCCGTTCCGGATCGCCGCCCAGAAGCGCGGCATCCGCCCGAAGGACCGGGTGGAGATCTGAGCCGGCCCGGCCGGCAGTCAGATAGCCAGCAGCCCGTCCGATTCGCGGAGGGCGGTCAGGGCACGCAGCACGCTGCCCCAGATGACGACGGCTTCACGGTCCCGGGCGTTATCGGCTTCCTGGATCAGGTCCGAAACCTCCGCCTCGGCCGCCGGCCCGAACTGCCGGAAGAGTTGCACGGCTGCGGCCCAGACTTCGTGTTCAAAGCTTCCGACTTCCATGACTCCCCCGGGCGCGAAGATGTGCGGCGCGACGGATCATTCGTAGCAGGTCCCGGAGTGGCTATAACGCCCTCCCCGGATTATTTTCCAGTAATCGGTTCCGGTCCGCCAAATGCGCCGGGCATGTGAGGGACACCGCCAAACCGCAGGTGGAGTGGTTGCGGAGGATGCGCATGCGGGTCAAAATGGAGATCACAACTGTAACAGGCAAAATGCACATCGGAATTCGGGAAAAAACAACCGGGTGCCGCAAGGCGTCCCGCCGCTGGGCGATTGCGTGGAGGTAGAATGTCAGTTCCTACCTGGATGAGCGGGCCGCCGAAGAAGATTCTTTTCGCCACCGATCTCAGCGCCCGCTGCGACCGGGCCCTTGACCGCTCGGCCGCCCTCGCGGCGCAGTGGCAGTCGGCTCTGGTGGTCCTGCATGTCCTGGAGGACTTCGAGGCGGAGGCCCTGGGGATGGCAACGGTGCCGTCCTGGCGGCGCACCTCCAATCCGGTCGACCTGGCCTGGAAGGAGCTGCACGCCGATGTCAGCGAAGTTTCGGACAGGGCTCGGGTCCTGATCTCGAAGGGGAACCCGGCCGACGTCATCCTGACCACGGCGGAACAGGAAGGCTGCGACCTGATCGTCATCGGGATTGCGCGGGACGAGTTGCTGGGGCGGTTCAGCCTGGGCGGAACGGTCGACAGACTCCTCCGGCGCACCGGGGTACCGCTGCTGGTGGTAAAGAACCGTCCGAGGACGCCGTATCAGCACATTGTGGTCGCGACCGACTTCTCCCCGTCTGCGCGGCATGCCCTGGAAGCCGCCGCAAGACTTTTTCCCGGCCAGCCGCTGACCCTGTTCCATGCCTTCGATTCGCCGATGGCCGGGCTCATGACGGATGCCGCGACCTTCATGAAGGACCGCCGGGCGGCCGCGGAGCGCGAACTGCACCTGTTCCTGGAGACGGTCGACAAACCGGAGACCTGGCAGGCGCCGAATGTCCTGATCGAACACGGTGCCGCAGATGGCCTGCTGCGCAACTATGTCCGCGACAAGCAGGCGGACCTCGTCGTCCTGGGAACCCAGGGGCGCAGTGCCATCGCCGAAGTTCTGGTCGGCAGCGTAGCCAAGATGATCATGAACGAGGTTCCCTGCGACGCCCTGATCATTCGGGAACCGGTCGCTGCCTCCGAGAGATGAAAGCAGATCGTTCCATGAATCACCTCTGGTGGAGGTAAGGATGCATATTGCGGATTACCTCACTGTCGCCGACATCACTCTCGATGCGGGCTGCAAGAATAAACGTCATCTGCTCGAGACGCTTGCGGCGCAGGCTGCTGAGCGGACCGGGATTCCGGAGCAGGACATCCTGACGGCTCTGCAGTCCCGCGAGAAACTCGGTTCGACGGCACTCGGGAAAGGTGTCGCCCTGCCGCATGCGGAGGTTGCCGGAATAACCAGACCGGCCATGCTGTTCTCCCGCCTCCGGCAGCCAATCGATTTCGACGCTCCCGATGGCGAGCCCGTCGATATCGTCTTTGTGATGCTCTGGCCGGCAGAAGATACGAACGGCCTGCTCGATTCAATGGCCGAGATATGCCGCACGCTGCGGGATCCGCAGTTGCTGCGCCAGCTTCACCTCTCCAAGGGGCCGGACGAGGTGATCCGGCTGCTGCAAGACCATTCCGGCAATCCCGGGCCGCAAGACCCTGACGCCTCCCCCTGACCGATGCAAGACGACCTGCTTCTCCTGCTTATCAGTCTGCCGTTTGCCGGCGCGCTTGCAGCCGGGCTGCTGCCCACCTTTGCGCGCAACGCGGCCGCGTGGCTGGCAGGCGGGGTAAGCTTCGCTGGCTTTGCTCTGGTCTGGCTGGCCTATCCGACGATCGCGGCCGGCAATGTCATCCGTCAGGAGATCGCCTGGATGCCATCCCTGGGGATGAATTTCGTCCTCAGGATGGACGGCATTGCCATGATGTTTGCCGGGCTGGTGACGGCCATCGGCATGCTGGTCGTGCTTTACGCGCGCTACTACATGTCCGCCGAGGACCCGGTGCCGCGCTTCTTCGCTTTCCTGCTGGCCTTCATGGGCGCCATGCTGGGCATCGTGCTTTCCGGAAACCTGATCCAGCTTGTGGTTTTCTGGGAGCTTACGAGCCTCCTCTCCTTCCTGCTGATCGGCTACTGGCATCACACCCCGGCCGCGCGCGATGGCGCCCGCATGTCGTTGACGGTGACGGCCACGGGCGGCCTCTGCCTTCTCGCCGGCATCCTGGTTCTGGGTCATATAACGGGCAGCTACGATCTCGAAACCGTCCTTGCCTCCGGCGACCTTGTCCGGTCCCACCCCCTGTATCTTCCGGCGATGATTCTGGTCCTCATCGGCGC
>NZ_DATGQG010000051.1:0-22594 GCF_035304305.1 Ferrovibrio sp.
CTTTTTTGCATATTTCAACATGCTGCAGGGGGCCCACCAGTTACTTCCCGAGCAACGTCGGCTGATCGAGAAAAGGTGCATCTCAACCGCAAGGAAAGCAGCCAACCGAGTGGGATTGCAGGCAAATAGGGCCTGGACCACCTACGCCTATGCTAAAGCCAAACTGGGGATGGGATTGCCCCGAAACTTTGACCTCAATCAGATAGCCCTGGCATTCCGCGCCCTGCCTGGGGTCCGTCGCCTCTAGACAATACCGGCATAGATGCCTCACTTTCTGACACATGTAAATTTTGCTGACTCCAGCCGGTTTCAGCTTTTGCGTCAGCTCAACCTGCTGCTTCTCGCCGCATTGCCCGCTGCGCTGCTCCTGTCCCGAGGCGCAGCTGAGATCGTGATTGTCGTCATCGACGTATCGTTCATCGCGGTGGTCATTGCCCAGCGGCAATGGCACGTGCTGCGGCCGCCGCTTATTGTCGCATTATTGCTGACCTGGGCGGCCTTGGTTCTGATCGTCTCGCCGCTGGCGATGGACCCGCATGCCTCGCTTACACGCAGTCTGCCATGGCTGCGATTTATCGTTTTCTTCGCCGCCGTGACCAGTTGGCTGGTTCCAACCCGAGCCGAACTCAAGCTCATCTGTATTGCGTGGACGGCGACACTGCTCATGGCGATTACGGATGGTTTGGTCCAGCTGGCAACCGGGGTATCTGCGAGCGGACAGCCTATTGATGGCACTCGCCTCACCGGACCTCTGAGCCGCCCCAATATCGGCAGCTTTGTCGCACGCATCGGATTCCCCGTAATGGCGGGTTGGGTACTGCTCGCCAGCCTGCAGCCACCCGGCAAACATCTCCTCCGACAGAACCTTCTGGTGCTCGTGCTCGGGCTGTTCCTGGCCGTATTCATCTTTCTCACAGGCGAGCGTGCTGCCTCTCTCCTGACCGCTGCGGCGGTTATCCTCGTCATCCTTCTTATCGCCATTCTGCGGCCGGGATACCTGATCATCAGCCTGAGTGGCATTGGCCTGTTCCTGATCTGCGGCGCAGCCGTACTTCTGATCAGTGACAGGATCATGAACAGGGCGAGAAGCGTGATAGACACGCTGGCCAACCTGTGGGACTCCATCTACGGTCAATTGCTCATGACCGGATTGCAGATGTGGCTGGACAATCCCATCACCGGTGTTGGCCTCAAAGGATTCCGGGCAGGCTGTGACCACTACCTGGCCCAAGGCATCATATCCGAGTGTCACCCCCACCCACACAACATCTATGTGGAGTGGCTCGCTGAGAGCGGACTCATCGGCTCGCTTGGATTCTTTGCCTTCATCCTGCTGCTCTGCTGGGCCGACCTGCGCCTCCTCCGCCCCCGCGCACTTCCAGTAACTGGCGCCCTCCTGACCGGCTGCCTGCTGATTGCCCTGTTCCCGTTCAGCGTCGGACAGAGTTTTTTCAGCAACTGGCCGGCAATACTGTTCTGGTCTTCCTTGGGCCTGAGCGCGGCAATCATGCGTATCGCACTCAACGATGAGAAGGGGCAGCATCGTTGACGTCGATCCTGGTGATCAAGCATTCCGCACTGGGCGACATCATTCTGTCGTTGCCCCAGTTACGCGCCATTCGCCGGCACCACACCGGCCAGCACCTCGTCCTGCTCACCACCGCCCCTTTTGCCGACTTGCTGCAGAAGACCGGGTTCTTCGACGAGATCTGGTGTGACGACCGGCCGAAGCTTTGGCATGTGAGGCGGACGCTGGCCCTGACCCGCCGAATCAGCAACGGCCGCTTCAGCCGGGTTTACGATCTGCAGGGCAGCCAGCGTACGCGCTGGTATTTCCGCCTGCTGCAGCTGCTCGGCGGCCGCACGCCGGAATGGGTCGGCAATGCCAGGGGCTGCTCGCACCATATCCCCGATCCCACGGAGCCCGTCCATATCAGCGAGCTGCGGCGGCGGCAGTTGGCGCTTGCCGGCATTCCCGACCCCGGCCTGCCGGATCTGGATTTTCTCACGGCGGACATCTCGCGGTTCGGCCTGCCGCGCCGTTTCGCCCTGCTGGTTCCCGGCGGTGCGCCGCATCGTCCGGCGAAGCGCTGGCCCGCTGCACAATTCGGCGGACTGGCAAACCATCTCTCAGCCCAGGGTCTCACGCCGGTCCTGATCGGGCGCGCGGCGGAACGCGTGCAGATCGAGGAAATCCGCAGGCTCTGCCCCGCCGCCATTGATCTCTGCGATCGCACCTCCATCGCGGATCTGGCGGCTCTCGGGCGGGCGGCGGCCCTTGCCGTCGGCAACGATACCGGTCCGATGCATGTCGTCGCTGCCGCGCGCTGCCCTTCCCTGGTGCTGTTTTCGGCGGAATCCGATCCCCGCAAAGTCTCGCCGCGCGGCGAATGGGTTCGGCTGCTGCAGCGCCAGAGTCTCGAGCAGCTGACGCTGGCAGACGCCATCGCCAATCTGCCGCAGGCCAGACCCTCAGCGCCAGCGTAACGGCCAGGGCGGACCGGGTCGCAGGCGGCTCCAGATGTAGACTGCTGCCATCAGGATCAGCAGCGCGGGCGCCAGCGGATAGACGAGAAACAGCCAGTCACTCTTCAGGTTCAGGACGATGAGCGGATTGGCACCCGCCGGCGGATGCATGAGGTTGCAGACGCGCATCACGATGGCGATCAGCGCGACGCCCGCTCCCATGGTCCAGATATTGCTGCCGAAAATCTGCAGCAGGGCGATGCCGATCGCTGCCCCCAGCAGGTGACTGGCAAACACGGCAACAGGACGCGAGCCTTCATGGGTCGGAAAGCAGAAAAGCAGGATCGCCGTACTGCCCAGCGAGGTCAGCGCCAGCCCGTGTTCGGCGTCGATCACCCAGAGGACCAGGGCGAGCGACGGCAGAATGCCGACGGCAATCCAGCAGGCCTCGATCAGCATCGTACGGCTGATCATTTCGGCAGCTCCTTCTCGTCGGGAAAGAGCGGCAGGTCCCTGCGCTCCGCCCCCGAAGGAAGCCTGGCCTTCCGATCGCCCAGCCAGGCGGCGATGTCACGCCACACCACCTCGGCCTGCAGGTCGCGCAGCAGCATGTGCCAGCCGTCGGCATAGATGGCGACCCGCATGTCGACGCCCGGATCCGCCTTCAGGGCCGCCACGTATTTCTCCACCGGCTGCTTCGGAATGACCTCGTCTTTCGCGCCATAGAGCAGCAGGAGCGGCAATCCGCGCGGCCGGGTTTTGGCGGAGCGGTCCATCAGATCTACCAGGCCGTAAATCGTATCCACCCGTGTCGCCTTGATGAACAGCGGGTCGCGGGAAAGCCGGCGCAGCATCTCGATATTGTCGGAGGCCTGGATCTTCAGCCCGCTGCCCGTGAAGGTCTTCCACGGGATCGTATGGGCTGCCACCCAGAGCGTCGCACTGTAGTACCAGGGCATGCTCTCGCGTCCCCAGACCGCCGGCGCGACCAGCACCAGGCCGTCCGGCCTTACATCTCCCTCTTCCAGAGCGACCAGCGTGACGGCGCCTCCCATGCTTTCGCCAAGCCAGAAGAGCGGCGTATCCGGATGCCGTTGCCGCAGGCTGCGGCTCAGTTCGACGATGTCCCGCGTCATCCTTGTCTGGCCGGGCCAGAAACCCCGGAATGCCGACTGCCCGAAACCGCGCTGGTCCGGCGCATAGGTGGCGATACCACGTTTCGCCCACCACTCGCCCGGCTCCGTGAAAGCATTGCTGTAATCGTTGAAGCCATGCACGGCGAGGACAACGGCCGCTGGTTTGCCTTCGGGGAGCCAGCGCCGCAGCGGCAGCACGCGACCGTCGCTGGCCTGCCAGCTGTCTGCCGCCGGCATGAAGGCCGGCGGCACAGCCATGTCGCCCGGCGGCTGCAAGCGCGGCGCGCAGGCGCCTGCGGCCAGCAGGCCAATCCCGAGCAGTGCGGCCAGCAGCCGCTTCATGCCGACGACGTTCTTCACAGCGTCCGTGTCAGACCGCCATCGACATCGATGATCGCGCCGTTCAGATAGGCTGCCTGCGGCGAGGCCAGGAAGGCAACAGCGCGGGCGATCTCGGCCGGCTCGCCGAAACGGGCCACGCCCATGGCGCGCGGCATGCGCTCGGCCGCTTCCGCCTCGCTGATCCCGTGTTCCGCCGCGAAGCTTCGGATCCGGACCTGCAGCCGCTCGGTGGCGATCGTGCCCGGATTGATCGCGTTCACCCGCACGCCGTCCGCCACGCCGCGATCGGCCAGCACCTTGGTCAGGTTCATGGCTGCCGCATTGACCGAACCGCCGATGGCGAATTCGGCCTGGCCGGTGCGGCCGCCCACGCCGATGATGCTGACGATGCTGCCGCTGCTTTTCTGAAGCTGCGGCCAGGCAGCGCGGCTCAGCCGCATCGCACCGAAAAATTTCAGCGCGAAGCCGTCCTGCCAGTCCTCGTCGCTCAGGGTGAGAAAGTCGCCGCGCCTGGTGGCGCCGGCATTGTTGACCAGGAGATCGACCCCGCCAAAGCGCTGCACGGCGGCCTGGACCAGTCTGGCTGGCTCGGCCGGATCGCGCAGATCCACAGCCTGCACTAGGCATTCGGTTGTCAGGCTGCCCGCCAGAGTCTCAAGAAGGTCGCGCGAGCGCGCGGCGAGAACCAGCTTCATCCCCTCCCCGGCTAGGGTCTCGGCAATGGCCCGGCCGATCCCCTTGCTGGCTCCCGTGACGATGGCAACCTTGCCGGCAAGCTGCAGATCCATGAACGACTCCTCGGATGGTGCAAATCCCGCTCTCCGGGCTAATCTAGCAGCCGGGGAAACGCAAGGGAGGTTCCATGTTTCGCAGCGACCTGTTCAAGGGCAAGCGCATCTTGGTCACCGGTGGCGGCACCGGGCTGGGAAAGGCCATGGCGCGCCGCTTCATGGAATTGGGGGCCGAGTTGCATATCTGCGGCCGTCGCGAGGGTGTGCTCAAGGAAACGGCAGCCGAGCTGGCGGCCGAGACCGGCGGCCGCATCCATACCCATCCCTGCGATATCCGCGTCGCCGGAGCCGTGGACGAGATGATCACGGAAATCTGGCAGCATGGGCCGCTGGATGGACTGGTGAACAACGCTGCCGGCAACTTCATCGCCCGGACGGAAGACCTCAGCCCGCGCGGTTTCGACGCTATCGCCAATATCGTGCTGCATGGCAGTTTCTACGTCACCCAGGCCGTCGGCAAGCGCTGGATCGCGGGAAAGCGCGGCGGCAGCATCATCTCGATCGTCACCACCTGGGTCTGGACCGGCTCGGCATTCGTCGTGCCGTCTGCCATGTCCAAGGCCGGCATCGCGGCCATGACACAGTCGCTCGCCGTCGAATGGGGGCCGAAGGGTATCCGGCTGAATGCCATCGCGCCCGGCCCCTTCCCGACCGAAGGCATGACCAAGCGGCTCGCCCCCACGGAAGAACTGGAGCGCAGGATGATCGGCGCGATTCCGATGCGCCGCGTCGGCAAGCTGCCGGAGCTTGCCAATCTCGCTGCCTACCTGATGAGCGAGGAGGCCGGCTACATCACCGGCGAGGTGATCGCCATCGATGGCGGGCAATGGCTGAACGGTGCGGGCGGATTCGGCGCCCTGACCGAACTGACGGATTCCGACTGGCAGGACATCCGTGCCGCCATCGAGGCGACCAATGCCAGGGACAAGGCGCAGCGAACCGTCTAGTCCGCCAGACGACACACCCTCGTTTTAGTTGCATCGGAAAGGAAATATCACCGTCGGGACACTTCGTTTTGACACTACGTCAGCGCAATATGGTGGCGTCCGTCCCGACACCTTAACGACGAAAAGTCAGAGGGAAAAATGAGCAGCGATAGCGCCACCCGGCTGGAGCATGATTCGCTCGGCGAAATGGCGATTCCGGCCTCCGCATACTACGGCATCCAGACCCAGCGCGCGCTGGAGAATTTCCACATCTCCGGCATCGGCATCAACCTTTATCCCAACCTGATTCGCGCCTTCGGCATGGTGAAGAAGGCCTGCGCGACCGCCAACCACAAGCTCGGCTACCTCGAGCCCGAGAAGTACAAGGGTATTGCCAAGGCCTGCGACGAACTGATCGAGGGCAAGCTGCACGAGTGGTTCACCATCGACGTCTTCCAGGGCGGCGCCGGAACCTCCACGAACATGAATGTCAACGAAGTGATCGCCAATCGCGGCCTCGAGCTGATGGGCTATCACAAGGGCGAGTACAGCCACCTCCACCCGAACGATGACGTCAACCTGTCGCAGTCGACCAACGACGTCTATCCGACGGCAGTGCGGCTTGCCGTGATCCTCAGCCATGCCGAGCTGATGAAGGCGCTGGACGACCTCGCCTACGAATTCCGCCAGCGCGGCGTCGAATTCGCCGACATCATCAAGCTGGGTCGCACCCAGCTGCAGGATGCCGTGCCGATGACGCTGGGCCAGGAATTCGAAGCCTTCGCGATCAACATCAAGGAGGATGTCGCGCGCGGCGACGAAATCGTGAAGCTGTTCCGCGAGGTGAATCTGGGCGGCACCGCGGTGGGTACCGGGATCAACACCGAGCCGGAATACTCCAATCTCGCCATCGACGAGCTGGCCCGCATCAGCGGCGTCGAAATGGTCCGTGCGGCGAACCTGATCGAAGCGAGCTGGGACATGGGTGCCTTCGTGCTCTATTCCGGCATGCTCAAGCGCATCGCGGTCAAGCTGTCGAAGATTGCCAACGACCTGCGCCTGCTTTCCTCGGGCCCGCGCGGCGGCCTGAACGAGATTTCCCTGCCGCCGATGCAGCCGGGATCCTCCATCATGCCTGGCAAGGTCAACCCGGTGATCCCGGAGGTGGTGAACCAGGTCTGCTTCCAGGTGATCGGCAAGGACATGGCGGTGACCATGGCCGCGGAAGCCGGCCAGCTGCAGCTCAACGTGATGGAGCCGCTGATCGTCTACAACGTGCTGAGCTCGATGCAGCTGCTGGCGCGCGCCTCCCGCACGCTGGCTGAGAAATGCGTCGCCGGCATCCAGGCCAATACCGAACAGGCCAGGCGCCATGTGGAGGCGAGCGTCGGCATCGTCACCGTGCTCAACCCCTATATCGGATACGAGAAATCCGCTGCCCTGGCGAAGGAAGCGCTGAAGACCGGCCGCACGGTGCGCGAGCTGGTGATCGAGAAGGGCTGGCTGACGGAAGCGCAGGTCGACGATCTGCTGGATGTATCCAAGGTCACCGCGCCGCGCCGGCGCGGCCGCAAGATCGTCGCGCCGACGGCCTGACCACCCCAACGGTGTCATGGCCGGGGCAGTCCCGGCCATGACGTCAACCCGGTATCCTACTCGTATTCTTCATCCTCGCCCTCCAGCGCGGCGGGGTTGATCTCGGTTTCCGCCATCTCGGTCATTTCCTCGTCCGCCTCCTTCTTCTCACGGAGGCTTTTGGCAAGGATTCTGGCCGCCTTCTTTTCGCCCACGGCATCGGCATAGGCCGCCGCCGTGCCGTAGGAGGCGATGCCGTAATGGGAAATGCGCTGGATTGCCGCAAGAAGCGCGGCATCCTTCACGCCGCTGGCGAGATCCTTCTCCGCCACCTGCCGCGCTTCCTCGATCAGCCCCTTCATGCCATGCGAGGTTTTAGCGCGCGGATTGACGTCAAGCGCATCGAACACGGTTTCCAGCCGCTCCAGCCGTTCGGCCGTGTATTCCACCCCTTCCTCGCATAGTCGCTTAAGCGAATCCGAAGTCGCCGCCCTTGCGAATTTCGGGAAGGCCTTTTTCAGCTGTCTGTCGGCGAAATAGAGATATTGCAGGTCGGCCACCAACAAGTCGTGCAGGCTTTCGTTCGCCATGGTCTCCTCCGGATCATCTTGCGTTCGGCAGATGAAACCAGCGCATCGGCCATGGGTTCCGTTGTTGGACCCTATGGTTAATCGTGATTAACAACTCGACCCCCGTTTTGGTGTAAGACTCGGCATCGTCCAGAATCGGACGCCACAGACTTCCCTGGAGCACCAGAATGGTCGCATCCCTTTCCGCCACGGCCGCTGCGCCGACCTCGATGCTTGCGGCTCCGCAAACGCCTCAGCCCTCGGCCTCCGCCGCGTTCAGGCAGCGCCTTGCCGACGAGGCGGAACAGCGACTGGAGGACATGCGCAGGGCCGTGGAAACCCTGCGGCAACTCAAGAAAACCCCGCGCCAACTCGAAGAAGAACGCAAGGCTCGCGCCCAGGAGCGCATTGCACAGATCAAGAAGCGCCTGGAAATGCTGAAGCAGATGGCGCGGATGATTGCAGCCAGCGGCAACAAGAAGGCGGCTGCGAGTCTCGCCGCCGAGCTCAGGGCGCTCGCCAAGGAGTTGTCCGGCCTGAGCGATCAGCTCGGCACATCGTCGGGCGGCCTTGCAGCCGGCAATACCGCCGACGCTGGAACGGTTGCTGCCGCAGGCGGCGCGCCGGCCGAAGCACTGGGGTCGGCCCACGCGAATAATTCCGTTGTTGAATCCGGAGTCGAGGATAGCAGTGCCGGAAACAGGGACGCCGAGCCGGACAACTCTGCCAGGAGCGTCGAGGATCAGATCAAGGCCGATGCGGAGAAAAACATAGCCTCCCTGAAACAGGGGAGCGACGTCCAGGACGAGATTCGCAGGCTGAAGGAAAAGATCGAAGCGCTGCTGAGGAAGATGGAGCGGGTCGAGCGCGCCGGGGACCCCGAGCGTGAGAAAACCGTCGCCATCTTCGAGATAGCATCCGAGGCGGCCGGCAGCAGCCTCGATATCGAAGCCTAGAGAAGCCTGGAAACGCTTTAGCCGAGCTGGATCAGGCTGAACTCCGGGCAATCCGCTGCATCTGACTGCTCTAGCGGAACCGCGCCTCGGCGGTCATCGCCAGCGCATCATCGGCATCGGCAATCCACAGCGACAGGCCATCGCCATCTTCCTTCGCGCGGAGACGGAAAGGCTGGCCGTCGAGCACCGGCCGGCGGCCACGGAAGCTGAACTGGTGCAGCCGCAAATCCGGCCGCAGGCTGCAGGCGAAATCCGCCAGCAGCGTGGCCAGCAGCGGACCATGGACGACGAGACCGCCATAGCCTTCGGTTTTCGTGGCGTAGTCACGGTCGTAGTGGATGCGATGGCCATTGAAGGTCAGTGCAGAGTAGCGGAACAGCAATACGGGATCGGTCACAAAACCGTCCTCCCAGCGATGATCGGCCGGCGCCGGTTCAGGCGGTGGCAGCGCGCCCTGCCCGTCCGGCTTCTCCTCGCGATAGACGATGTCATGACGGTCGGTGATCGCCAGCACGCCACCTTCGTCGAAGATTTCGTGGCGCACGGTGACAAATACCAGACGTCCGCTGCGGCCGGATTTCTCCACCGCCGATTCAACCGTGGAAATCCGGTGCGCGCGACCGCCCATCGGCAGCGGACGATGGAAGCCGATACGGCTGCCGGCCCACATCCGGCGCGTCTGGCTGCCCCACAATGCTCCGACATCGGGCAGAAAGCCGCCGAGAGCCGGGTGTCCGTCGCGGCCCAGCCGCGCGCGCGGCGCCGCCTGCCAGAAATGCAGCCAGTGCCGCAGGGGCGGCAGCGGCGCGCCGGGCTCGAGGCCGTCCTCGGAACGGTCGAGCGCACGCGCCAGCGCGATGCTGCGCTCGGGCCAAAGAAAGTCGGCGGCCTCTTCCGAGCCGCCGACCCAGTCTTTCAGCTGCTGCCTGGTCACGGTTACAGCCGCGTTTTGCCGACCGCCTCGCGCAGCAGCAGGTAGACCTTGCCGACATCGGCGGTGACGAAGGCCGAGGTCAGCAGTTCTTCATGCTCGACGCCCTTGGCTCCCGCCAGCACACGTTCGAACTCGGCGATGTAGCGATCGGTGTAATCGCGGAACTCGCCGTTCTCCTGGTACTTCTCGCGGATCTTGTCGAGGTCGCGCTGGTCGATCAGCTTGCGGGTGAACAGCCCGCGCTCGCCCTTGTAATAGCGCCTCCACAGGTCTTCCGACAGGTCGCGGTTGAGCAGGCGCGTGATGTCGATGGCCATCGAGTTGAGATGGCCGGTGATGAAGGCGGCGGTCTTGAGGAACTGCTCGCCGCGCAGCGCCTGGGTGGCCTTGCGCAGGGCTTCCGCCTCCACGCTCGCGGCCTTCGCGGCTTCGGCCAGCGCCTTGGAATCCGCCTTGAGGCTGGCCTCGGCATTGGCCGCCTCGCTGGCGGCGCGGGCCGCAGCCGCCGAGAGTTCCTGCGCCCGGCGGGCCAGCAGCTCGGCGGTTTCGGAAGCCCGCGCGGTGGCGCGGTCGGTGACGGCGCCGAACTCGTTGCCGGTACGGGCGAGCCGCTCGCCGATCTCGGTGACCTTCTCGCTGAGCCGTGCCGCGCGGGTGTCGACCTCGTCGGCCTGGCGACGGAAGCCGTCGCTCATCCGATCGGTCTGCTTCATCGCGTCCTCGACGATATTCGCCAGTTCGCGGGTGCGGTTACGCAGCACCTCGCTGGCATCATCGATGCGGCCCGAGGCATTGCCCACCGCGAGATTGATCTCGCGGGCGCGTGCATCGAAGGTCGCCCCCACCTGCTCGACGCGCGACATGGCCTCGTCGGAGACGCGGGCGACTTCCGCCGCCTGGCGGCGGAAGGCTTCGCCGATATTGGCCGATTTGAGCATCGCCGCGTCGGAGGCTTCGGTGAGCTCCTGGACCCGCCCGCGGAAATTCTCGCGGATGTTTTCGGCCTGGCGACTGAGTTCGGTGCTGAGCGCCGCCAGAGCCCCGGCCTGGTCGTGGATCGTGCTGCGCAGCTCGAGCGTGCGATCGACCACGCTCTGGGCGGCCTGGCCGAGTTCGATCGACCGGTTGCGCGCGGTATCGCCGGCCTCGTGGATGCTGGCGGTCGCCTTCTCCGCCGCGGCATTCAGCGCCGAGGCCTCGATCTGCGCCTTCTCGCTCATGCCGACCAGCGCTTCCGTCTGGGCAGCAGCCTTCTCCGCCAGCGAGGCCATGGCCTCGGCAACGGCAAGCGACAGATCCTGCAGGTCCTTGGCGCGGGCCTGCGCCGTGCTGCCGGCCAGCTGGGCCTCCATCGCCGCGCGTTCTGCGGCTGCGCTGAGCGCATGGGCCTGGTTCTGTGCCATCTCGCTGACCTGATGCAGACGCTGGCTGGCGCGCTCGGCGACGGCCTGCAACTGCACCGCATCCTGGCCGGCACTTTCGCCGGCGCCGCGCAGGCGCTGCGCGGTACGCGCCGCGGCCTGGTCGAGTGTGTCGATCTGCTCGCGCATCTGCTCGCCGGTGGCGTTGATGCGGCGGGCGATGTCGTTGACGGTGCTGCCGAGATGCTCGGCGTGGCCACGCAGCGCGGTGCCGGCGGCACCGATCTGCTCGTCCGCCCGCTGCGTCGCCTGGGCCAGCAGCGCCTGGGCCTGCGCCATGGTTTCCTGCACCTGCGCCGCCATCGCCTGCGCATCGCGCCCGGCCTGGCCGAGGCTTTCGATCCGCGCCTTGATGGCGCTGTCGGCCTCGCCGATCCGCGCAACCGCCCGGCCGGCCGTCTCGTCCAGACTGTCGGCGCGCTGCTTCAGTTCGTCACCACTGCGCATCGCGCGTTCCGCAATCTGCTGCAGCATGCCGGTCATGTTCGCGCCCTCGCGGCGCAGCGCGTCGCCCGCCTGGGCCAGGCGCTGGTCGGCGATTTCCGCGGCATGACCGAGCTGGTCAGCCTGATGGCGGATCAGATCGCCGGTCAGCTTGAGGCGCTGCTCCGCCTGGGTGGCGGCTTCGGCAAAGGCTTCGGCCTGCTTGGTCGCGCCGGCGCCTGCGTGCTCCAGCTGCTGGGTGCGGTCGCGCATGTCGTCGGAAGCAAGCCGCAGGCGTTCGGTGACGCGGCTGCCCTGCTCGTCGAGCGCGCCGACCTCCGTGCGCAGCGTCTCGCCAATATCGCGGATCCGGCCGATGGTAGAGCTGGTAACCTGCTCGATCTCGCGTACGCGCTCTCGCAGCACGGTGCCCGCAGCCTCGGCGGAATCGATGACCTTCTGGCTGGCGGCGCTGAAGACCTGCGTCTCGCGGCCGAAGCTTTCGCCGGCTGCCGTCGCGCGCGCGACGGTGAGTTCCGCCGCCGTAGTGATCGTCTGCGCCGATTCAGCAAAGGACGTGCCGATGCGGGTTGCCTCGCCGCCGGCGCGGGTGACCGCCTGCTCGAGCAGCGCGATCTTGCGCTCCAGTTCGGCGCCGATCTGCTGCGCGACCTCGGCCGCCTTCTCGACCGCCTTTTCCATCAGCTCGCCATGGCGGCGCGCCAGTTCCTCAACGCGCTCGTTCTGGAACTGGATCGCCGAGGTGATGCGGGTGATCTCGGTGGCCTTGCCCTGGAAGATGCTGCGCGCGGTCTCGACCTCGCGCGTGATGACGTCGGCCGCCTGCAGCAGCACCTGCGCCTGGCTGGACACCGTCTGGCCGAGGCCAGAGACCTTGGATTCCATCTCGCTGCCGACCTTCTCGGCCGCCTGCACCAGAGCGGTGCTCTGCTCTTCGAAGCGGCTGGAGATGCCCTTCACCGCAGCATCGAGATCGCGGTTCACCTGCTCGGCCGCGGCCAGCAGCACCTGCGACGACTGGCTCAGCGTGCCGGCCAGCTGCTTGGTCTGCAGCGCAACCTGCTCGCCGGCGCCGGATGCGGCCGTGATCAGCGCCTGCTGCTGGTCCGCCATCGTCTCGCCCAGCGTGGCGATCTTGTCGGTTGCCGACTGCGCGGCTTCCTCCATCTCGCGCGCCTGGCGGCGCAGCGCACCGGCCAGCGCCGAGACGCGGCGCTCGGCTTCCGGAGTCGGATAGGAAAGATCCAGCAGAACGTGGTGAAGCGCCGCGGCATGCAGCCTGATTGCCGTGCCGCGCCACAGATTCAGCAGCAGCAGCCAGAGGAAGGCGAGCGGCGCACTGGCGCCGGCGATGAAACCGCCGAGTTCATGCGGCAGCACCTGCCAGAGATTGCGCCAGCCGACCGAATTCTGGATGTAGAGGGCGCAGACGCCCAGCCACGCAATGCTGATGACGGCGCCGATGCCGACCAGCAGCTGGCGGCGGCGTTCCAGCGCCGGCTTGCCGATCAGTTCGGCTGCCGCGGCTTCCGCCCGCTGCAGGGCTCCCTTGCTGGCCGGCTTGCTGGCACTGGCTGCCATATCGGCGCGCGGATGTTTGATCAGCATCGCATCCTCCCCCGCCGGCCCCCGATCCCTGTCTCGCGGCCGCCGGATTGCGTAAGTCCTGCATTGAAACACCAATCCCGCATGGCACAAAAGCCCGGTGCAGGCGGAATCCTGTTTCGGTACCGCAACATGTAGGAGACAAATGGTTAATGGCGGATTTCCGCTTTCGCATCCGCGGAAGTTATCCCCGCTATCCACAAGGGCGGTTGCAGGCCCACAACCGCCGTGCGCGACGCGGCGGAAAATCAGGGGGTTCACGCTGCGGCCGGAACGTCAAGCCAATTTTTTGCAGAGGCGAGTCATACATCCCATTGACGCTACCTTAACTGTCGATACCATATGTTGTGTTCGTTGGGTTTGTTTTGACACGATACTGCGTCCTTGGCCGGGTCATTATTTGGCGGTTTTCCGCCAGATATTGCTAAATCGAGGCGCAGGCGGGACAGGCTGCGGCGGCGAATTTGGGATTTGGGCTACGGCCGGGCCCCGGTTGACAACAAAACTGGTCCCGGGCAGCGATAAGAAGGGGATGAATCCGTGCTAGACACTCTGCAGACCGAACGCGGCATCCGCATTGACATCGACCGCAGCCGCGACCGCCTGCTGACCGACTTCGGCAAGGCCACCCTGGACGACCGCTATCTGCTGCCGGGCGAGTCCTATCAGGACCTCTTCGCCCGCGTCGCCAGCCACTATGCCGACGACACCGCCCATGCCCAGCGGATGTACAACTACATCTCCAAGCTCTGGTTCATGCCGGCCACCCCGGTGCTGTCCAACGGGGGCACCAATCGCGGCCTGCCAATCTCCTGCTTCCTGAACGAGGCCACCGACAGCCTGGACGGCATCGTCGGCCTGTGGAACGAGAATGTCTGGCTGGCGGCGCGCGGCGGCGGCATCGGCAGCTACTGGGGCAATCTGCGCTCGATCGGCGAGAAGGTCGGGCAGAACGGCAAGACCTCGGGCATCATTCCCTTCATCCGCGTGATGGACAGCCTGACGCTCGCCATCTCGCAGGGCTCGCTGCGCCGCGGCTCGGCCGCAGTCTATCTGCCGATCGACCATCCGGAAGTCGAGGAATTCATCGAGATCCGCCGCCCCACCGGCGGCGATCCGAACCGCAAGGCGCTGAACCTGCATAACGGCCTGCTGATCTCGGACGCTTTCATGCGCGCGGTCGAGAATGACGAGCAGTGGGAGCTGCGCAGCCCCCATGACGGCAGCGTGCAGCGCACCGTCTCGGCCCGCGCGCTGTGGATCCGCATCCTCACCGCCCGCATCGAGACCGGCGAGCCCTACATCGTCTACATCGACCATGTGAACCGTGCCCTGCCGGAGCATCACAAGCTGGCCGGCCTGCGGGTCAAGACCTCGAATCTCTGCAGCGAGATCACGCTGCCGACCGGCATCGACCAGCATGGCCAGCAGCGCACCGCGGTCTGCTGCCTGTCGTCGCTCAACCTCGAATACTTCCATGAGTGGAAGGAGCATCCGCTGTTCATCGAGGATTGCCTGCGCTTCCTCGACAACGTGCTGGAAGACTTCATCAGGAATGCGCCCGACAGCATGTCGAAGGCCCGCTACGCCGCGCAGCGCGAGCGCTCGGTCGGCCTCGGCGTGATGGGCTTCCACTCCTTCCTGCAGGCCAACAACGTGCCGTGGGAAAGCGTGATGGCGAAGGTGTGGAACCGCACCATCTTCAAGCACGTCAAGGAGCAGGCCGACGCCGCCTCACGCAAGCTGGCGGAAGAGCGCGGCCCCTGCCCCGACGCCGCCGAATACGGCATCATGGAGCGCTTCTCGCATAAGATCGCGATCGCGCCGACCGCTTCGATCTCGATCATCGCCGGCGGCGCCTCGCCGGGCATCGAGCCGAACGTGGCCAATGCCTTCACCCACAAGACCCTGTCGGGCAGCTTCTCGGTGCGTAACCGCTATCTCGAGAAGACGCTGGAGCAGCATGGCCGGAACGATGACGAGACCTGGTCGTCGATCACCACGAACGGCGGCTCGGTGCAGCATCTCGACTTCCTGTCGGACGACGAGAAAGCCGTGTTCCGCACCGCCTTCGAGATCGACCAGCGCTGGCTGATCGACCTCGCCGCCGACCGGACGCCCTATATCTGCCAGGCGCAGAGCCTGAACATCTTCCTGCCGGCCAACGTGCATAAGCGCGACCTGCACCAGATCCACTTCCAGGCCTGGAAGAAGGGCGTGAAGAGCCTCTACTACTGCCGCTCGCTGTCGATCCAGCGCGCCGAGACAGTGTCGGGCAAGACCGTCGCCGATGCCGGCAGCAACGTGGTCTCGATCCCGCTGGTCGGCAAGATCAACGAGGGCGAACGTCCGCAGCGCCTGCCGGGCGCCGAGCTGGAACTGCCGCTCGCCGCCGCGGCCGCCGGCGGTCCGCGCGAGGCGGTGGATTACGAGGAATGTCTCTCCTGCCAGTAGGCGCAGGTCGGGACGACAGCAAAAAGGCCCGGGATCGCTCCCGGGCCTTTCTCCGCCCTTATCCTTCCGCTTGCGGGAAAGGGGCGAGCCGGAAGATCACTCCGGCTCGAACTTGAGCGCCACGCCGTTCATGCAGTAGCGCTCGCCGGTCGGCTCCGGGCCGTCGTCGAAGACATGGCCGAGATGGCCGCCGCAGCGCGCGCAATGCACCTCGGTGCGGATCATGCCGAAGCTGTGATCCGTGGAGGTGGCAACCGCATCCTCGCGCGGCGCCCAGAAGCTGGGCCAGCCGCAGCCGGCGTCGAACTTGGTGTCGGAATCGAACAGCACCTGGCTGCAGCCGGCGCAGAGGAAACGGCCCGGCCGGAATTCGCGGTCGAGCGGGCTGGAATGCGGCCGCTCGGTGGCATGCTTGCGCAGCACGGCATACTGCTCCGGCGTCAGCCGGCGCCGCCACTCCGCATCGTCATGCTGCACCTCGAAATGCTCAGCCCCTCTGCCTTCTTCGCGTCCGAACAGTTTCATGTCCCCATCCCTTGGTGAAAGCGCCATATCCTACCACAGGCGGCTGCGCGGAGCCGCCATGCACATGATCGACCGGCCGGCCGCGCCGTTACGGCGGCGGCCTTTCGCGCTCGCGCTCCTGCCCCTCTTCCCACAATTCGGAAGCGGCCAGCAGGGTAATCAGCAGCCCGAGCGCCACATGGCTGCTGCGGGCGCCATTGGCCGCGCTGTAATCGAGCAGCCAGGGCGAGAGGATCAGCCAGACGCCGAGTGCGATCTGGACCCACTCCTCCCATGCTTCCAGATGGCGGATGGCCAGGACAGACAGCGCGATGATCAGACCACCCACCACGATGGCATTGACCGTGGGCGCCTGCGCCTCCGTGAAGCTGAGCAGCCAGGGCGAAAGCAGGATGAGCATGCCGAGCATCAGATCGGCCCAGTCCTGCCAGTGACGGTAGATGAACGGCTTGACGACAGCCATGGGCACCTCCCTGCGACGATCGCGCGAACCGGCGTTCGTCGATGGTAGCGCTGGTCAGCGGCGGTCCGGCGCCCGGCGGTTCTGCCAGATCTCCTGCGCGGCGATGACTAGGATGAAGGCGCCGATGGCGAGATGGGCGAACTTCACCCGGTCCACATTGTCGAAGCGCAGCAGCCAGGGCGACAGGATCAGCCACAGGCCGAGCATGAGAGTCAGATAGGCTTCCCAGCGATCGAGTAAAGTCAGCGACAGCGCCGCCAGGGCAGCGACCAGAAAGCCGCTCAACACCGCATTCAGCATTGCATCCTCGCGGCCGGCATAGCCGAGCAGCCAGGGCGAGGCCGCCAGCAGCACGCCGAGCGCCATGCAGGCCCAGTCCTGCCAGTACAGCAGGAGAAGCGACGGCTCGGTGCGCCGCTCCTCACGACAGGAAGCCGGGTGATGCGAAATATGCGCCATGACTGTCTCCGTGCCCGCCGCGACGGGCAGGTCGTCATGGCACTCCCGGAATCCGGCGAAAATCAGGCGGCGTCAGGGCAATTGCGCCCGATGGCCGGCTTTCCAGGAAATTCGGCTGCCTATGACTGCTCCGTGAAGGAGAGCGTCGCCTTCACGCCACCCAGGGATGAAGTTCCGATCGAGAGCCTGCCCCCGTGAATGGCCGCGATCTCGGCGGCGATGGAAAGTCCGAGCCCCCAGCCCGGCGTCGCATCGTCCAGCCGCGCACCCCGCTCAAGGGCAACCGCGGCCGCCGTTTCCGAGAGGCCCGGGCCGTCGTCTTCGATGGTGAGAACCAGCGGTTCGCTGCTTTCAGCTGCAACGCGGATACTGCCCTTCGCCCACCGCCAAGCATTCTCCATAAGGTTGCCCAGCATCTCTTCCAGGTCCTCACGGCCGCCCCGGAAGCCCGCGTCGGCGGGAACTTCCACGGTCAGCGTCACCCGCTTGTCGGGATTGATGCGCGTGAGTGCTTCGCCAATCGCCTCCACGACCGGCCGGATCATGGTTCTCACACCCAGCGCCCGCTCCGAACCGGCTCTCGCCGCGGCACGGGCCAGATGGTGTTCGACCAGCCGGGTCATGATCCGGACCTGCTCCTGGCAGACCGCCGTGTCCGGAGTGCCGCTGGTTTCCACCCGTAACACCGCGAGCGGTGTCTTGAGGCTGTGTGCCAGGTTGCCCAGTTCGGTGCGGGCGCGCGCGATCATCGAGGCGTCATGGTCCAGCACGGCGTTCATCGCGTCTGCCACCGGGGCAACCTCGCGGGGATAGGCACCCTCGAGCCGCATCGCCCTGCCGTCGCGGATGGCCGCGAGGCCGGCGGTCATCGCGCGCAGCGGGCGCAGACCGAAGCGCACCTGAAGAATGATGGCGCCGGCCATACCAGCTGCGAGCACCGCAAGAGAGATCATGAGCAGGACATTGAAGTCGTCGACCCGACGGTCGAGTTCGTGCAGATCGCCGGCGATCAGCAGATGGACAGGTTCAAGGCTCCCCGGCAGCCGCAGGTCCCGTTCGGCCACCAGCAATGGCTCGCCTCTCGGGCCGGTGACCCGGTGCTTGCGTATCTCGGCGGCATCGTCGTGTACGGGCAGCGTCGCGTCCCACAGCGAACGCGAGCGGGCCAGTTGTCCTCCGGGGCCCGCGACCTGCCAGTACCAGCCCGAAAACACCTGATCGAACCGGGGATCGCCAAGTGGCTTGACCGATATTCCGCCGTCCTCACCGATTTCGGTGGCGGCAATCATCACCCGCAGCAGGGCGTCAAGGCGCTCGCCGAATTCCTGCGTTGCGGAGTCGCGGAATGCCGAAGCGAGAACGACACCGCCGGCCGAGAGCAGAACGAACATCCAGACCAGAGCGGCGGCAATAAGCCGGAGCGTGAGCGAAGGTCTGCGCCGGCGCGACGATGCAGCGCCGGTCATGGCCCGGACGCCTCGGCCAGACGATAGCCCTGCCCGCGCACGGTATGGATGAGATTGCCGGAAATCTTGCGGCGGATACGGCCGATCAGGACTTCCAGCACATTCGAGTCGCTGTCGAAGTGCCGGTCATAGACATGGTCGAGCAGCTCGGTCCGGCTCACCACCTTGCCTGCATGATGCATCAGGTACGACAGGATACGGAATTCCTGGGCAGTAAGCTTCAGGGGCACACCGTCCTGCGTGACCCGTCCGGCCAGCGTATCAAGGCGCAGCGGCCCGCAGACCAGTTCCGGCTGCGCGTGGCCGGCTGCGCGGCGGATCAGCGCCCGCAGCCGATAAACGACTTCGTCCATTTCGAAGGGCTTGGTCAGATAATCGTCGGCGCCGGCCTGGAATCCGGCCATCTTTTCCGTCCAGCGGCTGCGCGCCGTCAGGATCAGCACCGGCAATGTGCGGCCAGCCTCCCGCCAGCGCCGCAGGACCGTGACTCCGTCGATCTTCGGCAGGCCAAGATCGAGCACCGCCGCATCGTAGGTTTCGGTATCCCCGAGGAACCAGCCTTCCTCGCCGTCATAGGCCACGTCGACGGCGAATCCGGCAGCCTCCAGCGTCTGCTGCAGCCGCAAGGCCAGCACCGGCTCGTCCTCAACGACAAGAATCCTCATCGGCGGCGGTTTGGCTTTCCGGTCCCCAGAGATTCGCCCGTGCGGGCATCATAGTACACCTTCAGGACGCGGTCGCCCGGGACGAGGATCTTGAGTTCGTAAACCAGTTTCCCGTCCTCGGTTTCCAGTTCGGCTTCGATCAGCTGGCCGCCATGAGCCTGTTCCGCCGTGGCGAGGATTTCGCGGAGCGGCCGGATCTCGCCGGCTTCCACGGCCCGCCGGGCCCGATCGTGATCGCGTTCTCCGGCCACCGCCAGGGGAGCCAGAAGGGCAAGGGTCAGTGCTGCAAGTGCAAGGTGCTTTTTCATGCGGCCATTCTGCCACGGCAAAGCTGAACCGCAGATGAACGCGCCTGTCAGGCCCCGTTCAACCGCCATCCGGTAGCGTTATCCCGCATCGAGAAAAGGAGTCGAACTCATGCTGGGTAAAATGCTTCTTCAGGGCCTTGCCGCCGCGGCGATCATTGCCGGCGCGGCCGCCGCCTATTCCGCATCTGCAAACAATGCACCTGTAAGCAATGCGCCGCAGAACGCAGTGTCGGCGCAGGCGCCACAGGCTTCACCCGACACAGGATACATCCAGCCGGACGCCCGGCCAGTCCAGGAGCTGAACGCGCGGGATCGTCACCGTTACGGCAAAGACAAGCATAGGCACGACGATCATGCCCGGAAGCACAGCCGCGATGATGACGATTGCGACGATGATCATGACGACCGTGACGACCGGCACAAGCGCCGCCACAGCCGCAGTCATGATCGCGGTCACGACAGGCACTGAGGCGGCCATGACCGGTTTCCGCAGATATGCCTTTCCGCTGCTGCATCTGTGGCATGCGGTTCTCGCCGGCGGCTTTCTGGTCGCCTATCTGACCGCCGACGAAGATACCTATGCCATGCATCTCTTCGCCGGGTATGTCGTGCTGGCCGCCATCGCGGTCCGCATCCTTGCAGGCGTGTTCGCGCCCGCCGGTAATGTCTGGCGACTGCCGCGGCCGAGCATCGGCGGGACGCTGGCATGGTTCGCCAGGCGGCGGGGACGCAATCCCTTCTTTGTCTGGTTCGCCGTGGCGCTGCTCGGTTCGGTGGGGCTGGCGGCCGCCACCGGCGCCGTCGCCGACTTTGTGACCCGGGTGGAGGACCTCCATGAGGGTATTTCGGAGGCCTCGCTGTGGATCATCGTCGGCCACATCGTCTTCATTCTGGCCATCTACAAAGGGCGGCGCATTCGCGCGTGGCTGCAGGATCATCTGGGAGCACGGCGGCCGGTAAAGGAAATCGCGCCATGACGCGCCTGGCAGCCGCGGCGCTTCTCGCACTTGTCCTCTCGCCTGCGACCCTGGCCGCCGCGGACGGACAGCAGGCCGCGATACTGGATGCCTATGCCGCAAAGGCCCGCGCCGCCGATCCGGCATTTACCGGATTCTCGGCGGCGCGCGGCGAGGCGCTGTTCCGCAGGGAATGGAATGGCGGCGATCCGCGTACGCCTGCCTGTACCTCCTGTCATACCGCCAACCCGAAACAGCCGGGGCGCAATGCCAAGACAGGCCGTCCGATCGATCCCGCGGCCGCATCCGCCAGTCCGGAGCGCTACGCCGACCCCGGGAAGGTGGAGAAACACTTTTCCCGCGACTGCAAAAGTGTGCTGGGCCGGGACTGCACGGCGATCGAGCGCGGCGACCACATCACCTTCATGGCGGGGCAGTAGGGAATGACCCACCGCATCCTGTGGCTGCTTGCCATCCTCATCCTGGCATATCCCGGCATCGATGCCCGCGCCGGCGGCAAGACGCTGCCGCCGGTCGCCGATCCGCTGGTGGCAAACCTCTGCGGCGAATGCCACATGGCCTTTCCACCGGGCTTCCTGCCGGCCCGCTCCTGGACGGCGATCATGGCGACACTGGACGATCATTTCGGCGAGGACGCGACGCTGCCCGGGGATCAGGCCAGAGCGGTGGAAGCCTACCTCACCGACCATGCAGGCGATGCGCCGGGCGGCGGCGGGCTGCGGGAGTTCATGCGCTGGGTCGCCCCCGGCGGAGTTCCGCGGCGGATTACCGACAATCCCGCCTTTCTCCGGGAGCACGACTTTCCCGAACGCGTCTGGCAGCGACCCGAGGTCGTGACGCGGTCGAACTGCCCGGCCTGTCATCGCCGGGCGGACCGGGGATTGTTCGACGATTAAAGTGAAAAATTCAATTGACTAAAATTAAATTGTGAACAATATACCTTCCGTCGCCAACCAGGACGGAAGGAACCCTCCCATGGCCATCACCCCGCTTTACACCACCACTGCCACCGCAACCGGCGGCCGCTCCGGCAAGGTCACCTCGGCCGACGGCATCATCGACCTCATGCTCGCCATGCCGAAGGAACTCGGCGGGCCGGGCAATGCCGCCAACCCCGAGACGCTGTTCGCCAGCGGCTATGCCGCCTGTTTCCAGGGCGCGCTGGGCCTCGTTGCCCGCAACCAGAAGGTCACGCTGCCGCAGGGCAACACCGTTTCGGTGACCATCGGCATCGGCAAGGACGAGACCAGCTTTGGGCTGAACGCGAAGATCGCCGTCAGTCTGCCGGGCATGGACAAGGCCCAGGCGGAGGCACTGGTGGCCGCCGCGCACCAGGTCTGCCCCTATTCCAAGGCAACACGCGGCAATATCGACGTGACGCTCGAAACCAGCGTCTGAACCGAGCCATGCGGCGCCGGCTGCACAGGCCGGCGTCGCCGATTACACTGCGAATCGCCATGTCCGCCGATACCGCCGCCAGGCTCGACCATCAGCTGTGCTTCGCGCTTTATGCCGCGTCGAACGCCATGACCCGGCTGTACCGCGACCGGCTGGAGCCGCTTGGCCTCACCTATCCGCAGTATCTGGTCATGCTGGTGCTGTGGGAGCAGGACGGCCTGACGGTGAAGGCCATCGGAGAACGGCTCTATCTCGATTCCGGCACCCTCACCCCCATGCTCAAGCGCATGGAGGAGGCCGGCCTGCTGGAGCGCCGGCGCAGCCGGGACGACGAGCGCCAGGTCGAGATCCGCCTGACGGCCCGCGGCCGGGCCCTGGAACGCGAGGTCGCTGCCCTGCAGCGCGACCTGTTCTGCCTGCTGCCGCTGGGGCCCGAGGACATGGCCCGCCTGCGCACCGAACTGCGCGGCCTCGCGGCCCGCCTGCGCGGGCTGGACTCGCTTTAATCCACAGGGCAATCCATATTTAGGCTGTGCCCTCTTGAAGCAGCCACAACATCTTGCGATAGTGACCCCTCGCACCACCATTCAGTTCGAGGGGGAGACATGTCGCTGCTGGACGCCAAGCCGGTCTACAAGCCGTTCCGGTATCCTTGGGCCTACGAGGCCTGGATGACCCAGCAGCGCCTGCACTGGCTGCCCGAGGAAGTGCCGC
>NZ_DATGQG010000052.1:0-13232 GCF_035304305.1 Ferrovibrio sp.
TCACCCGCTCCGAAGACGAGGCCTGGGCCCCCGACCTCATCGACGGCATCGCCCGCGTCGACGACCAGCTCGTACCCCTCCTCGCCCTCACCCACATAACCCAAAACCCCATCCCCCACTTGCCCAGCGCAGCCTGAGGCCGAGGTGACGGAGACAGACCGGTCAAGGCATCCGGTCTGTCTCCTCGTTCCATGAACGATCGCACGGAATCCGGATCACGTCGGACAGGACGGCGAAAGACCGGAGATCTCACTTCTCCAGCGCGTCCTTCCAGAAGGGCTTGTTGCGCGCAAATGCCTCCCAGCAGGCGCCGAGATGGTCGAGCTGCAGACGCTGGCGGCCGGCGAACCAGCCGGTGATGGCGGTGGAGGCCGGATCATCGGGCGGAATGCCGAGCGTGTCGCGCAGCAGCCGCTCGCCCATGGCGGCATCGTTGAGCGCGCCGAGGCAGTCCTGCAGCTCGGTGAGCGCGGCGAGGAAGCGGCGCACATCCCTCTTGCCGAACAGCGGGCGGAAGAATTCCACCGCATAGCGCAGCCGCTTGGCATGGATGCGCAGCCGGTGCAGCCCGGCGGTATCGAGCGTGGCGTGACGCCGCCCCAGCTTCTTCACCTTGCGCCGGCGCCGGTGCAGCACGGCAGCGGCAAAGCCGCGCGCGCCGTCGGGCCGCAGATGCGGCGGCGCGTCACCCGCCTTCGTATCGGTATCCGGCGGCGTGTCGGTGTCCGGCGGGATCGCCGCCAGCCCGGGCAGGGTCGCCAGCAGCTGCGCGACGCCGAGACGCCAGGCCGCGCAGCGCGCGGATTGCAACGCCTCCGACAGCGCCTGCTGCGCCTCGCCCCTGCGCGCTTCGACCTGCTGCACGATGCGCGCAAGTCCCTCGGTCGCCGCGCCCGTCTGCTGCAGCGGCTTCAGCGTCTCATGCAGGAAGACATCGAGATCGCGCTTGTCGCCCAGCGGGCCGTTGAGCCAGCGCAGCTCGTCGGCCAGCGGCTGCAACGCCGCCTCTGGCAGGATGTCGCGGAACACCTGGATCGCCGAACGCAGGCGGCGCAGCGCGACGCGCATCTGGTGCACGCCTTCGAGATCGCGGTCGGCGAGCACGGGCAGCATGTTGGCGTCGAACTGCGCCAGGCAGTGGCGCGCGATGGCGGCGAAAGCGACGACGGCATTGGCCCGGTCGGGCAGCGCGTAGGCGATCTGCCCGGCGCGCACCGGCCTGGCCTCCGCCAGCCCGAGCGTCACTGCGGCAAGAACCAGTCCCGGCACGCCGGTCCAGCGCAGCGGCAGCTCGGCGCAGAGCCGCAGCGCGAGCGCATGCAGCGCGCCGGCCTCGCCCTGCAGCACGAGTTCCCCGACGGTCGTTTCCGCGTCGCCGCGCTGCAGGCGGATGTCGCGGAACTGCGCCGTCACACCGTCCTGCAGCGCAATGGTGGCGCTCTTCACCTCGCCCTGCGCCACGATCTGCAGGTCTTCCGGCAGATGCGGCGCCGGGCCGGAGGGCTGGCCGGACACCGGCAGCAGCTCCTGCACGCGCGCCGAGGGATCGGCATGGGAAACGCAGAGCCAGCCGCTGCCGGTGCAGGTCTGTTCGGGTGTGTCGAGCAGCAGCAGGGACTGCCGGCTGCGCCGGGCGCGCCCTTTCAGCAGCGGGTGCTGCCGCCCCCGCCGCAGGCCGCCGGCAGGAAAGCCCAGGCGCAGCATGGCGGGCGTCTCGCTCATCGCCGCGGACTCTGCCGGGGGTCCGGAAAAAAGTCAAATCGCTCAGGCATTTAAGACTGTTACACTTCCGTTGCAGGCTTTGCGGCCGAATGCCGCCCGGGGTCGTGGCCGGCGGCCTCAATTCCGCCTTTTTGTCTGTCTATAAGCCTTTTCATCAGCAGGCAGCCTCATCGCAGGCCTGTTCGGGCCGTCCGCTTCACCCACTCCCCCCTGGGCCCCGGCGGACGGCCCACCTCCACCCCTCCGGTGGGGTATTCACAAGAGACAATCCGTGTTTTTCCCGCTGCGGCCCTGCCGCCGCGCCGGTTGTTTCGTTGCCTGATCCATGACCGGGACCATCCCATGCTCAAGACCGCCACCCGCCCCCGCCGCAAGACCGCCAGCCAGAATGCCGCCCGGAGCGGCACCAGGCGCGCCGCCGCCAGCAGGCCGAAACTGATCCTGCGCAACGCCACGCCGGAGGACATTCCCGCCATCCGCGCGCTCACCGCCAAGGTCTATGCCGCGCTGGGCAGCAACGGCGCCTATTCGGCGGCGCAGCTGCGCGGACACCAGCATCACTTCCGCGAAGGCCAGTTCGTCGCCCTCTATGACGGCGCGGTCGTCGGCTACTGCGCCACTTTCCGCATCAGCGGCAAGCTGGCGCTGAAACCCCATGACTGGGAGAGCATCACCGGCCGCGGCTATGCCTCGCGCCATGATCCCGAAGGCGACTGGCTCTACGGCATGGAGATCTGCGTCGATCCCGATTACCGGGGCCTGCGCATCGGCCAGCGCCTGTACAATGCGCGCAAGCAGCTGGCGCAGCATCTGCACCTGCAGGGCATCGTCTTCGGCGGACGCATGCCGAACCTGAACCGCCGGTGGAGCCAGGTGCGATCGCCCGAACGCTATGTCGAACTGGTGCGCGAAGGCCGCCTGCGCGATCCGGTGATCAATTTCCAGCTGCGCAACGGCTTCGAGCCGGTCGGCGTGCTGCGCGGTTATCTGCCGACCGACCATGAATCGCGCGGCTTCGGCACCCATATGGTCTGGCGCAACCCGCAGGTGGCCGGCGAGACCATGACGAGCACCGCGGCGCCGGCCCTGCCGCGCTCGACCAATGTGCGCATCGCCTGCGTGCAGTACCAGCAGCGCCCGGTGGCCTCGTTCCAGGAATTCGCCCAGCAGGTCGAGTATTTCGTCGACGTGGTGGCCGACTACAAGGCCGATTTCGTGGTCTTCCCCGAACTCTTCACCCTGCAGCTGCTCTCGATCGAGAACCGCCATGCGCCGGCATCGGAAGCGATCGCCGCGCTGACCGCCTATACCGACCGCATCCGCACGCTGTTCTCCGAACTGGCGGTCAGCTACAACATCAACATCATCGGCGGCTCGCATCCGACCCGCGATGCCGACGGGCTGATCTACAACATCTGCTATGTCTGCCTGCGCGACGGTTCGGTGCATGAGCAGCGCAAGATCCATCCGACGCCGAACGAGCGCTACTGGTGGAACATCACCGGCGGCAGCGAGATGAACGCGATCGAGACCGACTGCGGGCCGATCGGCGTGATGATCTGCTACGACACGGAATTCCCCGAACTGGCCCGCCACCTCACCGACCAGGGCGCACAGATTCTCTTCGTGCCCTTCTGCACCGACGAGCGGCAGAGCTACCTGCGGGTGCGCTACTGCGGCCAGGCCCGCGCGGTGGAGAACCAGTGCTATGTCGCCATGGCGGGCAATGTCGGCAACCTGCCGAATGTCGAGAACATGGACATCCAGTATGCCCAGAGCTGCGTGCTGACGCCCTGCGACTTCAATTTCGCCCGCGACGGCATCGCCGCCGACACCACGCCGAATGTGGAGATGGTCGCCATCGCCGACCTGCAGCTCGACAGCCTCGCCGCCGCGCGCCAGTCGGGCACCGTGGTGAACCTGAAGGACCGCCGCTTCGATCTCTACAGCGTGAACTGGAAGGAGGCGTAGGTCCGCCCCCTCAATCCTTCATTACCTATGGCGCGGCCGACCGGATCAGGTCAGCCGCCCTTTCCGCGATCATGATCGTCGGCGCGTTGGTATTGCCGCCGATCAGGGTCGGCATCACCGAGGCATCGGCTACCCAGAGCGCCTCCAGGCCGCGCACGCGCAGCTGCGGATCGACCACGGCCATGGCATCCTCCGCCGCCCCCATGCGGCAGGTGCCGACCGGATGATAGATCGTGTCGGCGCGCGCGCGGATCGCCGCCAGCAGCGCGTCGTCCTCATGGATGCCGGCGGTGTAAAGCTCCTGCGGCTTCAGCGCGCGGAACGGCGGCGCCTCCATGATGCGGCGGCCGAGCTTCACGCCGCGCAGAAGCAGCGCCGCATCGTCGGGATGGCTCAGGAACTGCGGATCGATCTTCGGCGGCAGCAGCGGGTCGGCGCCTTTCAGGCCGACATGGCCGCGGCTTTTCGGCCGCAGCACGCAGACATGCAAACTGTAGCCATGGCCGAAATGCAGCCTGCGCGCATGGTTGTCGACCAGGGCGACGACGAAATGCAGCTGCAGGTCGGGCCGGGGCAGCGACGGATCGGAGCGCAGGAAGCCGCCGGCCTCGGCGAAGTTCGAGGTCAGCATGCCCCTGCGCTCGGCCTTCCAGCGCCGGATCTCGCGCAGCAGATGCAGGCTGCCGAGCGGCGAGACGCCGGGCAGGGTGTGATCGTCGGTCTTGTAGAGCAGGATGTAGTCGACATGGTCCTGCAGGTTGGCGCCGACGCCGGGCAGTTCGTGCTGCACCGGGATGCCGTGCCGCTGCAGTTCGGCGCCGGGGCCGATGCCCGACAGCATCAGCAGCTGCGGCGACTGCAGCGCGCCGGCGGAAAGAATGACGCCGGCCTTTGCCAGCAGCGACTGCCCGCTGCGGCCCTTCCGGTACGCCACGCCGACCGCGCGACGGCCCTGCAGCAGGATGCGCGTCGCCCGCGCGCCGGTCTCGATGCGCAGGTTCGGCCGCGCCCGCACGGCGTCGGTGAGATAGGCGCGCGCTGCCGACCAGCGTTCGCCGTTCTTCTGCGTCACCTGATAATGCCCGACACCCTCCTGCCGCTCGCCGTTGAAATCGTCGTTGCGCGGCAGCTGCAGCGTATCGCAGGCCCGGAGGAAGGTTTCGCCCAGCGGATGCGGCGAGGCCAGATCGGCCACGTTCAGCGGCCCGGTCGTGCCATGCAGCGGACCGTCGAAGCGCTCGTTGCCTTCGGCGCGGCGGAAATAGGGCAGCACGTCGCTGAAGCCCCAGCCGGCGGCGCCGCGGTCGCGCCAGTCGTCGTAATCGGAGGCATGGCCGCGGGTATAGATCATCGCGTTCAGGCCGGAGGAGCCGCCCAGCATGCGGCCGCGCGGCTGGTAGCCGCGGCGCCCGCCGAATCCCGGCTGCGGTTCGGTCTGGAACGCCCAGTTGCGCCATTTCGTCGGCACGAAGGCGGCGGCGCCGAGCGGCACACGGCAGAGGATGTGGTCGTCGGGCGGACCGGCCTCGAGCAGGCAGACCTTCGTCACACCGTCATCGCTGAGGCGCCGGGCGAGCACGCAGCCCGCCGAACCGCCGCCGATGACGATGTAGTCGAAATCCATCGCGTCACATGGCGAGGCGCTGCAGCGCCACCAGCAGCAGCCAGAGGCTGGTGATGACGATGACCGTGAAGGTCAGGCCGATGCCGATGGCGCGGCCGCTCGAGAGTTTCGCGGTCCGCGACAGGCCCCAGGCATGCAGGATGCGGCCGAGGAACAGCATGGCGCCGAGCAGGTGCAGCGCCCAGACCGGCTGCCGCGTCAGCTCGAGCAGGAAAAGCAGCAGCAGGGCGAGCGGCACGTATTCGACGAAATTCGCATGCACGCGGATCGCCTTGCCGAGATCCGCATGGCCGCCATCGCCGATGCCGACGCCATGACGCTGCCGCAGGCGGATGACGCGGACCGCCAGCACGATCAGCAGCAGGCCGCAGAGCGCAGCATAGAGCGGCGTGACGAAGAATGGCGGCATGGGAACACTCCGGCTTCAGACATCCCGTGGCGCGGGAAGTCTGTCAGGGAAACTCGCTGAATCATACCGGAATCGTGGCTTTGCGGCCACAACCTGCCATCGTTTTCGCCGGGCGGCGCAATCCACGTGCTATTGCGGCGGAGATTACCTATGTCCCTGTCGGACTGAACCGACGTTCCCCGTGCCGACAACTTCGCATTCCCGCCTTGCGCTGGGCAGCATTCTGCTGATCGCCCTGCTGCCCCTGCTCACCCTGCTGCCGCCGGCCTCCGGTCCGGCACCGGAAGGGGATGCGCCGCAGCGCCTGATCGTGCTGCTGCCGGCCGGCGCCGGGGATCTGCCGCGCGCCGCAGCCCTGCTGGATGCGGCGCAGGCCCGGCCGCTCGGTCAGGGCCGGTTGCCGAACCTGTGGCTGGTTTCCGCCGCCGCGCCGGATGCCGCGACGCAGCTCTATGCCGCGGGCGCCCGTCTGGTGCTGGCCGGCGACGGCCTGCTGGCCGGCTGCCTGTCCTTCCGGCCGCCGCTTTTCCACCGATCTCCTTCCACCTGAAAGGCAGAATGCCATGACCACCGCCCTGCTTCGGCTCGAATCCCTTGACGATCTGCGGCGCCGCGCGAGCGGCGCTTTCGCCGTCTGGCTCTGGCTGCATCTGCCGCTGATCCTGGCCGTGGCCTGGTTCAACGGCACCGGCCTGCTCGCCAGCGGCATCGGCGCGCTGGTCATCGCCGCCATCGCCACATGGTTCTGCCGCCGCGACGCCGCCGGTGCGGCAACGCGGCAGGTGGTGGCCGCGGCCTTCGTCGGCATGGCATCGCTGCTGGTCTTTGCCGCGAGCGGTCCGTGGCAGATCGACCTGCACATGTATTACTTCGCGATCTTCGCGGTGCTGGCGGCCTACTGCGACTGGCGTGCGATCCTGACGGCGGCAACCCTGACCGCCCTGCATCACCTGGTGCTGAACTTCGCGCTGCCCTACGCCATCTTCCCCGATGGCAGCGATTTCGGCCGCGTCATCGTGCATGCGGTCATCGTGGTCGCCGAATGCGCGGTGCTGATCTGGCTCTGCCTGGTGCTGGAGAACCTGTTCGCCCGCAGCGCGCAGAGCCTGTCCGACATGCAGGTCTCCATGGCCGACCGCGAAAGGCTGGAAGCCGATGCCGCCGCCGAGCGCGAGCGTTTCGCCGCCGAGCGCGCGGCGCAGGAAGCCCGTTTCGAGCAGGCCATCGGCCACGTCGTGGCGGCCGCCGCCGACGGCGATCTCGGCCAGCGTGTCGCGACCGGCGAACTGAGCGGCGTGATGCAGCGCGTCGGCATGACCGTCAACACGCTGCTGGAACGCACCGAGACGGTGATCGGCGCGGCGCAGGACGTCACCGCGGCGATGGCGAAAGGCGATCTGCGGCGCCGCGTTGCGACCGGCTTCCAGGGCCGTTTCGGCGCGCTGGCCGACGATATCAACAGCATGGGCGACCGGCTGCGCGATTTCACCGCCCGGCTGGCGGGCAGCGCCGATGCGGTGCAGGCCGCCTCGACCGAGATTTCCTCAGGCAGCCAGGATCTTTCGGCCCGCACCGAGAGCCAGGCCGCCAGCATCGAGGAGACGGCCGCCTCGATGCACGAGATCACCGAAACGGTGAAGCAGAATGCCGGCAACGCGCAGGCCGCCAGCCAGCTGGCGATGACAGCGCGCGACACGGCGGAGAAGGGTGGCGGCGTGGTCGGCGACACCGTCACCGCGATGCACCGGATCGAGGACAGCGCGCGCAGGATCAGCGACATCGTCATGCTGATCGACGAGATCGCCTTCCAGACCAACCTGCTGGCGCTGAACGCGAGCGTCGAAGCCGCGCGCGCCGGCGAGGCCGGCAAGGGCTTTGCGGTGGTGGCGCAGGAGGTGCGGGCGCTGGCGCAGCGTTCGGCCAGCGCCAGCAAGGATATCAAGACGCTGATCAGCGAGAGCAACGCGCAGGTGAAGGCCGGCGCCGCACTGGTGAACCAGGCCGGCCAGTCGCTCGCCGAGATCGTCGCGGCGGTGAAGAAGGTGAGCGACATTGTCGGCGAGATCGCCGCCGCCAGCCACGAGCAGGCGACGGGTCTCGATCAGGTCAACACCGCGGTTGCGGCCATGGATGAAGTGACCCAGCGCAACAGCGCGCTGGTGGAGGAGACCACGGCGGCCGCGCAGACACTGGCCGCGCAGTCGCGCGAGCTGGCCGGCCTGGTAAGCTTCTTCAGGACCTGAGTCGCCGCAGGCCTGGACGGGGCGGCGGCTACAGGTCGTAGCGGCCGTCGCGCTCCGGCTGGTAGGCTACCCGGTGCAGGGTGATGCGCCGGCATTCGCCGCTGTTGGTGGTCCAGCCGATGCTCTGGCCCTCGCGCAGGCCGATCAGCGCCGCGCCGACCGGCGTGGCGATCGAGATCTTCTTCTGGTCGAGATCGGCCTCGCCCGGATAGACCAGGGTGAGCCAGTGCGAACGCTGGCTGTGGTCGTAGCCGAACACGACATGGCTGCGCATGGTGGCGACATCGGCTGGCGTTTCCTCCGGCGCGACGATCCTGGCGCGCTCGAGCTCGCAGCTGAGCATCTGCGCCACGTCGGGCTGGCGCGGGCGGATCTGTTCGGCAATGTCGGCCAGCCGTGCGGAATCGTTCTCGGTCAGCAGGATATCGGGACGCGGGTGCAGGAACGGCATGATAATCTCCAAGAAAAATGACGCGCCACGTCTGCCGCGGCACGGTGAAAGTCGGAAAGCAAAGGGGGTGTCTAAAACGCCCCGGGCATCAGGCGGCAAAAAGCCGCACGGGTCCGGGGCCTAGCGGCCTGCGTGGAGGCGGCTGGCGCGGCAGAGTCGGAGAATGTTGCCGGCACGGATCATGCTCTCAATATGGGCCGGCACGGGGCCGAGTGCAAGCCCGTCCTGCGGGCCGGTTTCCGGGAAATAAGGCCGGCCCCGCCCGATTTTTCTGATTCCTGTTTGCGCCAGGTCGAGGAAGCGGCGGCGCCGGGACGGCAGGCTGGGGGTCCCACCGATAAAGACTCTCCCGGATACAACCATGCTGCGCTCGATAAGAAGCCGAATCCTGATCGCCCTGCTGATTCCCAGCCTCACTCTGCTGATCTTCGCCGCCCTGGTCATCCGCGACCGCTTTGCCGACCTGCGCCAGGCCGACCTGGTGCGGAACATGGCGGGATATACCGTGGCCGCCAGCGACTTCGTCCATGAACTGCAGCGCGAGCGCGGCAGTTCGGCGCTGTTCCTGGGCAGCGGCGGGCGGCAGTTCCGCAGCGAGCTGATGGACCAGCGGCGGCAGACCGACGCCGCGGCCGCCCGGCTCGCCGCGGCGCTGAAACGGGCCGATATGGGGGCGCTGGGCCCGGCCTTCGCCGAGGCCGCGGCAAAGGCGCAGCGGGCCGTGGCGCCGCTCGCCGAGAAGCGCCAGGGCATCGATGCGCAGACCCTGCCGGGGTCGCAGTCCTTCGCCTTCTACACCGACGCCATCGCCACCCAGCTCGACGGCATCCGCCAGATGGTGCTGATCGCCAATGACCGCGGCATCGGCCTGGCGACCCAGGTCTATTACGCCCTGCTGGAAGGCAAGGAGCTGGCCGGCCAGGAGCGCGCCACCGCCGCCGGTGCCTTCGCCGCCGGACGGTTCGATCCGGAAACCTATCGCCGCATGGTGGCGCTGGCGGCGCTGCAGGACCAGCATCTGCTGGATGCGCAGCGTCTCGCCACGCCGGGGCAGGCCGAGGCGCTGCGGCAGCTGACCGGCAGCCCGCAGCGCGACACGGTCAGCGGCTTCCGCCGCACGGCCTATGACAGCATCACCAGCGGCGTCACCGGCGACGTCACCGCGCCGGCCTGGTTCTCTGCGATGACCGCCTATATCGACGAGCTGAAAACCGTCGAGGAGCGCATGGGCAGCGACCTGCAGGCCCGCGCCGCCGAACTGCGCTCCGACACGATGCGGCAGGCCCTGGTGTCGGCCGGCGTGATCGCGGCGCTGCTGCTTCTGACCGCATCGGCCGGCGTGCTGCTGGTGCGCTCGACGGCGCGGCCGCTGGCGCAGCTGACCGAGAGCATGCGGCGGCTGGCCGCCGGCGATCTGACGCTGGAGATTCCCTCACGCAACCGTCGCGACGAACTGGGCGCCATGGCGGAAGCCGTGCAGGTGTTCAAGCAGAATGCGCTGGACAAGCTGGCGCTGGAGCAGACGGCGGAAACCCAGCGCCAGGCCTCCGAGGCGCGGCGGCGCGAGCGCGAGCAGCGCGAGGCGGCCGCCGCGGCCGAGATCGCCGCGCTGTTCGAACGCGTCGCCGAGGGCGATCTCAGCGGCCGGCTGGAGGAAGCCGGCAAGGAAGGCTTCCTGCTCACGCTCGGCCGGCAGCTGAACCGCCTGATCGCGTCGCTGCAGGGCATCACCGAGGAACTCGCCGCCAGCATGACCGCGATGGGCGGCGGCGACCTGACGCGCCAGGTCACCGGCGATTACCACGGCGTGTTCGGCAGCCTGAAGGACAGCGCCAATGCCATGGCGGCGCGGCTGACCGAGCTGGCCGAGCATCTGGCGGTGAATGCCGCCACCGTGCGCGATGCCGCCGCCGAGATCTCGGTCGGCAGCAGCGATCTGGCGCAACGCACCGAAAGCCAGGCGGCCTCGCTGGAGCAGACCGCGGCCTCGATGCATCAGGTGACCGCGACGGTGAAGCTAAATGCCGACAACGCGCAGGCCGCCAACCAGCTGGCCGCGGAAGCGCGCGCCAGCGCCGAGAAGGGCGGCAGCGTGGTGCAGCAGGCGGTCGCCGCGGTGACGCAGATCGAGCAGAGCGCGCAGAAGATCGCCGACATCGTGGTGCTGATCGACGAGATCGCCTTCCAGACGAATCTGCTTGCGCTGAACGCGAGCGTCGAAGCCGCACGCGCGGGCGAGGCTGGCAAGGGCTTTGCCGTCGTGGCGCAGGAGGTGCGTGCGCTGGCGCAGCGCTCCGCCGAGGCCGGGCGCGAGATCAAGGGGCTGATCGCCGCCTCGAGCAGCCAGGTGGAAGCCGGCGCGGCGCTGGTGAACGAGACCGGCCAGTCGCTTTCCGAGATCGTCACCGCGGTAAAGAAGGTCTCCGACATCGTCGCCGAGATCGCCGCCGCCTCGCGCGAGCAGGCGGTCGGCCTGGAGCAGGTCAACACCGCGATCGGACAGATGGACGAGATGACCCAGCGCAACGGCGCGCTGGTGGAGGAAACCTCCGCCTCCGCCGAGGCGCTGGCCGGCCAGGCGCGCGACCTGGCCGAGCTGATCGGCTTCTTCCGCACCACGCCGGTGAACCGGCCGCCGGCGCGGCGCGCGGCGTGACGCGCAAGGCGTAAGGCGGCGGGCTACTCCGCCGCCGCCTTATGCTGCTGGCGGATCAGGCCGATGATCTCGGCCGCCGCCTTCGGAATGTTGGTGCCCGGGCCGTAGATGCCGGCAACGCCCGCCTTGCGCAGGTAGTCGTAATCCTGCGGCGGGATCACGCCGCCGCAGATCACCAGGATGTCGCCGGCGCCCTGCCTGCGCAGGGCCTCGATCAGCTGCGGCACCAGCGTCTTGTGGCCTGCCGCCTGCGACGAGACGCCGATGACATGCACGTCGTTGTCGATGGCATCCTTGGCGGCTTCCTCGGGCGTCTGGAACAGCGGGCCGACATCGACGTCGAAGCCGAGATCGGCGAAGGCGGTGGCGATCACCTTGGCGCCGCGGTCATGGCCGTCCTGGCCGAGCTTGACCACCAGCATGCGCGGCCGGCGGCCCTCCTCGGCGGCGAAGGCCTCGATGTCCTTCTGGATGTTCATGAAGCCCTCGTCATTGGCATAGGCCGCGCCATAGACGCCGCTGATCGAGCGGATGGTGGCCTGGTGGCGGGTGAAGACGCGCTCCATGGCATCCGACATCTCGCCCACCGTGACACGGGCGCGGGCGGCATTGACGCAGAGCTCGAGCAGGTTGGCATTGCCGGCGGCGCCCTCTTCCAGCGCCCGGATGGCGGCTTCCGCCTTCGCCTTGTCGCGGGTGTTGCGGATGGTGTTGAGCCGCGCCACCTGCTGCTCGCGCACGCGGGTGTTGTCGACTTCCAGCAGCTCGGGCACGTCGTCCTTCGCCGGGCGGTACTTGTTGACGCCGACGATGACATCCTCGCCGCGGTCGACGCGGGCCTGGCGGCGCGCTGCCGCCTCCTCGATGCGCAGCTTCGGCATGCCGCTCTCGACCGCCCTGGTCATGCCGCCCATCGCCTCGACTTCCTGGATCAGCGCCCAGGCATGGGAGACCAGCGAATGGGTCAGCGCCTCGACGTAATAGGAGCCGGCCAGCGGGTCGACCACTTTGGTGACGTGGGTCTCTTCCTGGATGATCAGCTGGGTGTTGCGGGCGATGCGGGCGGAGAACTCGCTGGGCAGCGCGATGGCTTCGTCCAGCGCGTTGGTATGCAGCGACTGGGTGCCGCCCAGCACGGCCGCCATCGCCTCGATCGCGGTGCGCACCACGTTGTTGTAGGGATCCTGTTCGGTGAGCGAGACGCCCGAGGTCTGGCAATGGGTGCGCAGCATCAGGCTGGAGGGCTTCTTCGGCTTGAATTCCGACATGATCTTCGCCCACAGGAAGCGCGCGGCGCGCAGCTTGGCGATCTCCATGAAGAAGTTCATGCCGATGGCGAAGAAGAAGGAGAGCCGTCCGGCGAAGGCATCGACATCCATGCCGCTGTTGATCGCGGTGCGGACATATTCGAGGCCGTCGGCGAGCGTGAACGCCAGCTCCTGCACCGCGGTCGCGCCGGCTTCCTGCATGTGGTAGCCGGAAATCGAGATCGAGTTGAAGCGCGGCATGTGCTTCGCCGTGTAGCCGATGATGTCGGACACGATGCGCATGCTGGGGCCCGGCGGATAGATATAGGTGTTCCGGACCATGAACTCCTTGAGGATGTCGTTCTGGATCGTGCCGCTGAGCTGCTCGGGCTTCACGCCCTGCTCCTCGCCGGCGACGATGTAGCAGGCCATGACCGGCAGCACGGCGCCGTTCATGGTCATCGACACGCTCATCCTGTCGAGCGGAATGCCGTCGAACAGGATCTTCATGTCCTCGACGGAATCGATCGCCACGCCGGCCTTGCCGACATCGCCGACCACGCGCGGATGATCGGAATCGTAGCCGCGATGGGTGGCGAGATCGAAGGCGACGCTGATGCCCTGCTGCCCGGCGGCAAGATTCTTGCGGTAGAAGGCGTTCGACTCTTCGGCGGTGGAGAAGCCGGCATACTGGCGGATCGTCCAGGGCCGGTTGGCATACATGGTGGCGCGCACGCCGCGGGTGAACGGCGCGAAGCCGGGCAGGCTGCCCAGGGTGTCGAATTCCAGGTTCTCGAGATCGGCCGCGGTGTAGAGCGGCTTGATCCGGATGCCTTCGGGGCTGTCCCAGACGAGGTCGGAGAGCGGCCGGTCGCCCAGTTCCTTCTGGGCCAGCTTCGCCCAGGCTTC